>NZ_JBIAIG010000007.1:0-346217 GCF_042871235.1 Streptomyces sp. NPDC005931
CCCAGCCGGTGCTGCCGATAATGCCCGGCATGCCTGAACGGCGCACCCACGACTACATCCGCAACGGCCTGACCACCTTGTTCGCCGCGTTCGACGTCGCCACCGGCGAGGTCATCACCGCCCTGCACCGCCGGCACCGGGCGGCCGAGTTCAAGAAGTTCCTGACCAGGATCGACAAGGAGGTTCCCGTGCATCTCCAGATCCACCTGATCTGTGACAACTACGGCACCCACAAGACTCCCGCGATCAGGGCGTGGCTGGCCAAACACCCCCGGTTCCAGATGCACTTCACACCGACCGGCTCCTCGTGGATCAACCAGGTCGAGCGGTGGTTCGGCTTCCTCGCCGACCAGAAGATCCGCCGTGGCGCACACAAGAACGTGCAGGCCCTCGAAGCCGACATCCGCGCGTGGGTCAAAGACTGGAACGAAGATCCCAAGCCGTTCATCTGGACCAAGACAGCCGAGGAAATCCTCGACTCCCTCGCCAACTTCTGCCGACGGATCTCCGGCGCAGGACACTAGCAGGGCTTGGTCAGGTTCGTATCGGGGTGGGTATGTCGCGGTGGCAGGTGGGGCAGGTGCCGGCCCAGAGGGCGAGGAGTGTCTGCAGTTCCCGGACGACCAGGTGCGGCACTGTCAATCGTTCGGTGTAACTCCCGATCATGGAAGATGCATCGATGACGAGTGAGAACGTGGCCGAGCACGAGGCTGTCGAGTCGGCAGCGGATCTGTCGGCGAAGGCCGTGGACGACCAGCTGATCGACAAGCTGGTGAGCCGGGCCCCGGCTGCGGGTCTGCAACTGACTGGTGAGGGCGGACTGCTGCAGCAGCTGACCGCGTTGATGCAGCCCGCGGCACCGCTTGGAGGTCTGACCCGGCAGCTGACCGGCACTTGGGTTGTCCTCGCTTGGAACTGTCGATCTCCCAAGCGGTGCTGCTGCGCGCGGCCGATCGGGCGTCCGTGACTTCATAGCGCCTCTGTGTGTCAAGCGGCTTGAGCGAGGTGGTTCCGCTGGTCTCGTTTCATGATCCGGTAGACCACGTTGGACAGGCGTCGCTTGAGTGCCCGGCGAGCCTCAGAAGGGGTCTTCCCCTCAGCGATCTTGCGGAGGTAGTAGTCCTGCCCGCGCCCGCCGTCGCGGATCTGGCAGACGGCGATGGTGTGCAGGACCGAGTTGAGCGCACGGTTTCCGCCGGTGTTGAGCCGGTGGCGGACGTTGTTGCCGCTGGAGGCGTCCAGGGGTGCGCTGCCGGTGTAGCTGGCGAAGTGGTGTTCGGTGGGGAACCGGCTGATGTCCCCGATGTGGCCGAGGACCTTCGCGGCCAGCACGGTGCCCAGGCCCGGCAGGGTGGTCAGCGTGGTGCGGGTCGCAGCGATGGCCTCGCGCATTTCGGCTTCGTTGTCCTTGACCTGCCGGTCCAGTCTGCGCAGGTCGGCCAGCAGGTCACGGGCTATGTCCCGGCGGCAGTTGTCGGTGGCCGTCACCGGCCGGATGCCCTTCATCAAGGCGGCAGCCTTGTCGGCCGACAAGCCGGTGGGTGCTCCGCCGGGCAGGAGATCGCGCAGGACGGCATGGAGTCGGTTGAGGACGCGGGTGCGCTCGTGGACCAGGTCGTCGCGCCGCTCGGTCAGCAGCCGCAGAATCGTGGTCTGGTCTTCCGGGACCACGACGCGCAGGTCATGGCGGAAGAGGGCGACCTGGGCGACGTGGAGGGCGTCCTTGGCATCGGTCTTGCGGTCTCCGCCGGTGGCCAGCAGCCGGGCCCGGGCCGACAGGGTGGAGGGCACGTCGACCACGTTCTCGCCTGCGGCGGCCAGCTGCTGGGCGAGCGAGCGGCCCAGGCCGCCGGCGCCCTCGACCGCGAAACGTCGGTCGGGCCACTGCTCGCACCAGCGCAGCAGCTGGCGGAAGGTTCCGGCGTTGACCACGAACCGGCGCTGGGCCACCTGGTGGCCGGCGGCGTCGACGGCGACGGCGGTGTGGGACGACTTGTGGGGATCGACACCGATCAGGATCACAGGCTGCTGCCCTCGCACTCGATGAGACAGGAAGGGGAGTGCGGTGGGCACCCTGACTCGAAGTCACTGCGTCACCTTCATGCCTCTGTCGAGCCACACCGCGCGGGTGCCGGCCGGCGGCGGCACGCTATCAGTGAGCCAGCCCGAAGGCGGCAAGGAGCACTGCGGGCCCGTGCCGACCGACACCCTGGACGCTACGGCTGCAGACCGAGCATCTGGGCTCGATTCAACAAGTCAGGAGCCCGGCCAAAGGTCCCATCACTGTCTTGTCCGTCTGCCCGGACCGGCGCGCGTGCCGCACCTCATGTGCCGTACGGAAGGAACAGCAGACACCAGCATGGCAGCGGATGAGATCGCCGTCATCGGCGGGATCGACACCCACACCGACACCCACCAGGCCGCAGTCATCGACACGGTCGGCCGTCACCTGGCCACAGGGCCATTCCCCACCAGCCCAGCTGGCTACCAGCAGCTACTGGATTGGCTGCGCTCGCATGGCGAGGTCCTCGCTGTCGGAGTGGAGGGGACCGGCGCCTACGGCGCCGAGCTGGCTCGGTTCCTGACGGCGAACGGCATCACCGTCGTGGAGGTCGACCGGCCCGACCGCAAGGCCCGAAGAGACAATGGCAAGTCCGACCCCGTTGATGCCTACGCCGCGGCAACGGCCGTGCTCTCGGGCCGCGCAAAGGGAATGCCGAAGTCCCGCGACGGCATCGCTGAGGCCATACGCGCCTTGCGGGGTGGCCCGCAGCTCAGCCATCAAGGCCCGTACCCAGGCCATCAACCAGATCCGCACCCTGATCATCGCCGCGTCTGCCGAAGTGCGCGAGCAGTTCAGGAAAATGCCCACGGTGGAGCTGATCGACCACTTGGCCCGCTCCCGTCCCATCGGCGATTTCGCGGACCCGGCCTGCGCCGTCAGGACCGCTCTGCGGCGTCTCGCCCGCCGATACCGGGCGCTCTGCCAGGAGATCGCCGATACGGACGCTGAGCTGAAGCCCCTGGTGACGAGGGCCGCACCTCAGCTGGTCGCTCTGCCGGGTGTCGGTCCCGAGACTGCCGGCCAGCTCCTGATCACCGCTGGTGACAACCCCGAGCGGCTCCGGTCGGAGGCATCCTTCGCGCACCTCTGCGCGGCTGCACCCATCCCGGCGTCCTCTGGCCGTACGAACCGGCACCGGCTCAACCGCGGAGGTGACCGCCAGGCCAACCGGGCTCTGCACACCATCGTCATCGTCCGCATGCGACACGATCGCCGAACGCAGGAGTACGTTGCCCGCCGCACCGCTCAAGGCATGTCGAAGAAGGACATCATCCGCTGTTTTAAACGTCGTCGCTCGGGAGGTCTACAGACACCTGCCTCGCCCGCACATCACGCCTCAACAGCTTCAGCCGATCACGCCCCCGAGACCGGGACGGCTCCTTCGAGCCAAAGATCGTCAAGAAACGGCAGAAGCGTCTGACCGGTGTCGACGAGATGGTCATCTCGCTGGCCGCCAAGGGCCTGACCACCGGTGAGATCCAGGCCCAGGCCATCTCGCGGAGGTCTACGGGGCCGAGGTCTCCCGGCAGACCATCTCCACCATCACCGACAAGGTCCTGGACGGCATGGCCGAATGACAGAACCGGCCGCTCGACGTCGTTTATCCGGTGGTCTTCATTGACGCCATCCACGTGAAGATCCGCGACGGCGCGGTCGCCAACCGGCCCATCTATGTGGCCCTGGCCGTCACCACCAAGGGCCGGCGCGAAATTCTCGGTCTGTGGGCCGGCGACGGCGGCGGGGCGCCAAGCACTGGCTGCACATCCTCACCGAGATAAAGAACCGCGGCGTGAGCGACGTGCTGATGCTGGTCTGTGACGGGCTCAAGGGCCTGTCCGAGGCGGTGGAAGCGGTCTGGCCCAGGACGATCGATGGCGTCCAGGCGGTCGCTCGGAGTGAGCGGACGCGGGTGCGGACCGTCCGATGCACGGCTCACCGGCTGGCACCTCCCGCCGGACTCTGCCGGTCGGCAAGGGCCAAAAGCTCCGCAGCGATGTCCAGGGCGGACAGGGTGGTGCGCAGGCTGGGAGCACGGCGCCCGCACAACCCCCGATTCCTGCCAAGAACTGCCTTCCGGACAGAACCCGGACATGGCTCTGACCAGGCCGGACACACGCCGGATGTCCGGGACAGCCGGATGGGTTGATCCGCCCGGCCGACGCCCAGCAGGCTCTGTGCTGCCCGGCCGCCGAAAGGCTGGCACTGCAGTCGCCATGCAATCGCCACAACACTTGAGGAGTACGCCATGAGCGTCCGATCCACCCTTGGCGCTGTGCTTGGGGGAGCCCTACTCACCGTCGGCGCAGCGGCCGTCCCCGCCCAGGCAGCCCAGCCGCCAGCTTCCACCGCTTCCGCAGAGACTGCTGCCGCATCCTGCACCAGCCACCTGGAAACACTCCCCATCCGAGCGAGGGCCGATGGCTACGCGAAGGGGCGGGTCTACATCGACGACTCCGCAACACCTTGCAGCGGAAAGCGAATCATCGTCGGTACTCAGACCAAGAACAGGGACGGGAGCTGGAGCCCTCTTCGAGCAGGGCTGCACTACGTCCCGACAGACGAGTTCGGCTTCGAGATGGAAGGCCAGTGGATCTACGCCGGATGCGGAGGCGTCGCCCGGTCGGTGTACCAGCTCGGCAGCCTGACCGTCACCGGCACGGGCTACCGAATCAACTGCTGATCACTCAGACAGCACCGCCCCAGCACCGAGGCCCGGCGCATGCTGCATTGCGCCGGGCCTCGCCGCCTGCACGCGGACGCCGTCGATCCGCTCCGGAAAGCGCATCATTTTCATCACCTCGAAGGCGGCGCAGCACGAGTCATTTGCTCAACTGACGCCGCCCATCGCGCGCCGTGCCCGGCGAGCCGGTAGGCGAGCTCCTGGTCCTCGAGGCCCCAGCCGACGAACGACTCGTCGAATCCGGCGGGCGCGGCCCGCTCCAGGAACCACCGGTCGACCGACACGTTGCATCCGTACGCCAGCGACCAGGGACGGGGTAGATACACCGTGTTGTAGGAGTAGACATCCAGCAGGGCTTCACGGCTGTCCCGGCGGAGCACTTCCCCGCCGGCCGGGTCGGTGACGCCGGGCGGCAGATGGCGGCGGCAGCCGACCACCACGGTGTCGTTGGCGGCCTCGTGCAGGCGCAGGTGCTCGGCGAGGAAGTCGGGCTCCACGAGCATGTCGGAGTCGGGGAGAAGACGACGACGTCGCCCGTCACCACCTGCAGACCGGCATTGCGGCGCCGCTACGGCCACGCGACGCGCCGAGCGAGACCACCCGAGCGCCGCTGGCTGAGGCGACGGCGGCGGTGTCGTCGGGCGAACCGTCGTCGACGACCACGATCTGCACGTCACTGTCGCTACCGGCCGCCGCGGGCGTCAGCCTCGGCAGGCCCAGGCCCAGTTCGTCCCGGCTGCGGCGAGCCGGTATGACCACCCACACGGATCGCCGTCGCCGGCCTAACGCGACCTTCACGCGCTCATGCAGCCGCGAGACGGTGTCATGCAGCGAACACGAGCCCCGGTCCCAAGCCACCATGCCGAGCCGCGGAGAGGCCTCCGGCCGTGCGGCGTCGAGTTCGAGCCCGGCCCGGTGCCGCCGTGCGCGCTGCGCCGGTGACGCCCCCAGGTGAAGGCGCAGCGCGGCCCGCGGGAACGCCTGGTTAGGGCCACGCCCTTCGACGACAGCGTGACGGCCGACGACGAACCGGCGTACTTCGGCGGCGGCGGCCGCCCGGACACGCGGGTCGTCCGCGAACGAATCGGCGTCGGCCGCGGCCGACCCGCGCAAACTGTCGATTCGCTGACCCTTGTACGTGGGCTGTGGGTGGCAGTCCGACGTCCGGTCGGCCCCGAACCGGATGTCGTCGACGGACGCCCGGTCGCCGGTTCGGCGGCAGACCACGGCGCGAGCGCGGTACAGCTCGTCCGTCGAGCACCACCGCCGGCCGAGCCGGGCGGCCAGGGCGGCGGCCACCGCCGCCTCCCTGTTCCGGCCGCCCCGTCGACCGTCACGCCCCTCGCCGGCGGCCCGCTCCCGGCCCGGCCCACCACCGGCGGTTCAGCCAGCCGCATATGCCTTGGCTTGGATGCCGTACAGCTGCGCGTAACGTCCGCCGGTCGCAAGCAGTTCGTCGTGGGTACCGGACTCGGCGATGCGTCCGGCGTGCAGCACCAGGATCAGATCCGCGTCGGTGACCATGGAGAAGCGGTGCGAGACGATGGCGGTGATGGTTCCGATACGCGCGCACAGTTCACGCGCGCGCCAAGTAGCGCTCGAAGATGGCGTGCGCGCTGGGCGCGTCCGGCGAGGCGGTGGGTTCGTCCAGTACGAACAGCAGCGGCGTCCGCCGCATCGAGGCATGAGCCAGTGCGGTCTTCTGTCACTGCCCCTCGGACAGGTCCACACCGTCGAAGCGGCGCCCGAGCTGGGTGTTCGTACCTTCGGCTGGCGCTGGACCAGCGCGTCGGCGTCGGCCGCGCGGACCGCCTCGTGGACCGCCTCGCGGTCCACGAGGCGCCGCACGTCGCCGAGCCCGACGGTCTGCCCAAAGAGGATCTGGAAGCGGCCGAAGTCCTGGAACGCCGCGCTGGTGCGGGCGTGCCAGTCCGCGGCGACCAGACGGGCGAGGTCAATGCCATTGACGCGGACTGTGCCAGCGTGCAGCTGGTACAGCTTGCACAGCAGTTCGATCAGTGAGGTCTTGCCGGAGCCGTACTCGCCGACAACGGCGACCACGCTGCTGGCGGGCAGATGGCAGGCAGGCCGTCCAGCGTGGCTGCGGTCACAGACCGAGGTCGCGGCCGATGAGTTCCTTCATGATCTCGTTCGACCCGGCCCAGATCTTGGTGACCCGGGCGTCGCGCCAGGCCCGGGCCACCCGGTACTCGTTCATGAAGCCGTAGCCGCCGTGCAGTTGGACGCAGGCGTCGAGCACGTCGTTCTGTACCTGCGCGGACCACCACTTGGCCTTCGCCGCGTCCACGGCGGTCAGTTCGCCGTCGTTGTGTGCCATGACCGCCTGGTCGACGAACGCCTGGGCCACCTCCATCTGCGTCACCAGTTCGGCGAGCAGGAACTTGTTGTACTGGAAGGAGCCGATCGGCTGGCCGAAGGCCCTGCGCTGCTTGGTGTACTCGATGGTTTCCGCGAGGATCTGCGCGGCGTGCGCGAGGTTGGCGACGGCCCCTCCGAGGCGTTCCTGGGGCAGGCGCTCCATCATGTGAACGAAGCCACGATCGACTTCGCCGATGACGTGGGTGTGGGGAACCCGGACGTTGTCGAAGAACAGCTCCGCCGTGTCGGACTCGGTCTGCCCTACCTTGTCGAGCTTGCGTCCCCGGGTGAAGCCCTCCATCCCCGTCTCCACGCCGAACAGGGTGATGCCATGGGCCTTCTTCTCGGGGCTGGTCCGTGCGGCGACCACGACCAGGTCGGCCGAGTAGCCGTTGGTGATGAAGGTCTTCGACCCGTTGAGCATCCAGGTGTCGCCCTCCCGCACCGCGGTGGTGCGCAGGGCCGCGAGATCTGAGCCGCCGCCGGGCTCGGTCATCCCGATCGCGGTCACGATCTCCCCGGAGCAGAAGCCGGGCAGCCAGCGGCGCTTTTGCCACTCGGTCGTCAGATCGACCAGGTAGGGGGCAACGATGTCGGTGTGGATGCCCAGGCAGGAGGAGAGTGCCGCGGTCACCTTGGCCAGTTCCTCCGCCAGCACGGTGTTGTAGCGGTAGTCGCGCGCTTCGCCGCCCCCGTACTCCTCGGGGATCTCCAGTCCAAGGAATCCCTGCTTGCCGGCCTCGATCCATATGTCGCGGGGAATCGCGGCCGCCTCGATGAACTCGTCGGTGCGCGGGTGGACGTGGCGGTGCAGGAACTCTCGTACGGAAACCCTGAAGGCCTCGTGATCCGCTTCGAACATGCGGCGTCTCATCAACAGCCACTCCCTCACTGACTAAGCGCTTGCTCATCTTTGGCGGTCAGCGTTGCGGGTGTGCGGCGCCGCCGTCAACCACCGACCATGACTGCCTCGCCCGTGAGTCGGATCACAAGCCGTGTCGCTCGGGCTCAGCCCGCGGCATGCGCAACGCGTTCGTCCAAAGCCGGGTGACGGTCTCGACCAGCGTGTCGAAGGGCACGGACTCCCCCAGGACGAAGGTCACGTACGCAAGCCGGCTGACCATCGCGTTAAGAGCCCGGGCGGTGATCTCCGGATCGAGCTCCGGGTCCGCCAGACCCGACAGCTGGAGGCGGGCGATGGCGGCGGCACTGCGGTCGATGAACACGCGCGACCGCTCCAGTCGCACTTCGACGAACCGCGGGTCGACGGCGGCGGCTTGCTCCATGGCGGCCATCAGTGGGGCGTTGCGCCGATATGACTCCAGGTAGGCGCGGTTCGCATCCTCGACCCCTCGCCACAGGCCCTTGCGTCCGCCGTTTCCGTCGTTGTCACTGCTGTGACCGACTCCGGCGTGCAGCATCTCGCCCTGCAGCCTCTCAAGGACGGCGGCGAACACGTCCTCCTTGGACGCGAAGTGCGTGTAGAAGCTGCCGGTGGCCACTCCGGCTTCAGCTGCTATGTCGACGATGCGGGCGTCCAGGTAGCCGTCCCGTTCGAAGATCCGGCGGGCCGCGGCCACCAGTGCATCCCGGGTGCGCATGCCACGCCGGGTACGCGTCCCAGCCCGCTGTGGCTGGACGGGCCGTTCGGTTCCAGGGTCAGGAGGAAGCATGTGGGTACCCTAACCCACTATTGAATCCGAATCCGGATTCAAGTACGTTCCCGGCCATGGACCACACCACTGCTGCGACCGCCTGGAACCTGCTCGTCCGCCGCGACGACCTGTCGACCTCGGAGCTGGCCGACGCCCCCGTCCCCCAGGTGCGCGACGGCGAGGCGCTGCTGCGCGTCGACCGGGTCGGCCTGACCGCCAACAACGTCACCTACGCCGCGCTCGGCGACTCGTTCCGCTACTGGGAGTTCTTCCCCGCGCCCCGCGCAGGCTGGGGCATCGTCCCTCTCTGGGGGTTCGCCGACGTCGTCGCCTCCCGGGTCGACGGCATCGAGACCGGCAGCCGCTACTACGGCTATTACCCGTCCGCGAGCCACCTGCTGGTTCGCCCCGACCGGGTCGACGCACGCGGCTTCCGCGAGGCCAGCCCCCATCGCGTGCCGCTGCCCCGGCCCTACAACGCCTATGCCCTCACCACCGGCGACCTCGCCTACGAAACCGGCCGTGAGGACCTGCACGTGCTGTACCGTCCGCTGTTCTGGACCTCGTTCATGCTGGCCGACTGGCTGGTGGACAACGCCTGGCTGGGCGCGACGACCGTCGTGTTGTCGTCTGCATCGAGCAAGACGGCGTACGGCGCCGCCCATCTGCTCCAGGGGCAGGGCTGCGAGGTGGTCGGGCTCACCTCCGCCCGCAATCTCGCCTTCACCGAGGGCCTCGGCTGCTACGACCGGGTACTGACTTACGAGGACGCGGCCCGGCTGCCACGCTCCCGGACGCTGTACGCCGATTTCGCGGGCGACGAGCAGCTGTCCGAGCGGCTGGGTGCCCACCTGGGCGACTTCCTGGTGCACGAGGTGGTCGTCGGCATCACCAACCAGGCACCGGCACCCGCCGGCACCCTGGCGGAGACGGGGCCGGGGATGTTCTTCGCCCCCGACCAGATGCGCAAGCGCATCGGTGACTGGGGGCGCGAAGGGCTGGACCATCGTTTCGCCGCGGCGTGGAAGGAGTTCCTGCCCGTGGCCGAGGCGTGGGTCGACATTGTGCACAGCAGCGGCCCGCAGGCCCTCGAGCGGGTCTGGGACGAGGTCCAGTCGGGTCGGACCTCGCCACGCACCGGCCACATCGTCACCCCCTGACCGGCCAAGGGGCTTGATCGTTCGTTGGTGTGGTCACGGGGAAGCGTCAGTTGCGGCCGTGGATAGTGTCGGACGACTGTGGTCGCTGATCGAGCCGTTCGATCCTGTTCGTCCTGCACAGCGGCATCCAGTGGGAGTATCTGCCCCAGGAGCTCGGCTTCGGCTCGGGCATGACCTGCTGGCGCCGCCTCGCGGTCTGGAACGAGGCAGGCGTCTGGGACCAGCTCCACCAGCTGCTGCTGAACAGGCTGCGGTCGAAGAACCAGCTGGACTGGTCCCGGGCGGTGATCGATTCCTCCCACGTCCGGGCCGCACGCAGGGGCCCAAAAGCGGACCCAGCCCGGTCGACGATATTCGGTGACTCCTGGACGCTCTCCTGCCCCACCCACGAGCCGACCGCGACCCCGTCACCCACGCACTGAAGTGGTCGGCCTGGAGAAGACAACGCCAGGCCGTCGCCCACCACTGCCACTACCGAAAACGCAGCTCAGGACACGAACCACTGCTGGAATATTTGGGGACGGCCGGTGACAGCCTCGGGCGTTCGTGGACGGGGCCCACGTGCTCTGTCCCCCCTCGGTTCGCGTCACGCCATGTGGCCGTGTACACCGGCCACCAAAATCGCCTTCCTTCGTACGGCACAGGTCATCGGCCACCGTGCCTACGGTCGTCTACCAGCGGTAGAGGACCGCGGTAGCGGGATCCGCTCGTTCTGCGCGGGCTGAGCCTCCGCGGCACTGGCGCAATCGGCCGCAACTGGACCTCGTTCAGGTGAAGTGGACTCGCGTGTCGCGGGACAGCGGCTGCATCTGGTGATCCTCAAGTACGTCGGTCGGTGACGTCGAGAAGACTGGGGACCGTTCATGAGTCCAGGTGTGCGGGGTGCCGAAGGGGTGGACACAGCTGGCTTCCGGCGACGTGGGCTGACGATCGCCGGCGGACTCATGCTCGGGGGATTCCTTCTCAATGTCATTCTGACCGCGGCACTTCATCCTTCGGGGGAGGAAGACGACCACCCCGCGATCTTCACCGAGTACGCGGAGAGCAGCAGCTGGGTCGCCGTTCATCTTGGCCAGTTCATCGGCGTTCTGATGACGTTGAGCGGCCTGCTCGTGCTGTACCGCGTACTGCGCGGGGTAGGAGGGTCCATCCTGGTTGCGCAACTCGGGGCGGCAGCAGCTGTTGCGACTGCTGCAATCTGGGCTGCGCTGCAGGGGCTCGACGGTGTGGGGCTGAAGCAGGCCGTCGACTCGTGGGTCAGCGCCTCTGGCAGGGAGAAGGAGATCCGCTTCGCCAACGCCGAGACGGTGCGCTGGCTGGAATGGGGGTTCCAGAGCTACTTCCGCGTCATGCTGGGGCTGACCCTCGCGCTTTTCGGGGCTGCCATTCTCGTCAGTCGCCGGATCCCTGGCTGGCTTGGCTGGACGGCCCTCGTCGCGGGCGTGTGCTCTCTGATCTTCGGCGTCGACGTGGGCTACAGCGGCCTGGCCAGTGGTCTTCAGGACGTCCTCGGTATCGCCACCTTCATCCTCGTCCTGGTCTTCGCGGTGGGAGTCCTTGCCGCCGGAGTGCGCGAGCACGGCCGAAACCGCAGCTGATCGTTGGCTGGGTCTCTTATCGATCATTTCAGAATGAGGTTCGGACTCGTCTCAAGCAGATGATGTTGCAGGCGAGTGGGACCAGTCCGAGGTGCGGGTCGGCTCGTATCTCGTAGCGGGTCCGCAGGCGCTTGAACTGATGGAGCCAGGCGTGGGTTCGCTCGACGACCCACCTGGTCCTGCCCGGGGGCCGGATCCGTGGGCGATGCCTTTGCGGGCGATCTTCGGCGTGATGCCGCGAGCGCGGAGGAGCCGTCGGTACTTGTCGTAGCGGCGGTCGGCGAGCAGCCGCCGCGGTCGGTGACGTGGCCTGCCCACCAGGCCGCGGATGCGGGGTATCGCGTCCAGCAGGGCATGAGCTGGGTGACGTCGTGACGGTTTCCGTTGGTCAACGACACCGCAAGGGGAGTTCCGTGCCGGTCGGTGATCACATGGTGCTTGCTGCCCCGGCGGCCGCGGTCGACCCGAGGCCGACGTCTGGCCCCGCCTGCAGACTGTGGCAGCTGCTGCCACACCGAGGACGCCTCCTGCGAAGACTCCAAGCCCCTCTCCGACGTCCGGCCATCCGAACAGGCCGCTCGGGTCGATGTTGTTGACGGGATCGCCGCTCGCGTACAAGTAGCCGTTCTTCTCCTGGTCAGAGGGGTCGGGCCGGGTGAAGCGGGCGAGGGACGGATTGCCCGCGCCGCCCGATTGGGTCGCCGCCTTCGGCATCGGCGGCGGTCGCGAGCCCGCGGAGATCCACGCGGGCGGCTGCCACATGACCGGGCCGCGCTGGCGCACAGTCGACCGCGACGAGGCCCGCCGCCTTCTCAGCTCCGGTGTGCGGGCGTGCGGCCACTGCCAGTCCGACGTCCAGTTGCACATCTTCGATCTGGACAGAAGAGGAAGCCCGTGGTGGGCAAGGGCGGGGCCGGTTGAATTGCCGCCGTGAACGACTTCTGGACGCCTGCTCATTTGGCCGTCGCGTCGGGCATGAGGATGCCGAGACGTTGGCCCGCCTGCTGGCCATGGGTGCTGATCCCGACGAGGTGCAGGGCAGTTCCACACTCCTGACTCGCGCCATCGATGTCGAGGCAGACAGCGCCCTGCAGAGCGGGGCCCGATGACCGCCAGGCACCGCTCGTTCACCCTCACCGCCGCGCCGGGAGCCACCTTCGCCGCGGGACCACATCGTCCCCGCCGTCACCGCCGCCTTTTTCTCGACACGCCCATCGCCAACCCCGGGCGCCGGGGGCTCGAGAAGGCTGCCGAGCTGGTGCCTACACGGTTCCGGCGCACCGACGACCCGGGGCGGGACCTGCCGCAGGCCGCCCGTCTGATGGAGCGGGCGGGCACCGGCGGCGCCTGTTCCGCAACCTCTACCGCGACTTTCTGGCCGAACGCACCCACTGGTCGACAGCGACCGGCTGCCCACTGGGCACCGGCTGATGCTGAGGCGGCCACCCTGTGGACGGAGTCGCGACACGGATCACGAAGGCCAGAGAATCGGGAGACGCGTGGTGGCTCGCCGAGGCGGGCACCGTCCTGCGCGAAGTCGCGCGTCGAGCGCGAGGACATGCGAGGGATGAGCCTCTCGGGGCCTGAGCACGGGCGTCCGGCGCCGGTAAGTTACCTGTGCGTTCCGCACCTCGGAGTCATGACGGTGGTGACTGTTGTGCGTGGTGCGCCGCGTGACAGCGTCTTTCCCGTCACCCACCAGGGGGAGGGAGAAGGCGTGAACAAGGGCTACGCCGTGTACTGCGACGCGGATCCGTACTTCTACGACGCTCCGCACCGCATGGGTCCCGGTACCCGTGACGGGCGTTCCCGGTACGCCGCCGCCTCCCTGCCCGTCCCGGAGGGGTGGAAGCGCAATGAAAGCGGGGACTGGCTGTCGTTGCGCCCGGTGGATGCCGAACTGCCCGACCAGGGCTGGAAGATCCACGTCTCCGCCTGTCTCGACAACGCCGATTCCGTGCTGGAGCGCGTGTACGGTCACTGCCTCGCCCGCGGCACTGCGTTCAAATTCGTCCCCAGCCGCTACCTGCTGCACCAGCGCAACGCCAAGTACGCGGACCGGGCCGGCAGCGGCAAGTTCATCACCGTGTACCCGGCCGACGAGGCGGAGTTCGAGCAGCTAGCGGGTGAGCTGTCGGGCCTGCTGGCCGGGGAACCCGGCCCGCACATCCTGAGCGACCTGCGGCTCGGCGACGGCCCGGTGCACGTCCGGTACGGGGGCTTCACCCGCCGCAACTGCTACGACGAGACCGGTGAGTTGCGGCCCGCCGTGGCCCGGCCGGACGGCATGCTGGTGCCCGACCCGCGCGGACCGGTGTTCCGCGTGCCCGACTGGGTTTCCCCACCGGCCTTCCTGCGCCCGCACCTTGACGCCCGTGCCGCGGTGACCGTCACTGGACTGCCGTACACGATCGAGTCGGCGCTGCACTTCTCCAACGGCGGGGGTGTGTATCTCGCCCGGGACACCCGTACCGGTCGGCGCGTCGTCCTCAAGGAGGCCCGCCCCTACGCCGGACTGGCCGCCGACGGGGCCGACGCGGTGACCCGGCTGCATCGCGAACGCCGGGCGCTGGAGCGGCTGTCGGGGCTCGACTGCACGCCTGAGGTGCTCGACCACCTGACCGTCGGGGAGCATCACTTCCTCGTCCTCGAGTACATTGACGGCAAGCCGCTCAACACGTTCTTCGCACGCCGTCATCCGCTCATCGAGGCAGACCCGGGCGAAGAGCGGCTGGCCGAGTACACCACGTGGGCGCTCGACATCCACGCCCGGGTGGAGCAGGCAGTCGCGGACGTGCATGCGCGGGGAGTGGTCTTCAACGACCTGCACCTGTTCAACATCATGGTCCGCGAGGACGGCAGCGTCGCCCTGCTGGACTTCGAGGGGGCGCACCTGATCGGCGAGCCGGGCCGGCAGACCGTCGCGAACCCGGGTTTTGTGGCACCGCCCGAGCGGCGGGGTATCGCGGTGGATCGGTACGCGCTGGCCTGTCTGCGGCTCGCGCTGTTCCTGCCGCTCACCAGCCTGCTGGCCGTCGACCGGCGCAAAACGGAGCATCTTGCTGATGTGATCGTCCGTCAGTTTCCCGTGGACCGGGCACTGTTGGACGCGGCAGTCAAGGAGATCACGGAGGGGGCCGCCGCCGCCTGGGCGGTGGTGCCCCGCGAGCCGGTCGTCCCCGTCGAACCGGGTGACTGGCCGCGCAGCCGGGACTCGATGGCCGCGGCCATCCGCGCGTCGGCGACGCCGTCGCGCACGGACCGCCTCTTCCCCGGTGACATCGCGCAGTTCGCCACTCCGGGCGGCGGGCTGGCGTTCGGCCACGGCGCGGCGGGCGTGCTGTACGCGCTGGCCGAGAGCGGGGCCGGACACGACGAGGACGGCGAACAGTGGCTGCTGCAGCGAATTCTGGAGCCGCCGTCGGGCATGCCGCTCGGTTTCCACGACGGGCTGGCCGGGATCGCCTGGACGCTGGAACGCCTCGGCCATCGGGACCGCGCGCTCGCCCTCGTCGACCTCCTGCTCGACCAGTCCTTCGACCGGCTGGCCTCGGACCTGCACAGCGGAACCTCCGGGCTGGGTCTGGCACTCGGCTCACTCGCCGCGGTCACCGGCGACGCCGCGCTGCATGCGGCGGCGCTGCGCTGCGCCGATCTGACTACGCGAGGCATACGGCCCGGGGGGTCGCCTTCGCCCCGGGCGCGCGCGGGACTGCTCCACGGGGCGGCGGGGTGCGCGCTGTCCTTCCTGCGTCTGTACGAGCGCACCGCGGACACCGGCCTGCTGGACCTCGCCCGCGACGCGCTCCGCCAGGACCTCGCCCGCTGCGTCCGGGGGGCAGGCGGCGCACTCCAGGTCGACGAGGGCTGGCGCACGATGCCCTACCTGGGGGCGGGCAGCGTCGGCATCGGCATGGTGCTCGACGACTACCTCGCGCACCGCCACGACGAGGAGTTCGCACGGGCCAGGGACGAGATCGTGGCCGCGGCGCAGGCGATGTTCTACGCCCAGCCGGGGCTGTACCGCGGCGTGGCCGGGATGGTGCTCTTCCTCGGGCGCACCGCGGCAACCGGGCCGGGCACCGCAGACGAGGACGTCCGGCGCCAGATCGACGCCCTGTCCTGGCACGCCATGTCCTACCGCGACCGGCTCGCCTTCCCCGGCGAGCAGATGATGCGCCTGTCGATGGACCTCTCCACCGGGACGGCCGGATGTCTCCTGGCCGTCGCCTCGATCCACGGCGACCCGCCGGCCGGGCTGCCGTTCCTTCCGCCGCTGCCCGCGAGGCGGCGGCCCCAGAGCCGGCCCCACCAAGGGCCGTAACGAAAGAGAACCCGTTGCCGTACGAAGGGATAATGTCATGAACCTGTTCGACCTGCAGTCGATGGAGACGCCCAAGGAAGAGGCCATGGGCGACGTGGAGTCGGGCAGCCGCGCGAGCCTGCTGCTCTGCGGCGACAGCAGCCTGAGCGTCACGACCTGTAACTGACGCGCCGGCCGACTGCCGCGGCGACGCGGTGGACCGCGTCGTCCGGCACCGGCGCCCCGGGCTTCCCGCCCGGGGCGCCGGTGCTGTGCCCGGCTAGCTGCCGGGTGCGCGGCCGGCGCCCCGGGGCGTGGGACGGACGGAAGGAAGTCGGCTGGTGCCTTCGACCAGGACCCGGCTGCGGCGCGAGCCCGCGAGGCCGGACGGGACTCCGAAGGGGGCACGCTCCCCCGGGCCCGGAGGCGTTCCCGCATTGCTGGTACTGCTCTGCTCGGTCGCCTCCGCCGTGGTGACCGTGGCCCAGCCCCTCGTGCTCGGCCACACCCTGGATCTGCTGCTGCGCGGCGGCGGCCGTGCCGGACTCTGGCCGGCCCTGAGCGCCGGGCTGCTCGCCGGCGAGGTGCTGCTCGACAGCCTCACCGCGCTGTTCACCGGCCGCTGCACCGCCGCGTGGACGGCGACGATCCGCTCCCGCGCCCTCACCGGCCTGCTGCACGGTGCACCGGACCGCGCACGGCCGTACTCCCCCGGAGACGTGGGGACCCGCCTCACCCTCAACGCCGCCGATGCCGGAGGCGCCCCCGCGGCCCGGGCGGCACTGGTGGCCTCGCTCGTCACACCGGCCGGTGCGCTCATGGCGCTGGCCTTCGTCGACCTGTGGGTTGCGGGGTGCGTCCTGGCCGGGCTGCCCGCGCTGGCGCTGGTGCTGCGCGCGTTCGCCCGCGACACCGGCGCGTCTGTGGCCGCGTACCAGAGGGTGCAGTCACGGATCGCGTCGCGGCTGCTGGAGGCCCTGGAAGGGGCGGCCACCATCGCCGCCGCCGGGACCGGGCCCCGCGAACGCCGGCGCGTCCTCGAGCCCCTGTCGGAACTCGGGGCGCTGGGCGGCCGCATGTGGGCGCTGCACGGCCGGGCGCTGGCCAGGAGCGGCGTCCTCGTGCCGCTGCTGACCCTGGCCGCCACGGCCGTCGGCGGTGTGCGCCTCGCGGCGGGCGGCCTGAGCGTCGGCGATCTCCTCGCCGCCTGCCGCTACGCCCAGCTGGCCGCCGGGGTCGGTGGCGCGGCGACGCTGCTCGCCGCGGTCGTGCGGGGGCGTCGGGCCCGGGAGCGCACCGAGGCGCTGGAACGGCTGCCGGCCCTGGAGTACGGCACTCGACGCCTGCCCGCCGACGGAACGGGCGCTCTCGAACTGCGCGGGGTCCGGGTGCTGCGCGACGGAAGGGAGGTGCTGCGCGCGGACGGGGTGCGGGTACCGGGCGGCACGACCGCCGCCGTCGTCGGGCGCAGCGGAGCGGGCAAATCCGTCCTCGCCGCCGTGGCCGGCCGGCTGATCGACCCCGACGAGGGTCGGGTGCTGCTGGACGGTGTCCGTCTCGACCGGCTGACGCACGGGGAGTTGCGCACCGAGGTCACCTTCGCCTTCGAGCGCCCGGTCCTGGGCGAGGGCACCGTCGCCGAGACCGTCGCCGCCGGGCCGCACCGCGTCTCACCCGAACAGGTGCGCCGGGCACTGCGCGCCGCGGGCGCCGACGCCTTCGTACGCCGTCTGGCCCGCGGTGAGGACACCCCGCTGGCCGAAGCCCCGCTCTCGGGCGGAGAGTTGCAGCGCCTCGGCCTGGCCCGCGCGTTCGCCCACGCGGGGCGGCTGCTGGTCATGGACGACGCGACGTCCAGCCTGGACACCGCCACGGAGTTCGAGGTGGACCGGGCCCTGCGCCGCTCGGTGCGGCCCGGCACCCGACTGGTGGTCGCTCACCGCCCGTCGGTCGCGGCCCGCGCGGACCGGGTGATCTGGCTGGATGACGGACGGGTCCGGGCGGTCGCCCCGCACCGCGAACTGTGGGAGGACGCCGGCTACCGGGCGTTGTTCGGCACCGGTGAGGACGGCGCCCCGCTGCCGCACCGGGACCACGGGCCCCTGTCCGAAGGGGCCCGGTCATGACGCGTGCCAAGGGCGACCGTACGGAGGCGATGGACGACGGCGCCGGGGCGCTGCGCCGGCTCGCACCGCAGGCCCGTCGTTTCCTCGCCCGCCGCAAGGGCGTGTCGGCCCGGCTCGCGCTGTGGTCACTGGCCGAGGCGGCGCAGACCTTCGTGGTGGGCTACGGGGTGGCCCGCGCCCTGGACCACGGGTTCCTCGCCGGTGACACCCGTCGGGGGCTTCTCTGGCTCGGCGTCGCCGCGGTGGCCGTGCTGCTCGGCGCCCCGGTGGTGCGGGGGGTGTTCGCCGAGCTGGCGGGGCTCACGGAACCGCTGCGCGACGCCCTGGTTCGGCGCGCAGTCGACCGGTCCCTGACCGCAGCCCTCGCCCGGCCGGGCGAGGCGGACCGGGCGGCGGTGTCCCGGCTGACCAATCAGGTCGAGATCGCCCGGGACAGCTTCGCCGGCCTCGTCCACACCCTGCGCTCGTTCGTGTTCACCGCCGCGGGAGCGTTGCTGGGCCTGCTGTCGCTGCATCCGGCACTGCTCGTGGTGGTCGCACCCCCGCTGCTGGCCGGTCTCGGACTGTTCCTGGCGACCTTGCGGCCCATGGCGGCGGCTCAGCGGCGGGCCCTGGCCGCCGACGAGGCACTGGGCGGCCACGCGGCCGGGGCACGGGCGGCGCTGCGCGACCTGACGGCCTGCGGCACCGGGCCCGGCGCGATGGCGCGGGGCGCTGACCTGGTCGCCGACGCCGCCACCGCGGCGCGTGTCCTGGCCCGCTGGGCCGCGGTGCGCACGGCCGCGCTCGGCATCGCCGGTCAGCTGCCCGTCCTGGCGCTGCTGGGGGCCGTGCCGTGGCTGCGCGGCCGGGGAGTGACGGCCGGGGCGCTGCTGGGGGCGTTCACCTACCTCGTGCAGTCACTTCTGCCGGCCGTGCACACCCTGATGACGGCGCTCGGAGCGGCGGGGTCCCGGCTGCTGGTGGTCCTGGACCGCATCATCGGCCCGGGGCCCGCGCCGGCAGCTGCCCTGAGCCCCCCGGCGACTGCCCCGAAGCCCGTGCCGACTTCTGCCCCGGCCGCCCAAGCGGCTGCTTCGGAGTCGGCGCCAACACCTGCCCCGCAGTCGGTGCCGCCGGCTGTCCCGGGGCCCGTGCCGGCCCCTGCCTCGGAGTCGGCGTCGGCGCCTGCCCCCGGCGCCCCCGCGGCTGCCGCAGGCCCCCCGTCGGCGGTCGACGCCCCTCAGTCGGACCGCCGGCCCACCGCGGCGGTGGAGCTGTTGGCCGTGACCCTGTCCTACGGGGCCCGTGCGGAGCCCGTCCTCGACGCACTGGACCTGCGCGTCGCCCCCGGCGAGCACCTCGCGGTCGTCGGACCGAGCGGCATCGGCAAGTCGACGCTCGCCCGCCTGGTCGCCGGGATGCTCGCACCGACGAGCGGCGAAATCAGAGTGGCCGGGCTGCCGGTCACCGAGCGCACCGTCACTGAGCTCTCCGGGATGCGCGTGCTGCTCCCCCAGCAGGCGTACGTCTTCGCCGGCACGGTGGGTGAGAACCTCACGTATCTGCGCCCGGACGCGCGTCCAGCCGACATCGACGCCACCGTCGAGAGCCTCGCCCTCGGACCGCTCATCGAACGCCTGGGCGGACTCGACAGGCCGGTGCGCCCGGACGAGCTCTCCCACGGCGAGCGCCAGCTCGTCGCGCTGGCCCGCGCCCACCTCTCGGCCGCGCCGCTCCTGCTGCTCGACGAGGCCACCTGCCATCTGGACCCGGCAGCCGAGGCGCGGGCGGAGGAAGCACTCGCGCGGCGGCCCGGAACGCTGCTGGTGGTGGCTCACAGGTTGTCGTCCGCCCTGCGGGCGGACCGGATCCTCGTGCTGGACGGCGTACGCTCGGTGTGCGGTACCCCTCGGCAGGTCCTGGCTCGTTCGGCCCTGTACCGCGATCTGATGGGCCACTGGAACGGCGGGCCGCACCGCGACGCGTGAAGAGCCGGCCGTGACCGCGCATCCGCGCCGGTCAGGTCCAGCCGGCGCTCTGGACGATGCGTATCGCGTCGACCCGGTTGCGCCCTCCCACCTTGCGGATCGCGGTGGCCATGTAGTTGCGGACGGTGCCCCGGGACAGATGCAGTCGGGTTGCGATCTCGGCCATCGGCGCGCCCTCTGCGGCCAGGGACAGCACGCTCAACTCCCGGTTGGTCAGGGGCATCTGTGCCCCCTTGAGCAGTGCCACTGTGAGCGTTTCGTCGAGGAACCGCTCACCCTTGGCGACCGTGTGCACCGCAGTGATCAGCCGCTGGGACGAGGAGTTTTTGTCGACGAGGCCGAGTGCGCCACCGTCGAAGGCCCTGCGGAGCACCCCGGGCCGCTCCAGAGTCGCCAGGACGACGAGCCGGTCTCCGCACAGCGGCCGAAAGGGGGCGCCGCACACCTCCCCTGGTCCCTCGAGGCAGTCCTCATCGACGATGCACACATCCGTCGGCCCCACGTCGCCGTGCATCGCGTCGGCGCGGGGCGACATGGATGAGACCAGCAGTCCGTCGTCGGATCTGAGCAGCTGCACCAACGCCGACCGCACCAGTCCCTCGTCGTGCACCACGAGAACACGAACCATTCCCACCCGCCCCTGTCCCCCGGCTGTCAGGCCGGTGAGCTCGATGCCCGCCCGCACCACGCCCATGTGCCCCGATCCGTCCCGGGGGAACGCGGCGCGTGGCTTGGCGGGAGGCGCACCGTAGCCATTCCGCCACGCCGAGCGCCCCGGAGGCGGTGGAGAAGCGGGCGTTCGGCCGTGCGAAAACGGCGCAGACGATTCGAACGAGGGGGCGGCGTCCGTGCGTTCGGGAGGGGACGGTACCGCCGTCGCGTCCGGGCCACGGAGCGGGTGCCCTGGCCGGGAGCACATCGACCCCGCCGACGCGACCGCGCCACGCCGGGCACGAGGGCGGCTGGCCCCGACCGGAGCGCGGCCGGAAACAGTCATCGTCCAATCTGACTCTAATCGACCCCCGCGCGGGGTGCCGCGGGCGGTTCGCGCGGCCGGCAGGCGGCCGTCACGTGACCTCTTGCGCGGGAACGTGGTGGCGAGGGGTGTGGGTGGGGTCGTCCGTGGCGGCTGCCGCCGGCCCAGCGGGTGCTGCTGGTGGACGTGTACTACCGCACGAACCTCACCATCCGGCAGCTCGCCCCGCTGTTCGGCGTCTCGCCGGCAACCGTGTGCCCGGGTGATCCAACGACGCGGAGACTCGACTGGTGGTGGCCGCGGCCCGGCCGGTGCCCGGCACCACCGCAGACGCGAAGGCCTGGCGGGACTCCGGCCCGGCCACACACTGCCAGGGCGTGACGGTCCTCGGCGACGGCGCCTGCAACAACACCGGACTGTTCGTCCCGCACCGCGAACGCCCCGGACGGCCCCTGCTCAAGGGCGACGAAGAAGACAACGCGCGGCATCGCAAGGTCCGCGCCCGCGTCGAGGCACACCTTCTCCCGCATGAAGAACTACAAATTCCGCCACGACTGCCGGCAACGCGGCAACGGCCTCCACCACTCCGTCCAAGCCGTCGCCCACATGCACAACCTCGCCCTCACCGCATGATCCGACAGGCCAGCCACCCACTTCAGGCTGCGTGACCACGGCCTTCTGCAACACCCTTCAGGCACCGGCGTGGATGTGCGCCGCCCACAGCGCCGGTGCGAGCGGATACGCGTCACGCATCTCCCGGACGGCCGCGTGCAGCGCGGCAGCGGGCGGCAGTCCCTCTCCGCCGTTCACCGACAGGCGTGCGTAGAAGACCTCCGCGAACCGCGCCGCCACCCGGTCGTCCACGTTCCACAGCGTTCCGATCACATGGGGGTACCCGGCGCGTGATCCACTGGTGCCCGAAAAACTAGGGTGCTCTGACGAAACGTCAGCGCGGTGACAGGTGTTGTCGTCCGTCACCATCCGTTCGATGTGGGTGAGTCCGTGGGCGGCGAACCACGCTCGTGCCCGGGGCAGGTACGCGGACGCTGGCGCCGCCTTCCCGTCCGGCAGGGCATCGGTGTGGCAAGTCGACCGAACCCGTCGATGGCTGAGTGCAGGTATACGTAGCCGCGGCGTTCGGCCTTCTTCTTGCCCCTGTCGACGGACTTGGCATCCCATTTCAGCGGCGACGTGAGCAACGGGGCGAGTTCGGCAGCGCGCTCGACGAGGCGGCGGCGCCCTTCAACGGACGACGGTGCGTTGCGATGAGTCACGCGGCTCACCGCGCTTGCGGGGAGGCGGGGCCGTGGAGGCTCCCTTCGTCCGTGATGTGTGGGCGACGAGGAGGAGCAGTACGCCGCAGATGGCGACCAGGATCCAGCCCGGGCGGGACGCGAGTGCGAGCTCCGTCGGGCTGGTGGCCGTGACCAGGCCGCCGGCGAGAGCGATGCCGAGGGCGGCGCCGAGTTGCCGTGCGGTGGAGGTGATCGCCCCGGCTACGCCGGCACGGGCGGGTGGCAGTCCATTGACCGCGGTGTTGGTGATCGGGGCGTTGGCGAAGCCGAACCCGATGCCGATGAGCGAGTATGCGGCCAACAGCAGGAACACGCTCGTGTGCGGGGTGAGCTGGACCAGGCAGAGAGCGCCAACCGTGATGAACCCGCCGGCCAGGAGCAGCGGCAGCCGCGGTCCCGTGCCGCCGACCATGCGGCCGGACCAGGGGGCGCAGACGGTCGCTCCGACGGCCAGGGGCAGGGTCGCCATGCCGGCGGCCAGCGGCGTCCATTCCCGGGTGTGCTGCAGGTAGAGGGTGTTCAGCAGCAGCGTCATGTTCAGGGCGACGAAGACCGCTACCGCGCCCACGACGGCACCGCTGAAGGCCGGGCGCCCGAAGAGCCGCAGATCCATGAGCGGCTCACGTCGGCGGGACTCGACCCACACGAATCCGGCTGTCGCCACGGCAGCCCATGCGTATCCGACCAGCGCCGCGGGCGACGTCCAGCCGAAGCGCGGCCCTTCGATCAGGACGCCGACCACGACGGCGAGCACCATGGTCAGCAGGACCTGGCCGGGCAGGTCGAGCCGCCGGGCCCGCGGTGCCCGGGACTCCGGCACGAACACCGCACTGAGCAGCAGAGCGGCCACGATGACGGGGGCGTTGATCCAGAACAGCGCCCGCCAGTCGAGCCCGGCGAGCAGCGCGCCGCCCGTGACGGGTCCGGCGGCCATGCTCAGTCCGAACACCGACGCCCAGACACCGATCGCCTTCGCCCGTTCCTTCGGGTCGGGCATCGCGTTCACCACGATCGCGAGCGCCACGGGGCTGAGCATCGAGGCACCGATGCCCTGCAGGGCGCGGGCCGCAATCAGTACGCCGGCCGACGGCGCGAGCGCGCAGACCAGTGAGGCCGCGCCGAACACGGCCAGCCCGCACTGGAACACCCGGCGGCGGCCGAAGCGATCCGCCAGTGCGCCGGAGGAGATCAGGAGACTGGCCAGGACGAGGGTGTAGGCGTCCACGATCCATTCGAGGCCGCGCGTGTCGACATCCAGGCCGCGCCCGATGGCCGGCAGACCCACATTGACGATGGTGGTGTCCAGGCCCACCAGGAACATGCTCAGACAGCAGACGGCCAGCACCGTCCAGCGTCTGCGCGCACTGAGCATGGGTTGAACAGGATGTGTCGTCGCGGTCACGTTTACCTCTGATGTCCGGGAACTATGCCCAGCAAGGGTCAGGCCGATCCACGGCCGCAGACCAGCAATTTTGCGAACACTGCAAAACTGGGTCCATGAACACAGAATCCGGGGACGCGGAGCTCGAGCAGATCCTCGATGGCATCGGGCCCGGCTGCGCAAGCTGCGCCGTGAACGGGAGCTCACGCTCGAGGCACTCGCCACCACCACCGGGATCTCCGTCAGCACGCTGTCCCGGTTGGAATCGGGCAGGCGACGCCCGACTCTCGACCTGCTCATCCCGCTGGCGCGGGCGCACCACATCGCACTCGACCAGCTGGTGGCGGCGCCGGCCAGCGGTGACCCTCGGGTGCACCTCCGGCCCCTGCACAAGGGGCGCGGCAGCGTCCTCGTGCCCCTGACGCAGTACCCGGGCCGAGCGCAGGTCTTCAAGCAGGTGCTGGCACCCCGCCGGCCTGAACTGGTCACCCACGAGGGCTACGAATGGCTCTACGTCCTCGCCGGCCGGCTGCGCCTCGTCCTCGGGGCGCAAGACTTCACGCTGCGGCCCGGCGAAGTGGCCGAGTTCGACACCACCGAGCCACACTGGTTCGGCCCCGCGGACACGAGCGCCGTGGAGATCCTGCACCTGTTCGGTCCACGAGGAGACCGAGCCATCGTCCGGACCAGACCGTGCACCACCGACCCCGTCCCGCCGACCGCCCAAAACCCACCATCAACAACATCATGACCCGCAACAACCAGGGTCAGGGCTGGTCACGGCGAGCCGAGCGACACTGGTAGCGATCGCGGCAGCCGACCGCTTCGGCAGCGCCCAGGGCTTTGCCGTTCCCGATGGTGTGACTGGGCGGTGTTGATTACCTCGATGAGGGCGGCGCATGCAGCCCGGCACACCTGCTCTGGGTGGCAAGGTGTTGTGTGGTGAGGGCGGGCGACATGGAGTTGAACGTCGGCGTGCAGGCGTCCGGCCTCCCAGGCGGCATCCCCCTGACGCTGGCCGGCCGCCCAGGCGGCACCCGCCGGACGGGCTGCGGCGGCACCCCAGCCGACCCTCAACCTCACTACCGTCCGGCGGACTCCCTCGAAGAACACCGAGGCACCACCCGCCGACTCGACCACGCCACAAACGGACTCCGGGAGGCCCTCGTCGACCGCCCCACCGCCCCGATCGGGCCGACCTCGCCCAATCCGCCGGCGAACGCGGCCTGGCTCACCCCGCCCTGCGCCTGTTCACCGCCGCCTACGATGCCGACAGTCAGCCTGCCTACGGCCGTCGGCACGCTCCTGCACAGACCCGGGCGCACTTCGCGCACCGGCTCCAGGACGCTCGACGACGCCATCGCCCGGTGTGAACGCTCAACGAGGCTGGCGACGGTGCCAGTCCCGGACTCGCCGTCAGCCTCTTCCACAACACCGAACGCATCGATGAGGCCATGGCCTGGCTCACCCAGCGTGCCATGCAAGACGACCCCACCGCTCCCGGCTGGATCACCCAACTCCAGTCCACGACCTCTGCCTCAATCACACCCTAAGCCGCCAATCAGAGTGGCCGAGCGGATCAAGGCCTGCGTCCTGTACGACGGGAGGAGGGCCAGGAGTAGAACGGAGCCGGTCCTTCGCGCCGCGCGCTGACCTCCCGCCCGGCCCCGGCTGCTACTGCCCTGTCGCGTGCCGCGCCCGGTGGCGCGAAGCGCGGAGGCTACTCCGCCTGGTCCGGTCTGGCTGGACCACTCGGGTCTGCCCTCCGAGTTCGAGACCGCCGACACGACGGCGAACGTCCTCAATCGGGACGGATACCCCGACCAGCAGTCCCACGCCACGTTCCCGCCGTCGACCGAAGCAGAGCGGCCGTGGCGCTGTGGGCGGGAGTATCCGGAAATTGCCAGGGTTCGATGAACCTTTCGCGGCATGGTGGTGGGGAACGAGGAGGGCGGGATGGCACGCAGGCGGGACGCGTGGGTGGGGTCCGCGGTGGCGGGTACTGCTGCCGTGGTCATGGCAGGGCTGGGGCTGGTGACCAATTACGCCAGCGCCTCGATTCCTGGGTGGGCCGCCGACCCATGGGTGGTGTGGCCTGCCTTCGCGGTTTTACTGGCGGGTGCTGTGGGTCTGCTGGTGTGGGGCCGGCGCCTGGACTCCGGCGGATCCGCAACGGCACCGCTGACGCCGGTGGACCGGCTGGTCGGGAGCCGACACGGCTCGCTGCGACGCCCGCATGTGGAACGGGTACGCGGCCGGGATACGGAACTGACTGCCCTGACCGGGATGTTGCGCCGACCGGAGGGTGAGGTGGCGGTGATCTGCGGCGCTGGCGGGCTGGGCAAGACCACCGTGGCGGCGCAGCTGGCCGCCCAGGCGGAAGAAGACGGCTGGCAGGTGTTCTGGGTGCGTTGGCGCGATCCGGTGGATATCGCGCAGCAGATGACCCGAGTGGCGGTGGCCTGCGGGCTGCCCGAGGCGGAGTTGGAAGCCGCCCGGGCCGGGCAGCGGAGTCTGCCGGACGTGGTCTGGCGGCAGCTTGCCTCCGCGCGGCGATGGTTGCTGGTGCTGGACAACATCGACGAGCCGCACGCCCTGGATCCGGACGGTGAGCCGGTGGCGCATTACCGGGGCTGGATCCGGCCCCAGGGGCGCGGGTTGCTGCTGATCACCAGCCGGGACACCAGCGAGCTCACGTGGGGGCGACGCGCGCGCTTGCTGCACCTGAGGCCGCTGGCCTCGCCCGATGCGGGGCAGGTGCTGCTGGACGCGGCTGCCCGGGCCGGCACCCCGGCGCAGGCGCAGAGGTTGGCAGAGCGACTGGGCAGGCTTCCGCTGGCCCTGCAGGCGGCCGGTTCCTATCTGGCGACCCCTACCAGCCGCTTTCGCACGTTCGAGCGCTACCGTCAGGCGCTGGACGGGGAGTTGGGAGCGTTGCTGGGCGCCGCACACCCGGACGCCTCCCATCCGGACGTCGCCCGTACGGTGGTCCGTCACACCTGGGAGCTGTCCCTGGACCAGCTCGCCACCGAGGGACATGTGCTGGCCCGCCCGTTGCTGCGGTTGCTGGCCATGCTCGCGCCCGCCCCCGTCCCGCTGTTCCTGATCACCCCCGGCCTGCTCGACGCCGCGACGGGGGAACCCGCCACCACCGCGGAGGTGGAGGGCGCTCTGGCGGGCCTGTACCGCTACGGCCTGCTCGGCCTGCCGGAGGAACACAGACCTCGTCCGCAGCCGACAATCGACGACGACGCCCTGCCGGCCCAGGTGGTGCTCCACCCGCTGGTGAGGGAGATCAGTGCCCTCGCCTTGGCGCAAGAGACTGCAGAGCTGGCCTCCTGGCACCGGGCCGTGGCAGTACGGCTGACCGATGCCATCAGCGAGGCGGTCCGCGCTGCTCGCTCCGGCTGGCCCGCAGCCCGGCTTCTGGCCCCGCACGCCCCGCTGTTACTTGACTGCACGATGGCCCTGCCGGATCTGACCGATGTCACCGACACCGTCAACCGGCTTGCCGATGTGCTGTACGACGCGGGCGCCTACACATCGGTGCACACACTGAGTCGGCGCCTCCTCGATGTGCAGACACGCGTCGCGGGTTCCGACCACCCCGACAGCCTCGCCAGCCGACACCGCCTGGGCAAAGCCCTGGACGGCATGGGCCAGTACGCACAGGCAGCCGACCACCACCGGCAGATCCTCGACGACCGCGCCCGCGTCCTGGGCCCCGACCACCCCGACACCCTGACCAGCCGCAACAACCTCGCCAACGCCCTCTACGGGATGGGCCAATACGCACAGGCAGCCGACCACCACCGGCAGGCCCTCGACGACCGCGCCCGCGTCCTGGGCCCCGACCACCCCGACACCCTCACCAGCCGCAACAACCTCGCCAACGCGTTGAATGGGACAGGACAATGCGAACAGGCCGTTGTGCTGCTCCGGCGGACCATCGATGAGCGTGCCCGCGTCCTGGGCCCCGACCACCCCCACACTTTGGACAGCCGCAACAACCTCGCGTTCGCCCTGCACGCGATGGGCCAGTACGCGCAGGCGGTCGAACGGCACCGGCAGACGCTCGCCGACCGTGCCCGCGTCCTGGGCCCCGACCATCCTCACACCCTGGGCAGCCGACACAACCTGGCCGACGCCCTCAGGGGCATGGGCGAGTACGCGGAGGCGGCCGACCTGTACCAGCAGGCCCTAACCGCCTATCTCCGGGTCTTGGGCCCCGATCACCCGAACACCCTCGGCAGCCGACACAGCTTGGCCATTGCCCTGGCGGACTTGGGCCGGCACGCGCACGCAGCCGACCACCACCGGCAAAACCTCGCCATCCGCATTCGTAACCTGGGGCCCGACCACCCTGACACCCTGCACAGCCGTCAAGGCCTGGAGGAGGCGCTGGCCGGCTCACGCGCGCCACAGCGGCCAATGGATCGCCGTCCCTGGCACAGAACCATCACCGACTGAACCAACGGGGCTTCCCGGCACATAGCTCTTTACTGAGCCCTTCTGGAAGTCCTGACAAAGCCTTGGACATGTCAGTGGGTGATGTGGCAGGTAGCGAGGCCGAGGAAGGGCTCATGAATGTCGTCGCACCGTTCCCAGCGGGTACGCAGACGACGGAAGCCGTGGAGCCAGGAGATCGTTCGCTCGACGACCCAGCGGAAGATGCCCAGGCCGGAACCGTGGGGCTGACCGCGTTCGGCGATCACGGGCCGGATGCCGCGTTTCCACAGCTGTCGCCGGTACTTGTCGTGGTCGTGGCCGCGGTCGCCGAAGAGCATGTCCGGCCGTCTGCGTGGCCGACCGACCCTGCCGGCCACGGGTCGAGACCTTGTCCAGCAGCGGGATCAGCTGAGTGCCGTCGTTGCCGTCGCCGCCTGTCAGCGACACCGCGAGCGGGATGCCCTGCCCGTCGGTGAGGACCGTGGTGCTTGCTGCCCGGCCGTGCGCGGTCGACCGGGCTCGGCCCGCTTTTGGGCCCCGCCGGGCCGCCCGCACATGGGAGGAGTCGATCACCGCCCGCCACCAGTCCAGCTTCTTCGCCGACCGCAGTGTCTTCAGCAGCACCAGGTGCAGTTGGTCCCCCACGCCGGCCTCGTTCCAGGCCTCCAGGCGCCGCCGGCAGGTCATGCCCGAGGCGAAGCCCAGCTCCTGGGGCCGGTACTCCCACTGAATCCCGGTGTGCAGCACGAACAGGATCCCGCACAACGCTTGGCGGTCCGGCACCCGCGGCCTGCCCACCACCAGCTTCGGCCCGGCTCCGGCAACAACGGCTCGATGAGCACGGCGCGGGACAGCTGGGGCCCGGGCGTGCACCACGACAGCGCCCACCCCCGACCTCGCGCCCGGTGCCGGTTCCCCGGTGCGGCGAGGCGTCCGGAGGGGCGGAGCGTCCGGACGACGGGCACGGCCCGTCCGTCACACCAGCCCGGTACGGCGCGAGACCTCCTCGGTGTGCCTCATGTGCTGGTGGGCCTCGTCGCCGAGCGCCGTGATGAGGCCCGCGACGACGGTCTCGATGACGGCGAGGGTGGGCACGAGGCTGTCGTACGGGGAGGGGGCCGTGACCTGGCTCGGCGGGACGACCTCGGCGTGCGCGCTGGTGGGTGAGAGCCAGGAGTCGGTGAAGACGGCGAACTTGCCGCCCTGCTCCTGCGCGAGCTGGGAGAGGGCCATCTTGTCGCTCTTGTAGCGGCGGTAGTCGAAGACGACGAGGACGTCCCGGCGGCCAAGGCGGGCCAGGGCGGCGGCCCGTTCGACATCGCGTTCGGGCAGGATGTGGACGTCGTCGCGCAGCTGCATCAGGTGCAGGCCGAGGTACTGGGCCAGCAGGTGCGTGAACCGGCCGCCGACCAGGGTGATCCGGCGCTTGCGGTCGGACAGCAGCGTGATGGCCCGTTCGACGTCGTGCGGCGGGGTTTCGGCCAGGGTCTGGGCCACGGCGGTGGTGAACAGCTTGCTGCTGCGGGCCATGAGGCCCGCGGCCGAGTCGTCGCCGGGAGTGTCCTCTCCCGTCTCCTCGTACAAGGAGAGGGGCGAGGCGTTGCGCTGGTCGAGTTCGGCGCGCAGGGCTGCCTGGAACTCGGGGAACCACGCTCTCGATGGCACTGGGGAACGTGTACGTGCCGGACTGCCCGCCCGTGCTCGCGTCCCACACACGAACAAGCCCGTCCTCCCCTCCGGCGGCCACGACGAAGCGGCCGTCCAGCATCCCTATCGCCCCAGCCCGCACAGAACTCGTGTGTCCCGTCATGGGGGATCCCAGCGCTTCACCGGTGGCCATGTCCCACAGCTGCACCGCCTCTGTCTTGAGGCAGGTCAGGATGACGTCGCGGCCGTCGAACCGTGTCAGGGCCAGGGCCTTCGCACCCTGGGGCTCCACGCCGATCCACTTGTCCGCAGTGAAGGTTCCAGATCCGTACCGACCTGCCCCCAGCACCGGTCACGGCCAGGTGACGCGCCTCCACCACCGCGGTTGCGATTCCCTTAACGTCGTTGTGACCGAGCAGGGGCAGTTGCAGGTGGGCAAGGGTCGAGATGTCCCACACCTGGACCGGCCCCCACGGGCCGTAGCCCACGAGGGCGGCGGGCCGCCCGCCGACCGTTCCCACGGCCATCGCAGTGATGTACGCAGCAGCAACAGGGGCACCGACCAGCTCCCCCGAGGCCAGGTTCCAGACGCGCACCTCCCCCCCCCCTCGAAGCTCACCGCCAGGGGGCGGCCGCAGGCCGGGTCTGCCGACACCACAGACACCTCACCGCGCTGGCAGGTCAAGAAGCCGTTCTGCGTTCCGGCGATCGGGTCCCACACCCGAACGGTCCCGTCGACGCCGCCGGTGACGACGACGGGGCGGCCGCACCACGCTCATCCCCACGGCGGTGACAGTCCCGGTGTGACCGGACAGCGGCCTTCCTCGCTGTTCACCGGTGGCCAGGTCCCACATCCGCACCAGCCCGTCGCGATCGCCGCTGACTCCAACCGGCCGTCCCTCTACCAGTCCGGTGGCCAGCGAAAACACCTCCGCGTCGCCGTGGGGGGGCGAACTCGTCGAGCTGTTCGCCCTCGGCGAGGTCCTACAACCGGACGGCGGAACCGCGACAGCCGGTCACGGCGACGGGCCGACCGTCCAGCGACGCCGTCGCCACGCATACACGGTGTGGGGGTGAGCGGTCAGGGCTTTGCCGAGCTGTCTGCCTGTGGCCAGACACCACCGATGCAACGTACCGTCCCAGCACCCGGCGACAGCGATGCCACCGCCCTCCGCCCCCACGGCCGCCACCACTTGCCCCTCAGCCGACACCGGTAGTGCGTACCGCTGCCGCGCGTCCAGATCGGAACCGGTCGTCCACTGCACCGCCCAGGCAGTCCCATTCTTCCGGGCATCCGCCACCCGGCCGATGTGCTCCGCGAGTTGGTCGTGCCCGTACCGGGCGGCATCCAGCGCCAGCAACTGCCGCCGCGCTCCCGCCGTCGCCCTCCGGTGCACGTGCCCCGATGCCTCATACACCGCCCTCAACAGTGGGGAACCTTCCAGCAACTGCCTGACCTGCTCTGGGTCATCCTTCACCAGCATCTCAACACAAATGTTCGCGTTCTGATAACGCCACCGGCGAAGCCGGTGGCCACCACAGGCGGCCCCCGGATGGCGGGGCGACTCGAGACGGCGTGGCTCCCCCCTCCCCCACACACACGGCCCTCCCCCACACAGGGCTGGGGCGGGATGCCGAGGCCGACCCCGCCATACGACCGATTCCAGTCACAACCCTGTCGCCTGGCCGAATCCAGTGCCATCCTGTGACCGCGGTGATCCTCTTCCTCCCCCAGGCGGAGGCCCCCCTCTGACCCCGTCCGTGTGCTGTCACCTGGGCGGGGCCGCGCCGTCCCTCCCGGCCTCCCCACGGGAGGGACGACGGCTGCGCAGACCCCGCACCATGTGCGTCTCTACGCGCTTGCCTCGCCGATGCGGCGTTTGCCCGCTCGACGGGTCTGTACGGTCTTCGGTGTAATTCCCGATCACGGAAGTGGCACCTGATGAGCGACGTGACTGTCTCTACCGAGGCGGTTGAAGAGGTCCGGCCGGCCGAGTTGCCGGCGGACGTGCTGGACGAGCAGTTGATAGGGCAGTTGGTCGACCGGGTCCGCGAGCGGCCTGCAGCTGACCGGTGAGGGCGGGCTGCTGCAGCAGCTGACCAAGCGCGTGCTGGAGTCCGCTCTCGAAGGCGAGATCACCGACCACCTCGGCTACGAGAAGCACGACCCGGCCGGTGCTGGCAGCGGCAACAGCCGCAACGGGGCCCGGTCCAAGACCGTCCTGCTGTCGCGCGGGGTCTGACGCACGGTGACATCTCCGCCCACCTGGCCGAGGTCTATGGCGCGAGCGTGTCCAAGCAGACCATCTCAACCATCACCGACAAGGTCATGGACGGGATGGCCGAGTGGCAGAACCGGCCGTTGGACCCGGTATATCCGGTGATCTTCATCGACTGCGTGCACGTAAAGGTGCGCGACGGGCAGGTGGCGAACCAGCCCGTTTACGTGGCTCTGGCGGTGACGGTGGACGGCACGCGCGACATCCTCGGCCTGTGGGCCGGCGACGGCGGCGAGGGTGCCAAGTACTGGCTCCAGGTCCTGACCGAGATCAAGAACCGTGGCGTCGAGGACGTGTGCATGGTCGTCTGTGACGGGCTCAAGGGCCTGCCTGACTCCATCTCGGCGGTCTGGCCCCAGGCGGTCACCCAGACCTGCGTCGTTCACCTGATCCGGGCGTCGTTCCGCTACGCGGGCCGCCAGGACTGGGACAAGATCTCCCGCGCGCTCAAGCCCGTCTACACGGCTCCGACTACGAGTGCGGCGGAAGACCGGTTCCTGGAATTCCAAGAGGAGTGGGGCGCCAAGTATCCAGCGATCGTGCGGCTTTGGGAGAACGCCTGGGCCGAGTTCGTGCCCTTCCTCCAGTTCGACGCCGAGATCCGCCGCGTCGTCTGCACCACCAACGCGATCGAGTCGGTCAACGCTCGAATACGCAAAGCCGTCCGGGCCCGCGGGCATTTCCCGAACGCAGCCGCAGCCCTCAAGTGCGTCTACATGGCCGTCATGAGTCTCGACCCCACTGGCCAGGGACGTAAACGCTGGACCATGCGATGGAAGCCCGCCCTGCAGGCTTTCGATATCGCCTTCGACGGCCGACTCTCCGTCGGCCGCCGCTAACTCACCCCACCCGAGTTACACCGTTGGCTGGACAGACCCGACCCCAGCGGCCCATCAGCTGGCGGCTCCGTCCCCTCAGCCGGGAAGGCGCGCGCTCGCCCGCCTGTCGTCGTCCTATTTACTGGCCCTAACAAAGTCTCTGGACGTGCCGACGGGTGATCAGACAGACAGTGAGTCCGAGGAAGGGCCTGGCAGGGGATCGCCGCACTCCTCGCCGACCGCCTGGAGGACGCCGGCGGTAGCGAGGCCCCCTCGCGTCTGCGGCCGGGGATCCTCCAGTGGATCGCCCGGCTGGTGACCGACGGCCACCTTTCTCGCCGTTTCCTCGTCCGTGCCCGCCTGGCGGGCGTCAAGTGCGGAACCCAGCAGTCCGTGGTCGATGAGGTCGTCGACGACCGCCTGGTGATGCCGGTCGTCCTGCTGGGGCAGGACCCCGCATGCGCCCGGCAGGCCATCGCCGCGGTCGAGGACGCCGATCGGGCGGTGCGGCCCCTGGGTGACCTTGCGGCCGACCTCGCCCGGGCGGCCGGCGCCGAGGAGGAGGGGCCGAAGAGCGCGGCCCGGGCCGAGGGATTCGACATCCTGGGCCACCCGTACCGCGGCTGGCTGTCCGCCATCGCTCAGGCTCCCAATCCCTTCGAGCACCGGCACACATGGCAGCGCCAGGTACGGCAGAAGGTGGGACATCTCGGCGACCGTCTCGTCGCCGCGGGCGATGCGGCATGGGAAGGGCGGATCCACACCGATCACAAGGGCGGCACCCACTGGCTGAACGCGGGCCTGGCCGACGTGCGGTTCCGGTCGCGACGGAACAAGGCGCCGGGAGACCCGGGTCCCCGGACGCCGGCGGAAACCCCGCCTCGACCGACGCCGGTCCGCCCGGAGCAGGGCCTGCCGGCCTGGCGGACACCGATCCCGCCTCGACCCAACCCGGAGGTGCGCGTATGACCACCGCATCCACATCAGCCACGTCCGTCCCCCTTCCGGTCCACCAGCGGGTCGCGGCGCTCGCCGCCACGCACATCGGCACCTGGCAGGAGGGATACCTCAAGGACAGGTCCCCGGCGGTCGCCGCTCTCGCCCGCCTGCGCCGCGGTGCAGGCTGGGAGGCGGGAGAGACGCACGCACGCCGCCGTGGGGCAGCACCGGGGTTCCCACCGCTGTGACAACCGGGCTTATCGTCGGCGCGATGATCCTTCAGCTGTGCCCGGGGCCGGACGACCGCGGTGATCAGTGGTGCGATGCGGCCGGGTGGCTGGACACGGATGTGTCGGCCGGGGGGCCGCGGTGTCCGTCGATCTGCGCACCGCCCACAGCGAGGACCAATATGGTGAAGCCGACGAGAACCTGCAGGCAGGCGCTGACAACGGCGCGGAGCCGGTACAGCAGTGCAGCGGTCAGCACCATGACAGCGCCAGCGATGCCCACGTACAGCCAGTTGGGAGTCAGAGCGATGTCGGAGTTGTCCGCCCCGGGGTCGAACGGCTCCCAGCCGCTGTAGTCGATGCCGAGCAGCAAGACCGCGAGGGCCGCGACGCCGTCGAGGACGAGTAGCCCGACGGCCAGGGCGACGTCCCCGATGAGAGGCAGCCACCGGCGTCCGGTTCGCGGGGGCGACACATTGTCACCGCGGAACTGCGGCAGGCCGGAGGGCCGTGGAGAGGCGGGGTCGGGCACGGCACAAGTTTCCCTCGAAAGGAGAACTGGGTCCTGAGTACAGGTACTCAGAACTCGGCGCGTGCCGATGTCAAACGTGCACCAGAGGCGAACCGTGCTTGTCGACGTAGGCGCGCACGTCGTCATGGAGGGCGTCGACGGCCCAGTGGGACGGTTGCAGCAGCCGCTACATCAATCCGCGTCCGACCATGGCCTGGTCGAAATCCCCCAACGGGCGGCTGTGGGCCGCGGCCCAGCAGGACGGGCTGCAGCGTGGCCGGTCGTGACGGGTCCGAAGACGGACGGGAGGTGCCCGTTGTGTCGACCATGGCCCCCTGCCGGTCGCGAGTGCAGGGAGTGCTCACCGCGTCGGCGAGCCGGTCAGCGAACTGGTGCACGGCGTCGCAGCAGCTGCCGGGGCTGCTGTTCGGCGTTTTGGAGGCTCAAAGGGTCATCAACACGGGGGCGGCAACGTCACGACGGCGGACCGGGTTCGAGCAAGCAGATGCTTACCAGCGGACGGGGAGCCGCACGAGGCCTCGCTTGTGAAATGACAGCCACCACTGCAGCTCTTCCGGCTGCGCAGCCAGGGCTACGTCTGGTCGGCGTCGGAAGAGGGTGGTGAGGGCGATCTCGGCTTCAAGGCGGGCCAGTGGTGCGCCCAGGCAGTAGTGAGCGCCGTGGCCGAAACTGAGGTGGGCGGAAGCACGGTACGGGTTGAAGTCGTCGGGATTCTCGAAGAGCGCCTCGTCCCGATTCGCCGATATGAGGGCTACCCAGACACGCCCCCCGGCAGGGATGGCAGTTCCGCCGATGGTGACGTCCTGCAAGGCGAAGCGGCGTACGGCCAGCGGGAAGGGCGGATTCCAGCGGAGCGTTTCTTCGATGACTTGCCGGGGAGAAAGCTCTCCGCTGCGGAGCGACGTGATGTGCTGTGGCTGGAGCAGCAGTCCAAGGACGGCGTTGCCAATGAGGTGGACCGCGTTGTCGTAGCCGGCGAAGAGCAGGAGGAAGGACAGCGAGACCAGCTCGGCCTCAGTGAGGCGGTCATGCTCGTCGTGGGAGGACAGTAGAGCGGACAGCAGGTCGTCCGAGGGGTGGCGGCGCTTGTCCGCGAGCACACCCATGAGGAACTGGTACATGCTCTTCATGGCCGCTCGCGACTCGCCGGCGGCTCCCGGCCGTGGGGACATCAGCGAGTCTGTCCAGGTGCGGAAGTCCCGCCGGGCCCTGGCGGGGATCCCCAGGAGCTCGCAGATCACGGTCATGGGCAGCGGTTCTGCCAGCGCTTCCATGAGGTCGGTCTCCGGTCCGGGAGCCGAGTCAATGAGCTCGTTCACGCGGTGTTGGATGCGTGGGCGCAGCTCTTCGATGCGCCGTGGGGTGAACGCTTGTGCGACAAGGCGTCTGAGCCGGGTGTGATCGGGGGCATCCATGTTGAGGAGGTGAGCGTCCAGTTCCGGAGGCATGGAGGACTGGTACTCGCCGCTGGTGCGTGCATTGGCCTTGTTCAGTGAAAAGCGCGGGTCCGTGAGGATGTCGCGGGCTTGTGCGTAGCGGGTGACCACCCACACAGGCTCGCCGTCGGGAGTGACGCCCTGGTGGACGGGACCGGCCGCGCGGAGCTTTCGGTATGCCGTATGCGGGTCTGCCATCAGTGCGTCATCGAGGAGTCTGTTTGCGCTCATGCTGTGATCCGGTCGCAGGGCTGGCCGTCAGTTGTGGCTGTGAGGTCCTTGACTATGGGAGACGAGTGGTAGGCGGCGGCAATGCGGGTGACCCAGGCCTGTTCCTTCTGGATGTTGCCGTCGGCGGGGTCTTGCGGTGTGCCGGCCGGTGATTCGGGTAGTGGGGCTCCGGCGGCCACGGCGTTGAGGGCGGCCGCGATTTGGGCGGCCTCTACGACGGCTTCCAGGTCGTCTTCCTCGAGGTCGGCGGCCTGCGCGCGGGCGCGGGCTTCTACCGCGATGCGCTGCTCGTAGTAGGGAAGGAGCAGGAGTTGCCCATCGCGGATTTCAGTGATCTGGCGGATGAGTAGCATTTTCAGGTCACTGGCGGTATGCAGTGCCTCGGGATCGTCGTGGGGGCGCAGGGCCAGGCTGCCGTCACGGACTTCTATCACCATCCGGCCGAAGAGCCGGTGTATGTTGCGGGCGTTCCAGTGTGTGGTGCGCGGCGGAGGTGGCTGGAACAGCACTACCTGTGGGAACGCCTCTGCTATGGCGCTCCACAGGGGGTAGAGACTGCGGTAGGCCCTGACGTCGGCTTGGAACTGGCGTATTCGGTCGAGCCCTACGCCCCAGGCAGGCATGGTGAACCCGACGGCGAACAGCGCAGCAGCGATGCTGGCAGACATGGGGGCTACGTAGCTGTTGACCTTGTCCGTGAGCGATGTCTCCCACCGCAGCGAGATCAACTTTGGCACCGCGTAGCCGAGGCCGAAGCCGGCTCCCAGCGTGACGACGCGAAGTCCGCGGCGCAGCCAGGGTTTGTCCACCGCCTTTGCGTAACGCCGGCACAGGAGCATCAGAGCGGACATGCTGACTGCGAAGAGCAGCGCGTACACGAGCAGGAACTCGGAGATGTACGGGGTATGGGCGTAGTGGGCATCGAAGTCGACGGGGTGTTCGCCATCGCTGACATCGCCCAGCAGGAAGAGGACGATCATGGCGATGACAGAGAGGACCGCGTAGCCGACGATGAGCCGGTGGCGTGGGCGTACCTGGGACTGCGCTGAGGACCAGTTGACCAGGAGAGCCAGGAATGAGGTGAGGCAGGTCGCGACGGACAGGTAGACGGGGAGGGTCATCAGGTTCGGGTAGCCGAACAGGGCGTCGAGCCGGACGTACACCCAGGGGGCAGCCAGAACGAAGGGGAGGGCAAAAGTGGCGATGGCAAGGCATAACAGTCGCACTTCGGGGTTGCGCCAATTCCTCGCCAGGTCCTTGGCCTTGTAGAAGAAGGCGCTCCATGTGATGAGTGCCAGGACTCCGTAGACGATGTTGTGGAACACTTACATTCCCTCGGCATTTCGCTCCAGGGAGCGCTCCAGATGGCTCACCAGCTTGGCCACTCCTGGGGCGAGATCTTGGCGACGCGTAGCCTGTCTGCCGGCTTGGCTTGCGCGTATGGCAAACTGTGACGCCACCATCTCGGCCGCCCGTTCCTCGTGGCTGGAGTAGACCGTGCGCCCAAGTACAGTGCGCACGAGGGCAGCGCTGAGGCTGGGCATGAGCAGCTGTGCGACTTCGTCTCGGTGAGCTGGTGCGGATGAGTGCCCCAGCAGCATATGGCCTGCTTCGTGACGGACGATATGGCCGCCGTGGGCTTTACTTGTGTTCTTCTGGTAGAGGATGTAGTCGATGTCGTCGGTGGCGATCCACAGCCCGCAGGGGCTGCCTGGCCGGGTCGGCATCGCCATCGGTACGAGGGATATCTCCCGTTGGCGTATCCGTTCCAGCGCGTCACACAAAGCATTCACGTCGTACGGTGCAGGAACGTCGACCTGCTCGACTACTTCAGCGCAGTAACGCAGAAGTGCCCTATCGTCCATCCCCGCTCCCCCCGGGTCCGTGGCCGGCCATTGCCAGCGAACAAATTCCATGAGCATCCCCCTCGTTCGGCAGGTTGGTGGCTCCGGTCCGGAGCGCTTGCGCCTCGGGGGCACCGACCTGATCGAGTCTGATGCCGCGGAGGATCGGACTACGGGCAGCCCCCAGCCAGTGGCGTGTCACATCCGTTGGCGAGGCCCTGCCTGCCCCAGCTGTTGGATTACGGGCACGAGTGCCCGGCATGCGTCCTCATCAAGGCCGAACAGGGCACGCACGGCGACTTCCCGTGCTCCAACGCTCCTGAGTGCGCTCAGCATTTCCAGGTCCTCGGACATCCTCTTGGCGACCGCAGCATCACTGAAGTAGGCCACCGGCACCATGAAGAAGTTGGCAATGCCCTCAAGGAAATCACGGGACGGAGCGGTCGTGCACTGACCTGTCCGCAGAGCGAAAACGTCGGATTCCGTGACCGGACAGCCTTGAGTGCTCACCGCGCGGGCAACTTCCGCTTCGCTGTATGCGTCGCGGCCTTTCGGAGTCACAACCTTGAAGAGGTAGTCGAGCTGTCGGGCGATGGTGTCGGCAGAGGTGGCTGCCGCCGCCACTCCCGCCTGGTCGCGCCCGCCCGAGCGGAGTGATGCTGTGGCCACGTCGGGTCCGTCAGGGAGGGGCTCGATGGTCAGCTCGTCGGTCTCACCCAGAAGGTAACTGACTCGCACCCGGAAGACGCGCGCAAGTGCTCTCACCGTGTTGACACCAGGGTTCTTGACCGCGCCCGAAGCGATGTTCAGCACGGTCTGGGTACTGATCCCCTTCTCCGCTCCCCCGTCTGCGGCTCCTTTGTTCATGTGCGGCAGCCGTCTGCTCCGCCTGGCGATCTCCTCGTAGGTCGAGGGACCGGTGCCGCTCGGGTGCCGATTCTCGATCAGCCAGGTGAGCCTGTCAGCGATGATCCCGCGGCTGGTGGGCACGTCACCCATCTCGTTGAATCACACTCCTAGCCAGGGACAGCAACCCTTGTGCCCCGCGTCAATCTAGCCGATTGGATTCCGCGTCAGCAACGCCCAACCCTTCCAATGCACTTGACAGCATCATGCGGCACGCGCATAGGGTCAACCCAACCATCCAATCAACTTGATGAAGCAGTGGCGCCGCGAGAAGTCTCAAATTCAATTGAAATCAGAAAGGTACAGCTTCGTGTCGAATTTCCGACCGAGTCGAGCAGTTGGCGAGCCGTCAGGCCGGCCAAACAGCTCCTCTCAAAGTTCTTCCCATCTCCGTTCGCTCGCCGAAATCAGGCTCATTTGGGACTGGTCATGCCGGCCTCGATGCAGGCCCGAAGCCCGACGAGATCGGCATCTGCGGGGTCGAAAACCAGCTGAACAGCGGAAGACCGTCCCCTACTCGATGGCCGCCGTGTCCCGGCCTCCCCCGGGTCCGGCCTCACGGGCAAGTGGGTGCGCTGACATACGCGGTGTCTCAGCACGGGCGGATTGCAGCTGCGCCGCCGGCGCCTGACGTACTTCCTCCAGCCTCGTCCCTACCCTGAAGGAACAACCGTGCCTCGGCCCTTACTGCTCCTCGGCCTCAGCGGAGCCGCCGACGAGAACGAGTTCATCCTCTCTGAAATCACGGCCGCCTACCCTGTTGTTCTGGTCGACGCTGCTGTACCGGACTGGGCGCGCCCCTACCTCGCCAGTCACCTCTGCACCGATCCCGCCGATGAGGCGGTCATGACTGCTGTGGTGCGGCAATATGTTGCCCGACACGGGGCAGCCGGTGTCATCGCCTGCTCCAGCGAGCGGCTCGTGGCCGCCGCGCGACTCGCCGAACGCTTGAGACTGCGGACAGCGTCCCCTCGAGCCGTGGCCAACAGCACTGATCGGGTGGCAGCTCGCCAGGTCCTGGCTCAGCACAAGGTACCGGTGCCGCGGTGGGCGGAAGCAGACAGCGATGAAGCCGCGGCTTCACATGCGGCCTTGATCGGATACCCAGCGGTGCTCCGCGCACGGACGGGGACCCCAGGCGGCAGCTCGGCCCGCAACCGTGAGGAGATGTCCGCCATGTATGGCCGCGCTCCCCGTACGCCTTCAGCGCTGAACGGTCCACCGCGTCGCGGAGTACTGATCGAAGAGCAGTTGGAAGGGCCTCGGGTGGCTGCCGAGACCGTTGTTCTCGATCGGGACGACATCCGGATCGTGGCCATCACGCGCAGCACTCTTGGTCCACCACCCGCCCAGCCAGTGGTACGTCACTGCGTGTACGCGCACGATCGCCTCTTACACAATCGGCTGGTTCGGCAAACGGTCGTTCGGGCTGTCGAGGCTCTCGGCATCGCACTCGGAGTACTCCACATCGAGATGACACTTACGCCTCGGGGCCCGCGTATCACTGACATCAGCCCCCATCTCGCCGGCGATCTGATCCCGCTGCTCGTCCAGCGAGCCACTGGCCTCAGTCTGCCCCGGGTGGCTGCTGACCTGGCGACAGGTCGGCCTCCGCACCTGACTCCCTCGAGCCAGCGAGCAGCCGCCGTCCAATTCGCTTACTCCTCAGTGACAGGTCGCATAGACCATCTCTCGCTAGTCCCACCCGATCACCAGCCGCTCGTTGACCGGACCGCTCTCCATCAGCGGGCCGGTAGCCACGTGCTGGCCGTGGAAGAGTCGGGCATCGAAGACAGACTCGCGCACTGGGTCGTCCTGAGCGCCACAGCTGAGGCATGCTCCTCCGCCCTGGACCGGCTGATGCAGGATCTTTCCGTTTCCGTTTCGCCCTTCGCCAGCGCCGCAGCCTACGCACGATGACAGGCATCTCAAAAACAACTGGAGCGAACGCCGTCGTCCTGGCGCGGGACCACCAGCCGACCATGTACCCATCCGCGCTGGGAAGCCTCGCGCGGTCTCGCTCCATGACCTGCACGTGCGCACCGAGGACGAGCGGTACGGTACGGAGGCCGCCGACACCCTGCGCGCCACGATCGACGCCGTCGGACGAGGCCGAGCAGGGGCGGCCAGCCCGACCGGACGGAACTGCGGCCACCCCCCCAGGCGGACGGCACAGCGGTGCACCTGACCTGGCACCCACCGGAGCGCTCACCGAGGTGACACTCGGACGCCGCTGCTTCAGGAGCGCTGGGTCGGCACATGTGGGGCAGCGGTTGCCTGCTTGTACAGGTGGTGAGCCCACACCTGTAGGCCGAGCCCGGCCTCCACGTATGCGCGGGCGCCCGCCACACCCTCAGCGGCGTGCTCCTTGAGCGCCATGGCACGGCCGTGCCGCTCTTCCACCTGTTCACGGATGATCCCGCAGAGTATCCGGGTCAGCTCGTCCGTGGAGCCGGCGTCGAGGGCGCGCTCGGCAACCGGTATCACCGGTCCGACATCGAGCCCGGCTCGCTTGAGCCCCGTGAAGGGAGCGCCTTCTCCGGTGCGGTGCACGCGGACGACCGTCTCGAAGAACCAGCGGTCGGCCACTTCCTGTGCCTCGTGGCCGAGAGTCCGCGCCTTGACGGTGAGCTTGAACGCCTCACGGACTTCTGGCTCTCCGGCTTCTGGCACGTAGGGCAGGATCCGGTCGACGTTCCTTTCTTCCAGAGCTTTGCGTGCAGCCGTGACGACGGGACCGTCGAGAGAATCACAGTGCGGGGGCATGGCCATCACCTCTTTCGCGGCTTACCTCCATCATCGGCTGACACCGGGTGTCCAGTCGCCCCGAGGACGGCTTCGACCGGTCCACCTCGTGATGCGGGTGTCCATGGTGAGCACCGAGGGTGGCTGCACGGCGATCGTCGTGGTGCGCGAACTGCCCAAGGAGCCGTCCAAAGACTGCGGCCCTGGCGACCCGCTGGGGTTCACCGAGGCCGTACACGCGGCGCCCTCCGACCGGATGTCCCCGGAGACCCGGACAACCGGACGTTCCGCGGAAAGTCGACCCTGGACATGCAGCGGGTGGACCTCCAGCCCCCAGGACCGGGAGCAGCGCGGCTGCCGCCAAACATGAGGAAGTGGGAGTGCCACACGTGCACCGACGCGCTCCGCTCGCTGCAGCCCGCATCACGTTCGGACCGGTCCGCGAAAACGGCCGGTAGCCGGGGCCGGTGGTCGGCCCCCGGGCCCCCGCTTCCCCGGCACCACCAGGCGGGCAGCGCTCCGGGACGAACGTGCCGACCGTGATGGAGCTGAGCCGGGGCTCAGGCGGTGGGCGGGGCTGTCGCGTGGCGCGTCTGCTGGATCAGGACAGCAGTGGCTCGTTCCAGGAGTGCGCAGAGTGCGGCGTGTTCCGATGGAGTGAACGCCTCGGTGAGTGCGCGCTCAAGGATGATCACCTCCTGGTAGGCGCGGTCGAGGACTGCCCGACCCTCGTCGGTCAAGGTGGCGATCTGCACCTTGGCGTGCACCGGAGACGTATCACGGCGGATGAGTCCCTTGACCTCCATGTTGGTCAGCACGCTGCTCATGCTCTGCTGCGTCACACCGCAGGAGCGGGCCAGTTGAGCACCAGACATGCCGCCTTCACGCGAGAGGGTCAGCAGCACGGTGTACTGGGTCATGGTCAGCCCGTAGCCGCGCAACACGGCCTCGTGATGCGACATCAGCGCCTGCTCCGACCGCCTGATCCGGGTACAGAGGGACTCCTCGACCGGGACTTCCACCATGCTCTCCCTCAACTGACAGGCCCATGAGTTGACTCAGGAACCTTACATCTCTAGCCTTCGATATAAGGATACTGAATCAACACAGGGGGCTGTAAGCATGAAGGCTGTACTGCTCGACACGGAGGGCCACTACGAGATCGCCGAAGTCGACGAGCCCGCCCCCGGCCCCGGCGAGGTGGCGATCCAGGTCGCCTACGCCGGGATCCAGTGGGGGGACGTCATGGTCCGGGACGGCGACTTCCCCGTCCCACGCCCCTTCGTCCCCGGTTTCGAGGCGGTCGGGCACATCACTGCTGTTGGCGAGGGCGTCACCCCCGACCGCAACGGCGCCCCCGTGGCCGCGCTGACCACGGGGGGCGCCTTTGCCGAGGTGGTCGTAGCGCCCGCCCTGCTCAGTCTGGACATCGGTGACCTGCCGCTGCGGACGGCGGCGGGCCTCGGCTGGGCCGCGCCGACCGCCTACGACCTGATCAACACCAGGGCTCAAGTGCAGCCCGGCGAAAGCGTGCTGATCCATGCTGCGGCCGGCTCGGTCGGCACGCTCGCCGCCGAGTTCGCCCGGCTCGCCGGAGCCGGTCGGGTCGTCGGCATCGTCGGCAGTGCGGCCAGGGCCGGCTACGCCACCCGGTTCGGCTACGACCAGGTCGTACTCCGTGAAGAGTTCCCGGCCAAACTCGACAACGAGCGCTTCGACGTGATCCTCGACCCGGTCGGAGGCTCGACTCGTCGCGCAGGCCTGGAGCAGCTCGCGCCGCACGGCCGCCTTGCGGTGTACGGCAATCTCAGCACCTATGAACCCGTCCTGGCCGACACCAACGACCTGCTCATGCATGGCAAGTCGCTGATCACTTACAACAGCAACCTGCTCAGCAGGACCCACCCCGAACGTCTCGCCGACAGTGCCCGCCGCGCACTTGACCTCGTCGCAGACAGCACAGTGCACGTGGACATCACCGTCGAATACAGCCTGGCAGACCTGGCCACCGCCGTGCAGCAGCTCGCGGAGGGTGCCACCTACGGCAAGAGCATCCTCCGCATCGTCTGACAACACGCCGAAGGCACCGCGACATACGTCGTTTCTCCCTGCGCCCTGCGTCAAGGGGATGAGATCAACCCCACGCGCCCCACTCATCCAGTGCTGGGCAGCGACCCAGTGTCGCTGCCCAGCCTGCGCATAACCCGCACAGCCGCGGAATCGCGTCCCGCCCAAGTGCGGACGCGAAAGCCTGGAGCGGCCCTTGGCGGAAGTCCGGCGAACCGTGGTTCAGGAGCGTGTGGTGCAAGGACGCCGTTTCGGCCGGGCTGTCGCAGACATGCTGGAGCGCATCGGCGCAGCGGTTGCGGGCCGCCGCCGCTGCGCCGACCGCTCTCGCCACGCCCGGCCCCACGACCCATGATCGGAACCAGCGTGTGGGAATCAGGAATGTGGGCATCCGGATCAGGCCGGTACCCCCCATCCCGCAGAGGCTTTTGGGCTATATCTCGTCAAATGCGGCTTACGTGATGTGCATCCTATCCGGCTGTCCAGGACGAGCTCTAGCTTCTGGGAGATGACCAAAGCCACCAAGACAACAGCGACCGCCGTCCGAGTAGTGGCCGCGGCGGCCACTGCCCTGAGCATCGCCGCGATGGTGCCGGGCCACGCAGTGGCGCAGGCGGCGACTGCTCAACGCATCGTGGTAGACAGCACCAGCGACGCACCCGACGCGTCCGCCCGTGACGGCAGGTGCCTTTCTACCAAGGGAGGATGCACGCTTCGCGCGGCGGTCATGGAAGCCAATGTGCACCCGGGTTCGACCATCGTGCTCCACGCCGGCCGTTACAACCTCAGTGTCCCGCCACTGCTCGGCCGGCCCTTCACCGACTACACCCTCGGCGACACGGCACACGGCAACCTGAAGATCTTCGCACCTACCACCATTACCGGGGCCGGAGCGGACGAGACCGTCATCGACGGCCGGGGTATCGACCGGGTGTTCACCGTCATGAGGCCGACCACGATCACCGACCTCAGCATCACCCGCGGCCGCTCTGAACCCACGGCCTCCCTCTACAACTATTACGGGGGCGGCGCCGCGCTGAACGCGTCGGAGCTGACGATGGAACGGGTGCGTCTGTTCGGGAACAAGGGGCGCATCGGCGGTGCTGTCCAGAACATCCCGTTCAGCTCCTTCACACTGCGCGACAGCGTGGTGGACCAGAACGAGGCGGGCGAGGCCGGAGGTATCCGATTCGACTCGTCCGGGCTGGTCGAACGGTCGACGATCAGCAACAACCGGGTCGTCGACCCTCACGACCCCACACGCCCTGGTGAACTGGCGGGTTACGGCGGGGGAATCGACGTACGAGGCGTCAGGGACGTGACGCTCGTGGACTCCAAGGTGACCGGCAACTACGCCGAGAAGGGCGGGGGCGGCATCAACATCACCCTCGGCTACACGCCTGCCCCACCGCTGCGGGTCGGTCCCGGCAGTGTCAGGCTCAGGAACACCACCGTCATGGACAACAGGCGTTGGGAAGGCCCGGCCAACTGCCGTGCCGTATTGGCGACGTTCGTTGATCTGGGCGGGAACGCGGACTCGGACGGCAGCTGTGGGACGAGTCCCCGAGGTCGAGCATCCGATCCGGATCACGGGTGAGTCGATCGGGTCAACTCCCGAGCTCCGCTGCAGTGCCCACGTACTGCTCCCACGCCGGCCCGCCCCCGCCGTTCCGGTAGGGCTGGGCCACACGGCCCACGGCGAGGTGGAAGAGCGTCGCGCCCAGGATGAAGTAGTAGCCCAGGTCGAGGGTCCTTCGACACGCCCACAAGTGGTCTGCAGCCCGCATCTCATTCGAGCTCACCCAAAAGGCTCAGGAATGGATTCAGGACCTGTTGCTGGTGAGCATGGCGGCTGCCACGGCGCAGGCCTCGTTCGCTGCGGCCGGCGTGCGTTCGCGCAGTGCAGTGACGATGGCCCCGTCCATCAGCAGCACGAACCGCCGCGCGAGTTCGTCGGTCGCCGCATGGCCGTTCTCGGCGAGCAGTCCGGCGACGTACTTGGTGACGTGCTCCTTGTGCTCCGCCGCGACCCGGTAGGCGCCGCTTTCGGTGTCGGCGGTCTCGGCCATGGTGTTGATGAAGGCGCAGCCGCGGAAGTCGGCGCGTGCGAACCGTTCGGCCAGCGCCTTGAACACATCCAGCGGTTTTCCGCCGAGCGCGTTCACCCTCTCCGCCAGCCAGGCGCGCCATGCCTCGTCACGTCGCTGGAGGACGGCCACGACCAGGTCGTCCTTGCTTGCGAAGTGGCGGTAGAAGGAGGCGCGGCCGACCCCGGACTCGGCCAGGATGCGCTCCACTCCGACAGCTCGGATGCCTTCGGCGTAGAAGAGTTCCTCGGCGGTGTCGAGGAGGCGTTCGCGGGCTTTGGTGGCCATGACTGCACCCTATCCCGACCTTGACGAATATGGAACCGATCAGTACCGTTCCGCAAGACGGAACCGATCAGTACCATCTGGAGGTCGACCATGCCCCGCATCCCACAACTCACCGAAGACACCGCAGGACTACTCGACAGGACCCGCCAGCAACTCGGCCGCGTGCCCAACCTCTATGCGACGCTTGCCAACGGACCGGCCGCGCTCGCCGGTTACCTGGCCATGCGTGACCACCTCACCCGTGGCGCCCTGCGCGTCCGGCTCCGTGAACAACTGGCGCTGCTGGTGGCCCAGGAGAACCACTGCACCTACTGCGTCAGCGCCCACACCCTGCGCGGCCGGAAGCTCGGCATGACCGACACCGAGCTGGCCCGCACCCGTGAGGCGTCCGACGACGGCGACCCGCACGCCGATGCGGTGCTGCGCCTGGCCCGCGAGATCATCCGCACTTCAGGGCGGGTCGAGGACACAGTGCTGGCCGCCGCCCGGGAGGCCGGGGTGACCGACGCCGAGCTGGCCGAGATCGTCGCTCACATCGCGCTCAACACCCTCTCGAATTTCTTCAACCACCTGGCTCAGCCCGATCTGGACTTCCCGGAGGTCGCCGCGTGAATGTGAACCCCAACTGGCGTACAGGCTCCATCGAGCTGATGGCCGGCTACACCCTCACCGATGCAGACGGCCGCCAAATCGACCGCGCCGACGACATCCGCTTCGCGATCGAGGGAGGCTACATCAACGTCCAGCTCCCCGACGTCCCGCACATCCAGATCGTCTCGGCCCCCGCCCTGCGTCTGCTGGCCTGCACCGCAACAACCGTCGGGTAGGCCTCGCCGGGCTGACCCGAGACACCAGGGGCCGAATACCTGGTGGATGAGCGGCCCATAGCGGCCGGCCGCGGCACCGCGGGCACAGCGTTCGAGAGGCGTCGCCCTGCGGGGCTCCTCGGACGCCCGCCGGTGACCAGGCCGGCCAAGAGGTCAGCCCCGGCCGGACCCGCCCCCCTCACGCGCGCTGCCTGAGGCCAGCCCCGGCCTCGAAACACACGCCCTCCAGAGCGACTCCACGCCCTGCGGCACATTGACGCACTACTGTCGCGCGGCGGCGACTTCACCAGGGGCGAGCCTGCCACATCGAACGCCGCGGAGAAACAGCCGACGCCGCGCTCGCGCATGGACGGCGAGGGGGCGGGGCGGTCGGATTCGAACCGACGTCCTCCGAGATGTCATCGCGGCGCATTACCTCTGTGCTACGACCCCGCCTTGCCCGTGATCATAAAGCCGAAGGGACCTGAAGGGCTACAGGTTTCCATGGCGGGACGCGTCGAAGGTCAATGTGCCGATGAGCTTGCGCAGCTGCCTTCGGCGACGACATCGCCCGCCGCCAGGCAGAGGACGCAAAGCCCCCGGCTCATCCGTCACCCGCCCGGCCCCCGGCCTCTTCCTGGACTCGGGCGAGCAGCATCGGGACCGCGACGGTGATGCAAGGTCCGCAGCAGGGCGGCGATCTTCCCGGCCGTGCAGGCCGGGTCCAGGAGGAGGTCCTTGAGGGCGACGGCGTCTTCGCGGGCGGGCCTTACGGTGATACCGGCGGCCTCGAGGTACATGACGCCGGTGGCGGGGCCAAAGCCATGCTGGAGCGGTCCAGCCAGCGGCACCGGCCCAGCGTGTGCACCAGGGCAGCGGCCCTGGCGTAGGGGCCGCCGTCGAAGACGCGCTGCTCGAACCCCTCTGCCCGGTGGCGGGCCACCGCCGGGACCGGGACACCATAGTCGTCGGGAGCCGGATCGTTCGCCCGGTGGCCTGGGCGGCCTACAAAATCCAGGGGACGTCGATGTGCAGGTTCATCAGGCGGCGCGAGCTCCCCGAGCCGTCTTCGGCTGCTGGGCGTCTTTGGCTTCGTCGAAGACCGTCTGGTGTTCGGCCAGGAAGCGGGCGACGGCCTCCACCGCGCGGGCCCGCAGTCCGCTGGCATCGTCCTGCACCAGCCGGGCGAGGGGGTCCCCGACGTTCAGCCCCGGATCGGCGGGCGTGACCTCGCGAGTTCCGCGACGTCCGCGTCACCCTGTCAGGAGGTCAGGTCGCGGTAAAGGGCGGGGTAGCAGGGGATGAGTTGGTCAAGGCCGATGAGTTGGACCGTGCTCAGTACGGAGGCGGTGAGCCCGGCCAGGTGCAGCCAGCCGCCGGATTGCCGGGCAGCGTGGTGGGCGGCGATGAAGGCGTTGATGGCGGTGGAGTCGATGAAGGTGACAGCGCTGAGGTCGATCACGGTACGGGCCGTGGCCGTGCCGTGGGGGTACAGCAACGTGTCGCTGAGGTGGGCGGCGTTGTAGTGGTCGATGTCGCCGTGCAGGGTGACCACGCTGATGTCTTCGCTGGTCGTGGGCTGCCCGAAGGGCAGCTGAGGGTGCGATGCTCCATGGTCAGAGGGCACGGAAGCCTTTGGTGAACTGTTGAGGATGGTGCGGCCACTCTCCCGTGCGTGGGTGAGCCGACGGACGATTTTTGAGGAAAATCCATCCTTTCGCATGTCCGGCTGGTGCATGAGACGTGTCCGTCGATGTCGCGGGTATCCGCCTCGGATGGGGTCCGTCACGGGAGTGTCGGTCGTCGCTGCCCCTTGGCATCACGAAGAGGGCGATGCGGGCGGTGATGCGTTGCCGGCCGGCTCGCGCCGCGCTTCGAAGCCCTGGGCGACGGCTGGCACGCTCTCCAGGGCGTGCTGCTCGACCCGCCCGGCCACGGTTCGGGCGGACTATCCGCCCGGCCTGTGGCCGCCGCTGCCGTCGGCCTGCTTGGTGCTGGGCAGAGCTTCGGGCCCGGCATGGTGGACGGCCGAGGGCGCAGGTCGGCGGCAACGCCGTCCTGCCGCCGCCGGCCGTCGCCGGTCGGCGCTCAGGCGGTGGTGCGGAACGGTCCGGTGACTTCGTAGGTGATGCCGCCGGAGGAGGTGCCGGTTGTGCCGCGCTGGCTGGAGAAGTACAGGCGCCTGCCGTCGGGGGAGAACGCCGGGCCGCAGATCTCCGAGCCGGACTGGCCGGTGATCCGCAGGAAGGGGGCGACGATGTCGTCGGGGGTGATGATGCAGATCTCCATGGTGCCGCCGTCCTCGGCGACGAACAGGTCCCCGGAGGAGCTGCCGGTGACGTTGTCGACGCCGGTCAGTGGTGCGGTGCCGTTGGTGACCAGGTTGTCGTCGTAGGCGAGTTCGTAGGTGCACTACTGGGCGGTCGAAGGCCGAGTCGATCCTGTCGAATGCCGAGCGGGCTGCGCTGGAGGGATGGGTGCGGCGCCGTTCCACTTCGCAAGCGTGGGCTTTGCGATGTCGGATCATCCTGGCCTGCGCGACCGGCGCGTCGAACAAGGACGTGGCCGCGCGGTGGGGCTCCACGCCGCATGCGGTGGGTCGCTGGCGGAAGCGGTTCGTCGAGCACCGGATCGCCGACCTGGGCGACATGCCGCGCTCGGGTGGCCCCCGGACGGTCACCGACGAGCAGGTCGCCGCGGTGGTGAAGCGGACGCTGGAGTCGACGCCGAAGAACGCCACGCACTGGTCGACGCGGGTGATGGCCACGGAGATGGGTCTGTCGCAGTCGACCGTGTCACGGAGCCGGCGGGCCTTGGGCCTGCAACCGCACCGCACCGCACCGCACCGAGACCTTCAAGCTGTCCACGGACCCGTACTTCGTCGAGAAGGTCCACGACGTCGTCGGGCCTGTATCTGGACCCGTCCGAGCGCGCTCTGGTGTTCTGCGTCGACGACAAGTCGCAGATCCAGACTCTGGACTGTTCCCAGCCGGTGCTGCCGATGATAGGGGCATCAAACTCGCCGTCCGCTATGAGGCGACCGTGCTGGTCGCAGTCCTCAACGAGTGGCTGTGACCAGCGCTTTCACAGCAGGCCCTAGGCGGAAATTCTTCCTGAACGCATCCCCCACAGAGCTCATCCCCCATCGCTCCTATGAGCCACATGCGCGTGGCATCTGGCCCTCAAGAGCTACTGCTCGAGTTGCCTCTGCAGGGTGATTCTTTGCGGGCTCGATCTTTCTACGTTGCTCTCAAGGCCGGCGCGGTATTGCGCTGCCACTGAGAAAGAGGTAGATGCAGATGTCCGTACGCAGTCATGGAGCCACTGCCGTCCTGCTTGCTGGAGCAGTCGCTGTAGGTGCTATCAGTCTGACCGCTTGCAGTTCTGAGGACTCGGCTGCTGACTCCTCAGTCTCGCCGACCGCTCACGCCGCCGCTTCGGAGGATGGGAAGGGGGACCTCGCGCTTCCTGTCCCGACTGGGGAATACGCGGTAGGACGCAACTCGCTGCACCTCGTCGACCGGAGTCGCCGTGACCCGTGGGCACCGAGGGCGGGCGACAGGGAACTGATGGTGTCGATGTACTACCCGGCGCAGAAGGGAACCGGCAAGCTCGCCCAGTACATGAGCTCCCATGGGGCCCAAGCCTTCCTCAACGAAATGAAGTTGGAGTCCTTTGCCAAGGCGCTCGGTGGCACCCGCACTCACACATACACCGACGCGAAGCCTGAGTCTGGGCGGTTTGCGCTGGTCGTCTTCTCGCCCGGCTTCAAGATGCCGGGTGCCACCCTTACCAGCCTGGCCGAGGACCTGACCAGCCGCGGCTATGTGGTCGCAGTGGTGGACCACGCCTATGAAGCTGGAGGCGTCGACTTCCCGGGCAAGGGCATTCTGCCGTGCATGGCCTGCGGGAAGGTCGGTCCCACAAGCTTTCGGCCCGCCGCCGAGGGCCGAGCGGCTGACCTCTCCTTCACGCTGGACCAACTGATCGGTAACACATCACCCTGGATGCACGCCGACATGATCGAAAAAGACAGTATCGGGATGGCTGGGCACTCCCTGGGCGGTGCCAGCACCGCCGCCACCATGGCCCACGATCCGCGCGTCCACGCCGGGGTGAACCTGGACGGCCCATTCATCGACTCCGGTAGCGAGTCCGGCCTCTCCGGGCGGCCCCTCTTGATGCTGGGTACCAAGGCCGACCACAGTCCCGGCAGCGAGGACAAGACTTGGGCTGCGGCTTGGCAGAAGCTTGAGGGCTGGAAGCGTTGGGCCACGGTGACCGGCGCTGACCACTTCACCTTCACCGACCTTGCCCCTCTTGCGGACCAGTTGGGTGAGGATGAACCCAACGCCTTGCCTGGCAAGCGAGCTGTGGAGATCACCCGTGACTACGTGGGGTCCTTCTTCGACGAGCACCTGCGCGGGAATGACCAGCCGCTGCTCGACGGCCCGAGCAAGGCCCACCCTGAGGTCACCTTCGAGCACGCCTCCGCATACTGACCTTGGATGCTTGTTGTCGTCATGGTGGCTGGCGTCGGAGGCCGGTGCCGGTGAGGCAGCCGTCGAGGACGTCGTGGCGGTACTGGAGCTAGCGTAGGCCGCGTCGGACGGCAGTGATCAAGTCATCGGGCTCACGCTCCCAGCACGGCAAACAGTTGGTCACTGAGCAGCGGCAGCGACGCCGGGCCTTCGAGGCCAGGGCTCTCGGCCCGGCCTGCGACCAGGCGTTGCGCCAACGCTGCACTGATGGGGATCTTCGCAAACGGCTCTGTCCGCAGTTCCGTGAATCCCCAAGTCAGTGAAGTGAGCGAGGGATCGTTTCGGCAGAGTATGTCCCGGCATGGCAAGCAAGACGGTCGAGGCTGTGCTGTTTCCCGGGATCGATGTGCAAGTGGAGCGCGTCAGCGACTCCTCCGACGTCCTGGTAGTGGAGGCGGTGTCCACCGCTCGACCGGGCCGATGCCCGGACTGCGGGAAATAGGCGAGACGCATACACAGCTCGTACCAACAAACCTTGAATGAAAGGCCGTTGGGATCCCATCGCGTCATAGTCCGGCTGCGGGTCCACCGGTACTTCTGCGACCGGAAGAGCTGTGTCCGCAAGACGTTCGTCGAGCAGGTGCCGGGCCTGTCCGAGCGGCACCGCCGCTCCAGCACCGGGCTGACGGCCAGATGGGGCGGGTGGTGAGGGTATTGGGGTGGCCGGGGCGCAGCATCCGCATCATGTTCCGCTGGTGTGCAGCAGTTCCGCTCGCCGTCGCGGACGGGCTCCAGGTTCGGCATCGTCCTCCACGGCGCCCACCGGTTGCGGTGGCCGGCTCGCGGGAGCCGAGCACATCGCCGCACGCTTCTTCGAGGCAGACCAGGCCAGGTTCCCGGCTCCTGGCAGTGGCAGCCGACATCACGCACCGTGCCCCATGTCCACAACTGACCGCACCTCTTCCGCCATGCGTATCACCGCCAAGGATACGAACCGCGGGGGGAACGCCTCCACGGGGGTGGCCGGCCGATTCGTATGCTGTCCCCATGGGCATGTGCATGGAGGTCCTGATCGTCGACTGGGCCCATCTGGAGTCGGTACCGGCCGGGCAGCGGGACGACCTGGTCGAGGAGGCTGCGTTCGGCCCGGACGACGTGTATGACTACAACCTCCCGCCCGGGTGGACATGGCCCGATCCAACAGAGGCTCGGTGGTGGGCGCGCTACGAATTCCTCGGCACCATGACGTCTTACAAAGCGCACTTCTGGGCGGGGGAACGCTGGAACGAACTGCGCGCCTTCGTCAACACGCCGCTGCGAGAGGCTCTCGACCAGTTCAGCGCCCCGCTGTTCTGGAGTGGCTCCACCTACGCCACCGAGGCTTCAGGCTTCTCCCCGGCCGTCGCGCCGCACCCCTGCGACTGGACCTGTCGACTCGATGTCATGCTTTGGCTGTTGCCGGAAGACGTTGCGGCGTTGCATCGCTTCTGGGGGCAGGTCGAGCCGCGCCTCGGCTCACTGCGCGAGCCGTTCGACCGCCACCTGGCCGAACCCATCGGCTGGATCCAGGACTTCGCGTCATTCTCCCGGCTCGTCGCCGAATGGGGTGACGTCGTGAGCCAGGCCGCCCGCCGCGGCTGGGCCGTCATCGGCCTGCGGAGTTGAGCACGTTCAGCTGTCAGCCGCTCAGTGCTCCAGCCACCGCCGGTCGCCGGTTCTCGTCGTGAACCCTGCCTCTTGGTGGCCTCCTCCCCACTGGGGCTACCTGGCGTGTGCACCGCACCGGCGGCCCACGACGATCCGACTGCTCCATCTGTATCCGGGGCCTCTGACAGAGCTGCGCTCAGCGGGCCAGGAGCACCGTACGGCGGAAGCCGGGCCGGCACCTCGAGGCGGCCGGCCCCCGCTGCTCCTCCTGCTTGGGGTGGTTCCCCAGTTGCGCTGAAGACAGGCACGAACAGGTCGCACTTGAAGCTGGCACTCCCCGTCCTTCGAGTCCCGGACGAGCACCTCGGTGCCGTCCGGGAGCGTGCAGGCTCCCACACAGGCGTCCTCCACATCAACGCGGTAACTGCTCCGTGCCATCCGGTCGGAGAAGCGTCGTTGCGTCTCCCTCCTGACGAAGAGCCGAGCCGATCAACGACGTCTCTGCACGTCCGAGGGCCGGAACTGTGGCGAGTCACTTGACGGGCGGTCTCGTTGGCCGGGCCGGTGCCCGGCCTTCGTCTTCGGAGGGGCGGTCAGCCGCAACAGTCCACGGGCGGTGCTGTCACTTTCGTGATGTCCGGCAGCATGCGGTTCACCGAAGGGAGTTACCCAGAGCGGCCCACGCAGCCGCGCCGGTGATGGGCCGGTGCTCACCTGTCGTGGTCGAATAGTGCGTGCATCCGTGAGCCCGGCAAAGGGTGGTGGCGGCTCAGTTGGTCAGTGGGTGTTCCAGTTGTGTCCGTTCCGCTTCGGTCAGGTCGAGCTCGACCGCCTTGGCAGAGTCCTGAATCGATGCCGGGCGGCTGGCGCCCGGTACCGGGATCACCGCCGGGGAGCGGGTCAGCAGCCAGGCAAGAGCGATCTGCTGCGGGCTGACGCCGCGCTCGGCCGCGATGCGGTGGAACGCGGTGTGCGCAGGCTTCGGACCGGAGGGGCCCTCAAGGGAGCTTCGGGAGATGCCGCCCAGCGGGCTCCAGGGCAGGAAGGCCAGCCCGAGCTGCGTACTCAGCCGAAGCTGGGGCTCGCTGTCGCGGACTGCCGGGGAGTACTGGTTCTGTACGGAGACGAGGCCGTCGCCGAGGATCGCGTGGGCCTCACGGATCTGGTCGGTGGTGACGTTGGAGATCCCGGCGGCGCGGATGGTGCCGGTGTCGAGCAGCTCCCGCAGCGCGCCCACGGACTCCGCCCAGGGTACGGCCGGGTCCGGCTTGTGCAGCTGGTACAGGCCTATGGCCTCGGCTCCCAGGCGCTTCAGGGATGCTTCGGCGGCGCGCTTGAGGTGGGCGGGGGTGGCGGTGACGGTCCAGCTGCCGTCGCCGGGGCGGCCTCGGCCGCCCTTGGTGGCGACGAGGATGTGAGACGTGTCCGCTCCGTAGCGGGCCAGGGCTCGGGCGACGAGGAGTTCGTTGTGGCCCGCTTCGCCGGCGTGCCAGTGGTAGCTGTCGGCGGTGTCGATGAGCGTGACCCCGGCGTCCAGGGCGGCGTGGATGGTGGACACGGCCCGCTTCTCGTCCGGGCGGTGCTCGATCGACAGCGGCATGGCGCCCAGGCCGATGGCGCTGATGGTGGTGCCTGCAAGAGTGCGGCGGTATTGCATGGTGTGTGTTCCTCAGGCGATGGGGGCTGGGGCGAGGGCCTCGGTGACGGCGCCGGGGAGCCAGTCGTTGATGTGGGAGAAGCTGAAGCCCAGTTCCTTCGCGCGGGCGTTGCTCATGGCGTAGTGGCGGTCGAAGGAGAACGGCGAGGCCGGCTCGCCCGCGGCGACGCCCCGGTACACGGCCTTCCGGCCGGCCTGCGCGGCGACGACGGCGCCCAGGCCGTACACGTCGAGTTGCCCGTCGGAGCAGGCGTTGACCGGGCCGGTGACGTCGGTGCCTGTTGCCGCCCACAGCAGCAGCTCCGCCAGCTCTTCGTAGTGGATGAAGACCGTGGGCAGCGCCTTCGCGTGCGCGGTGACCGGTGTGCCCTCGGTGACGTGCTCGACGTAGTGCGCCAGCCGACCGGTGAACTCGGCCGCGCCGCCACCGAGTACGTGGGCGCTGCGCACGGTGGCGAAGGCGAACCCCTGGTGCTGGGCGAGGACGGCCTCCGCCTGGCGCTTGCCCTCGGCGTAGTGTGCCTCCAGGTAAGCCGCGTCATGCCACGGCAGGTTCATGACCACCGGCCACGTGGACGGGTTCACGAGTTCCTCCGGCACCGGTGTGCCGGGCGGGACGACCGGAAGGGCGGCGGTCGCCGGATCGTAGACCTCGATGGTGGAGGTCATGACCCAGCGCGGGGTGCGGCCGCTGAAGGCGCGGGCGGCGATCGCGGCCTGCACGGGGGTGTAACAGACCTGGTCGACGACCACGTCGAAGGTGCGGGAACCGAGCGCAGCGATCAGAGCGGCCTCGTCATTGCGGTCGACGACCAGGTGCTCGGCCCCGGCAGGCGGCGGCTCGGAGCCGCGATTGAGCACCGTGACCTGGTGGCCGGTGGCCTGGAGGCGCTGGACCAGGAGCTTGCCGAAGTACCGGCTTCCGCCGATGACGCAGACCTTTTGCATGCCCCCATCCTGGAGACGTACGGTCATCAGCAGAAGTGACTACTTACTGGACGAGTATTAAGGAAAACTGTTGATCGATGTGCAGCGGCTGCGTGTCCTGCGAACGGTGGCGGAGCACGGCAGCTTCAACCGGGCAGCGGCGGCCCTTCGCCTGACTCCCTCGGCCGTGTCGCAGCACATCGCTGCACTCGAACGCAGCCTCGGCGCCCAGGTCGTGGCGCGCAGCACACGCGGAGTCACGCTCACCCCGGCCGGGCAGATCATGGTCGGGGCCGCCGAGTCGGTCGCCGCGGAACTCGAATACGCCAGGCAGCAGGTCGACCGGCTCGGCAGCGGCCGCACCCGGCTCACCATCGCCACGTTCACCAGTGGCGGCAGGCTCCTGCTGCCCCAGGCACTCGCCCGCCTGGCCACCGCCCATCCCGACACCGTGGTCCACGTGAGGGAGAGCGAGCCAGAGGACAGTCTGCCGATGGTCCGTCAGGGTGCCGTGGACCTCGCCCTCGCCTACCACTTCGACGGCCCGCTGCCCGGGCGGCCGGGCCCGAACTCCAGCCTGAAGTGGACCGCTCTCATGGAAGACCCCCTGCATGTCGTCCTGCCGGACGCTCATCCTCTGGCCGACCGCGAGACACTCGGCATCACCGAACTGGCCGCCGAGCCCTGGGTACTCGGTTGCCTCAAGACCGAGGCGTACCTACGTCACTACGCCGGCCGTGCCGGTTTCGACCCCGAGGTGCGCGGCACGACAACGGACTACTTCTTCGCCCGCTCACTCGTCGCCGCGGGCATGGGGATCTCACTGATCCCCTCCATCGCGCTGACCCCGCCGGTGGCGGGAGTGCGCACCGTCCCGATCGAACCGCCGGCTCCGACCCGGCACATCGGCGTTGCCACGATCCATCGCCGCAACCACGCCCAGGTCCGCACGCTGATACAGGTCCTGCAGGGGCAGGCAGCGGCACTGCAGGAAACCTGACCTCCAGGACGCGGTACCCCTCCATCCGTACGCGGCCGACGAGATCGGTCTCCCGGCGTCGCCGGGGAGGGAGGCACTGCCCGCGGCCCGGGCGCCGGTCCGGTCCTTGGCTCATCGCCCAGAGGCGCCTGCGTCCGGGGCCGAGGTGACGGCCCCTGGGCGCTGGCAGAGGAGAGCGGGTGGCGGCGGCAGATCGCCCGCTGCTCTGACGACCTGGCCGCCGGCCTTGCCGGCGGAAGAGTCAGCGAGCTGTTCGGCGTTCCGTGTCCTCTCGCCACTGCCGGCCGATCGATCGGATCAGGGCCGGGTACACCCCCAGATACCGGAAGGGTTTGATGCCGAGCATGTACAGGGAGCCGAGGCGGCCGTTGGGCTTGACCAGAACGGCCATCTGGCCGCGGTACCCGCCGTTCCCGTCGGGGACCCAGCCGATGTGCATCACCCCGTGCATGGTCTTGTTGGCGTACTCGGCAGCCCACTCGTCGTGTGTCTGGAAAACCGATGTGAAGGGCGCCGTGCTGAGGTCCGGTCCCCGTGGTCCCTCGCGCAGGTCGTCCGGGAGGCGGTCGCGCAACGAGGCAACCCGGCCGCCGACGCCCGAGTCCGGCTTGTCCCAGCCGAGCAGCGCGCCGAGCTTCCAGCGCACCGCGAAGAGGAAGCGCCCCACGGGGTTGCCGCCGTCCGGACCACCCTTGCCGTCCGCCATCTGCTGGACCAGGTGGTGCAGGTCGTCCGGGCCGCCCGGCGTGGGCAGCGCCCACAGGTCCTCGAGTTGGAAGTCACCGGCGATCTCGTGGATCCGCCAGGGGCGGGAGGTGTGGTCGGTCGAGGGGAGGCGCAGATCGCTCATGGCAGATCCTGTCTATACGGTGGCGTATAGATCGAGCATAGACCCATCTATACGGTTCCGTATACTCGGCTCGGGACAGGTGAGGGGAGACACAGCGTGGGCGCGATCCGTACGCCGCGGGACAAGTGGATCGAGGAGGGCCTGCGAGCACTCGCCGCCGGCGGTCCCGAGGCCGTCCGGGTCGAGGCCCTGGCCCAGGCGCTCGGCGTCAGCAAGGGCGGTTTCTACGGCTACTTCCGCAACCGCGCCGCCCTGCTGGAGGAAATGCTCGACACCTGGGAGCGGGGGGTCACCGAAGATGTCATCGAGCGGGTCGAGCGCGACGGAGGTGACGCCCGTGAGCGACTCGGGCGCCTCTTCGACTTCGTGGGGTCCGACCAAACGCTGGTGATCAGCGCCGGGGTCGAGCTCGCGATCCGCGACTGGGCCCGCCGCGACGAAAGCGCCGCGCGTTGCCTCCGCCGGGCCGACAACCGGCGCATGGACTATCTGCGCAAGCTCTACGGGGCCTTCTGCCCCGACGAGGACGATGTCGAGGCCCGTTGCCTGATCAGTTTCTCACTGCGCATCGGCGACCACCTCATCGCAGCCGACAACGGCCCGCGCAGCCGTACGGAGGTACTCGCCGCGGTCAGGAACCGGTTGCTGGGCCCCCCGCGTGAGCAGTGACCGGCGCTCACCCGGCGCCTTGGCCGACGGCGCCCCGGACCGTACTGAGCCGAGGCTCAGGAGTGGTCGTGGGGCGAGCCCTTCGGGCGGGGAACGGGTGCGGATGCCGGGCTGCGATGGTCATCCGTGCGCGGAGGCCGTCCGCGCGGTCGACGTCGAACGCGTGCCTGCGGTGTACCCCTGGTGGAAAACGGCCGATGGCTGGTCGAGGGGCCGGCGTCCGGCACCGCTCTACGGCGCCGTGGCCCCGGCAAGCAGACGCGACAGGCGGGCGGCTCCGTCGCGTACGGCGTCCTTGAGCTGCGGATGCCGCTGCTCGAACTGCTCCACGGGGACGGAGGTGGCCACGGCGCCCGCGACCTTCCCGCGTGCGTCGAACACGGGAGCGGCCAGGCAGGACAGACCGCCCTGGAACTCCCCCACCTCGACCGCCACGCCGGACGTCTGCACGTGGGCGAGGTGGTCCTCCAGAACGTCGGGAGCGGTGATCGTGTGCTCGGTGAGCCGGGCGAGGCCGTGGACCAGGTGGTCGCGGCGCCGTGCGGCGGGCAGCGAGGACAGCAGGACCTTGCCGAAGGCGGTGGCGTGCGGCGCCTGGTGAAAGCCGACGTCGAGCGGCTGAGCCCGCGGTGCCGCGGGCGAGTCCACCACCTCCGCGACGACGATCTCCTCGTCCCGGAAGACGGTGTAGTACGCGGCGGCGGCACAGTCGTCGTGAAGCTGCTGGAGCACCCCGAGCACGCCGGGGGTGATCTCCAGCTGCTGGCACAGGCGTCGGTTCAGGCTGGTGAGTTTGTATCCCAGACCGTAACCGCGCGCCTGGTTCAGTCGGACCAGGTAGCCGTCGTGCACCAGGGTGTTGAGCAGGCGATATGTCGTCGGGAGGGTGAGCCCCGCGCGCCGGGCGACCGCCTTGGCGGTGATGCCGTCGCCGCCGGCCGCGACCGCCTCCAGCACCCTCAGGGCGCGTCGGACCGATCCCAGCAGCGCGGCGGTGTCGGCGGCGTGGGGGTCCTTCTCGTACGTCACTGCGCCTCCTGTGCTGCCCCGGGGAGCCGGCCGGACGGACCGCTTCCCGGCGCATGGCCGGGAAGCGGCTGTGGTGCGGCGGTCATGCGGGGATAGTACGCAACCTGTTCATGGCCACGTACAACCGTCCGGCCAGCAGGCCGCCGACCACCTGGGCCGCGAGGTACACGGGCAGCTGGGACCAGTCGGCCGATCCGCCGCCCGCGCCGTACACGAGTAGTGGCCCGAGAGTGCGTGCCGGGTTGAGCGCCGCGCCGGTGACCGGGCCCACCGCGACGGCGATGGCGAACACCGCGAAACCGATGGGCAGACCGGCGAAGCCTCCCGGCGCCCGTTGGTCGACGACTCCGAAGACGACGAAGACCAGGATGAAGGTGCCCAGTGCCTCCGCGAAGAACGCCTGGGAGGCGGAGGTCGGAGAGGCGTAGGAGGCGACACCGAGGCCCAGTCCCACGGCGCGTTCCCCGAGCACGGCGACGATGGCACCGGCTCCGGCGAGCGCCCCGGCGCACTGGGCCGCGACGTATCCCGGCACCTCGCGTCGGGGCATTCTGCCCGTCGCGGCCAGGGCCAGGGTGACGGCCGGGTTGATATGGCATCCCGACACATGTCCTATCGCGAACACGGCGGCCACGACCACCATGGCGAAGGCGAATGCGATGACACCCAGGTCGGCCATGGTGAAGCTGGCCTTCCCGGCTTTCTGCAGCAGCAGGGTGGCCGGAATGGAGCCGACCCCGAGAAACACGAGAAATGCGGTGCCGAGGAATTCTGCGAGCAGCCTTTGGGGATATGTGTTGTCTGTCATGGCTTTTCAGCCCGGGGCCGCGGCCCCGGGATCGACCCCTTCGCGGTGTGTGGCGGTTGGTGTCTTCCGGCGCAGCGCTCTCACCGACCGCCGGGCACCAGGATCCCGCGGCCCCGCAACCGTCCGTGTTCGAGGTCGTCCATCGCGTCGTTCACCGCGTCGAGGGGATAGGTGGTGGTGTGCAGACGCACCTTGCCCTGAGCGGCGAGCGTCATCAGTTCGTCGAGGTCGTTGTAGCTGCCGACGAGGTTGCCGATGACGTTGATCTCGTTGGAGATGATGTCGATGGTCGGAACGTGGACGTGGCCCCCGTATCCGACGACGAAGTAGGAGCCGGCCCGGCGGAGCATGGCCACACCCTGTGCCTCGGTCCCGCGCTCCCCCACGAAGTCGATGACGACGTGCGCGCCCTTCCCCGAGGTGATCTCCCGGACCGCGGCCACCGGGTCGCCGTCGGCGCGCACGGTGTGGTGCGCACCCAGGCTCCTGGCGAGCTCCAGAGCAGCTTCGGAGGTGTCCACGACGACGATCTCGGCGGGGGTCAGGGCGACCAGCGCCTGGATGCCGATGTGCCCGAGGCCGCCGGCCCCGATGGCCACGACGCAGGCACCGGGATACAGCAGTGGCACCGCCTTGCGTACGGCGTGGTAGGCGGTGAGGCCGGCATCGGCGAGCGCGGCCACGTCGGCAGGCCGGAGACCGGGGTCGAGCTTCACGCACGAGCGGGCGCTGGTGAGCATGAACTCCGCCATGCCGCCGTCACAGTCGATGCCGGGGAAGGCACTGTTCTCGCAGTGGACGTCGTCTCCCGAACGGCAGGCGCGGCACAGCCCGCAGGTCATCAGCGGATGGATGATGACGGGGTCACCGACGGCGAGATGGGAGACCCCGGAGCCGATCTGCCTCACCCATCCGGCGTTCTCGTGGCCCAGCGTGTACGGCAGCGAGACCTGTGACTTCTCCTGCCACTGGCCCTCGATGACATGGAGGTCCGTCCGGCACAGGCCGGCCCCACCGATCTCCACGACGACGTCCTGCGGCGAGGTGATCGTGGGCTCCGGAACGTCTTCCACAACAGGCCGCCGGTGATATTCGTGAACGCGCACTGCCTTCATTGCGACTCTCCTTTTTCATTCAATCCCGGGAGGGGATGCGAGGAGATGCTCATGCGCCCGCCACCGAAGGGTCAACGGGATGACGGCTTCAACGTTTCCACCTGTCGAGAAAAAAGACATTCCGGTGCCGTTCACCTCACCCCGGCGCATTTGGTCGGTAGGGCGGCGCGCGGCGGCCGCGGGCCTTCCCCGCGGCCCGTAGGCTCGACGAACCGTACGAAGAGGCCCCTCGGGCCTGTGAGAGGGAGAGACTCGATGATCTTCATTACCGCCAAGTTCCGTGTCCGTCCGGAGGACGCCGACCGGTGGCCGGAGATCGCTGCCGACTTCACCGAGGCCACCCGTGGTGAGCCCGGGTGCCTGTGGTTCGACTGGTCCCGCAGTGTTGAGGATCCGACGGAATACGTCCTCGTCGAGGCGTTCCGGGACGACGAGGCAGGAGCCGCTCACGTGCAGTCCGCCCACTTCAGGGCCGCGCAGCGGACGCTGCCGCCCCACCTGGTGGAGACGCCGCGCGTCGTGAACACGACCCTGCCGCAGGACGACTGGTCGCTGCTGGGCGAGATGGCCGTTCCCGAGGAGAAGTAGATCGCCGGTGCGGCGGCGCGACTGCGGCTCGCCGTGCCGCCGCCCGGTCGCACTCGTGCCTGCTCACGGCAGCGGGCGGGGAGCTACGAGCTGAACTCGTGACGTCGCTGAGTTGCTCAGTGAAACCCGCTGGACGACCACCCGTGGCTACGGCATTCGGCGGGCGTGCGCTGGTCTTGGGCCACGCGCACCGGCAGCGACAGGCGCCCCCAGCACGACCCCGGCCCGGAGGAGCTGTGCTGCTACGACGAGCGAACGGTCCGTGCCGCGTGCCGGAGAGCATCTACCCCTGCACGGCGCACCGCCGTGCAGCGGTGCCTTCCGGCGCATGGTCCACTTCTTGCGGCCCTTCCCTGTCGGGTCCAGGTTCATCAGCGCGCCCTGTGGATGCACTGGAGAGCCGCGGCCTCGTTCGGGAGGTGCCCGCGGGCGCGGACGACCTTGCGTATCCGCGCGTTCACGCCCTCGATCGCGTTCGTGGAGCAGAGAAGGGTTGGTGCCGGCTCTGCTTTGCCTGCAGAGGCGCTCTGAGACCCCGTCAGGCATGTCCTCGGGGGTGATCTGTGGGCGGGCCTCATACCGTTCCTCCCGGCGCTCCCCGCGTCGCCGCGGACCGACTGCCGGGCGGAGTCCCCAGGCCGCGGGGCGTTGGGGCGTGCCGGTGTGACGGCCTGGGGTCCCATGCTCGGTCAGCTGGTTCCTCAGCGGACGAACTCGTCGACTGTGCGGGAGAACAGCCCGGGTTGTTCGAGGTTCCACAGGTGCCCGGCGCCCGGGACGATGCGCATGGTGGCGCCGGGGACACCGGCGGCGATCTCCCGGGCGCCTGACAGGTTCGACCTGTCCTTGGCTCCGTTGAGCACCAGTGTCGGGGCACCTATGCCACCGAGCCGGTCGCGTAGGTCGAGTCGGCCCAGACCTGTGAGCCCGGTGAGCAGCGTGGCCTTTCCCGCCCGGCGCAGGTCCTGCACCGCCTGGTCCACGTACTCGGCCCTACCTCCGGCGTACAGACCCTTGAGGACGTTCACCAGCATCCCCTCGGGCATCAGCCGCAGCATCAGGCGTTGTACGGAGTCCCGGCGCCGCCCCCGCGCCGCACCGCCGGACAGGACCAGGCCTGCGACCTGAGCCTGCTCGGCGAGCGCAGTGAGCAGCGCGACGGAGACCGAGCCGGAGACTGCCACCAGGTGGACTGGCTCGGCCTGGCCGCGGAGCACCTCGCGTACCGCCGCGACGGCTTCGTCCAGCGAGAACGGGCCCGGTGCGGCGCCGTGGCCGGGGAGATCGGGGGCCAGCACACGATGTGTGTCCCCCAACTCCTCGATCTGCGACCGCCAGGCGCGGCTGCTGGATCCGAACGCGTGCAGAAAGACGATGACTGCCACCTGATGCCCTTCGGATCAGCCGCGGTAGGCAGCGGCGAGCTGCCCCACGAGGGTGGCGAAGGGCATGTCGAGGTCGCTGTACACCCCCGCGGCGTCCGGATGCGCGTTGTTCGCCAGGACCTCGACGGCGAGCGAGGCGTAGTCGCTCACGATGACACCCGCCTGCTGCAGGCGCAGCAACCCCGTGGTCCGCTTGGTCTCGGAGAAGGTGCCGCACGCGTCGACGGCCACGTACGCGTCGTAGCCGCTCGCGGTCGCGGAGATCGCCGGGAATGCCGCGCACACCTCCAGCGAGATCCCTGCGATGATGAGCTTGCTGCGTCCGGTCGCCTCGATGGCAGCGCGTACCCGGTCGTCGTGCCAGGCGTTCACCGAGCTGCGGTCGATCACCTTCAGTTCCTGCGGCAGTACGGCCTGCAGTTCGGGGATGAGGGGTCCCCACATGCTGTCGGCGGCGGTGGTGGTGACGAGGGTCGGAAGGTTCAGGCGCAGTGCGGCCTTGGCCAGGCCGGTGACGTTGTGCTTCAGCTCATCGACGCCGATGTCCCGTACGCCGGTGAAGAGACCGATCTGGTGGTCCACGAGGAGCACGGCTGCGTTGTCGGCCGTCAGGGGGGTGTGGAAGCGGTCCTGCATGTTTGTCGCTCTCCTGTCGAGGTCTGCGTACGCGACGCGCGGTACGCGGAACCAGCATCGACACGCTGACCTGCCGGAACAACCGCGATCTGGCACACTCTCGGTGAGCGTGGCTCACCAATGGACGGGGGCGGACGAGTGGAGAAGCACGAGATCGAGACCTTCCTGGTCCTGGCCGAGGAACTGCACTTCCGCCGCACGGCGGAGCGCCTGGGCCTGTCGCAGGGAAGGACCAGCCAGATCATCCGGAAGCTGGAGCGCCGCATCGGCACCCCGCTGTTCGAGCGCACCAGCCGGCGCGTCGCGCTGACCCCGGTCGGGCGCCGACTCCGCGACGGGATCGAACCCGCCTACCGGCGCATCCAGCGGGAAATCGCCAAGGCGTCCGACGCCGGGCGCGGCATCCAGGGGACCCTCCGCGTGGGCTTCTTCGGCCCGGGGACCGCGCAGGCACTGACCGGGATCATCGAGCAGTTCCACGACCGCCACCCGGACTGCCGGGCCCAGCTCGTCCTGGAAACACAGATCGCCGACCACCTGGCGCCGCTGCGTGACGAGAGCATCGACCTGCTGGCCACCCTCCTCCCGGTGGACGAGCCGGACCTGACCGTCGGCCCGGTCGTCGTACGCGAGAGCTGGATGCTGGCGGTCTCCGCCGACCACCCCCTGGCGCGCCGCGACACGGTCGTCCGCGACGACCTGGCCGCCGGCACGGTGCTCGCCGTCGACAACGCCCCCGCGTACTGGCTCGACCAGCACCTCCCGCCACGGACCAGCACCGGGCGGCCCATCCGCCGCGGGCCGTCGGTGACCACCTTCCAGGCGGCACTCGCCCTGATCGCGGCGAACACCGGAATGCTCCCGGTGACCAGCCAGGCAGCCCTCTACTATCCCCGGCCCGACGTGGCCTACGTCCCCATAGCGGACGCGCCGGAGGCCGCGTACGGGCTCGTCTGGCGGACGGCCGGCCGCAACGCGCGCATCCACGCCTTCACCAGCATCGCGGCAGCTGTCTGATCAGCGCCGCAGCAGGGACCAGATGCCCTCGACGAGGTTTGAAGTCGGGCGCGTAGGGCGGCAGGTGGTGGGCGATGTTCCATGCGCCTGGGTCGATGAAGGCCCGCAGCCGCGGTCCTGGTGCACGGTCAAAATGCCCCGGCCGCGGAGAGTCTCCGATGCCGTCCAGTCCTTGCGGAGGGGGAGGTGTGCGGCGCTGATCACCCCGGAGACGTATGTGCTCATCCGTCATTCTCCCTCGCCGTGACGTACACGGCCCTCGTCACGGGCCTGCTGGAAGGCGTTGGAGATCGTCTCCGCGGCGCCGGACAGGGCTCCCTTGGTCTTGCCGCGTGCCCCGGACTCCATCATCTTGCCGGGAAGCTCGGTCAGCCCCGCGGGCTTGCGCGGTCCCGCTTCCAGGTCAAGGCGGTTGCACGCCTCGGCGAAGCGAAGGTAGGTGTCGACGCTGGCAACCACGATCCGTATGTCGATCTTGAGTATCTCGATACCCACAAGAGACACCCGCACGAACGCGTCGATCACCAGCCCGCGGTCGAGAATGAGCTCCAGAACGTCGTACAGGCCACTGGAGCCGCCCCCGCCGCCCTGCTGGGTCGCCACCGTCATCGTCACCAACCCCTTGTCATCTGTCTCTGCGCGGTCCCGTCGGCGCCGTCCCTCACGGACAGATCGATGCCCGGAGGTGTCCAGGAAGTCCGGAACACATGACCGAGCCTGCGTCGCCTACACGCATCGGCCCGCCCGAACCTGCACGAGCAGGCCGACGATGCGTACCGGGCAGCCTTTCACCAGGCACACGCCCACCAGCCGCCAGGTGGTCGCCGCCGCGAGGACCGCGCCGCCGCGGGTAACCCGTGAGCCGCGGCTCAATCCCTTCCTCGAGCACCGCGCCGAGCCTGTTCTGATCTCGTCTTGTTCGGGATACCCGGGTCCTGACCAAGTAGGCGGGCTGCGCCGTGCGGCCCGTCGCAGCGGATCGAAGACGGACGGGACGTGGGCGGACGGGACGTGATGGTCGTGTCGGCCATGCAGCCACCCTCCGTGCCGGCCGCCTTCCGACGCCTGTGTGGTTGTGATCAAGTGGTGGTCTTGGCGAGGTCCTTGATCCAGATCCTCAAGGCGCGGAGATGGAGGCCTGCGAGGTAGCTCTCCGGGGTCTTGTCGAATCGGGCAGCGATGCCCCGCCAGGCCGTCAGCCTGTTGATCAGGCGCTCAACGGTGTTCCGCTCCTTGTAGAGCTCGGCGTCGTGGCGGACGGGCCGACCGCCTCTGCCGCTCTTCCTCTTCCGGTTGGCGGCCTGGTCCTCCTTCTCCGGTAGGACCGCCTTGATGTGTCGTGTGCGCAGGTGGACGCGGTTGCCGCGAGGAGTGCGCCTTGTCTCGGCGACCGCGTCGGGCCGGGTGCGGGGGTGACCGACGGGCCCGCGGACCCGGACCTTTCTTCAGCGCGGGGATGAACTGCGGACTGTCGGCGGCCTGCCCCTCGGTCAGGACGAACACCAGCGGGCGGCCGTTCCGGTCGCCGGCAAAGTGGACCCTGCTGGTCTGGCCGCCTTCCGCGATCACGCCCTCCAGCAGAGCCTCGAAGACACCGGCGTCCCGCCACTACCGGAGACGGTTGTGGACGGTCGACCAGGCACCGAACTTCGCCGCCATCCCGCCATTGCCCGCCCGTCCGGAACCGCCAGATCACGCCCTCGAACTGCTGCCGAACCCCTGGGGCACGGGTCCGTACCTACCAATCGGCAGGTACGGCCCGATGAACTCCCTCCCCCTGTGCATGAGTTGCCTCCGCGTCACGAAAGCAGTCCACCGGACTAGGGCCGAACTACGAGAGCAATCCCACAGATTGATCACGACCCGCCGGAGAAGGCGTCGACCATCATGATGGCCAGCAGGGCCACGCCGTTGAGCCCGCAGAAGAGGATGAACGCTCCCAGGGTGACGTTGAAGCGCCGCATGAACGGCGCCTGCGGCACGAGCACGTCCGACGGGTCCTGGGGGTTGTAGCTGGCCCGAACGTACGGCTCGAAGCTCACGTGGGAGAGGACGCGGGTCGTGCCGGCGGTGTCCGTGTAGAAGTACATCCCCGGTCTGTTGGCCCGCGACGCGACGACGGTAATGCCGTGCTTGAGCAGGCGCCGCTCGCGGTTCCACGTCCACACGCAGTACACGCCGAATCCGAGCCCCGCGGTCGCGATGGCTCCGATCGGCACGATGGCGATGGCGAGGCCCGCGACCCCCGCGATGCCGGCGGTGACGCACAGGGCCCCAACCACTCCGAGGCAGCCGAACACGAACCACTTGAGCCCACGCAGGAACCTCTGGCGCCGGGTCTTGGCGAAGGTGCGCAGCACGACGAGGGCGCCGCCGTCGATCTCCTCGTTCCGTTCGGGCAGCAGCGCGTTCACCGCGTCGGCGAAGGCAGTGGCGGCGGGCTCACTCACGTCCTCGATCCGGTGGACGGACGGCGTGGCCCCGGAAGGGGCCCTCAGCTCGACCGTGACGCTCCGCACCTCGGCGTGGATTCGGGCGATGGCCTTGGCGGGGATTGTCAGCTCTTCGCCGGGGCGTTCCAGGACGAGCCCCTCCTGCTCGGCGCTCAGGACGGTGCCGTCGCGGCCCTGGAGGACGGGTATGGGTGGCATGATCGACATGAGCAGGATCGTACGGACAGGGCAGTCAGCCCGTGAAGCCCCATCAGAGCTCGCTGGCATCCGGCTCCGGGCCCTCATGATCTGGATCACCGTCCTCACCCGGAGAAACCCTTGATCGCAACCGGATACGCGGCCCAGTGGCCACGTGCTGCGCACCAACTTGACTGCATGTCAGCTCGGCCGGATCTTCGGGGTCTCGAAGTCTGCGGCCGGCCGGCGCTTCGGGCGGTGTCCGGCGGCGGGGCCCGGCTGTCCACCGTAGGTGAGGCACGGCCGCCCGCCGAGGTCAGGAAAGAAGTCGTGCGGCTGAGGGCGGGAGGGACCGTCGCGACGCTGCGGCTACCGCGGGCGGTCGGTGACAAGCGACCTGGAACCGCCACCGGACGGCAGGCCGAGACCCATGCTCTGAAAGCAGGACTGGCTTATTATGCCCGCTCGTTGGGCATTACCTTGGTCACTTTGCCGGTGTGGTCCGCTGTCAGGTAGCCGCTTTGGCTGTAGGCGTTGGAGAGGTAGGCGGACATGCGCATCGGGTAACCGAAGGTCGGGTCGGCGCCCTCCACGACCAGGTACCGGGAGGTCACGTCCTTCACCCTCAGTTCCTTCTCCGCGCGTGCGAAGAGGGCCGGGACGGCGTCCCAGTCGAAGTCGTCGGCGTTGAACGGGCTCTCCATTGAGCTCACCGACCCACTGATGAGGCCCTTCTCCACCCCGCGACCTGGCCGGTAGGTCCACGAGTCGTAGCGGGACTTGCTTCCGTCGACCATGACCTCGGCCGAGACGTACTCCGGGTAGGCCGTGAGTCCGGCCATCCGTTGCGTGCCCGTCTCGGCCTTCAGGGCCGCGACGGCCGTGCGGATGCCTTCCGGAGTCAGCAAATTCACCTGCTTCCCGTCCTGCCATGATTCTGCTGGGCCCCCGGAGCCGGAGCCCGCGGGCTCGTCGGCCGCCTTCGTGGAAGCGGGAGCGCCGGGACCGCTCGCGGTTGCGCCCGGTGGCGTCGAGCCGTTGGCCTTCGAGTCGGCGTCCCGTGCGGGAAGGACGTTCCACAACAGCACTGCGAGGAGTGCCGTCGAGACGATCGACGAACCGACGGCGAGATGGCGGACCCACCGCCGGCTCCGCTCATGGCCGGCACGCGGCGGGGAATCGGCGACGGCAGCGCGCGGTCCATGGGCCGGGACGGAGTCCTGGACGGGGTGGGGGCCGGTGAACGGCGGGTGCCGGTACGCAGGGGGCGGCGCCGGAACCGGTGCCGCCGGAGGCGCCAGGCGGAACGAGGTCGTCCCGCTGTCCGCGGCCACCGGCGTGCGCGGGGCTGGTGCCGGCGCATCCTCCGCCTCGGCGAGCATCGCGTCGACGACCGTCGCGCCCGGTCGCCGAGCAGGGTCCTTCACCAGGACCGCGGAGAGGAGGGACGTGAGGACTCCCGCCCGGCGAGGCGGCGGCAGTTCCTCGTACAACACGGCCGCCAGCGTGGCGAGCGTGTTCTCCCTGCGCAGCGGATGGTGGTTCTCGACGGCGACGTACAGCATCATCGCCAGCGACCAGAGGTCGGACTCCGGGCCGCCCTTGCCGCCGGAGATGCGCTCCGGGGCCATGTAGTCGGGGGTGCCGATGAGGGATCCGGTGGCGGTCAGGGTGGTCGACTCCCTGATCGCAGCGATGCCGAAGTCGGTGAGCACGGGACGTCCGTCGGGGCGCAGCAGCACGTTGGCGGGCTTCACGTCACGGTGCTGGATGCCCACCGCGTGCGCGGCCATCAGCGCGCTGAGTATGCCTCGGCCCAACCGGGCCGCCTGACGGGGCTCCATCGGCCCACGGGCGAGCAGGTCGGCGAGCGAACCGCCGGTGACCAGCTCCATGACCAGCCACGGGTACGCATGGCCGGCGCCGTCCACCACGTGGTGAATGGTCACGACGTTCGGGTGCTCGACGCGGGCCAGCGCCCGGGCCTCGCGCAGCACGCGGGCCCGCAACAGCGCCGCGGCCTCGGGATCGTACTCGGCGAGTCCCGGGTCCGGCGGGCGCACCTCCTTCAACGCGACGGCCCGGTCAAGGACCACGTCACGCGCCTGCCACACCGTGCCCATACCACCGCCTCCGAGCCTCGTCTGCAGCTCGAAGCGTCCGTCGATCACCCGTCTGCCGGGCTCCCCGTCGTTCATGGTGCGCAGCCTACGAGAAGGGTCCGACCGCGCGCGTCCCGGCCGGGCAGGTGCCGGAACCGAGGCGGTTCTGAGCCGGTCGCCGTGACCGGTCGACGCTTACCACGACGGCACGTCACCCACCGACTCGGCGAAGCCGCGTACGCACGGTGACGGGATGAGTGTCGAGCACACCACCACCCTCGGCGTCGGCATGGACATCGTCCAACGCAACCCGGGGACCGTAGGGGTCCACCTCCTGTCCTGCCTGAGCGCTGACCGTCGGGCGAACGTACCGGTGGCTGGTGTTCCACCGTCGCCTCACGCGCGACAACGAGAAGCTGCCCGCCCGCTCAGAAGCCGTGATCCACCTCGCCCTGACCGACCTATGCCCCGAGAGGGCGGCACCGGCACTTGAGTACGACTCAGCGCGGTCCGTTCTTGCGGCTCGCGGCAGAGGCGAAGCCCAGCCAGGTGTGGCGATTGCCCCACCAGCACCAGCCGACCTTCGGAGCGTTGCGCCTGTCGCGGCCGTCGCGGCCGGTGCCGTTGCTGATCCAGATGGCGGGGGTACGCGCGTCGTACGTGCCGTTCGGCTTGCGGAGCCGGGAGCCGATGGTCATGAAGCAGCGGTTGCGTTCCAGGGCTGCCGGCTGTTGGAGCACCCAGTGCATGCCTTCCGTGAGCAGCAGCGGGGTGCGGTCCTCCTTGGTGAGCGCCGGTAGTGCCTCTTCGGGGCTCCAGTTGGCCATGTGGTCGCCCCGGTCGACCCCGGTGACTACGTAGATCGGAGCGTCGGGCAGGTCGATCCCGTGGGGCGTGAAACGGTCGACGTCGGGCATGTCGGTCACGACGAAGCCGGGCTTGTCGCCGTGACGGAGCAGCGGAGCGAGGACCGAGGCGGGGACGTGGTCGGGATGGAGGGCCAGCAGCGTGCCACCGTCCTCGTTGCTGTGCTGCTCGGCGAAGGCGCGGACTTCTTCGGCCGGTAACCCGGCATGCGTGTGCAGTCCCCACTCGATCAGGAGGTTTGCCTGGTCGGGAAGCGGCGGCAGGGCGGGCACGGTGGCGGACTGGGTATCGGGCATTGCGTGCTCCTTGCTGGGCGGCCCGGCCGATCCGTGCGAGCTGGGCGGTCTGCTCGGTGTGAGTCCTTCGGCCGGGAAGGGAGTGCGGTGCGCGGGTGACGCTGACGAGCACGTGATCCCACGGATTCACCGAGGTGCTGCCCGCCATGATCGTGTGTACATGACGGGTGATCAAGTGGTCAGCAGGACCGGGCGGGTAGAGGCGGGGTCCCGGCCGGCGCCCCGTTGCGTGGCGGCCCCGCGTTCCGGACCGGTCGGGACGACGGCATCACCGTCCCGCTTCCGAGGAGTGGTTATCGGTGCAATGGTCATCAGTGCAGTGGTTATCGGTTCTCGAGCCTCCGTACGAGCTCTTCCGACACTCTCTTCTGCAGCTCGGCGAGCTGCTCGGGTGTGTACGCGGTGAGATCACCGACCTTTCCCGGTGGGGCGGGCTTGTCCTTGTGCTTCTCCCTTTCCCTGCGGGCGAGTTCGGCTTCCTCGGGTGATCCGGGCGCCGCGTAGGCACACCGGATGAGCGCTCCGTCGGCGGCCTTCAGGCAGGTCGCCTCGCGGCCGTGGACCTGGCCCCTGCCCTCCACCCGGTACCGGATGTTCTGCTCGCTTCCGAGCGTGGCCGTCCATGTGCTGCCACCGGTCGGAACGACCTCGAACACGGTGTCGTCGTTGTAGCAGCAGACGTCCCGGTACTCGGCCTTGATCAGGGCGACGAGCGCCTTGGGCGACGACCACGTGGGATCCAGCCGATGCACGGTCATAGGGGCGAGTCCGCCGCCCTGATGACGGCTCGGCACCCTCGACACGGCCACGACGGAACTGGCCTCTCCCTGGGGGGTGAGGGGCGTGACGTAGGCGCTGCGTGCCGTCTCCTCGCGGTGGCGGAGGGCAAACTCGGACTCGTTGCCCTCGTTGGCGCCGTCCTCAGAGGCGTCCCAACCGCTGCGCTCGAACCACCAGTCGGCGAAACTGCCCACGGCAGAGGTCGCCTCGCGCTGCCGGGCGGCGAGGCTCATCGGATACGACGGGCCGGGCACGTCGGCCGTGTCGGTGGTGACCGTGACGTCTCCGGTCTTTCCGTTGTACAGCGCGACTCCGGCGGGCCGCTCGGTCACCACCATGATCCCGGTCTGGCGCTTGAGGGGGACGACGACGATCGGTGTGTCACCCGAGCAGGTCACGTACGCGTCGTCGGCCTCGAAGCGGACCCAGCGCTTCTGGTCAGAAATCTTGCGGCCGAGGTTGTGAGTGAACCAGCCCCCGATCCGTGCGTCCGCCCTGTCGACGTCGAACGCACAGCGCTGCTGGTCACGACTGTTGCCTCCCAGGGGGACGTACTGGACCAGGCCGACCTCGTAACCGGCCAACCAACCGCGGCGTTCGACCAGGGTCGCGAAACGATCCGAGTCGGGCAGGTAGGAGATGTCGGCTATCTCGCCAGTGACGTCGCCGAGATGGGGGGCGGCCTGCGCCTTTCCGACCACGTAGGGCGCCCGGGGCGCCAGTTCGGGCACCGGCTCGGCCACGACTCGTGCGTCGCCCATGTACTCGCGGTCCTGGAGGTACGCGCCGTAGACCAGCCACCAGACGGCCAGCCCCAGCGCGATGGCGGCGCCCATGCAGCCGAGCACCGCCGGGACGCTGCCACCCTCATCGCCCTTGCTCCTGCGGAGTAGCTTCACGCCCAGCCACGGGAGGGCGACCGCAGCGACGAACAGCAGGGGCGCGGCCAGCCAGGAGAAGATCTTCCTCAGTTCCCAGACCATGATCGTGGTGGCATACGAGGCGTACCAGAGGAACAGCCCCGCCAGTACAGTGATCAGAAGAACAGGTAACCCCACCCGCAGTGTCCGGCCCATCGCATCTCCCCATCGCAGCAGGTCAAGATCTTCCGCCTGACGCCGACGTACGTCATCCCCTCGGGACCGACGAACTTGTCCTCGCAGGCTCGCTCGGGACTGCGTTCATCATGCCCGGATCCCAACGATGTACAGCGCTCGTTGTGGCAGGGCCGTGACATGGGGCGCTCGGTGCTGCGGGTGGGCCGGCAGCGGGGAAGTAGGCGGTGGGGTTCACGGGTCAAGCGGCGCGCATTGCGGCGGGCGCCTGTCGTGATCGCGGGCCCTGCCCGGCATGAGAGCAGGGCCTGGCGGTATACGGGGAATCCAGGGGGAGCGGACGGCCGCGCGCTGCTACGGTCGGGCGCCATGAGCTGGCTTCCCGATGACTTCGTCCACCCCGTCCTGGTACGGCTGCCGGGCGGTGGCCATCACCTGCGGCCGATCCGGGAGGCGGACACCCCGCTCGACTATCCGGCTGTGATGGGTTCGCGCGAGCGGCTGTGGACCATCTTCGGCCCGGCCTGGGGCTGGCCCGCGGCCACCATGACCTACGAGGCCGACCAGGCCGACCTGTTGCGGCACGAGAAGGAGATCGCCGCACACCAGTCCTTCAACTACGCGCTGTTCGACGCGGCGGAGACAGCTCTGCTCGGCTGTGTTTACATCGACCCACCGGAGAGGGCCGGTGCGGACGGCGAGATCTCCTGGTGGGTGGTGGACGAGCTCGTGGGCAGCAAGGTCGAGCAGGCCCTCGACGCGCTGGTGCCGCAGTGGATCGCCGCCGACTGGCCGTTCGAGCAGCCGCGCTTCCTCGGCCGCGAGATCTCCTGGTCGAACTGGCTCGTCCTGCCGGAGCATCCCGACACGTAAGTGGTAGTTGCCGTACCGATCTCAAAGGCCGTCGATCGAACGGCAGTCTCGATCGGGTGACTGCGGCGGTTTTCGCGCGTGAAAGCAGGGCCTCCAGGTAGCTCGGGGGTTCGATCCACTTCCGAGTGGTTCCCGGAGGCCCTGTTGTCGTGGTTGCACGTTCCCGAGCATGTTGACTTCAACTCGCCCACCGTGTCGTGCGATTGCCTCGCGCACGTGTACGGCAACGCGGCCGACCATCCGGACCGGGTGCGCCGGTATCCGTCGGACATGACGGACGCGGAGTGGGCGGCCGTCCGGCCGCTGCTGCCGGTGCCGGCAAGACACCTGACAGGTCGCCGACCTGCGCATCGAGATTGACGTACTGCATCGGCCTTCACCCCCGTCCATGGCTCCCTACTGGCCGACGAAGCGTCGCACATGCTGACCACATGGGATGACGTCCCATTCGTGGCATTGGTGGAGTAATCGCCGTTCTCGTGAGACCGAGAGGTGGTCTCCGTACCGCCGACGGCGATGTCGTTCGCAACGCCGTGCTCGCGGTGCTGAGGCGGGCGGAGGCCGGCCGGCCACAGGTCTGGCTGATCACCTGGTGTCAGGAGTCCGGTCGTTCCTGCGCGGGAATCCCTTGGCGGGCCGGCGAGCGGATCGTTCATTTCCATGCGTCGCTCCCGGGCAAGTTCCGGGGCGCGGAGAGGAAAGTCGTGGCGATGAACGGACCTAGCATCACGTTGTGTCAATCGCGTCCGCCGCCGATCCCGCCGCGGCGCACTGATCCACGATGCACTGGAGGGAATTCCCCATGCGGACAGCAACAAAGAAGGCACTGGTGACCATGGCCGCAGCAGCTGCTGCAGTTGGCGGAACCGTCGCCACTCAGGGCACCGCTCAAGCAGCCACGACCGGCTTTCGTGTGAGCAACTTCGCCGACAGGCCGCTGGACATGAAGGTGGTTGCCGGACCGGGAGGCGGCACCATCAACAAGGGACTGACTGCCGGGAAGTCCGAGGTCTACAACGTGAACTACAACACCACCTCGAACTGGACCTGCACCGTCAACTACGCAGGCCGGACCATGGCGTCGGGCACATTCAGCCGTGCCGAGTTCAAGGAATGCCTCGTTCACCGGAGGGGAGACGTCGGTCGGCTGCTCCTCAAGAGGCCCGATGGATCTGAGGTCGAACGGGCCCGTATCAACCTCTGACGCACCGCTCACAGCGCTCGTGCCGCTACTCTCGTAGCCGGCCTTTCCTCAGGCCCCTCACCCACGGTTCCCACAGGGGTGAGGGGCTGCGCCGGACGCTGGTCCTGTGAGCTCAGGCGTTTTCGCCCACGACTACCGCGACTGTGGACTGCCTGCGGCGCAGAGTTTTCCGCGGCTGGTACTCCGGGGAGTTCCAGAACGCCTCGACAGCGGCCCTGCTGGGGAACTCGTGGACGACCGGCGTGGACGGCTGCCAGTCACCCTCCAGGACCAGTGAGTTCTCATCAATGAGGAGGTTTCGACCCCCGGCCTTCTCTATCAGGGGGTCACGTTGTCCACATAGCGCTGAAACCCTTCGGGGTCGGTGATGTCAAGGTCGATGACGACATAAGCGGCCACGATCCGCCTCCGTGATAGGGATGGCCAACGGCTTTCGTCATCGACCGTATGCCGCGCCGGGAAGTACTTCCCATACCAAAGGGAGTGCACAACATGCGTGATCGTCCCGGGCATTCGGCCGCGCACCAGGTTCGGTCCCTGGACGTCTTCAGCGATGTCATCGCGACTGTGCGGAACGGCCGTGCCAAGTTCACCCGTTCATGGCGCAGCGGACCGTGAGGAAATCGCTTCGGGCCCTACCCCGGTGCGGGTTTCCATGTGGTGGTGGGCGGTGCATGCTGGCTCATCCCACCGTCCGGCAGGCCGATACGGCTCAGCACGGGCGATGTGGTGTTCCTTCCGCACGGAGCGGGGCACGGCATGAGCAACACTCCGGACAGGTCCCTCGTCGAACTGCCCCCAGCGCGGCCGGACGACCACGGAGTGCCTCCTACGGAGCCCGCCGAGAGCGATGTGGTGCTGCTGTGCGGCGCGTACCGGCTCGACAGCGGGCTGACGCATCCCTTCCTCCGTGGTCTCCCGGAGGTCATCCACCTGCCCGCCTGGCTGGGCCGTTGTCCCTCCCTGCGGGCTGCCGTCGATCTGCTGAGCGCCGACCCGACACACGACTCCTCCGGAGCGGAAGCCGCTCTTCCGGCGCTGCTCGATCTCCTCCTCCTCTACCTCCTGCGTGCCTGGCTGGACGAGCAGGCCATCGTCGGATCCGGCTCCGGTTGGTGTGCAGCGCTCAACGACCCGGCTGTCGCCGCCGCACTGAACCACATCCACCGGCAACCGGCACACCCGTGGACGGTGCAGGCACTGGGCACCGCAGTGGGTCTGTCGCGTACGGCTTTCGCCAAGCGCTTCACCTCGTACGTCGGCCAGTCCCCCATGGCCTACCTCACCTGGTGGCGGACATCGCAGCCCGGCTCCTGCGTACCGGGAACGCTCCTCTCGCCACCGTCGCCCACCAAGTGGGCTAGACGTCGGAGTTCGCCTTCGCCAACGCCTTCAAACGCGCATACGGCACAGCGCCGGGTCGTTTCCGCCGCGAACCGGCCGCGGGCACGGAGCCCGTACTGCACCCTCTCGACGACCGCGACGATCACGAGCGTGCGGAGTGGTCGCCGCGGAGTGGGTGACGGACAGGTGCCGGCCGGGATCGTCGTTGCGGCTGCGGAAGGGTTCACTCGGCAGCGGCACGCCATTCGCGTGGGGACATGCCGTAGGCCGCCCGGAACACCCTGCTGAAGTGCGAGGGGCTGGTGAAGCCGTAGCGGTGTGCGACGGCCGCCACAGCCGGTCCGGCATCGCCGGGGCGAGCCAGTTCACGTCGACAGGCCTCCAGTCGGCGGCGTTGGATCAACCGGCTGACCGTGATGCCCTCACCTTGGAAGAGTCGGTGCACGTAGCGCACGGACACATGGTGCGCGGCGGCGATCGTCTGCGGGGAGAGGTCCGGATCGGCGAGGTGACTGTCGATGAACGCCCGGACACGCAGGCGCAGCGCAGCCGCGGTGTCGACGGAACCGTCGGTGGCCCGGCCCAGCCGCTCCGCCACCAGCGTGCCCAGCAGGTCCACCGCGTTGCGGGCGAGCCGGTCGCCGATGTGAGGCGGGTAGGCGTCGACTTCGGCCGAGAGCCGGGACAGGAACGAGGCCACCAGTGCGGCCGGACCCGTATCGGGCCGCAGCCTCAGCGCGGTGACGCGCCGCAGTTCGTCCTCGGGGAGGCCGAGCATGTCCCGCGGCATGGCGAAGACCTGCATCCGGAAGGGTTCGGAGAAGCTGAGAGTGTAGGGACGGGTGGTGTCGTAGAAGGTGAGGTCGCCCGGGCGGAGGAGCGCCTCCCTGCCGTCCTGGACGACCAGTCCGGGACTGCGCCCCTGCACGCCCACATTGACGTACCCCCGGTCGGCCTCGGCGATCAGGCGCGTGGTGCGGCGGACCCGGTTCGCGTCGCCTTCGACCGTGGAGATCTGCACCCGACCCAGCCCACTGGTGGTGATCCTCCCGCGGAACGGCGTGTCGACGGTCGGGCTGATGTGCAACGGCACGCAGGTCCGGCCGATCACGTCATGCCAATAGTCCAGCCTCTGATCGGCGGCCACCGAGTCCGTGGACTGCACAAGACTCATGCGTCTTCTCCCCCCGGGACTCACACCGTGCGAATGTAACCGGCTACGGCGGGGGACGGTCAGTGCGCTCTGAGCCAAGTGTCGGTGCACCAGTGTCATCTGCTGTCCTCGTCCTCGCTGCGTCAGGTGTCGCTGCGGTATGCCTCTTCGCTCGAGCACGTCCTGGCCTCACATGCCGGTCGCTCCGTCGATGCACTCGCGGAGCAGGTACGCGCGGCCGTCGTGGCGGGCGCCTCGATCATGCGGGAGGGCCCAGCGAAGATCATGTGGGTCAGAGACGCGACGCCCTTCCGCGCCAGGAGCCGGCGTGTGGGAGCGGCATGGCGCCGGGACGGCGGCCGGGCGGCTCACCGCCCTCGGCGTCCGGGGTGGGAAGCCTCCGCGACGAACCGCTCGGCGAAGGCCACCTCGGTTCGCCCGGCAGGACGACGCCGGCCTTCTCTCTGCCGCTGGGCACCCCCTACGGCTCGTGACTGGCCGTCGACCACTCATCACCTCTGCTGCCGTCGGTGTGCGGAGCTGCCCGCCGAATCGAGCAGGGCCCTGAGACCGATGCGCCCCTGCCCCCGCAGACGGGGCCGTCGTCCAGCGTGGGAGCGGATCCATACCTACCCGTTGGGTCCTCCCTCGAGGTCCCGATGGCGTCTTTTGGTGGTTACCTGCTGTTTCCCGCCGACATCCATTGACACTCTCCTGCGGCCATACATAACGTGTAAGTACGCAACTGCCCCGCACGAGGACGTCGGCTCACCGCAGTCGGCCAGGGAACTCCCACCGCTCGTGCCCGGCATCGCCGAGCGGAGTGTCACGTGGAGCAGAGGACGCGCGTCACGACGACCGCCCGGTGGCTGAAGAGGTCAGCGAGGCATGTCATGGATTCCACCCGGGCCGACGCCGTCACACCGTGCAGGTTCCGTCCCGTCCCGAGCCGCACGGCGGTGACGCCGATCCCACCGGCAAAAGTACCGGGACCGGACGGGAGCCGGCATGCGTTGATGGCGCTCCCGGCGGAAACACGCCGGGTCTGCAGCGTCCGACGCTTCCTCTCCCACCTCCTGAACAGCTGGGGAGTGATCGAGTCGGACCGCGACACCGCCGGCCTGATCGTCAGCGAGCTGGCCGGCAACGCGGCTCTGCACGGTGGCGCACAGATGACGGTGAGGGTGAGCCTGTCGGCTCGGCTGCTGCGCATCGACGTGGTCGACACCGGCCCCGCGACGAGTCCACCCCCATCTCGGGCCGAGGACTCCGCCGACGAGCACGGCCGTGGCCTTGGCATCGTCGATCACCTGGCCGAGTGGATCGACATACAGGCCGAGCCCGACAGCTGGCGAAGCAGCGCGGGCCTCCGGGTGAGCAGTACCACCCAGATGCGCAGCGCGCCCCAGGCGGCGTGACCCGAGCCGTGGCCGTCGCCTGCGCATCGTCAGCGGCCACGGACGGTCAGAGCGTGTCGCTGAGTGTGTCCGCGAGGCGGTGCCGGACTGCGCGCAGGGCGGGCAGGAGCGACACCGCCACCGCGCTGACCACCGCGGCCGCGACCAGCACCCCCAGGGCGGTGGCCGGCGGATGCTGGGCGATACCCGAGCCGATGCCGCTGGTGGCGCCTTGCCGGTCGATGAGCCACCGCGCGAGCAGGACACCGAGACCAGTGCCGACTGTGGCGGCGGCCAGGGCGATGAAACCGGTGCCGGCCACGATCACCGCGACGATCTGGCGCGGGGTCAGCCCGATGGCCTTGAGGGCCAGCAGGTCGCGGCGGCGGTCCCGCACTCCGGCGGCGACGGTGGTGGAAAGCTCCGCAAGCCCGATGAGTGCCAGCACCGCGATCAGCCCCACGATGACGGGGCGCACGGAGGAGAGCTCACTGACCGGATGGGTGCTCTCACGGATGTCCAGCCGTCCGTCCGCGCCCTGCGCGATCCGGTCACCGGCCACCGAGGGCGCTACGCCCGGCTTCAGCACGAGAGCGTAGAACTCCGGACCGAGCGCAGGGTCGGCCTCCCGCAAGGTGGTCAGGGAGGTGGAGATGACCCGCCCACTGTCGTCGGGTTCGATGCTGCGACCGACGATGTGCAGGACCTGGGGAGTGCCCTCCACCGTCATGCGGACCCAGTTCCCCACGCGGACGTCCAGCAGGTCCAGCAATCCCTGTCCCGCGACGGCCTCGTCCGGACCGTCAGGTGTCCGGCCCTCGGCCACGGCGAAGGGATAGGGGTCCTGAGCGGTGCCCAACCCGCGGAGCTTGATGGTGCCGGTCTGGCCGGGCACGAGCGCCGCAACATCGGCGCCGGGGTACGCACCCCTCACCGCTGGATCCTCGGTGAGCAAACGCTGCACCGAGGTGTCGTCCAGACCGTCACCGCGGGCGTCGAGCGCCGCGACGATCCCGACGTCCTCGGGAGAGTCCTCGAAGCGGTCGAGCGTCGTCCAGGTGCCCAGTGCGATCGTGATGAGCAGGAGGGGAACCGTCAGGCGGCCCACTGCCGCACACGCGCGGAGGGGGAACTGGAAGGCACCGCGCCAGCCGAGCACCAGTGCGGGAGACAGCCGCAGACCGAGAGCACGCCGGGCCGTCCCCGACATCCGCCGGCCGGCCGGGACCGTGGCCCGGGCCACCGGCACGGGTGACACACGGCCCGCCCGCCAGGCGGCCGCGGTGATGGTGGCAGTGATCAGCAGTATCGCCCCGCCGGCGATTCCGGTGGGTACCCAGACGTGCCCGGGAAGCGCCTGCCACAGTTGGACCGCGTCGCCTGCCCGGCCGGGCAGGCGGGCTCCGAGCGACTCGGTCACGAGCGTCCCCACGACGATGGCCAGGAGCGCCACGGCCAGGTACTCGGCCAGGAACATCTGGATCAGCTGCGCCGGAGTGAAGCCGATCGCCTTCAGCACGGAGATATCCCGCAGGGAACCGCGGATTCTGGTGCTCACGGCACCCGCCACCGCGAGTGCGGCGGCCAGCAGCGCGCCAAGGCCGAAGACCCCGAGCAGCAGGCCGAGGAGTCGGTCGCCTCCCTGTGCCTCCGCTCTCGCCTCCTGCCAGGTGACGATCTTGGAGATCTGGTCGGCTCCTAGTTCGGTGACCGCTCGCTGGATCGCGAAGTCGGTGTCGTCGGGGTCGGCGAGCCGCAGTCCGACGACCTGCTCATGGCGCTCCTGCGGCTCGAGACGGGCGAACGTCGAGGTCGCCACCCACGCCACCCCGGGGGTCTCTCCCGGCTCGTAGCGCGGTTCAGCGAACTCGGCGAGACCCGAGATGGTCAGGGACTGGACGGTTCCGTCCTGTCTGCGCACGCTCAGTCGGTCGCCGGGCTCTGCCCACAGAGCGCGGGCCAATGAGCTTTCCACCACTACTTCGTCCTCCGCGCCGGGGGCGAGCCAGCGGCCCTCGGTGACCAGCGGCCGGGCCACCTGCGGCGGCCAGTCGGCGGCTCGCAGCTGCACGGCCGCCGCGCTGCCGGCGAGGTCGGCGGTTGCCGGCGCGGTGCGGAACGGGCCGGACACGGACTGGACCCCGTCGAGCCGGCCCAGGTCCGCGGGGTCGGCGCCCGCCTTCGTCTGGATCCACACGTGCGCGCCCGAGGACTGGGTGAAGATCCGCTGCCAGGGGTTGGCCGCGTAGGAGAGAAGAGCACCGGCCAGCAGCAGAGAGACGATGATTCCAGCCGTCGCCAGGAACAGGAACAGGACCTCGCCGCGATGTCCGCGGAGGTCGGCCCGCACCCAGCGCAGCATGGCCCGCATCGCTCATCCTCCGAGTTCCAAGGTGCCGGAAACACCACCGGGCGGCGATTTCTGGCGGCCCAGTGTGGCGTCGTCGGTGATCCGGCCGTCGAAGAGGCTGATGACGCGGTCGCCGGCACTGGCCATCCGGGCGTCATGGGTCACGAGCACGATGGTCTGGCCCCGTTCGTGGAAGCGGGAGAGCAACCGCAGCACTTCTCGGGTGCCTTTGCTGTCGAGGCTGCCGGCAGGCTCGTCGGCCAGGAGCAGAGCGGGGTGGTTGACCAGGGCACGAGCGAGGGCCACACGCTGCTGCTCACCGCCGGAGAGTTCGCCGGGGGTGCTGTTCTCCTTGCCCTCCAGGCCCAGGTCGGCCAGGAGCCCCGCTCGGTGTTCCCGGGCCTGCGAGGGGCTGCGGCCGGCCAGTAGCGCCGGCAACTCGACGTTGTCGGCCACGGTCAGCTGGGAGACCAGGTTGAAGAACTGGAAGACGATGCCGATGCTGCGGCGACGAAGCACGGCCCAGCGGGCCTCGCTGTAGGTGTCCGTCCGCCGGCCCTCGAGCCAGATCCGGCCGGTGTCGGGGCGGTCGAGTCCGCCCAGCAGATGGAGCAGGGTGGACTTACCGGCCCCGGAGGGACCGGTGATGGACACGAACTCGCCGCGCCCGACACTCAGGTCGACCCCGCGCACGGCCCGCACCGCGGCCTCGTGAGCCTGGTAGGTCTTGGTCAGGCCCTCGGCCCGCAGCAGGGGCTCGGCCTCGGCGGCTTGCTCCCCGTTCCCGGCAGGGTCGATCGAGGAGGGGTCAGTTCCGGAAGGTGCCCGGCGGCCGTTCATTCATGCTCCTCCTGACGACGCTCCGACGCGGTCCGTCGGCCGGGTGCAGGACGTGCCCCGCCGACGGGCAGGGGATGGCGTCCTCCCAGTGCTTGACCCGCAGCGACTCCGGTCACGTCGGGCGTCCGGCTGACGGCGGCACCGCCCGTTGATCGGACCGAACCGAACTGCCGCCCCGCGACCGGTCCGGAGCGACCCGGCCGGACACAGCCGACGGCCCCTGGGGTGGGGTGCGCCTCTCACCTGCGTGGCTGAGGTGCCGCGACACCGAGCCTCCGGAGCCAGGGTCTGTACGGCTCGTCCCTGAGCCGCCCGGCCGTAGCCGGCGGAGACAGCCGCACGCTCGCCCGCCTCCCTTCCCCGACGTAGGGTTCATGTGGACAGCCCCCGACGGCGCGCTGTGAGTGGGTTCACGGTCGTCTGTGCATCGTCCATTATCCCGCAGACCGTCGGACGGCACGTCGCGGCGCGAGTGGTCGGCCCCTGCCCCGGGAGGAGCGATGCGGTGGACCCGCACCGCCGGCAGGATTCTGCTGGCGGTCACCCTGATCGGCACGGGGTTCGTCGGCTGCACGGCCACGGAGCCGGAGACACGCGACACCGCAGGCCGAGGCCCCCTGACGCTGGTCACCGGTGAGGATCTCACGGGATACCTGGACGAAGTCCTGGACGAATGGAACCGGGCACGACCCCGCGAGAAAGTGACCCTGGTCGAGCTCCCGGAGGCCGCCGACGAGGTCCGCGCGCAGATGGTCACCAGCCTGAAGTCCGACAGTGATCGGTACGACGTGCTCAACATCGACGTGGCCTGGACGTCGGAGTTCGCCGCAGCCGGCTGGATCTCCCCGCTCAACGCCGATCGCTTCCCGATCAAGAGCTTCCTCCCGCCCGTGGTGGGCACGGCAACCTTCGACGGACGTCTGTACGCGCTGCCCTATGTGACCAACGCCGGCCTGCTCTACTACCGCCGGGACATCCTGGAGAAGGAGGGGGAGCAGCCGCCTCGCACATGGGCCGAGCTGGAGCGCCTTGCCAGGACGGTGGCGCCGAAGTACGGACTGGGCGGGTACGCGGGGCAGTTCCTGCCGTACGAGGGGCTGACCGTGAACACCGCCGAGGCCGTCCAGGCCCAGGGCGGTTCGATTCTGGTCGACGAAGGCAGGCGGGTGACGGTCGACTCCCCCGCTGCCCGTCGGGCCCTGGAGTCCCTGGCCGGCGGAGTGCGGGACGGCTGGATCCCCCGGGAGGCGCTCACGTACAAGGAGGAGGAGTCGCGCCTGGCCTTCCAGGACGGTCGGCTGCTCTTCCTCCGCAACTGGCCCTATGTGCACGCGCTGGCGAGCGCCGATGGCTCCAAGATCTCGGGAAGGTTCGGTGTGATGCCGCTGCCCGGCACCGGAGCGGACGCGGTGGGCATTCTCGGCGGCTCGAATCTTGCCCTCAACACGGACTCCCGCCACCGTGCGTCGGCGGACGACCTCCTGGCGTACCTGACCAGCGAGAGCGTGCAGCGGCGCGTGCTGGTCGACGGCGGTCTGCCCCCCGTGCGAGCGGACCTTTACACCGAACCCGGGTTGGTACGGCGCTACCCGTACCTGCCCATCCTGCGTGAGGCCGTGCTGGCCGCGAAACCGCGGCCCAAGAGCCCGCGCTACGACCAGGTGAACCTGGCGATCCAGGCCGTCGTGCACGACACCATGGCCCAGCGGGAGGCCCCTGCGGAGTCCATTGCCCGTCTGAACCGGGAGCTCGAGGCGATCGCCCGGCAGCACTGACCGTGTTGCGCGCGCCGTTCGGCGCCCTGTGGGCCGTGACCTGAATCTTGGACAGGGGCCCCGTCGGGCCACTTCGTTGCCGACGGAGTGCCCGTCCGAGCCGAAGGAGCCGGCGGCGCCACCTTGGGAGGAGGCGTCCGCCGGGCGGACGGCCACACGGGACAGGCACCGAGCCCGGTCACTCCCGCTCCTCCAGCTCTTCCTGGCACCGCTCCAGCCAGTCGAGATCGGCCTGCAGGTGCAACATCGCCCCCTCGATCAGCAGGTGCGCGATGCGATTGTCCCGGTCTTCGGAGGCGGCGAGCCGCGACAACTGCCGCATGGTGTTGAGGTACTGCCGCCGCTGGTTGTTGATCAAGGCGAACTGGTCGGCGAGACCGGCCTGCGGAGCGAGCGCCAGCTTCAGGAAGAACTCGTCCCGCACCCGCGGCTCGTCCGCCGTCTCCTCGTACCAGGCGCGCAGCGCCTCGTGCCCGGCCTCGGTGAGGTGGTAGACCTTCTTGTTCGGCCGGTTGGCCTGCTCGACGTCCTCGCCCTCGATCAGTCCCGACTTCTCGAGGCGGCCGAGGGTGACGTAGATCTGGCCGATGTTCGGCTGGGGGTACGCCGAGCCCAGCAGTTGCTCAAGGTCCTGCTTGAGTTCGTAGCCGTGGGCCGGGCCGCGTGCCAGCAGGGCCAGCAGGGGCAGCCGCACTCGCGCTCTCCACTTCCCGTCCGTCCCGACTCGCGCCGCCCGGTCGCCACCGGCCCGGCCGGGCGCCATGCCGTCGTCCTGATGGCTTTGGCTTCCAGGCTTACATAACCGCTATCCACAGTATCCGTCCTCGGGCCAAGACGCCCGGAATGCCGAGCCCGCCACGGCGAAGGCACCGACGCATGGGTGCCGCGGCAGCCTCGGGCCAGGCCGAGGGCAGCCAGCCGATAGCTACTCGTTAGGTAACGCGAACATATCGTTCATGGCCTTTCCATGGCGATATGCACCTATTCTCCCTGGTGACTCTCCGGTAGCTCTCGCATGCATATTGACGCGCTCGCGATGCACCTACCTAACATGCATGCACCAACTCTCATGGCGGACCTCCGGGCCTCCGCGAGCACAGACAGGTCGACGCGGTGAGTCTCGAGCGCAGCCACACCCACCACCGGTGGCGCGACGCAGAAGATCCGCAAGGCACCGGTCCGCAAGGCGAGTGACGGTGCGAGCACCGTGTGCCTTCACCACGGGCCGTGCCGGCGTCGGGCCCCGGTTCCACCGCCACCCGATGGATCGGCGACGGCGTCATTCCCCTCTTTCCGACCCGTGCCCTCTTCGTGCCCTCCTCTCCTGCAAAAGGGACATCTACGATGACGCGACGACGTACCACGCTGGTCACCACCACCTGCATCGGCCTCAGCCTGGCGCTGGGCGCCACCGCCTGCGGAAGCCCCGCCACGGGCGACAGCGGCAACGACCTGGCCGGTCGGAGTGTCACCGTGGCCGGAGTCTGGTCCGGCAGTGAGCAGAAGAACTTCCAGAACGTGTTGGACGCCTTCACCGACAGGACCGGCGTGCGGACGAGGTTCGTCTCCACCGGCGACGACGTCTCCACCTTCGTCGGCGGCAGCATCCGGGACGGCAACGCCCCCGACGTCGTCCTGGTCCCGCAGGTGGGCGCGCTCAAGCAGTTCGCCGAGAAGGGGTGGATCACGCCGTTGTCCGAGCTCACTCAACAGTCGGTGGATGCCAACTACGCCGACATCTGGGGACACTACGGCAGCGTCGACGACATCCTGTACGGCCTGTACTTCAAGGCGACGTACAAGTCGACCGTCTGGTACAGCCCCGAGGCTCTCGACAAGACGGGCGCCCAGCCACCCGCAACGTTCGAACAGATGCTGACCCTCGCCCGCACCCTCTCGGACTCCGGTCTCGCCCCCTTCTCCGTTGCCGGGCAGGACGGCTGGACGCTGACCGGCTGGTTCGAGAACATCTACCTCTCGCAGGCCGGACCCGCACGGTACGACGCCCTCGCCGCGCACGAGATCAAGTGGACCGACCCGACGGTGGTCGAGGCACTCACCACACTCGGTGAGCTGTTCGAGGACGAGGAGCTCATCGCCGGCGGTCCGGAAGGCGCGCTCCGCACCGACTTCCCGGAGTCGGTCGAGAAGGTGTTCGGGCCACGGCCCGAAGCTGCCATGGTGTACGAGGGGGATTTCGTGGCCGGTATCGCCAAGAACCAGTTCGGCAAGCAGATCGGCCAGGAAGCGGCCTTCTTTCCGTTCCCCGCTGTCGACGGCCGTGCGGAACCCGTGGTCAGCGGCGGCGACGCGGCTGTGGTGCTGAAGGACGGGAAGGACCCCGAGGCGGCCATGGCGCTCGTGGAGTACCTGGCCACGCCCGAGGCCGCGACCGTGTGGGCCGAGGCGGGCGGCTTCCTCTCCCCCAACAGACGTGTGCCGATGAGCGCCTACCCGGACGTCGTCACGACCTCCATAGCCGCCTCTCTGGTCGACGCCGGCGACCTGGTGCGCTTCGACATGTCCGACCAGGCTCCGGCTGCCTTCGGCGGCACCGAGGGAGCCGGCGAGTGGAAGATACTCCAGGACTTCCTGCGCGATCCTTCGGACCCCGAGAAGACCGCTGCCGAACTCGAGGCGGCCGCGGCCGAGGCCTACGGGAACTGACCGTCACGCCCGGCCGCTGGTGGACGGACCCTGCCGGTCGGCGTGCCACACGCCGGCCCTCGCAGTCCCGCGTCAGGGTGTGCCGGCATCAGCCGGCCGGGAATGATCAGTCAGTGCTCTCCGGGGAGCCACTACCGCTGGGGGAGGCGCTGCTGCTGCCGGAAGCACTGGTAGAGGGTTTCACGGACGGGGTCACGGGAGGGGCGTCGGAGGGGGTCGGCCTCGTCGAGGGCGGGCGAGGGCGGTCACTGGAGGGCCGGGGGGTCGGCTTGGCCGTCGTGGGTGGAGGTGCGGTGGTGGTGACAGCGGGTCGGGAGGCCGACGTCCCGCCGCGCGTCACCGTCGGCAGAGGGCGCCTGATGCCCGTACCGCCGTGGTCGCGGTCAGCCCTTCGTGCCGGAGGCGTGGTCGCCTTCTCGGACGTGGGTGGTGGTGCGGTGACGCGGGGCCCCGGCTCCTCGAGGGGTGGCGGTTCCGGAACGGACACCGTGCGTGGGGCTGTTGATTCACCGTGCAGCGACGCAGCGGCAAAGCCTCCGAGGACGCTGAAGGCGGCTGCGGCAAGTGACCCGGCGGCATACCTCTTCAGCCGTGGCGCCCGGTTGCGGTGGGCCGCTGACGAACCGTGCGGGGAAGTCGGGGACCTGGGAACCTCAGGTGCCTCGGAGGGGTCGAAACTCCCGCCGTGGCGGACCTCCGGCAGCGCGGAGTCGACTGCCGGAAGAGCCTCTTCCCGCCGATCGCTCACCTGCGGCACGTCGGGGTCATAGGCACCGCACTCCGGGCATGTGACGGCGCCATTGAGTGTCCGGTTGCACGGGATGCAGTAATCCATGAGGCAACCGATCAGCCGTTGCGCCGGGGGCAGGAGACGCGCATACGGGCCCGCATACGGGCCGGGGGACGATCAGCAGTCGAGAGCTGCCGCTCGGTCGCTTTCGGAGCTTCCTTTTTCATGTGCGAACCTCACTCACCGGTCTACGGGAAGGTCACCGGTCACTGGGGTCAACGCGGCGGATTCTCCGAGTGCTCAGTCACCGTCGGAGAAGTGGGGTATGTAACACCGCCGGGAATGCCGGGTTCTGAGCAGGACGCGCGTCAGGACCCGGGCCTACGAGTCGACGGTCGCCGTTGGTGGCGGTGTGGGCGCTGTTCACTCTCCGGGGCATGGCAGCACCTGGGTGAAGGTGCTGCCTTCGCTTCCGCAGACGTTTCCGGACGTTCTTTCGGGCATCCGCGCCTCATTGCGAGCACCACCCGGCCGCCGAGCCGTCCTGGATGCCTCGTGGACCCCTTGTGAAACCGTTACCGGCACAGGGTGGCGAGGTGTCGAGTTCGGGGGGCGCCGGTCGCGCGGGAGGTGCAGACCGACTCGGAGGCGGGGCGGCCGTGGAATGGGGCCGGGAAGCCGACCGTGGTCACCAAGAAATACTCGGCGCGATGGCGGTGGAGACGGTGGGGATCCGGTTCGTCACCCGGTCCACAGGGGCCGATATCCGTTCCCGGCCGGGACCCACCGTCTGCGCGAGCAAGCCGACACATCGACAGAGCCCTTTGAACGACCGCACCCTCGACCCATTCGGTTCACAGCACCGCATGCCCCCGGTTGCCGCACCCGCCGAGTGCCGCGCCTGCCGGGGAGCCCGGAAACGCGACCAGGGAACACTGCACGTTCGCGAGATACCGGCAGCGGTCGGCACCCCCGCAGCGGTCAGGTGGCCGGGTCGGGGTGCATGCGCCCCAGTAGTTCGTGAAGACTGCGACGGCCCTCCTCGTCCAGGCGAGCAAAGGCTGCCGAGGTGGCCCGCATGTCGGCCCGGATGAGGCGGACGGCCTCCCTTCCCTCCTCGGTGGCGACCACGTTCTTGATCCGCCGGTCGGCCGCGTCGTGGTGCCTGGAGACCAGACCACGGGCCTCCAGTCGGTCGACGAGCCCGGTGATGTTGGAGGCGTCACAGGCCAGCAGTCCCGCGAGGGCACGCATGGGCAGCGGCTGCCGAAGCAAAATGAGCATCTTCGCCTGCGTCATGGTGAGCCCGTGCAGGGCAGCCGCCGCCGTCAGGTCGCGGTAGTAACCGGCAGCAGCGCGTGCCAAGCGTTCCATGAGTGCGTCGTGAGCAGGATCGCTGCCCTGTGCGGCGGAACCTTCGGCGGGCGGGGCTGGGGTCTGGGCCATGCCTCAAGTGTAAGCGAACCTCAAAGGTTGACATCCTCAACCTTCGACGTTTACCGTCTCGTGCACTGCTTGACTGTACCAAGCATCTACCTGGCGACCCTTCACCTCGTCGAGGTCCCGACGCCTCCATCCCGCAACGGAGAAAGCTCCCGTGCCACAGCCCCTTGCTCCGCCGCACCGACGACAACGAGCCGAGACCGCGGTCGTCCTGGCCCTGAGCCTCGCCGCGATGATCGTGTCGATGATGCAGACGCTGGTGGTGCCGATCCTCGGCCTGATACAGCGGAGCCTCGGCGCCAGCGCGGCCGAGGTCAGCTGGGTCACCACCGCGACCCTGCTCTCCGCAGCCGTCTTCACCCCGCTGCTCGGCCGCTTCGGCGACCAGCACGGCAAGAAACCGACCCTCATCGGCGTGCTGGCGGTGATGATCGTCGGTTCCGTCCTGGCCGCCACGACCGACTCGCTGCTCTGGCTGATCGTCGGCCGCGTGTTGCAGGGTGCCGCCACCGCGATCTTCCCGCTCGCTCTGTCCGTGCTCCGCGAGGAGGTACCTGCCCGCCGTCTGCCGGGAGCGATGGCACTGGTCAGCGGAACCCTGGCGTTCGGCAGCGGTGTCGCACTCGTGGCCACCGGCCTGCTGACCCGGGGCGAGAACCCCGACTACCACCGCGTCTTCTGGCTGGCCACCGGCCTCGCAGTGATCACCCTGCTCGCCGTTGTCCTCCTCGTACCGGCGAGCCGCAGCAAGACCGGCGGACGCACCGACATACTCGGCGCCCTGAGCCTCGGCCTCTTCCTGGTTCTGCTGCTTCTGCCGATCTCCCAGGGCCACGAGTGGGGCTGGACCTCCGCCCCTACGCTGGGCAGCTTCGCGGGAGCGGTCGTGACAGCCGGCCTCTGGGGCTTCATCGAGAACCGTGTCCGCGAACCCATGGTCGACATGAGGATGTTCTTCCACCGCCCGGTGCTCTTCAGCAACCTTGCGGGCCTCTTCGTGGGGTTCGGGATGTTCGCCCAGTTCCTCGGCGTCTCCTACCTGGCACAGGTACCGAAGGACGTCGCAGGCTACGGCTTCGGCGCCTCAGTTCTCCGCGCCTCCGTCGAGTTCCTGCTGCCGAGCACGATCGCCTCCCTGGTGACCTCCCAGTTCGGCGGCGTGCTGATCCGAAGGATCGGTCCACGCCTCACCCTGGCGCTCAGTGCGGTGATCGGCGTGGTCGGCTTCGCATGGCTGGCCGCCGCACACTCCTCGACGCCCTCGGTCATCGCCGCCGCCATGGCTGTCGGCACCGCCATCAGCCTCGGCTACGCCGCGATGCCCGCCCTCATCGTCGCGGGGGTGCCACCCCACCAGACCGGCATCGCCAACGGCATCAACTCCATCTCCCGGTCCGTCGGCAGCTCGATCGGCAGCGCGCTGATCACAACGCTCCTCGCCTCCAGAACTCTCGAGCACCTTCCGGCCGGAGTGCCCCCGCTGCCCGCCGAGAGCCAGTTCACCCTGAGCTTCGCCCTCGCCGGTGTCGCCTTCGCCCTGGTCCTGGCCGTCTCACTGATCGGCCTCAAAAGGGAACAGGAGGCCCCCCGCACGGAACACCGGTCCGCCGCAGAGCCGGCCGTTGCCACAGCCGCTGCCTGACAAGCCCCACCGCGGGTGCGCCACCGCCACCGGCGCGTAGGTCTTCGTGCGACCCCACGCCCGGAGCTCGAGGCCCCCCTCACCGAGCGCGCCGAGCGCGAGGAGCCGCGGTGGAGGTGGCCGCCACGCTCTCCCCTCGGTCAGGCCGCCCACGCCCACCACCTCAACTGCGAGGGCCGCATCCGCGGCAAGATCATCACCACTGTGGCCCGAGCAACCGCTCGCCACCGCACCGTCACCGGCAGCCGGCCGGCCATCCACACCCACCCCCGCTCGACCCACGTACATCGAAGGAGACAGTCGTGACCACCGTTCTGTTCGTCGTCACCGGCGCCGACCACTGGACGCTCGCCGACGGCACCCCGCATCCCACTGGCTACTGGGCTGAGGAACTCGCCACACCGCACCGGTTGTTCCGCGAAGCCGGGTTCGACGTCACCATCGCCACACCCGGTGGCGCGGCTCCGACCGTCGACGCCGTCAGCCTCGCCGCCGCTTCCGCCGGCGGCAGGGAGCAGGCCGACGCCATCGCCGCCTACCTGGCTTCCATCCGCGCCGACCCGGAGAACCCCGTCAAGCTCGAAGAGGCCGACCTTGACGCGTACGATGCCGTCCTCTACCCCGGCGGCCACGGCCCCATGGAGGACCTCGCCGTGGACGCCGACTCCGGCCGCCTGCTCACCGCGGCGCTGGACTCCGGCAAGCCGCTCGCGGTGCTGTGCCATGCCCCGGCGGCCCTGCTCGCTGCCCGGCGAGAGGACGGCAGCTGGCCGTTCGCCGGCTACCGCATGACCGGCTTCACCAACGCCGAGGAGTCCGCGGCCGGCTTCGCCGACAAGGCCAAGTGGCTGCTTCAGGACCGCCTCGTCGAACTGGGGGCGGACTTCACCGCGGCAGCCCCGTTCAGCTCTCACGTCGTGACGGACCGCAATCTGCACACCGGCCAGAACCCCGCCTCGTCGGAGCAGCTCGCGCGGAACATCATCGACATCCTGATCGGCGGCTGATCTCCCCGTCGGCGCCACTGCCCGGGCCCGCCCCGCGGCACGGGCGACAGCAACCGTCCACACACCACACCTGTGAGGAACCATGAACAACCCTGCGTCCGAGCAGCCGGCCGAGCTCGTCGCCCGGCTGCGCGCCACCTTCCGCAACGGCACCACCAAGCCCGTGGACTGGCGTACGGGGCAGCTGCGCCGGCTGCGTACCCTGCTCACCGAACAGGGGGAGACACTCGCCGCGGCGCTCCATGCCGACTTGGGAAAGAGCCACACCGAGGCTTACCGCACAGAGATCGACTTCGTCATACGCGAGATCGACCACACCTTGGAGCACCTCGACGGCTGGCTGCGCCCCGAACCGGCACCCGTCCCCGCGTTCATCGGGGAGGCGAGCGCCTGGACGCAGTACGACCCGCTGGGTGTCGTGCTGATCATCGCCCCCTGGAACTACCCGGCACAGCTGTTGCTGGCCCCGGTCGCCGGTGCGCTGGCGGCGGGAAACGCGGTGGTGGCCAAGCCCAGCGAGCTGGCCCCGGCCACCTCCGCCGCGCTCGCCCGCCTCCTGCCGCGGTACCTCGACACCGACGCCGTCGCCATCGTCGAAGGCGGGGTGCCGGAGACCACCGCCCTGCTCGAGCAGCGCTTCGACCACATCCTCTACACAGGCAACGGCACGGTCGGGCGCATCGTGATGGCCGCGGCCGCCCGACACCTCACGCCCGTCACCCTGGAACTGGGCGGCAAGTCCCCGGCGTTCGTGGAGCGGGGCACTGATCTGGACACCGTTGCCGCTCGTCTCGCGGCCGGTAAGTTCCTCAACGCCGGACAGACCTGCGTCGCTCCCGACTACGTCCTCACGGACCCCGAGACCGCACGCGCTCTGGAGTCCGCCCTGGCCGGGGCCATCGAGACGCTGTACGGCAGCGACCCGTCCACTTCCCCGGAATACGGCCGTATCGTCAACGAACACCACTTCGACCGGCTGACCGCCCTCCTCGACTCCGGCCGTCAGGTCAGCGGCGGCGTGTACGACCGCGATACCAAGTACATCGCGCCGACCGTCCTGGCCGATGTGTCACCGGACGCACCCGTCATGCAGGAGGAGATCTTCGGCCCGATCCTCCCGATCGTCGAAGTCGCCGGGCTCGACGAGGCCATCACCTTCATCAACGACCGCGACAAGCCACTGGCCCTGTACGCGTTCACCGACTCCGACTCCACCCGGGAGCGGCTCGCCGTCGAAACCTCCTCGGGGGGCCTCGGGTTCGGCCTGCCGCTGGCCCATCTCACCGTCCCCGACCTGCCCTTCGGCGGCGTGGGAGAAAGCGGCATGGGCCGTTACCACGGCCGCTACTCCATAGAGACCTTCAGCCACCGCAAAGCAGTCCTCGCCAAGCCCCTCAGCTGATCCGGCCGGGGGTGCGGTCGGCATCGTCGTCGCCGTGGGCGACGACTCCGCCGTCGGCACCCTCGCCATGGTTGATCACGTCCTGCACGGGATCGGCTGGAGTGGTGAGAAGGACGGGAGGGAACGGTTCGGGGCGGGTCAGCGGTGGCCGGGGAACCGCAGGGCGTTCGCCCAGAGCCGGGTGACCGTGGACACGAGCTCCTCGAAGTCCATCGGAGTGCTTTCTTCCTGCTGTTCGCCGAGCACGAAAGCGTTGTAGGCCATGACGCTGACCATGCCCGACAGCGCACGCGAAGCCATCAATGGATCGACCTCACGGTCTGCGACACCCCGCGCCTGCAGGTCGGCGATGCCGCGGGCGTTGCGACGGATGAACGCGTCGGTGCGCCGCATTCGGAACTCACGGAACTCCGGCTCCACTTGGGCCACCTGCTCCAGCAGGGCCATCAGTTTGGCGTTCCGTTTGTACGCCATGAGGTACGCGCGATTGCTCGCCTCGAGTACGGCATACGGATCATCGGTGACCAGCACGCGGCGCATACCGGGATGCATCATGTCCTCCTGCGCCTCCAGGAGGACGGCGGCAAGCACCTCTTCCTTGCCGGCGAAGTAGGTGTAGAAGGATCCCGCCGCGCATCCGGCCTCTTTGGTGATGTCGGTCAGGCGGGTGTCGAGGTAGCCGTCACGCTCGAAGATCTTTCGCGCGGCCTTTACCAACGCGGCCCTTGTCCGCGCTCCGCGCTTCGTCGTTGGCGGCTCACGAAGGTGCGAGAGGGGGGCCACCGGCGGTGCCTTCTCGCCGTCCTCGTACGCGGTGCTGTCCATTTCCGCAACTGTACGTGAATCCGACACCGGACTCATGAGTGAGCATCGTGCGACAGGCGGGATGCGCGTCGGTGCCTGCACGGCGAGTATCGAGCGGCCGTGTGCGACGTGTGCGACCTGTGCGACCTGGGCGACCTGGGCGACCTGGGCGACCTGGGCGACCTGGGCGACCGCGAACGGAGCGCACGGTGCCTCGGCATGGCCCTGGTCGTGCTTGACGGACTCCTCCGTCATGTGCTGGAGACATTCCCGTAGGACCGGCAGGGCCGCGCGTGCCCGCCTTGGCGATCTGTAGGATCGGCCGGCCGGAGGGGATGCGATGTTGCAGGTTCTGTACAGCGGGGAGACCGGAGAGCTCAAGCTCTCCGGGACGCGTCGAGGGCTCCTGGCGCTCGGGCAGTTGTTGCGGGGAAAGGCGGGCAGCCGTGATCTCTTGGAGAACCGGCGCCCCTTCCCCTACGAGAGGTCGTTGTCCGGCATCGCGTTCCGGGAGGATCCGGAGCGCGACACCGTTTCGATCGTCACGGTGGACCGGATTCTGAGGATCCAGGGAGGGCGGGATGCTCTCGACCTCCTCGCCGACAACGTTGAGAGCTTCGCCTCCGAGGCTGATACAAGCGATCATTGCCACGTCGACGCTCCGACATACGACTACATCGCGCCGGAGTCGGATCCGCTGGTGATCGCGTTCATGAGGTGAGCGGAAAGCCTCCCGCCGCACGGTGGTTGAGCTCGCCGGCAGCGCGCGAGATCGATCGTGGACCGGTTCGGGCTGCCGGTCGACCTCGGGCGAGTCGACGGACCATGACATCGATCATCGCCCGACGGGCCATCGTCTCCGAAGGGGTGGGGCTGCTGTCGCAGTCTTGGCGAGGTGGCGGTGGGCATGGTGCACGAGAGAGTGCGCTCCCCCACCCACCGCTCGGGTGACCCTCAAAGACACGCTGGGCCTGCTCCTTGCGGACGATCTCCAGCCCGCTGCCGACCCTATGAGCGGTCACTGGGCCAGGCGGCCCGGCGCAGCCCTGGTCGGCCGGTGCGCAAGGGCACGGGCGGCAAGCTCCTTCGCTTGGGTGTCGTTGAACACGTTGCTGGTACGTCTTCCCGATCAATGTCCTGGCCGTCGCGACGATGACGGTTGACCTCTTGTCGCCTGCCTGCTTCCGCCCGTCTGGTCACCAATGACAGGCGCCATCCGCCCGTAAGGCGAACGAGGGCCCGGCTGTAGTTGAATTTGGCGTCAAGTTCAATCACTATCTGAACCGACCGGCCATCCGACGTGAAGGGGTGGGTTCGTGGCCGAGCTGAGCATCTCCACCGCTGCGGGCGTGTTCGACGCGATCGCGGCGGGTCCGTCCGAGGGCCGCCCAGTGCTGCTTCTGCACGGCTTCCCGCAGACCAGGCTGGTGTGGCGGCGACAGATCGCGGCGTTGGCCGCGCACGGCTACCGGGTCGTCGCCCCTGACCAGCGTGGATACTCCCCCGGGGTCCGCCCCGAGCGGCCGGAGGATTACCGCATCTCTGTCCTGGTCGAGGACGTGCTCACCCTCACGGAGGAACTGGGCTGGACATCGTTCGACCTGGTCGGGCACGACTGGGGAGGGGCGGTGGCGTGGTGGACCGCCGATGCCCACCCCGACCGGGTCCGCACCCTGACGGTCGTCTCGACCCCCCACCCCGGCGCTCTGGCCACCACCCTGCGCACCGACCCGGACCAACGCGAACGATCACGCTACATGCTCGACTGGCGTGAAACGCCCGCGACCGAAGAGCGCATGCTCGCCAATAACGCCGACAAGCTTCGCGCCGCTTACGCCGGAAAGATCCCGCAGGACAATGCCGAGGCCTACGTGCGGCACCTGTCCCAGCCGGGAGCTCTCACCGCGGCGCTGAACTGGTACCGGGCGGGCCGCCCCGAAGGCGCGATCGGCGTCATCGACGTGCCCACGCTGTACGTCTGGAGCACGGAGGACACCGCGTTCGGCCCGGCGGCCGCGCGGGAAACCGGACGGTGGGTGAGCGGGCCGTACCGGTTCGAGATCCTCGAGGGTGTCAGCCACTGGGTCCCCGAGGAAGCACCCGAAACGCTGAGCCGCCTGCTGGGCGAACATCTGCGAGCGGACGGCGAGTACGGAATCACCACGAACACCCCGGCTGTTGACTCCTGCAGAAAGTAGACCCATGAAGACAGCGCGAGCAGCCTGGCGTCGGCTCGAGCCCGTACACGCCATGATCTACTTCGCCCCCGAGGCAAGGCGCCGGTACGCGGACCTGGGACTGACCGGCCGCGCCGGGTACTTCACCTCGCGCAGCGCCGCCTTCGGCCCGGCATCCGCCGAGCTGATCATCTCGACTTTTTACAACTTCAATCCCGATTTCGTGCGGCAGGCGGTCGACGGGGCCTGGGACACGACGACGCCGCAGCATGTGTTGGACGCGCGGCACACCGCGGCGGGCGAGGCCCTGCGGCGGGCTGGCGTCCACGAGGTGCCCGGCCTGGACGACATCCTGGTACTGACCCGCCGGGCCGCCGAGGCGGCCTGCGACCACGGCCACGGCCGCCCGCTGTTCGCCGCGCATGCCGCACTGCCGTGGCCGGAAGATCCGGTGCTCCAACTGTGGCACTACCAGACCCTGCTCCGGGAGTTCAGGGGAGACGGTCATGTCGCAATCCTGCTGAGCGAAGGCGTCGGCGGCTTGGAAGCCCTGGTTCTGCACGCCGCCACCGGTGAGGTTCCCGTCGGCTTCCTCAAAGCGAGCCGCGCATGGCCCGAGGAGGAGTGGGCCGACACCGAGGAACGCCTGCGCAAGCGGGGTCTCCTCGACGGCGACTCCCTCAGCACGGAAGGCGTACGCCTGCGCCAGCACATCGAGGACCGTACCGACCATCTGGCCCTTCCCGCCTACGCCGCTCTGGGTGACGCCGACTGCGAACGCCTCGCCGACCTCGCACGCCCCTTCGGCCGCGCCGTCGTCCAAGCCGGCCTCCTCAAGCCGGGCTGAAAGAACCTTCTCCACGGTTGTCCGGGCAAACCAGCACGCCGGAGCACTCAGGAGAGGGCAGTCCACCCCGGCGAGCCCGCTCATCATGCGCTCGGACGCTCACGCGCCGGGCGGAGCACCATGGTCCACCTGGCCACAGACGGCCACGCACGGCCCCTCGCCTTCGCCACACCGCAGGCCAGAGGGGCGACGGGCCCGCCTTCGAGTCGGTGATGTCCCTCATCGAGTGACCCCGCGGCGGTCCGGCAGACCTCCGACCCGGCCCCTGGCTCCAAGGCCGCACTCCACCTCGCGGGCATGCTCATCGCCCGACGCCGGCCAGAGAGACAGAACCGGGCCTCCTCCCTGCCGCGCGAGCAGCCAGCGCACGCAGGACGCGCACGTACGGCGACCAGCGGGCCGGGCTGGCGACGGTGCCCGTGCAGGCGCGTTCCGCCCGGTCGAAGGCGTCCTCCAAGCAGGCGTCGTGCAGGGGGCGGAACGCCAGCGGCCAAGTGATCCGAGCCAGGCCTGTGGTGGACATGGTCAGCGTGTGGTGGATCCGGGTGCACCCTGGGCCGGCCGGCAGCACGGCCAGCTCGTGGAAGCCGTGGAAGCCTCGCGGCCGGGTGAATTCGAACCGGATCCAGCGCCCGGGAACGTATCCGGACACGGTGTAGCCCACCGGCCAGTGGCCGCCCACCGCGCCAGGACCCAGTGGCCTGTCGAACTCCATCGGCGACCAGTCGCGGCCGGGCCACAGGAGGTCGCGGTCCCCGCTCGCCAGGGTGTCGATGAGAGCTCCCACCTCGCTCTCCTCCGCGGCCAGCAGGCGTTCGTGGACGTTGTGGACGGCCATGATGCTCCTCCTCCATGAGTATTGGAGGAATCCCTCCAATTAAATGGAGAGTACTCTCTGATTCATGGTGAGACCACCCCGCTTCGACACCGATCAGCTCCTCGACGCGGCCGTCCGCCTCGCGGCCTCCGGCGGGCCGCCCGCTGTCACCATGTCTGCGGTCGCCCACGCCGTCGGCGCTCCCAGCGGATCCGTCTACCACCGCTTCGCCGGACGTGCGGCGCTCCTGGCGGAGGTGTGGCTGCGGACGGTGGAACGCTTTCAGGACGGCTACCACGCCGCCCTCGCCCGGGAGAGCGATCCCCACCTGGCGGCGCGCGCGGCCGCCCGGCACGTGGTGGGCTGGAGCCGAGCCAACCCGGACGAGGCCGCCGTCCTCCTGTACGGCGCCGCCGATTTCGGCCGCGCCGACTGGTCCGAAGCACACATCCGGCGCTCCGACCTGGGCAACGAGCGCGTGTTCGCCTCCCTGAGGGCCCTCGCCGAGGCCCTGGGAGCAACGGACGAGCGGAGTCGTGAGCGGGTCGCCCTCGCTTTGGTGGATCTACCGCTGTCCGTGGTCCGCCGACACCTGCGAGCGGGCGAGCCCCTGCCGCCGTATGCCGAGCACCTCACCGAGGAGTGCTCGGCCGCACTGTTGGCGTAGCGCCCACGCCGATGCCGCGCGGGCCGCCCGGCACGCGGCGCTGGACGCTCCTATGGCTGCGGCGATGGCCTGGTCACACCCGCAGCGACTCCGCGGGGCCGCCGGCCCTGCGCAGTGGGATCGCCCGTGCTCGTCCACGCGCACGACGGGCGGATGCCGCACCCCACGGTGCACGGCGATCTCCCGCTCGAGCTGCACGATCCAGTCGTCGGCCGGCTGCGGCAGCCCACGGTCCTGTCCGGCCGAACGACCTTCAGCGCCCTGTGGCGGCCGTCACTGCTGTGCACCACGGCGTGGACGACGCCCATCCCGCCCCGGCCGGAGTTCCCCCTCGACCACCCATGCGCCGATCTGCCGACGCTGTGGACCGTGGTCTGTCGCGTCTTCCAAAGCCGTCCCCCGAACGGCAGTTGCGCTCCATGGTCCTCCGAGCCGGGCCCCAAAGGTGGGTGCGCACGGCGCAGGCGGGAGCACATGGGTGCAACGGGCGCGCAAGAGAGCGCGAACGCGCCCACTCTACGGCCACGAGCACGCGCCCCGTGCCCCGCGCCCCGACCCGCAGCGTCCACGCGCCATGGGCACCCGGGCCCTCGCCCACCGGGCGCCGACCCGCCACCGCAGCCCCTATGATGCGCGGATGGGGCCATGGTGTCCCGGGCAGCGCATCGAGGTCCGTGGGGGGACGAGTGGAGGACTGGGGACCGCTGGTGCCCGCGGTGGCACGCGTGTGGACCAAAGCGGCCGGGTTATTGAGTGAGACAGAACTCGAGCGTCTGGAAGCGCGTGTACTCGTGGGGCTGCGTGCGCTGGACCGCGCACGGGACACTGGGGATGCCGCCCCGGACGCGGTCGACGTGGCGGCCCGAGAGGTGGCCGCGGCCTTCGAAGCCCATGAGCCGCTCGGCGTCCTGCTGGCCCAGGAGTTCAAGAGCCTGGCCGACGGCCGGGAACGGTTCGGCCCGGCTCCCCCGCCGTCGCACTGGGTCCCCTGGCAGCGCTCCCTTCTCGTTCCCGTCCTCTTCGCCACGGACCGGGCAGCCGTGAAGACCGCACCGGACGGAGTCCGCTTCGGTGGGAACAGCGGCCCCTTGACGTACGGGGAGCTGCGCGTGGCGATTCCCGACGACCACCGCATGGGTGCCGCGGAGAAGCCCCGCCGGTGGCGGCTGCGCTTCCGGCCCACCCCTGCCGACGTCGCGACGCTCGGTTCCGTGACGACGTCGACCGCAGAGGACTTCCAGGATCTGGCCGGCCGGCGGCTCTCCGGGTGCGAGCCCCGGCAGGGGCTGCTGTTCGTCCACGGTTACAACGTCACCTTCGGCGCGGCCGCGATCCGTGCCGCCCAGATCGCCTACGACCTCAACTTCACCGGCGTCCCTCTGCTGTACAGCTGGCCGTCGAAGGGCAGCGTGGGCGGCTATGCCGCCGACGAGAACTCCGTCAGCAGGTCGGTGCCGTCCTTCCAGCGGTTCCTGCGCCTCGTGCTGACCGCGACGGGCGTCTGTGAACTGCACGTCATCGCCCACAGCATGGGCAACAGGGTGCTCACCGAAGCGCTCGCGGACCTCGACACCACGCGCCTGCCCCAGGGCTCCGGGCGGCTCGGCCAGGTGATCTTCGCTGCTCCCGACGTGGACGCCGAGGTGTTCCGGCAGCGACTGCCCCGCATCGTCCGGCAGTCGGAGGGCTGCACCCTGTACGCCTCGTCCGCCGACCGGGCGCTCGCCGTCTCCCGAGCCATGGCCGCCGCCCCACGAGCCGGTCAGGCCGGTCCGGGGATCGTCGTGGCAGCCGGTCTGGACACCATCGACGCCACAGCCCTGGACACCGGGCTGATGGGCCACTCGTACGTGGGCGACCACCGGTCCGTCCTCGCCGACGTCTACGGGCTGTTGCGGCAGGCCCGTTCCCCGTCCGAGCGTTTCGGACTGGTGTCCGTGCCGCACGCGGACGGATCCTACTGGTCCTTCCAGCCCGAGAGGTGACCGGGCCGCAACCGCACTGCTCGACAAGGTGACATCGATGACGCATTTCCTGGACAGCCTTCCCTTCGACTGGAGCGCGGCGGGTGCTCGCGAACTGCGCGACCTTCTCGCCTCGTCCTACGACGACCCGGCCGAGGCGAGGTCCATGGCCCGGCAGGCGGGGATCGCCACCCAGTACGTGAAGTGGCAGCAGACGAGCAGCGCACTCTGGTTCGACCTCATCACCGTCGCGCGCAATCAGAACAAGCTGAGGCCGCTGCTCGCCCAGATCGAGCAGGGACCGGACGCCGCCGTGGCCGAGCGTGTGCGGGAACTCACCGCGGACCATCCGCGTGTGGAGGCCCCGGAACCCCAGCCCCCGCCGGGCGCGTGGAAGCACTTCACCGCCCCGGGCATCCAAGAGCGGCAGATCTTCGGCACCGCCACCTTCCAGGACGTGGCGTTCCTCCGACGGGGAACGGAACAGGCGACAGGTGTCTGCCAGTTACGGGTGACGGACCGTCAGGGCAATCCTTACCACGGTACCGCCTTCCGAGTGGGGCGTGAGCTCCTCCTGACGAACCACCACGTCCTGCACGCGTCCGACGGAAGCCCCATGGCCCGTGTCGAGGCGTGGTTCGGATACGAGCGGGACCTGGACGGGCGCGACCTGCAACACGTCACCGTGGCCTGCGATCCCGCCACGGTCGCCGGTGACGCCACGGACGACTGGGCGGTGATCGCAGTGGCCGAGCCCATGCCCGAGCAGGCGGTCGTCCTGCGTCTCGACGAGGGGGCGACCGTGGGGGTCGGAGACCGGGTCTACATCGTCCAGCACCCCAACGGCGGGGTGAAGAAGCTGGCCGCACGGCACAACGTCGTCCGTCATGTCGACGACCAGGTCGTGCAGTACTGGACGGACACCGACAAGGGATCGTCGGGCTCGCCCGTCTTCGACGAGCGGTGGCGGCTCGTGGCACTGCACCGCCGCCACACCTGGACGGGTCGGCTGAGCGAGCGGACGGAATACCGCAACGAAGGCGTCAGGATCGAGCGGGTCGTCGCCGGCATGGCGATCGCGGGGCTGAGGTGAGACGGTGGTACACCTGCTCGACCACACGGTCTTCACCCTCGACGACGATCCCCAGGCCCGCGAACTGCTGGACGCGCTGCTCCAGGCCTACGAGCTCGAGGACGACGTACGGCGTCTGGTCAAGACCGCCGGCATGAGCCCGGTCGCCGTGGACTGGAAGGGCCCCCTGACCGACGTATGGCCGCGCGTTCTGGAGCACGCGGCCCGAGAAGGCAGACTGCGGACACTGGTCCAGGTCGTCTCGAGGGACGAGAACAGCGCCGCGTACGACATCTTCAAGCTGCTCCTCACCCAGGAGGACCCCGACCGCACGTCGGACCCGTGCGCCGCCCTCCTGCTCGGCTCAGGAGTGCCGCGCGCCTTCATCGACCGGCGCGAACTGCGCGTCACGCTGCGCGAGATGCTCGGCGTACCCGAGGGCCGAGTGCTGATCGTCGACGGCGACCGGCGGTCCGGCAAGACCTGGACCTGGTATCTGCTCTGCCATGTCCTGCGCCGGCACGGCACCAGGCCGTACAAGATAGACCTGTCGGCCTACGCGCAACCCGTCGAGGTCAGCGACATCGTGGCCGAACTCGAAGACCAGCTCGGCTGGGAACTCGGCCAGGACGATCCCTTCGCCTCGGAGGACGCCCGGGTCCGACGCGTGGTGAACCGCGCCAAGCAACACATGCGGGCGGCCGCGCGGGACGTGTGGCTGGTCTTCGACGGCCTGGTCACCACGGCGCTCACCCCGCAGGCTCTGCGCCTGGTGGAGAACCTGGCGGAGGCCGTGGCGAGAGGTGAGGCCGGCGACCGGCTGAGCATCGTTCTCATCGCCTACGCCGGACAGTTGCAGCCGTCGGTCGACCCCTACGTGTGGCGCACCCACCTCGGACCGATCCATGTCGCGGACCTGCACGAGTTCTTCTGCGCCATCGCCGAGAGCGCCGGAGCGGGCATGCCCCCGGACGCCGCGGACGTGCTCGTCGACGAGGTGCTGCGCGCCACCGTCGGCGACGACGTCGATCGCGCCGCGCCCCTGCCCTTGGAGAAGATCTCCGCCGCGGCCGCCCTGCGCGGCCGGCAGCTTTATCAGATGTACGGGGGAGCCGGTGCCTGAACGCTCTTCATCGCGCGAACTCACCTCACGCGACATGCTGAACCTGCTGCGCGAGACCGCACTCGCGGTGGCCGGCCCGGACTACGCCGACGTCACCCCCGAGCGGTGGGCACTGCGGGCCAGAACCGCTCTGGTGGGCGCCTTCGACGCGGCCGAGTTGGATCGCCGGAGCGGCGACGGCGGCGCCGAGGCCGCTCTGCGGGAGTTCCTGATCCACGACTGCGACCGGGTGCGCACCCGCTGGGGCCGCCGCTGGCGCCTGGCGTCCTCCGCGCGTACGGCGACGCTCGAGCGACTGTGCACCCCCCACCAACTGCTGCAGGCGCTGCGCGCGGGCGTCCCGGCGGGCAAGGACACCGCCCGGGACTGCGCGGAGCAGGTGCTGAGCGGCAGCGGGCCTGCGCTCACCGAGCGGAGCCTGGAGGAACTGCACGCTCTCCACACCCTCGTCCAGTGGATCGACGACGCACCGGGTGTCCGCGAGGCCTTGGCCGAAGCTGCCGTGGACCTGCCGTCACCGGACGAGGTCGCGCGGCACATCGAACGGGCCCGACTGCTGCAGCCGTTGAGAGCTCTCGCCGACTCGACGTTCTGCGGGCGCGAGCGCGAACTGGAGGAACTGGCCACGTACGTCGCGGGCGGGGCACCGAGCCCGGAGCAGACGTCCGGGGACGGCCCACCCCGCACCGCACGCCGTGACTGGCTGCTCATCCACGGCCCCGGAGGCATCGGGAAGTCCACCCTTGTGGCCCGGTTCGCTCTCGACCACATCAGCAGAGCCCCGACCGAGCCGGGACTCCTGTTCGTCCATCTGCCCTTCGACCGTACGGACCTGCCGGCGGAGCAGCCCCTCGCCCTGCTCGGCGAGGCTCTGCACCAACTGCGGGTCCTCCTGCCCGGCCTCGACGCACGGGCCGCACGCGAACTGGAACTGACCGTCCGCGCCACCCTCGAGGCGGACCACAGGGCCGAGAGCGAGGAGCAGGGCAGCAGAGGCCTGAGGTCGGGACGAGATCACGACGAATCCAGCCTCGCGATGCTGTTCTCCCACCTGGTCGGAACGGCGTCGAACGGCACCGACCGGCGCGTACTGCTGTTCCTGGACACCTTCGAACAGGCGCAGCGCAGGGGCCCGCTCGCCCTGACCCGGCTCCTGGACTTCCTGGACGTCCTGCAGGACGCGTGCCCCTGGCTGCGGATCGTCGCCGCCGGACGAGCACCCGTGGCGGACCGGCGGTTCAGGCCCATGCCACTGGAAGCGTTCGATCCGCCCACCGCCCAGGCGTTCCTGCGCCGGCTGCTGCCCGGCTCCGGCCCCGAGTACGAGACGGCGCTCGCCGCCATCACCCGGACCGCGGGCTCCGACCCACTGAGCCTGAAGCTGGCCGCCGCCCTCTTCCGCAGGGAGGGACCGCAGGCACTGAGCGACCCGGCGCTGCGCCGCCGGATCCAGCTGCGCCTGCAGCCGGAGGAGGTCCAAGGCGTGCTCTACCGGCGCATTCTCGACCACCTGGAGGACCAGGATCTGCGCCGCATCGCCAGCCCGGGACTCACCGTCCGGCGGGTGACACCCGACGTCATCCGCAGGGTGCTCGCCGCACCGTGCGGACTGAGGAACGTCAGCGCACGGCGGGCCCGGGTCCTGTTCCACCGGCTCCGGGACGAGGCCGCGCTGGTGGCTGACGTTCCGGGTCGGGAAGCCGTCGTCCACCGCGCGGACGTGCGCCGGGTGATGCTGCCGATGCTCCGCAGCGACGCGGGCAAGGTCGTCGACCAGATCCACCGCAAAGCGGTCGCCTACTACCAGGAACTCGCCGAGACCGACCCGGCCGACGCCGTCGAGCACCGGGCGGAGGAGCTGTATCACCGGATGTGTCTGGGGCAGACGGCCAGGACGCTCGACGGCCGCTGGCTGCGGGAGGCCGGGCCGCTGCTGGACACCTCCCTCGAGGAACTGCCCGCCCGTAGCCAGGTCTACCTCTCCGAACGGCTGGGTCTCACCGTCCGTCCCGAGCTCCTGCGCCAGGCCGACGACGAGACCTGGGCCCGCCAGGCACTGCGTGCCTGTACGAGGCATCTCACCGAGGGCCGGGCCGAGGCGGCACTGGACCTGCTCGGCGAACGCCCGGACCAGGTCAGCGAGGACGTACGGCTGGGAGCTTTGCGGATCCGCGCACTCGCCGCGCTCGGGCGGACGGACGAGGCACGGACCTTGGTCGACCCGATGCTCGAACTCGCCTCACGTGCCGGTGACCCCCGCGGTTTCGTGGACATCGCGTTGCGCGGAGCCCGCGTCGAGGAGGACCTCGGACGATTCGTCGCCGCGCGTTCCCTGCTCGACCAGGCACGCGACGCCGCGGCGTCCGCCGGGCTCGGGGAGGTGTCCCTGCTCACCGTCGCCGTGGCCGAACTGCGCCTGCACCGGCGGGAGGACACCATCGACTCGGCGGAGGCCGGGCAGCTGCGCGCCGAGGTCCTGGAGCGTGTCGCACGTCTCGGCACACGCGAACGCTCACGGCACCCGGCGCTGGTGCGCGAACTGGCCGCCGAGGTCGGCGACCAGGTGCCCGGTCTGGTGTCGGAGTCCGCGCGCCAGCTCGGGGTCGACGTGACGGGCGCCACCGGGCAGGTCCTGCGCAGGTCGCTCAGTGCGGAGGACGTGCGCGACCTGGAGCGAACCACGCGGACCTCACCGAACGCGACCCCTGGCGCCGCGGTGACGGACGTGGACGACGCCCCGGGCCTCATCGTCCTCAACAGCCACATCGCCCGCGGCAGCGCCGTAGGCTCCTACATCGACCGGGAAACCGAACACCGGCGGTCCTGGAACCACGCGCTGGTCAGCACCTACCAGTACGAGGTCGACCAGGCGGAGTTCACGCGGACCCGCTCCGGCGGCGGCTGGGAACCCGTCGGCGGTCGGCCGACACCGCGGGACGCGGTCGTCCTAGTACCCGGATTCATGGGCAGCGCCCTGGTCGACACCCTCAGTGGTCACCCCCTCTGGGGTCACGAGTCCGTCGCGGGCCTCGCGCGCACCTGGCTGCGGGACGGCGGCAGCGACGACCTGCGGCTGACGGCCGACGAACTGCGGGGCGACCAGCAGCGGGTCCGTCCCGTGTCCCTGCTGCGCACGCCCTCCTGGGCTCCCATGCTGGGCGGGATCGAGTCGTACGAACCCCTGCGCCGGACCGTCCGCTCCTACGCCGCGCACCCCGACGCCGTGCTGGATTTTCCCTACGACTGGCGTCTGGCCGTGACGCACAACGCCCGCCTCCTGGCGCAGGCGGCCGCCTGGCACCTCGAGCGCTGGCGCGCCCACCCGGCCGTGTCTCGGCTGCGCGCGGACGGAGGCGACGGGCCGCCGCCACGGCTGGTGTTGATCGCGCACTCCATGGGCGGGCTGGTGGCGTGCGCTGCGCTGGGCCAGAACGCCTGGCTCGCTGAGAACACCCGGGCCGTCGTGTGCATCGGCACTCCCTTCAGAGGCATTCCGCAGGCCCTGGGCATGCTGAGCGCGCGGACCGCTTCCGGCCCGTCGCCCGTGACCCACCGTCGCATGCGACAACTCCTGTGCACCTGGCCCGGGTTCTACGACCTGCTTCCCGACTACCGGTGCATCGAGGAGAACGGCCGCGTACGGCACCTGCAACGCGGCGACGTGTGGCGGCTGGGCGGCGACACGGTGCTCGCCGAGGAGGCCGTGAACAGGCGGCCGGACATCCAGCGGGGTACGCTCGGCCGGCGCGTCCTCGCCGTGGCGGGCCTCGGCGTGCGCACCGTGCAGAGCGTCGACCTGACCGACGGCGCCGTCCGGCTGCGGTACACCGCGCCGCGTCTGGCCACCGACGGATCACCTTTGCGGGACGAGCGCGGGGCGCCGCTGCGCTGGGATGCGGGTGGGGACGGGCTGGTCCCCAGCGTCTCGGCCGGCACGCCGGCGCACGCCAACGACTTCGTCCCGGTTCGGAGCGGCTCACTCGTGGTCGAGGATTCGGTCATGTCGTTCCTGGCGGGCGTGTTGTCGGCCGGCCCTCGTGCTTCGGAGCTGCCCCTGACGAGGGGGGAAGACACATGGGGCCTGCCGGAGGAGCGTCTGGCACGGCACCTGTCCGACGACGGCGGCATCGGTCTGCCCTCGGCGGTGGGTCTCTCCCTGTCCCTCCCCGAGGTGGCGGTGGCAGGGCGGCCCTACGACATCCTCGTCCGCGGTGCCAGGTCCCGGGACGTCCGAGTGCGGTGCGCCCCGGTGACGGGCCGCCGGGAGGGCGCGGAAGTGGCGGCCTCGTTTCGGCAGCCGGCCGCCGGCGAGGGGCTGCTGGCCAGGCTGATTCTTCCGGCGCCAGGTATCTACCGGGTCACTGTGGACGACGGCGGACAGTCACTGAGCCGCCTGGCCTTCGCCGTGGATCCGGCGGACGCCGCTCTTCCCGCTCCTCCGCAACCTCCGTTTCCGTCATGACCGGCCCCGCCCACGCGTCACCCGAGGGAGAAGGTGCCCTGGCGCGGCAGCATCACCGTGCCCGACGACTCCGGCGGGCGAGGCCGGACCGCCGCCCCGGAGGCGGGCGAGCGGTGCTGTTCGGCGCGATCGGGGGTGATGTGGCGGGCGGCGGCAATGGCTCCGCGAGAGCGCAGCGTGTCGACTCCGGCGGGACGATGCTGTTGGCGCGGTGTTCGCCGGCGCGTTGTTCCTGGTCATGACGGGCTTCACCGTGGCACCGGACGGCTGCGGGGTCGCGTTCGCGCTGTGTGCTCACGTGGGACGTACGGGCACCTTGGCGTTGGCGCCGGTCTCGTCGTGGTGGTGGTGTCTGCACACCCGACACGGGCGCCCACGAGCCGACCGAGCCGGCCGCCGGACCGGTCCCGGCGTCCATGAAGGTGAGACCCCTGTCGCCACGAATCGCGAACGCGCGGAACTGGAGCCACCAGGATGAAACAACCGCAGCTGATCAGGTCACGACGATTACGGCTGCTTGTCCACTGGGCAGCTCGCGACGCCGGGCAGGTACCAACGGTTCCGGGAGGATGCCCGTCCGTGGCGGTGGGCGCGCCAGTGACATGGTTCCGGCCAACGGCATGTGTGTCCCCGTTGCATCGACGGACCTGGGTGGAGCGGACGGAAGAGGCCCATCACCGGCCGACCGCCCCCGGTGTCCGACGCCGACCCAGGGTCATGTTCTGCCCTTCGGTCCTCGCCACAGGCCGGCGCCGTGGGGCCGCGATGGGGAGGCTGGGTGCTGGTGCGGCTCGAAGAACGCCACCTGGTTCTTGCCCGCCGTCTTGGCTCGGTACAGGGCGGTGTCGGCGTCCCGCAGCGCCTCCGCCGGCGTGATCGGCCAGCTGATGCTGCGTGCCCCGATGCTGGTGCTCAGGTCGACAGAATCGCCCTGAGCAAGGAGAAACGGATCCTGAAAGGCGTCGAGGATCCGCATGGCGTAGTCGTGCAGAGCAACACTGTCCACGCCTTCGACCAGAAGTGCGAACTCGTCGCCGCCGAGCCTGGCCACCAGGTCCTGATCGCGGACCCGACCAGCCAGTCGTCCCGCGACGTCGATGAGCAGCTCGTCGCCGGCCGGGTGGCCCAGCGTGTCGTTGACGTCCTTGAAGCCGTCGAGATCGAGCATCACCAGTCCAGCAGGGCAAGCGATGGAGCACCGGGCGAGAGCGGACTCCAGGCGCTCGTTCAGCAGCGCCCGGTTGGCCAGGCCCGTCAGCGGGTCGTGGGTGGCCTGATGGCTGAGCTGCTCTTGGAGCTGGGCCTGTTCACGCAGTGAGGCGGCGAGGGCCGTGGCCCTCCCCTGGGCGTACTGGGCCAGGAACGCGATGCGCAGCAGCAGAAGAAGCGACAGGCCGGCCATCATGCCGACGATCACCGTGACGTCCACGGGCTGGTTGCGGATGCCGCTGACGTTGGCCAGCACGATCAACGGCCCCATCAGGATCAGCGCGATCAGGACCGTCAACCGCCGCGGGGGGAGATGCTCCTGGTCGACCGCCAGGTGTGACGGCCTCGCCACGGAGGAGTGCAGGGCCGCTGCCCCCAGAAGGAGGGAGGAGATCATCCATGCCACTTCGGACGCGTCTTGCGCGACCGCTGTGCCCGAGGTGGCCTGGGTTCCGTAGTAGAGGCCGTCGGCGGTGAGCAGGACCACCAGCCATCCGATGACCAGAAGGAAGGACGGGGTGCGGGTGCCGGTGGTGAGCATCAGCCGCGCGGCCACGGACAGCAGCACCAGGTCGGTGGCGGGATAGGCGATGGACAGCGCGAGCGGCCACGCGGACATGTCGCTGCGCAGGTAGGGGGCGAGGATGAATGCCCAGGACAGGGTGGCGAACCCCAGTGTGACGATGCCCGCGTCCAGAAGGCCGGCCCAATGCAGGCGGCCCGCCTGCTGTCGGGCCAGGGTGACGAGACCGGCCGTGAACAGCAGGTAGCTGCCCAGGTAGAGCCAGTCGGCCACGCCGGGGAACGGCACCTCTGCTTCGCGGACCTGGTAAAGGCCCCAGATCGTGTCCGCCGCCGCGTACGGTGCCATTCCCGCGGCGAACAGGCCCCACGGAATGAGTGAGGGCGGCCTGTTCCTGCTCACTCCCACCGAGATCGCGAAGACCACCGAGGCAGAGACCAGCGCAGCCATCATGTAGCGCACCGGGGTGGAGCTGAGCAGATAGGTCACGATGGCCGCGGTCCCTGCGGCCGCGTATGCCCAGGCCGCCGCGTCGCGGCGGGAGGGCAGCCGAAAACGCATTTTTCTCACGGAGCATCCTTCCCACTGCCGCCTGAGCGGTAAGCAGCTCAGAAGGGGGTAAGCGCTGGCCGTCATCCGGGTGATCTTCCGAGGGTCGTAGCGGGCCAACGCTCGAAAGAGCACGGGCACCCTTTGGTCGATCTCACAGCCGTCCACCAGCAGCGGACGCCTGGGGTGGGCCGACGGGGCGCGTGCAGCACCGTGCAGCGAAGCGAGGCCCCGGGCCGGGGGGACGTGGCGATCGAAGGCCCGTAGGTGATGAGCTCGAGCAGATTCCGGACCCGTTACGAATGTTCATTCGAACACCAGGCCGCACACCGTGCGGCGCCGCCGCAGCCGACGCTGCGGGCACCGGAGGGGAAGCAACGCGCACTCGTCGAGCCAGCCGGGTGACAACCCAGCCAGTACCGGAGTTTCGCCACTGCGTCAGCCGATGGTCCCGCAGTGGGCGACTGCAGGCGCAACGTTCTCCGAGGTCTCCCGCCCCGACCAACTCGGGAAAACGCTGAACGTCGCCAGTCAAAAAGCACCGGACGGCCAGTGCCAACGGCGCGAGGCGCGTCCCGGCGCACCCTCGCTCCCCGACCACCGGCCGGGTCCGGTCTGCCGAATCGCCCAGCCGAAGCGGTGAGCGAGCTGCTCACCGCGCCGCGCGCCACGGCCGCCGTCGGTCACATCCTGATCATCGTCAGCAGACCATCAGTTGCCCCGTGCGTAGGACACGGTCCTGGATTGAGGCGTAGAACGTTGCCATGTCAATGCCACTACCGATACCGACCCGGGAGGACATTGCCCGGGACCTCTGGCGGCTGTTCGAACCGATCCACGCCGTCGTCTACTTCGCCCCGGAGCCGCTGGAAGAGTTCAGGACGGCGGGCTATCGCGGCTTCTGGATGGGCTACTTCGCCGGACGGGCCGCTCCCCTGGGCCGTGTCGGCGCCGATGTCGTGCACGCACTGTTCTACAACTTCGCCTATGCGCGGGTGAGTCGCGCCGTGCCGGCGGCCTGGGGCTTCGCTCCGCCGGCCCAGGCCCTGGAAGCCCGCGTACGAGGATCAGTGCGTGCTCTGCGCCGGGCACTCGGTCCTGCCGCCGACTGCGCTGACACGGCGCGGGCGGCAGAGCTTGCCATGCGTGCCGCTCAATCGGCGCCACTCGAAGGGCGAGTCCTGTTCGCCGCCCATCACTCCCTGCCGGTGCCTCAGGAGCCTCTTGCGCAACTTTGGCATGCCGCCACGCTTCTTCGTGAGCACCGCGGCGACGGTCATGTCGCGGCTCTGGTTGCCGCCGGCATCGCCGGCCGCGAGGCGCACGTCCTCCACGCGATCGCGAGCGGGGTTCCTCGCGATGTCTACTCGTCGGCACGCGACTTCGACGAGACGGAGTGGACGGCGATGCGTGACGCCCTCGAAGAGAAGGGGCTCCTCGAGGGCGACAGGCTTTCGCGTAGGGGACAACGCCTCAAGGCTGACATCGAGGAACGAACCGACCGACTCGCCGCCACCGCCTACGACGCGCTGACCGCCGAGGAGACCGACGAACTCATCCGGCTCCTACGTCCCCTGGCAAGCGCCGTGGTGCGCGAGGGCGACATTCCCCTGGACAACGCCATGGGACTCAACCTGCGTGGGTCCGTCGATGGGGCGTGAACTCACAGGGTGGACCACCTGGAGTCCGCCCGGCGACATGTCATCAACCGTTCGCGCGCGTCGCAGGCCGACGGCGTCCATCGGCTGGTAGGGAAGACTGTGCAGTTGGTCGCGGGTGGGCGGGTAGTGCCGCGAGTTCCGCCGAGACATCGGCGTCCCGGTCTGGCGGCCGGCTTCTTCTCTGCCGGTGCCGCCGAAGCACAGGAAGGGATCAGGGTCCGGGCTGCCTGGCCGCAGCGGTGCACCATGCATCCCAGTCTCCGGACGACGAGGGTGAAGAGCGCCGCGGGGAATACGGTGCCGTCTGCTGCGTCGCGGGTCGCAGACGCGGCGGACGATCTTGCCGGACAGCGGTTTCGGGCAGGCCCGGCAGCCGCCACGTGCCTCGGGTCCGACCGTCGGCCCAGAACACGGTTCCGCCCCGACCAGGGCGGGAATCATCCATCCCTTCCGGGGCACAAGAGCGGGTGGGGCGAACATCATGGGTGAGCACGGGGCGATGGACCGGCAGGCCGTGCGCGACGACTACGCGCGGGCACGGCAGACCTTCCACGCCCTCGTGGACGCCGCCTCGCAGGGCGCCCTCGACCGCCCGAGCAACGGAACGCGGTGGACCAACCAGCAGCTGCTGTGGCACATGCTGTTCGGCTATGTCATCACCCGCGTCCTGCTGGTCCTGGCAGGCATGTTCAGCAGGCTGCCACGGCAGCTCAGCCGGGGGTTCGCCCGGTTGCTGGACGCGGGAACCAGGCCCTTCGACCTCGTCAACTACCTCGGCCCCTGCGGGGCTGCCAGGGTGATCACTCCGCAGCAGATGAGCGCCATGTTCGACCGGGTCACCGGCGCATTGGAGCGGCACCTCGCCGCCACCTCCGACGCCGACCTCGCCCGTGGCATGCACTACCCCGTCCGGTGGGATCCCTTCTTCGAGCACTTCATGACCCTCGCGGACATCTACCGCTATCCCACCCAGCACTTCGACTTCCACTACCACCAGCTGACCCTCGACGAGCCACGCTGAGCATGGCGGGCTGCCGCTCCCACCCCGCGGGTCGAGCCAGCCGCGTTGATCCCCGCTTGGTTGCCGGCTGCGGGGCGCGCACCTGATCACGACCGTCCCGGCGAGGCACACCGGCCCGCCGATCATGCCCCGGCGTCCAGGGCGTAGCTCTGATCTTCAAGGGGTCACCGTTGACTGATGTGGCGCCGCACCGGCCCTGGACTGACGTCTTCGGCGGGCAGGAGCCGCAGCGGTGGGGTCGGCCGACCTACTGTCGGCCCGACCGCTCGAATTTCCCGCTCGGCGAGCGTCGTCCACGGGTTCGCGCGGAGGCGGTCGGTACCTGTCGGGCGGCGACCGGCGGACGACGGGCAGCACCGCGTTTCCCCTTCCTTCGCAGGAGTCGCCCGTAGGCCCGTTCGGTACGCGCTTTCGCGTAGGGATCCGGAAGTCGCTCGTGGTGCCGCAAGGCCTCCGCAAGGGCGTCTTCGTCGGCGTGGATGAGCCCTCGACACCGTGCGCTCACCGCACGTCCCCATACGGAAGGCGTCCGTTGGACCTGATCCACGAGCTCGCGAGACCGGTGAGACCGACGGTCGGCAGGCCGGCCTCTCCGGCCTCTGAGGCTGAACCGGACGTGGGCATCGCCCCGGGCGAGGGCCGCGGGAGCGATGCGGCGGTCGGCGGCCGAGGGCAGTCCGCGGGTTTGAAAGTGGCCGACCGGTAAACACGATGCATTAACAGAAGCTTTATACGACGAGGTAGGAGACGCGTCATGGGCGTTATCGCTTGGATTCTCATCGGCCTGCTCGCCGGCTTCATCGCCAAGGCACTGATGCCGGGTAAGGACCCCGGCGGCGTCATCATCACCATGCTCATAGGCATCGCCGGTGGTCTCCTCGGCGGCTGGCTCGGCAAGGTGATGTTCGGTGTCGACTCGATCGACGGGTTCTTCGACCTGTCCACCTGGGTCGCCGCAATCATCGGTTCCGTCATTCTCCTGCTTCTCTACCGCCTCATCACCGGCAATCGCCACTCCCACCGTCACGCCTGATCCGGCATTCACCCGCACCGGGAACGGCTCCTCGTCCCATCCGACGAGGAGCCGTTCCCGTTTCCGTCCAGGCGTCCACCGACGGTCAGGAACGGGTTGGAGGGGGCGGCACAGGCTGTGAAAGGGAGGAGGTGCCGCCCACGTGCGGCACGTTCATCGGTCCCCCAACTTCCACTGTAGCCCGGTCTTCTGGCCCTGACAGAGTCTCAGGTCGTGGTGGACTCATCCGTGTCTTCGGTCCCGACAACCTCTCGGCCGATGCTCACAGAGCAAGCAGCAGTCGGGCCATGAGAGTCACCGGAGTGGACGGGATCGGGAACCAACCGATCGAGCCACTGCCGCGGTCAGGACAACGAGGTGACTCCTGAAGGGGATCACCTTCGGCGACGGGCTGCTCGGCGTGCGTGTCGAACGCGGACCGGGAGGGAATGACGAGCAGTGGGGATCCGGTGCCTCAGGCCGCCGAACCCGCGACCGTGCTGTTCCATGAGCGGACCCCCTCGCCTCGGCGGGCCCGGCGCTCATGCCTCTCCCGGCTCTTCCTCCTGGGCGTCCTTTGCCAGATGGGCCACGCCCATCAGGGAGAGACAGATGTGCAGCACCGTGTCCTCCAGGTCGGGGACCTCACCGATGCGTCCCTGACGCAGACAGCGGCACACGGCTTCGTGCGTGGCGTCCGCCGCCGCCAAGCAGGCCTCGTGGGTGACGCTGCGGCGACCGGAAAGCCTGGCGTGCCAGGCGCGCATCGACTGGGCGAACCAGGAGCGGCAGGAGTCCTGGTGCTCCCGCGCTCGCCCCCCGGCCACCGACGTCTCCAGGAAGAACGCCCTGGCGAATTCGGGTTCTTCTGCGATGAACCCCAAATACGCACGGATCGAGGCACGAAATGTCGCAACCGGGGACAGCGATTGTGCCGATGACCGTGCGAACGACGCCTCCAGCCGCTTCACCATCAGCTCACGGCCTGTGTCCGCGGCGGCAATGAAACAGTCCTCCTTGTCCCCGAAGAGCTCGTAGAAGGTCTTGCGGGACACGCCTGCCCGGGCTGTGACGTCAGCCACGGTCGAGGCGATGTAACCCTTCTCGGCCACGACGACCGTCATGGCGTAGAGCAGCCGCTGGCGCTGCGAGCCCGTCACAAGCTCCCGCGCGAGCCCATGGGGCCCGCGCGGAAGGCCGGTCAGGTTCGGCTGCAGCAGCGGCCGGATCGAATCTGTCATGGGTGAGAAACATTCTGATACACGTCATGTACACCAGCGTTTCTCACCTTCGCGCACTACGAATCAGTAGGAGCCGCACGTCATGAGAAAACTGACCGACCTTCCGGCGTCAGCCGCCGTTGTGGCTGTCCTCGCTGCTGCCGCTGCCTCCATCCCGGTCACTGCGCAGGCAGCTCCCGAACGCACGACCGTCACGGTCGACTCCACCGAAGACGCCGTGGACGCGGACGCGTCCGACGGTGTCTGCCGCACCGCCGCGGGGACCTGCACCCTGCGTGCGGCGGTCATGGCCGCCAACGCCGAGCCCGGCAGCACGATCGAGTTACCCGCCGGCCGCTACCGGTTGACCATTGCTCCCGACCCCGACCTGTTGAACACACGCACCGCAGACCCGACCACAGGCGATCTGAACGTTCTCGCGCCGACCACGATCCGGGGCGCCGGGGCCCGCGAGACCGTCATCGACGCCAACCACGTCGACCGGGTCTTCCGCATGGGTGCCGACACGACGCTGTCCGACCTCACCATCACCGGAGGAGACGCCAAGCAGCGGGAAGTGCCTGTCACCGACCCGGGCGGAGGCGGCATCGCCAACAGCAAGGACATGACACTGCGCCGGGTGACGGTGACAGGGAACACCGCCGGCTACGGAGGCGGCATCTTCAACATTCCCGACTCCCACCTGACGCTGATCGACAGCACCGTCAGCCGCAACACGGCGGGTGAGGCCGGAGGCATTCGGTTCGACGACACCGGCACCGTGGTCAATTCGACGATCGCCGACAACCGAGTCACCGACCGCTGGGAACGGCCGGGCAGCCTCTCCGGATACGGCGGTGGCATCGACATACGCGGCACCGGCCTGGTCGACATCCGCCACTCCACGATCACCGGCAACACCGCCACCGACGGCGGCGGCGGGATCAACATCGCCCCCGCCTACCTTGACAGCCTCCCCAGGCCCATCCCCGACATCGTCAACCTGCCGCTCGGTCACCTGACCCTGCGCGACACCATCATCGCCGGGAACACCGTCGGCCAGGCCCCCGGCGACTGCAAGAAGGCGTTCGCCACCATCGAATCACGTGGCAACAACCTCGACAGCGGCAACAGTTGCAGCCTCACGGCCGAAGGCGATCTCCCTCGACGTGACCCCCACCTGGCGCCCCTCGGCGACCACGGCGGCCCCACAGACACCGTGCCGCTCCTGGCCGGTAGTCCCGCCCTCGACGCCGCACGGGACTGCCCCTCCGCCGATCAGCGCGGCGTCCCCCGGCCCCAGGGCCCGGCGTGCGACATAGGGGCCTTCGAACACCAGCGGTGACTCACCGAACCCGTCACCGCCTCGAGGACTCCACGCGCGGTGGAGTCCTCGAGGTCGGCGCGGAGAACCGAGACCGGCCTTCGGACCGGCCATGGCCGGCAGCGGATCACGTGCCGGAACCCGTGCCGACCGTGCACCGGCGGATCAGGTCGGCGCGCGAGGTGATTCCCAGGCGTTCGAAGACGCGACGCAGGTGGTAGTCGACGGTGCGTGGACTCAGGTACAGCTGCGCCGCTATCTCCTTGTTGGTCGCCCCTTGGGCGACCAGACGGACGATCTGCTGCTGACGGGACGTCAGTACGGTCGACCATGAGCCACGTACGGCCGCCGGGCTCTCCGTCGGCTCCCCGTCGTCCCCGGTGGCGCGCAGCTCGGCCCGGGTCCGGTCGAGCCACAGCCGCGCTCCGTGCCTGCGGAAGATGTCAGCGGCCTCCCGGAGTTGGGCGCGGGCGTCCGCGCGTCGACGCTCGCGGTTGAGGTACTCGCCGTAGAGCAGGCAGGTGCGAGCCAGTTCGAGTTCGCGGTCGCCGATAGGGTGCAGACGCAGAGCGTGCCGGAAGTGTCCTTCGGTGTCGCCGGTTCCCAGCAGGGCGCGGCAACGGGCTGCCAGAGCGGTCGGCCACCCCCGCCCGATCGCCTCCGCCCACGGGGCGAACCTGGCCACGGCGCGCTCCGCTCGCGGCAGGTCCCCGGCTCGGACGGCAGCTTCCACGTAGCTGGGCACGGCTTCCATCGCGACGCCGGGATGTCCGAGCCTCGTCCGGGCGAGCCGACGCAGCTTGACCGCCGCCTCGCCCCAGTTTCCGGAGGCGAGATCCAGCTGGGCCAGGCCCCACAGACCAAGGGCGGAAGCGAGGCCCAGGCCGTGTTCCTGCGCTTCGCCGACGACGCGGTCCGCGTACTGCCCGCAGGCCCCGGCGTCCCCGGCCATCCCCGCAGCCAGCATCAGGATCCCCATCAGATTGCGGACACAGCTGAGCTGGCCCGTTCCCCGGGCGAGCCGCAGGGCTTCGGTCGCGGTGAGCGTCGCGGTCTCCGGTCCTCTCAGCCAGCATTCCGGGTACGAGAGGTACTGCATGGCGTGCACCATCGCGGGTGTGTCACCTGCGGTGTGGGCAAGAGTCACCGCTCGCGTTGCCAGCGTGCGCGCGCGGGCGTCGTCGGCGACGAAGAGCGCAGCGTGCGATGCCCAGGTGAGCAGGAGGGGATCGTCCACCTGGGCCGCCGCGTCGAGGCGTCCCCGCAACCGCGGCACCGCGGCCGCGAGTCGTCCATGCAGCAACTCGACGACGTCGAGCAGAACGTCGGCGGCGAATCGGCTCTCCTGCTGTTCCTTGCGCGCTGAGCCGTCGAGTACCGCCTTCGCGCGGCGGCCGAACTGCACGGGTAAGGCCGCGTTGCCCGTGTACAAACTCGCTTCTCCCGCTGCCACCAGCGCCTTGACTGCCAGCGACGGGTCGTCACCGGCCAGGAGACCGGACGCACTCATGAGGCTGTCGTAGGCATCCGGTGCGGCAGCGTGGTGCAGGGAGATCAACCCCTTGAGGTAGGCGATGTGTCCCCGTAAGGACGGCTGATCCGTGCCGACCAAGCTCTCGGCGCGTTCCAGCAAGCGGGCTGCGCGCCGCGTCCGTCCGGCCCGCCTGTGGCAGTCGGCCGCAACGACCAGGCGGCTCCCCCGGCGGCCGTCCTCGCGGGTCAGCTCGGCCGAACGTTCCATGAAGGCCGCTGCCCGCGCCCGGTTGCCGCGCCGATCGGCGCCGGCCGACTGGCGTTCCAACGCGTCGGCCAGTTCGCTGTCGGCATCCGACAGCAGGGCTGCCTCGTGCCAGCAGCGACGACCGTCGTCCGTCTCGGCGAACGCTCGCGCCAGCGTGTCGTGCGCCCAGTGCCGCTCGGAGAGATCCACCCCCTGGCAGATGGCCCGGCCGAGCTCGTCGTGCCGGAAGGAGATCACGGTCTTCGAGACGGTGAGCAGGCCCGCGGTCTCAGCGGACGTCAGGGCCGACGGGTCCACCTTCGCTCGACGGGCCACACGGAGGAGCGTCGGGAGATCCAGCCCCGGTTCCGCGGCCAGCAGCAACAGCAGCCTCCGGCAGTCGCCGGGGAGCCGACGGAACTCGGCGAGCCACAGGCGGGCCTGATGAGGAGTCAGCGGGAGGGGCTCTGGCAGCCGGGACAGCCGGCTCAACTCCGTGGAGGTGAGCGTTCGCAGCAGTTCCAGCAGGACGAGGGGGTTGCCACCGGCCGCGTGGAGGAGCACCTCGCGAACCGACGGTGCCACGGTGGACGGTCTGGCCCGGTCGATGAGCCGCAGACAGTCCTGATCGCTCAGGCCCGCCAGCCGGAGCACCGGCACGCCGGACAGCGCGGCGCACCGGTCATTCTGCGTGCCGGCCAGGATCAGGACCCGCTCGGTGTCGATCCGGCGCGCTACGAAGCCGAGGGTGTACCGCGACTCGGCGTCGACCCATTGCAGGTCGTCGGCACCGACGAGCACCGGGAGGCGGCTGCCCGCCCTCGCCAGGAGCGCCAGTACCGCGACCGCCACCACTGTCCGCTCCGGGAGCGGCGGTACGTGACCGAGCAGCAGCCGCTCCAGGACGTCGCGGAACTGCGGCCGCAGTCGGCGGATGTCGGAAGCCAGCGGTCTGATCAGCCGCTGCACCGCTCCGTATCCGACGTCCTGCTCCGCCGGTACGCCGTCGGCCCGCACGATGCGGAAGCCGTCGGCGAGGTGGGACGCGTCACGGAGCAGTGCGGTCTTGCCGATCCCGGGGTCACCGGTCAGGAGCAGGGCGCCGCCTCCTGTTTCCCGGCAGGCGTCCACCGCCGCCGCAAGCCGCCTGCGCTCGGCCTGTCGTCCGATGATGGGGGGTTGCTCGGTGCCGTACGTCATGGCGCACGCCTCCCGACTCGAAGTCTCAAGCCGAGAATAATGACTATTCGCGTGGGTGAGCGCAACGGCTGCGACAGCCGAAAGCGCCGCGCTTCGAGGGCCGGATCCCTGAAGTCCCCCTGCGCGGTTAGGCTTGGGCCGTGGCAGAGCCTGATGACCTCTCTGGGCAGTCCAACGGCCTGATCCGTGAGCGGCTGATCGAGGCGGCCGTGCAGGAATTCGGTGAGCAGGGTTACGACCGCGCGCGCGTACAGGACATAGCCCGTCGTGCCGGGCTCTCGACCGGCGCCATCTATGGCAACTTCAGGAACAAGGCCGACCTTCTCGCCGAGGCGGTCGATCGCGGTCTGGCAGCCGCCGCGCGCAAGCTCGGCGAGGCACTCGACCGTGGGGCCGCCTCCGCCGATCTGCTCGAGATGATCACCACCGACCTCTCCGACCCCCGTCGGCGGACGTGGGCGCCCCTCGTCAGCGAGGCGCTCGCCGCCGCACGGCGGGACGACGAGGTCGCCCGCAGGGTCCACGCTGCTCTGCGCAAGGCGGAGACCAAGCTGACGGATCTGGTCGAACTCGCCCAACGGGACGGCTCGCTCACCACGGAGGTCGACAGCGCGGCATGCGCCCGCCTGGTGCTGTGTGTGTCTCTCGGAGTCGACGTACTCACCGCCTTGAACATCGAAGGCCCGGATCGCAAGGCGTGGACGGCACTGATGCACAGGCTGTTCGCCGGCCTGGCTTCGGCGACCGCCCGCACCGTGTCCTCCGCCCGGCGGTCGGCCGGGGGCCTCTCGCGGGGCGGCAGCGCCTGAATCACCGGTCCTCGGCCACCACGAACCGGTGAAGTCGCCGGTGTCGCATGTGCCCGAGGAGCGAGTTCCCCCGGGTGAACGCTGGTCAGCAACCCAGGCGTGATCCCCCGGTTCTCCTAGCGGCGCGGCGTCCGTTGACAGCGGAATGAGCGCACGTCACCCTACGGTCAGCCAGGCGAGGTCGTTGCCAATGAGGGGGACCCCCTCGGAGGCCCCGCCTGTTCCCGAGGTGTTGACCGCCGCACCCCGCTCCAGTTGGTGAAAGACATCGCCCGCGTTCGCGTGCCGATCGGTTCTCCTGACGTGCCCACCTTGTGAGGGCCCGGGTGAAGCGCGCTCAAATTGCTTACTCGTCAATGGAGTTCAAAGAGCCTCTCTCAGGCATGGAGGGAAAACATGCTGCAGCAAAAGATCGCGTTGACCGCCGTGGTCCTCGCCACGGCTCTTGCGGCCGGGGCCTTTCCGCCCGCCGCAGCCGCCGCCCCTGCCGCCTCCGATGCGCCACGGCAGGACGGTCCGCAGGTCACGACCGTACGGTACGGCCCGTTCACCATCCCGGCCGCGTCCGGCCACGACCACGGGGAGTCGGGCAACCGACTTTCCTTCAATGTCCAGAAGCCGTGCGACGACTGCTTCATCACCGGATTCAAACCCAATCTGGTCTACGCGGACGGGTCGAACGCCAATGTCAACACCGGCCCGATGCTGCACCACGTGGTGATGGGCACCCATCGGCGGAGCGATGTCGTATGCAAGGGCCCGCAGCGGGTATTCGCTTCCGGCAACGAGCGGGTGGAAAGCGTCTTACCCTCCGGATACGGCGTCAAGGTCGGCAAGGGCGAGCGCTGGAACATGGTCTACGACCTGATGAATCACGCCCCGCAGCAGAAGACGGTCTACATCTCCGTCACCTACACGCACGAGTCCGCCGCTGGCTCGGGGCTCGAGCCGGTGACACCGATCTGGATGGACGCGGGCGGTTGCCTCGGCAGCGTGTACGACGCTCCGGAGGGAGTCAGTGAAAAGTCCCGCCGGTGGCGGTCCACGATCTCCGGGACGCTGGTGCACATGCGCGGCCATCTCCACCACGGTGGTGACACGGTGCGGACCGAGAACCTGACCACGGGCAAGCTCCTGTGCTCCATCAAGGCGGAGGAAGGCGGCAGCCCCGAGTTCGTCGACCTCCACGGAAACCCCGAGGTCTCGGACATGCCGCCGTGCAGCGATGGCCCCCTCGGCAGCATCAGCCGCGGGGACGTCCTCCAAGTGACCAGCAGGTACGACATCGACGGGCACTCGCACGACGACGTCATGGGGATCATGGTCGGCTGGGTGGCCCGGGACTGATCCGTCTCCCACCGACCGGGCGGTGGGCCGGCGGGTCTGTCCTCACCTCGTCGTCCCACCGCCCCACCGCCCGAAGGAGGTGATCGCATGAAGCCGGGCCGGTCCCTCGGAGCGCTGCACGGCTGGACGCTCGTCGTCGCGGACGTGCTGATCTGTCTGGCATGGGCCGGCAGCGTATGGGCGGCACTGCATGTGGAGGTCGGCCCAGCGGTCCGCACGGTCGCCCTCTTCGTGCATCTGGGGGCGCTGGTCGTCGGACTGGGCTCGGTGCTGACCATCGACTACTACGGCGCGCTGTGGCTGCTGGGGAGGCGGAGCCTGCGTCAGGCGTTGGAGTTCGCCGGTCCGCTGCATGTGCCCGTGTGGGCGGGGCTGGCCGGCCTGGTGCTGAGCGGGATCACTCTCGACCCCGACCCGCGGGCACCCCTCACGCGGGTCAAGCTGGTGCTCGTCCTCGCGATCGCGCTCAATGGAGTGCACGCGCAAGTGGTGCACCGCTCCCTGGCCGACCAGGGAGGGACGTGGCCCCCGCGGAGACTGCTCGTGCGCGGAGTGATCTCGGCCGTCCTCTCTCAACTCGGGTGGTGGGGGGCCGTGACCATCGGATTCCTCAACAGCCAGTCATGACCGGCGCGCCCGTGTTCTCGACCTGGTCCTTCACGCGGACCGCTGGACGGCGCACTGGGAGATGCCCGGCATCCGGGTGACCGCGCGGGTGCCCTGAGCTGCTTGACCAGGTGCCGCATCCGCGCGGGGTGCGCTCCTGGGCGTCGGGCGGGGAACGCCTCCTGCACCGCGCAGCACCGCCGCGTCCAACGCCGTTGCCGCGCAGGCTCGTCGTCGCCCTTGAGGCGCTACTTCGTGCGCAGCATGAGGGCGTGGCGGGTGTTGTTTCCGTAGACGCCGCTCTCGTCGCCGCGGATGCCGTAGCGCTGCTGGAATCTGGACACCGCCTGCCGCACTTCGGTGCCGTAGCGGCCGTCGACCGCGCCACCGTCGTAGATGTGCGGGATCTGAAGCAGACGCACCTGCAACTCGTACACGCCATGGCCGCTGTCCCCCGGGCGCAGGATCCCGGTGCCCGGGATCTCGGGGAGCGATGAGCTGCCGGGGAGCGGCTGGTCCGGTTGACCCATGCCGGCCGGCTGCACGGGTGCCTGGTGCTCGTTGCCGAAGAGAGCAGAGGCAAGGATCAATCCGCCCACTGCGCCAAGTCCCACGGCTCCGGCGAAGCGGGCGTGACGCCGGTCGCTGAGACGTCGGCGCTCTCGGCCGCCTGGCTGTGCGAGTGGGCCGCGGGGTTCCGCGCGCACGGGCGCTCGGGAGGGCGGCGCGACGAGCGAAGCCGTAGGCACGGCCCGCGGCCCTGGGGCGGGCGGGCGGCGGCTGTCCACACGGGGGCCGGACGGGACGCCGGGGGCGTCCTGCAGCGGAGCGGACAGCGGCACGACCGCCGGAGGCTGGGTGGGCGGCAGACCTGCGCCCGTCGCCGTGGGTGGCGGCCCTGGCTCCCTCCGTGTCGCCTCTCCGGAGTGCATGCCGCGGGACCACAGGGGCGCGACCACGGTTCCCTCGGGAACCGGACCCGAGTGACCAGCACGAGTGCCGGCCGCGATCATGTCGCCAGGGTGAAGGGGCTGTTGTCGCAAAGTGCGGAGATCGGCCCGTGCGGCGTCCAAGCCGTCCAGAACGGCCTGGAACGAGTCCCGAATCTCCTGCACCGGATCGCCCCCGGAGGGGGCGTACCGCGGTTCGGCATCGGGCCATTTCATCGGCGGTCCTCCTTGGGCGGCATCCGCGGAGTGCCCCATGGGGCACCCGGCGTTCCGTCGGGGCGACGGGCGTGCTCGAGAGGGGCACGCCGAGGTCGGACTACGTGCGGGAACACCGGCGCGGTCGTCGGTCTTCCTGTGAAGCGATACGCACTCCGTGGGCTCCTGTCTCAATCCGCATCCGTGCTGACGCGAGTTCCCCGGCCACGGGGTACGCGGAAGCGGAGCCAAAGACCGAGAAGGCACGGCTCCCTCGCCGATCGTGAGGCGAAACGGCGCCGGCCACCCCGCAGGGCGGTCGATCAGGCGAGTTTGAAGAAGAAGAGGGCGCGTGTACCCCCCTCTGGGCCAGGAGGACCGCGCCTCCGCGACGCCCCGCGCCCGGTGACGGTGCTCTGTGTGTGGAGTCGCCGCCCCGCTCATGGATCCCGCTCACTGCGGCCGTCTGCGCGTCCGCGCACAGGTCGTCGCTTGCGGCGCGGGCGGCCGGGGCGGTGGTGAGGGGCTGATGTCGTAGGGCTGATGTCGTGGGGGTCGAAAGGCGCTGCCTCCGGGGCGTGCGCAGTCGCGCCGCGGGGGGATGCGTGCTGTCCTGGAACCAGCCGCAGGAGTACACGCCGATGCGTCACAGCCTGACTTCCGCCTTCGTGTCCGCCAGGACGCCCGCGCCGACCGGAGCGGGCGGGGGCTTGCTGCCGGCTCGGGATCTCGCCGCCGCCTGGTTGCTGATCGTCCTGATCGCGGTACCCGCCTGGGCGCTGACCATAGGGCAGGCCCGGGACATGGGGGTCGAGCCCGGCACGATGGGAATGGCGCTGCCGCTGTTCCTGCTGCTGTGGCTGACGATGATGACGGCCATGATGCTGCCGTCCATGGCGCCGGTGGCCCTCACCTGGGCGCGCGGGATCGGCCGCCAGTCCTCCGGCTGGGCGCGGACCGTGCGGACCGTCGAGTTCGCCGGTGGGTACCTCCTGGTGTGGACCGCCTTCGGTCTGCTCGCCTACGCGGCCCTCGCCGTCACCGGCGGCCTGGTGGACGACCATCCGACCGCCGGACGCTGGATCGGCGCAGCTGCCTTCCTGCTCGCGGGGCTGTACCAGCTCGGTCCCCTCAAGAACGTCTGTCTCCGGCACTGCCGCGACCCCATGAGCCACCTGGTGCGCTATGCCGGGTTCCGGCCGCCGGCCCGCGATCTTCGGGTCGGCGTCCACCACGGCGCATACTGCGTCGGCTGCTGCGCGGGACTGATGGTCGTCCTTGTTCCGCTCGGCGTGATGAACGTGGCTGCGATGGCCGGACTGGCTGTGGTGATCTTCGTGGAGAAGCTGTGGTCCCGTGGGCCGTTGCTCGCCCGGGGCGTGGGCGCAGCGTTTCTCGTGCTCGCCGTGCTCGCCGTGCTCGCGCCGTCCCAGGACTGGTTGTTGCCGGGGCTGCAGGCGTCGATGCCGACGATGGACGACATGTGACCCGACCGGCCCCGGAGACCGTACGAAAGGCTGTGCCTCCTCTACTCAGGACCGCTCCAGTCGAACGGGAAGTGTTTGCTCGACTTCCCCGAGCGTTCCCAGGAGAAGCCGAACGCGTCGGCGCGGTCGGCGGTGGCCCGTCCCCAGGTGGCGACCTGGCCCGGTCCGACCTCGGCGCCCGGGGCGTTGTGGACCTGGACGCGCGCACCGTCCGGCGTCGTCGGGCCGGTGAGTGCCTCGGCGGTGGCCGTGACCCGGCCGGGAACCTCGGCCCGCCAGCCACCGAGGTCCTCGTCGATCTCCACGTGGACGGGGGCGAAGTCCATGCCGCGCATCTCGGGGTGGAACATCTCCCCGAACTGCGCCGGCCACCCGCCCGCCTCACCGCCGAAAATGGCTCCGAGCGCGGCGCGCTGCTGCTCGTCGGCCCGTTCGTCGAGGAAGACCGCGGCGTACGGCTCGGTGTGCGTGCCGGCCCAGGGGTTGCCGACGAAGGAGCCGAGCATCAGGACGTTGAGATCGTCGAGCCGCACATCGCCGAAGCCGCCTTCCCGGATGTGCCAGACCAGCACGCCCTCGCAGTCGCCGTAGGTCGGGGGCTGGGCGAACGTGCAGGGGCACGGTATGGCGCACTTGCACACATCGAACCAGTCGCCGGTGAGGTGCCAGCGCGTACCGGTGGTGACCTGTTCTGTCATCTCGCTTCCCTCCTGCCGAGCCCGGGAGAGCTCACTCGCGGTGGGCGAGACCGCGTGTCCCGAGCCCGCACCCGGGATCACGAGGGGGCCTCCCTTCCAGCTTGCACCTCATGCCCCCTTTGGGGAAAACAGGCACTCACCACTCCACCGTCCCCCGCTCCGTGAGGTGACTCAGTGATCGTCGCCGATGGTGGTCACAGATGCCGTTGCCGATCATGGTCGCCGCCGGCCCGGACGCGACGAGGCACTGCGGCAGCGTCCTTCGACTCGCTCCGTTCGGTCTCGGGCAAGGCCGCCATCCGTTCGCACCGTCTTTGTCGCGACGGTCTTCGTAGGTGGTGGTCTGGGCGGTGAGGTCTCGATGTGCGCATCACTCCATGGCGTCGGCCTGGCGGAGGTGAGGCAAACAAGGGGCTCGCGCCACCGGTCCTCGGGCCCGAACAGCTGCTCACCCACGCCCGGTCCCGGCGCCGCCCTGCGTACACGCCGGTCGGGGCCGGCCGCTTGAGTGAGGCGGTGCAGAACAGACGGACCGACAGATCGCCTGTGGAACCGAACGACTTGGCTCCGAGGTCGCCACCCGGCTTCTGGAGGTCTTCGCGGCGGAGACGGAAAGGAAACTGCCCGGGCCTGTCAAGGAGACGCTGCTGGTACCGATCGGTGCTGCCCCCGCCGAACGACCCGTGCTGACACGGTGCTTGGGGTCACCCGAGCAGAGCAAACCTGCGGGGTCGCGAGCTTGGTACCGGCCAGCAAGGTGATCGGCAACCGGGCCGCCGGACCACCGGGCTGGACCGCAGGCCCAGGAGTTCAGGCAGGTTGAAGGCGCCGGTACGCGCCCCGCCGTCTCTGCTGCTTCGCTCCTGAAGGCATGCCCTTGACTCCAAGCACAAAAGACCCGAAGGTGTACGTATACGGTGTAATCGTGACGCACCGAGAGGCTTCTCTCGACATGCCGGCCTTCCGAACATCTGAGACTTCGCATGCTTCCGTGCCGTCCCCGCCGGATCGTTGCGCTCCGCAGCTCACAGGTGACCGTACGGCCCGCTGGGCCGGAGGAGGCGGACCCTGATGCCGACACCGATACTGCGCAGGCCCACCTCGCGTTTCGTCTCCGGGGGGCCCGGCGAGATCCCGCCGTGGCTCGCGCGCCCCGCCGTCGACCTCGAGCTGATCGTTCCGGCGCTCAACGAGGAACGCCGGCTGCCCGAGACCCTCGCCTGCACGGTCGACTACCTGTCGCAGCGGCCCTGGTCCTCGGCCGTCGTCGTGGTCGACAACGACAGCGTGGACTGCACCCTCGAAGTCCTCGACCCCTTCGCGGACGCTCCGGTCGGCGTGCATGTCATCGGGTGCAGCGAGCACGGCAAGGGAGCGGCGGTGCGCCGCGGTATCGCCACTTCACGCGCCCGCTTCGTGGGCTTCGCCGACGCCGACAGCGCCACCCCCGTCCAGACCCTCGATGCGGTCATGGCACTCCTTCAGGAGGGCCACAGCGCGGTCATCGCCTCCCGGCGGGCCCCGGGGGCGCGCTACCGGATCGAGCAGTCCTTCCCCCGTAAGTGCGGCGGATGGGTGTTCCGGAGTCTGGCACGCCTGGTCCTGCCCGAGATCGCCGACACCCAGTGCGGGTTCAAGTTCTTCGACGGCCGGCTCGTCCGGAGGGTCATCGCGGACTGCCGCATCGACGGCTTCTCCTTCGACGTGGAGGTTCTCGCACGCGTCGCACGAGAAGGCGGTGATGTCGTCGAGGTGCCCGTGGCCTGGTCCGACGTGCCGGGTTCGACGTTCTCCATCCGGCACGACGGTCTGCGTTCCGTGGCGGACCTTGTCCGGCTCTCGGTGTCCGGTAGGTGATCGACGTGACTGCCCTCGACCACATAGGTGCCGCAGACCTACTGCTGCTGAACTGGCGCGACCCTTCCCATCCCGCGGCCGGGGGCGCCGAGGCGTACTGCTACGAAATCGCCCGACGATTCGTCGATGCGGGCGCCGGGGTCACTCTGTTCACGGCGCGGCACCCGGGCTCGGCCGAGTCCGAGGTGTCGGACGGAATAAGGATCGTGCGGCACGGTGGCGCCTTCGGGGTGTACGCGGCTGCGGCACGTCACCTGGTACGTCACCGACACGCGTACGACGCCGTGATCGACTTCCAGAACGGCATACCGTTCTTCTCTCCCCTGTTCACTCCTCGCTGGACAGCCGACATCTGCGTCATCCACCACATCCACCAGGACCAGTTCGATCTGCGCTTCCGGTGGCCCCTGAACGTCGTGGGCCGGATCCTGGAGAAGGACATCAGCCGGTGGGTCTACCAGGGTCGCCCCGTTGTCGTGGTCTCCCCGTCCACGCGGGAGGGGACGCGCCGGAGTCTCGGCTTCGGCAACCCGATCTACATCGTGCCCAACGGCGGGCCGGGACCGGCCGCAGCAAGGCAAGCGCTGCCCAGGTACCCTGCCCCCGGCTCCCCGGGTGATCGACCCGTCATCACCGTGGTAAGCCGTATGGTCCCCCACAAGCGCATCGACCTGCTGATCCGTGCCCTGCCTGAACTGCTGTCGCACCGCCCGGACCTGCGGGTCGACATGTGCGGTGACGGGGAGGAACTTCCCTCCCTGCGCCGGCTGGCCGAGCACCTGGGCGTCGCCGAGGCCGTGGACTTCCACGGTCATGTCACCGAGGAGCGCAAACGGGAACTGCTCGCCGGTGCCTGGGTGACAGTCGTGCCGTCCGTCGCCGAGGGGTGGGGACTGACCGTCCTGGAGGCGAACGCCGTGGGGACACCGGGAGTGGCCTATGACGTACCGGGGCTGCGCGATGCCGTCCAGCACGGCCGTACCGGCTGGCTGCTGCCTGCGGAGGCGAAGCTCGCGGACGGCGTCCTGGCGGCCCTCGCGGAGCTCGAGGACCCCCGTGCACGAGAGCGTATGGCGCAGCAGTGCCACGCGTGGAGCACGCGGTTCTCCTGGGACGACAGCGCCGAGCGGCTGGCTGCTGTAGTGGTCGAGGAATGGCAACGCACGCGCCGTCACCGCCGCTCGCGGCGCCGGACGAGTGATCTCACCGTCCTCGTGCGGTTCCAGGCCCCTGACGCGGACGCCATGGAGCACACGATCGAGCGTCTTCTGCGGGGTACGGACGGCTGGAGCCGGCACGGCGACACCTTCCGGCTGTTGCTGCACGGCTGCGACGAAGTGCGCGTGCTGGGCGCACTGCGGCGGCTGGGCGTACCCGACAGCGCGGTCTCCCTGACCGGCCTCGCCCACCGGCAGGACCTGCTCGTCGGCAGCGAGCCGGCTCAGCCATGACGTCGCCCCGCAGCACCGGGACGACCGCCACGGAAGCCTCTCCGGGCGGGACGGACCGGGTGCACCAGGACACCGGGGGCCCCGAGCACGGCGCCCGATGGGTCACGGGGGCCGCGGTGGCCGTCGGCGTGCTGAACTACGGGTACGCCTTGGTGCTCACCCACCTCCTGGACGTCGAGGCGTACGCGGTTTTCGGTGCGGGGCAGGGACTGGTGCTGTGCGCGTCGACGGTGGCGTTCGTGGGCATTCCCTGGGTGCTGGCCCAGGCGCTGGCACGAGCCGGCTCGGAGGCCGAGGGCCGGGAGGCCGCCCGGTTCACCGCCCTTCTGGGAGCCGGGGCCGGCCTGGTGGCGGCGGCCGCCGCGAGCAGTGTGGCTCTTCAGTTCGCCGATCCGGCCACCACGGTGGTGATCGCACTCGGCGTTCTGCTGATCTTTTTCACCACGGTCACCGTGGGCTGGTTGCAGGGCACCGAACGTCTGCGTGTGCTCGCCTGCGCGACCACAGCCGGAGCCCTGTGCAAGTTCAGCGTCGGCCTGCTGCTCGTCGCCGCGCTGGGCCTGGCGGAAACAGGTGCGGTGGCAGCGCTCGGCGTCGCGGTGCTCCCGCTGCTGATCTGGTGGCCGTACTCGGCGGTGTCCGGGGCTGGGCGGCGGCTGCTGCGCGTGCGCGCCTACCGGGATCTGGCCCGCACAGCCCTCGGTATCACCGCGGTGCAGGGCATGGTGGCAGTCGTCGCGGCGGTCGCCGTCGTGCTGGTGACGGTGCTGCCCCTGACCTCCTCCGACGCCGCGAGCTACCAGGCCAGCGCCATGCTCGGCCGGGTGCCTCTCTTCCTGGCCGGTGCGATCTCGACCGCCTACTTCACGGCCCTGTCCAGGCGCACGGCGACCACGGCACTGGCCACCAATGCCGTGCGGCTGTACCTCACGGTCGCACTGCCGATCACGGCCATCTGCGCGACCGCTCCCACGGCGGTGCTCACTCGGCTCTTCCCCGCCGACTACACGCGGATGGGTGAACTCGTCGCGTTCGCCGCGGTGTCGGGGTTCGCCGTCGGCGTGCTGAACCTGGGAGCCACCTTCCACCAGGCCGTCAACGACTACAGGTGTCTGCGCGGTCAGGTCCTCGGGCTGGCCGTCTGCGTCGCTGCGCTGGTGGCCGGCTGGCAGCTGGGCGGGATCGTGGGTCTCGCGGCGGGATCCGCCGTCGGGACGGCGGCCGCAGCCGCCCTGCTCGTCCTGCGGCTCGTGCGTCGGTACGGTGCCGGGCTGCTGGGCCGGCCGCCGCTGGCGGAACCACTCCTGCTGGCCGGGCTGCTGATAGTGCTGCGTCCCGTACCGGTTGCCTGGCTGATCACTGCGACGGCGCTGGGAGCACGCGCCACGCTGCGCTTCTTCCGTCATCGCGGCGTCCAGCGCGCACCTGCGCCCGCCGCGTCCGAAGAGCCCACGGAGACCGACATGCCGCCGTCACCAGACGCACACGACGGCCCGGCTGCCGCCGCCTCCGGCGACGCCCCCAGCGCCGACACACTGCTCGTGGAAGCCGTGTGGACGAACCGCCGGCCAACGGCCGATGCCGGCCGGCTGAACCGCACGCTCGTCCTTGCGCGACGCAACCAGGTGGAGGGCCGGCTGGCACGTGCGTATCCAGGTCCGCTCGGGAACTCGCTTGCCCAGACCCGGGAGAAGACCGCCCTCTTCCGGCGCAACCTCGACGACGTCACCAACCTGCTGGACTCCGCGGGGATACCGGCGGTCCTGATCAAAGCCGACCCGGCGGGCGACTACGTCTACGACAACTTCGATCTCGTCGTGCCGGCCGGCCGGTGGCAGGCGAGCCAGCGGGTCCTGGCGCCCTGGTACGTACGCCGGACGACGTACTGGCTGGAGCGCTCCACCAAAGTGCTGCTGTGGCCGCCCCGCGGCCCGGCCGTTCACCTGCACACCGCCGTCTCCTGGTTCGGCGTACCCGTCATCCCCACAGGGCGACTGTTCGCCCGGGCCGTGCCCTGCCCGGGACATGGCTGCCTGCTGCCCGGGGAAGCCGACGCGCTGCGCATCTGGCTGGCCCACGCACTGTTCCAGAACCTCACCCTGGACATGTCCGAGCTGCTGGCGGTGCGGGGCCTGCTGCGGCCGGACATCGTCGCCCGGGCGCTGCGGGAGGCGGCCGGAGAGGGCTGGGAGACCGGTTGCCGCGCCGCGCTGGACGTGGTCACCGAAGCCGTCGCGCGACTGGATGTCGGGGTCCCCGTCCCCCTGCCCCTTCCCCTGCCGGTGTCGGCCTCGCTGCGCGTCGGTGCCGAGCACGCCCGTCATCTCGCACGTCGAGGCAACCTGCCCACGGCCGTGCGGGAGCTGGCCCTGCGTGGGCCGCTCGTTGTCACCAAGACGCTACGGAGTGCCTCCCCATGAAAACGACGCACACGGGGACGAAGCCTGTCCTCGTCGGGGTCTCCGGCCCGGACGAGGTCGGCAAGACGACGCTGGTGCGCGGGCTCGCACAGATCTTGCGGCAGCGGGGCTGCGCCGTCTCCACGGCCCACTGCTACGGGTGCGTGCTGTGCCGCAGACTGCCCGACCGCCGTCACAGTACGACGCGGGCGCAGCCCGGCCCCGCCGCGGCACTCCTCCGGTTCCTGCACGGCGCCCACTGCCTGCTCGACGCCGCCGAACTCAGGGCACGCCTGGCCATGGCCCGCCTGTCCGTACGGCGGGGCCGGGCCGCAACGACGGCCGTCATCACCGACCGGGGGCCGCTCGACACCCTGGCGAAATTCGATCCCGTCCCCGGCTCGTCCGCGGCACGCCGGCTGACCCGGCTGGCCGGCCGGTACGACGTCACCCTGCTCCTCCTTGACGGCCCGCAGGCCCGTGCGGGTTACGAACGGCAGAGCGATGATCCGGTCGCCGACGGCTGGCGGCTCCGCTACCGGCGCTGGGAGCGGAACGTGCCCGGCGTCAAGAGGCTCGCGGCAGGAGGCGACCCGTCCGAAACGGCGGCCGAGGCGATACGGCTGATGTCCGACAGGGCGCCGACAGCCGCGGCCCGCACCGGCCCGCCCAGGGTGGTGATCTCGAACTTCGACAACACCGGGCAGGCCGACTACGGCGGGGGCAGCGCCGTGACCCTGGAGAGGGTGGCTCGGAGCCTGGCCGAGGAGTTCCAGGTCACGGTGGTCACCGCCGGGCGGCGCGGCTGCACCCGCGCCGAGGGAAGGGTGACCTACCGGGTCCTTCCCGTGGCGTGGGCCGGCCCCCGTGGAGGGCAGCTGCTGTTCCAGGCGGTGCTGCCGTTCGCCGCCCGCCGGATACCCCACGAGCTGTGGATGGAGAACCTCACTCCCCCGTTCTCCGCGGGCCTGCTTCCGCTGGTGACACGGGCGCCGGTGGTGGGCATCGACAAGGTCCGCTACGGCGAGTTCCTGCGCCGTAAGTACCACCTGCCCTTCCAAGGCGCGGAGCGGATCGGCTACCGCCGCTATCGCAACCTCGTCGTCATGAACCATGCCGACGCCGACGCGATCCGGAGTCTCAGTCCCCGCACCACGGTGGAAGTGATCCCCAACGGGGTCGATCCGCCGGCCGACCGCACCAGGGACGGCGCGCAGGGCCCGGACGACGCCACCGCCGACGGCGCGCAGGGCCCGGACGACGCCACCGCCGACGGATACATCCTGTTCATGGGACGCATCGACCTGTGGCAGAAGGGCCTGGACCTCCTTCTGGCCGCCTACGCCAGGTCCGGGGTGACGCTCCCGCTGGTCATGGCGGGCCACGGCACCAAGGCGGAGGAGAAACGACTGGGGAAGCTGCTGGACGAGTTCGGCATGACGACACAGGACACCCCGCCCCGTCCGGCCGTGCGGACGGTCGGCCATGTGGAGGGAGAGCGCAAGCACCGTCTGCTGCAGGCAAGCACCTTCGTGGTGATGCCCTCGCGCCAGGAGACGTTCGGCGTGGTGGCACTCGAAGCGATGTCCTACGGCAAACCCGTCGTGCACTTCGACCTGCCGGCGCTGCGCTGGATGGGCGGTGACGGCGACGTGAGGGTTGCGCCCTTCGACGTCGACTCGCTGGCCGAGCAGATACGGCAACTGGCCGACGATCCCGCGCTGCGTCAGAGCCTCGGCGCAAGGGCCGTGCTCACGGCACGGCAGTACACCGTCGAGGCCATGACGCAGCGGTACCGGTCACTCGCCCGGCGCCTGCTGGCCCCGTCGGACCGTCCGGCGGCCCCCGTGCACGAGAGGTGATTCCCAGTGCCCGCTGCCCAGAACCGCTCTCCCACGCGCACCCCGCTCGACATGAGCACCTCGCAGGCGTGCGTCGCACCGCCTCGCGGCCGCACTCGTCCCCGGGGCCACCGTTCAGGCGACCGGGGGAGCCCGGAACCGGCGCTCTCCCGACTCCGGCCGGGGCCGGCACCCGGCGCAACCGGCCGCAGACACCGGTTGGTGGCCGCCGTGGGACACCACGCGGTGACCGCACCCGCACCCGCCCACGCGCTCACCGGCCGGACACGGTCCCCCCTCGGATGCCGCACCGCCGCTCCCCGCCCTGCCCGGGCGGCGCCACTTCACCGGAGTCCGCGATGACCACGACCAGTGCTCCCCGCAGCGCGGCACGCGACGGGACACGCAGCGCAACGGTGATCATTGCCGCCGCCGCGTGCCTGCTGACCGTGACGGTGCGGCTCCTCGGGGTCGACCGCTCGACGGACCTGTTCGTCGACGAAGTCATCTACCAGGAAGTGAGCGACAGCGCCGCCGAGGGCGGATTCCCCCGCACCGACACCGGACTGTTCTTCCTCCATCCTCCCGGCTTCTTCTATCTGTGGGCCGGATGGAGCAGGCTCCTGGGCACGGACACCGACATCGCCGGGGTGTACGCCGGGAGGGTGCTCAACGGGGTGCTGGCCGGTGGCACGGCCGCGCTGCTGGTGCTCCTGGTGTCACGTGCCGCGACGCGCGGAGCCGGCGTGGTGGCGGGCCTGCTCTTCCTCGCGGACCCGTACTGCATCCGGCAGAACGGCCTGGCGATCATGGAGACCGGGGCGCTGCTGTGGGTGCTGGCCGGCTACCTGCAACTGCTCGCCCTCACCCGCGACCCGCCGCCTGGACGCGCGGTGCTCCGGGCCGCCGGCGCGGGACTCTGCTTCGGCCTCGCCATACTGACCAAGGACCACGCCGCATTGATCACCGTCCTGCCCCTGGTCCTCGCCCTGGCACTGAACTGGGGCCCGCCCCGGCGCCTCGCGGCGGTCTGCGCGGCAACGGCGGTGGCGTGCTACGGCCTCTACGTGACCGTCGTCGCGGCAGCCGGTCACTTCGACGCCTTCTGGGACGCCAAGACCCGCGGGATCCGCCGCCTGCTGGGACTGGTCCAGGACACCGGGTTCAACGCCCGTAGGGGGAACCCGCTCTCCGAGCGCCTCTTCGAGGAGCTGCCCACCTTCTGGCCCACCTATGTCCTGCTGATCCTGGCACCGGCCGCGCTGGCCGTCCTGCTGCGCCACAAGGACCGCACGCACCGTCTGCTGGCTCTCTTCCACCTGTCCGCGGGCCTCACACTGGCCTACGCACTGGCGCTGGGAACACTCGAGGAGAAATTCCTCTACCTGCTGGTGGTGCCCAACATCGCGGCGGTGACGGTGGCCGGCTCCGACATCCTCACGCGACACCGGGCCGCCGCGCGCCCGCACCCGCGCCGTGGTCTGCTCCCGCAGGCCGCCACGGCGGTGTTCGTTGCGGCGGCCGTGACCGCCTCCGGCATCTCCTACGCCCAGTCCCGGCTTCAGGCGGACGACGGGTACGTCCAACTGCGCACCTTCATGACGGCCCATGTGCCCCGGGACAGCACGGTCATCGCTGCGGACGGGGTGACCACACGCGGCATCACCGGCTGGACGCTCAGGGAGGACTACCACGTCAAACGCATCGGTATCACGTCCACCAAGGTGCGCTACGCGGTCATCCCCTGGAAACTCGTCCACGACGGCTACGGCCGGTTCACCCCGGGCGAGGCACAGCGTTTGGTCAGGAACGGCAAAATGCTCTTCAGCACTCACAGCCAGATGTACGGCAAACTGGCCCTCTACCGGCTCCCGCCGGCCCCGGCGGGCCCGCCCGAGGAACAGGCCGATGCCCGCCGCTAGCGTCCGCCCCCGGGTGCTTCTGCTCACCAGCGGCCCGCTGGAGGGACAGGAGGGCGCCGACATCCAGCTGGCAGCCGCGGTCGCCGAGACGGTTCCCGGCATCGAATTCGTGTGGTTCACGAGGTGGCCCGGGCGCGGCCGCCCGCCGAGGGTCGACCACGGCCGGCCCGTACCCATCGCCTGCTGGGACGGTCTGCCCCATGTACGGCAACGCCTGCAGGCCGCAGCCGCCGGCACGGTGCTCGGCCGCCGGGTCGACCTGGTGCACGCCGTCATGACCATAGGCTCGGGCTATCCGCTCTTCTCACACCTGTGGCCCCCGATGCTCGCCGGCCGGCGCGTGCTGCACACGGTTCCCGCCGTGAAAGACCCCCGCCTGCTGCGGCACTGCCGCCCCCTGGGGCGGACCGTGGCGCTCTCGGGCGCCACGGCCGAGAAGCTGCACAGGGCCGGCTTCGGTGAGGTGCGTGTCGTACCGCCTGGGGTACGGCTGGACCGCTGGCCGCGCCGCCCCCGGCCGGCCCACGACCTGCCGATGGTCCTGGTCACCGGCCACCACGATCCGGACGGCGGCGCGGACGACGCCCTCGCGATAGCCGCCCGCTCGGCACGGGCCGGTGCCCGCTTCCGCCTGGTACTGGCCCTCAGAGCGCGCTCCGGGCAGAACGAGACCGCGCTCCGGGCCGCCGTGCACGACCGCGCTGCCGCAGCGGGACTCACCGACGTGGATGTGCGCGGCAACGTCGACGACATGCCCGCACTGATCGCGTCGGCGGACGTGCTGCTGTACGTGCCGCGCAGCCTCGGCGGCAAGGCGGACATACCCTTGACCGTGCTGGAGGCCCTGGCGACCGGACGCCCGGTCCTCCTGAGCGACCACCCGCAGTTCAGCGCCCTCGGCGACACGGTGATGCTCAGCCGCATCGGCGACCACGGCGGCGCGGCCCGGCTGCTGTGCCGGCTCCTGGAGCAGCCGACGTGGTGGAACACCCTGGCCGAACAAGGCCGACTCGCCGTGGAACAGCGTTTCCAGGCCGGGCGGCTCACCACCGCGTACACCAGCCTCTACCAGGAGTTGCTGTCATGAGTGGCGCGCAGCGGGGCCTCATCGGCGGTCTGCTCACGGCAGTCCTGGTTGCCGTGCTCACCCTCGTCATGGCACCGCAGAACTCAGGAAGCCACCGCACACCGTACTTCTTCGGCACCCTCCGTACGGACCCGGACAAGGCCCGGGAGGAACACGACCGCGGCATCGGCGTTGCCCATGTCACCATCCGCTGGGAGCAGTTCGAGCCCTCCCCGGGCGAATACGACACCGACTACATCGGCGAGATCGAAGACGACCTGCGGACCCTTCACCAGGCGGGCGCCCGGATCGAGTTGGGGGTCGGCCTCAACCATCCCCCGCCCTGGCTGTACGAGCGCTACCCCGAAGCGGCGTTCACCAACGAGCACGGCGATCGGTACGAGGACACCTCCAACATCGTCTTCAATCAGAGGATCCGCGACGAGGTGCGCCGCTACATCCAAGCCCTGGAAGAGAAAGTCGGGCTGGGAAAATTCTGGGCGATCCGCGTCGGTGTCAACGACAAGGGCGAGTTCGCCCTGCCACCGCCGGTGCCGGACGACGGCCGGCCGGGCAACGACTACTGGGCCTACGACGCCACCGCACAGGAGACGTCCCACCCGGACAGGGCACGGACCCTGCCCCCCAATCCCTATCCCGGCTGGCGCCCCGGAGAACGCCAGTACAAGGGCGAGCCCTTCACCCGCGAACAGGCAGCCAGGTGGTACCAGTGGTACCTCGGAACACTGCCCGACGCGGTCAACTGGCAAGTGGACACCTACCGGTCCATCGGGTTCCAGGGGCTGCTGAAAGTACTCGTCCCCGGCGCCGGCTACTACCCCGGCGACTACGCCGCGGCCCTGCGGCAGTACTTCGCCGGACCCTACGTCAACGGCCTCATCGGCCGCGCAGTCGCATACTTCTGGACCATCGAGCAGATCAGGCTCCGGAAAGGCGTCCAGATCGTCGCCACCTCCCTGGTCAACGGATCGGGGACGCCGCCCGACAACAGCTGCCGGGCAACCGACACCGCCACCGACCTGGACACACCCCCCGACACCGCCGTCCGGCGCTGGTCCTCGGTACGGTGGGTGACCTCCATCGCCCGACGCGCCGGCTTCACCGTCAGCGGCGAAAGCGCCGGACCCCACGTACGGCCCTACTATCCCGGCGTCATGGACGACGCAGCCCGACAGGTCCGCTCCTGCCGCCTGAAAGGACTCATGTGGGCCTTCGACGACAACCTCTACGACGGAACACCCGGATCCTCACTCCACGACTACGCACGAACCATCGACCGCCTGAACTGAGACGCGGTTTCTCATGGGGTGATCGTTCGTCGGACCGTGCATGACGGATCTGGTTGGGCGGTTGGTGCCGGACGAGAGTCTTGGGTGCTGTTCCGGCAGGTGATGGGCCGACGGAGGAGAAACATCCTCGGGGTGGTGGCCGGCGACGGGCCGGGGAGGTCGGGGAGGCGGCCGTGAACGCCGTGGTGCCCCGTGGCTCAGGACCATGGGGACGGCAGGGCGGCCATCAGGCAGGCCACGTCCAGCACGTCCCGTGCCTCGGCGTCCTCGCTCCACGTGGTCAGCAGGCCCGTGAGGGCCGTCCTGCTCAGCCCGGTCAGGGGACGCTGCAGCACGGCTCCGGGATGGTCGAAATCGTGCACCAGGGTGTGCCGACCGACGGTGCGCCTGCGGGGTCCGTCGGCGAGGCCCAGCTGTCCGCCGTAGGCGACGTACCGGCCGTCCGCCGAGGACATGACGAAGTCGAGGTGCTCCGCGACGGCGCGGAGTGGCACCGGGGGCGGAACGGGCCGCAGGGTGTGCGGGTCGTGGAAATGGAGCCGGTGCTCACGCTGGTCCAGGCCGCCGACGGCTCCCCAGGCCGGCAGGGCGAACAGGTCCCTGAGCGCGGGCCCTCGATGGGCGGCCGTCACGGACGGCCGGTGGCCACGCAGGTCCCAGACCAGCAGGCCGCCCCCGTCTCCGGAGGTCAGGAGCCGGTCGGGTCCGCAGAACACCATGTCGCGGATGTCACCGAAGTCTTCCGGGACGGCGGCCACGCCCAAGGCCCTTTCCAACCCATGGTCGACCGTGACCAACCGGTGCCTGTCGGACATGACCAGCCGGTCCCCGGCGGGGTTGACGGCCAGCAGGTCTCCGCGGGCGAGTCCCCACTGCGCGAGGTCCCACTGACGCAGGTCGTCCTCGCTGGTCGCGACGAGCGCGGCCGGCGCCAGCCGCAGACCGGCCACGAAACCGGAAGCGGTGGCGGCGAGGCTCGCTCCGCCCACCGCTGCGCCGGAGGCCAGTACCCGGGTGCGCGGTCCGTCCAGCCGGACGAGCTCGAACCCGGTGAGTGGCCCGTCCCGTCGGCGGGCCCCGATCGCCTGGTCGGCGCCGAGGCAGGCGATCGACGTCAGCGCCGCCGTGCCGCCGGCCAGTGTGGTCTGCCGACCGCTCTCCAGGTCGAGGACCCGAACCACCTCGCTCATGTCCGGCTCGATCGTGGCCACCGCGAGGGCCGCGCGGCCGTGCGCGAAGGCGGCGTAGTCCCCGTTGTGGAGGGTGAACTCCTCGGGCACCTGTAGCGTCGCGGCCTCGGCCAGCCGCTCGACCAGCCGGGCCGCCCGGCGGGGGTCGATGTCCCTGAGCCCCTCCAGCACTTCGAGATCGGCCTCCGCGGACGGACGCCACTGGTGCAGAGGGATGTGCACCGCCAGCTCGGCGGCGTCCACGAGCGGCACCGAGCGGATCAGCTGCCAGTAACCGGTCCAGTCCCCGGCGCTCGCCAGCTGCCGGCCCACCACGGCCGGTCGCTCCGGCGGGGGCAGTCGGCCGGGCACCCGTGTCGGGTCCCACCCGTACACGGAGACCGTGACGGCGGGCCGGTACGTCGCGTTCCGGAGTGAGACCTCAGGGGAGCGCCGGTCGGCTTCGGGGTCTGGCGGCAGGCCGGCCGCGCGCAGGGCGTCGTTCTGGCGGTGCAGCGCGCCCGTCAGGCGGCGTTCGTAGCGGTCGGGTGCCCGGGCGGCCAGGCGCCGGAAGACGGTGACGCACTCCGCTCCGGCCGTGACCGCCTGCGCCGCGCGGCCCGCGGAGACGAGGGCGTCGCGCAGCAGCCCGAGCGCGGTCGCCAGGCCCTCCTCCTGGGCGTGCGGATCGGCACCAGCCAGCAGGCGGTAGAGCTCGACGCTCTCCTCCGCGGCGGCAACGGCCTCGTGCGACCGACCCGCGGCGGCGAGTTCGCGCACCAGGTTGATCAGCGCGACGGCGAGGAAGGCCCGGTGGTGGCCCGGATCGCCGGCCGCCAGCTCCCGCCACAGGGCGACCGCTTCCGCGGTGGTCCGCGCGGCCTCTCCCGCGTCCCCGGTACCGGCGCCCCGCAGAGTCAGCGCCGACGCATTCGTCAGGGCGGTCGCCAGACCGGCTCTGGCCCGCGGGTCGGTGCGCATCCGGTCGCGGTAGCGAGCGATCGCCTCCTGACTCGCCCGGTGTGCCTCCTCCCAGCGGTGGGCGGATTCCAGCTGCAGGGCGTGGTTGGCGAGGGCGGTGGCCACGTCGAGGCCGTACTGCTCGGGGTCGGCGTCCGCGAGGCGGCGAAAGGCTGCCACCACCCGCTGCTGCGCCGCGAGCGCCTCGTCGGCCCGGCCCAGGTCGAAGAGGTGGTGGGCGTGGTTGTTCAGGGACCGGGCGACGTCCGCCTCGTAGGCGTCCGGGTCGGCGGCGGCCAGGTCGTCGAAGATGTCCACGGCCTGCCGTCCCGCCTCGGCGGCCTCCTCGTCGCGGCCCAGCGACTTGAGGTCGCTGCCGTGGTTGACGAGGATGCGGGCCCGCTCGGCGCGGTCCTCACCGGCCAGCGCGAGCCGGTGCTCCAGCAGCCGTACGCGGAGCAGGGCCCGGCCGGTGACCAGGTCGTCGGGCACAGGGTCGGGGATGTGGGCCGTGACCGTCAGCAGCAGTTCCGGGGCGGCATCGGGGAGCTGGGCCAGCGCCATGAGGAAGGCGTTGCCGGCGGCCACCGCGCGGGCGGGGTCGGCGCGGATCAGCGGGTACAGCACATCGCGCCCGACGTGCGGCCACCGGGCTGCAGCGGCGGCGAGCGTGGTCAGCGCCCGGCCGGGCCGCCGGACCCGGCGCACCGCCTCGGTGGCCATGCCGGAGGCCCATGGCTGCGCGGGGTAGTCGGCGGTGTGGCCCGGCAGGGTGAGGGCGAGGAAGTCCTCGGCCAGGCGGTCCGGGTAGAGCGGTTCGAGTACGGACTTCCCCGCCACGGCGTGGGGTGGCGGGTAGCACACCGCATGGTCGGCGAGCACATCGGCGGTGGGATGCCCGAACTCCAGGGCGTCCACGAGCATGGTCCCCTCGGCGACCGGCTGGGTCCCGATCAGCGACGCGGTGTACACGGCGCGGTTCATCACCGTCGGCGGCGTGCCGATGCGCCCGTGTCTCCTGCCGGTGTGCATGCGGGCCCAGTTGAGCTGCTCACGGTCGAGGAGGTAGACGGTGAGCCCTTCGAGGCTGATGGTGCCCGGGTCTTGGGCTGGGGCACAGCCACAGGCGTCCGCGTCCACCGCCACCAGCGCCGCCATGTGCACGGCCAGGGTGAGGGCGAACGCCTCGTCCGTCAGGTCGACGCGCGTTGAGGGCGGATCGATGCCGTACCGGTCGGCGAAGGCGTTGCGGGCGGCCCGGAACATCGTGGTGCGGGCGTCGGGCCCGTCGGCGTCCAGTGGAGGCAGGGCCTGGGACGATGCCGAGACCTGGTCGTTGGCCAACGAGGCCCGCAGGGCGGGCCAGATGTCCGCGGTCCGTCCCAGCAGCAGTACGCGTACGGGGATGTCGGTCCGGTGCAGCAGGGCGTTGCTGAACAGCCAGGTGAGCGAGGCGAGGGGCCAGCGGTCGGCGTAGTCGACCAGGAGGAGCAGGCCTGCGGAGCCTGCCGTACGGAGGTCCTGGCTGCCGGGGGGCGGCAGGACACCGCCGGGGCCCTCGGTCGCGATGACCACCTTCCAGCCGGCCGCGGCCCGGTCGCGTGCCAGCTCCTCGGCCAGGCGGGTCTTCCCCTGTCCTCCGGGTGCGTGGAGCCAGCGGGCGGCGCGGGCCGGCCGTGACGCGCACCAGTCCCGCAACGCGGCAAGCTCCCGTTCCCTGCCGGTGAAGCCGACCACCGCGAGGCGCGCGTTGAGCATGCGGCTCGGCTGTTCGGACAGCCAGGCCGCGTCGGGTTCGGCGGGCGGACGCCAGTTCTCCATCACGTAGAGCGGGGTGCCGTCGCCGAAGACGTGGAGGTCGGCGCCGACCACGCCGTAGGCGAAGCCTGCTGTGGCCGTGACGTACTGCTCGGTGCGGTCCGTCACTCGGGGTCGCCCGCCTCCCGGTGGACGATGACGTTTCCGCCCTGGGCGGCGAACACCTGGGACCGGTCACGGGCGTTGACATGCTGCACCCAGTGCTGCTCGGTCCGTGGCAGCGCGGCGAGTGTCCGCTCGGTCAGCTCCCGCAAGCCGTCGGCGGCCTCGGGGTCGGCGCGCAGGAACTCCTCCAGGCGCAGCCGCCAGCCCGGCACGATGCCTCGCCGGGCGGATTCGGTGTCCTCGGCCTGCGCCACGAGCGCGGCGTCCGCGTCCAGCTGAACCACCAGCTCCGGCCGGGGCTCCGCCCGCTCCGTCTCACGCCGGAAGAGCCGCGCCGCGCTCTCCCGCGTCACCTGCCAGGCGTCGGTCGCCATGGCCCCCACCAACGCCGTCGAACCGGCGGCCGCGACCGCCGCCAAGGACTCAGCCAGCATGAAACCACCCCGTCCGGTCGAGTGTGCCTGTGACCATGCTGCCATCAAACGCCCCGCATAACACAGGAGTTGGAGGTCACAGGCGACGGGTGCCGGGTGCGCCGGTGCAGCGGGTACGGGTCTGCCGTGCGTCGCGGCCGGCGGTCGCCCGGGGTGCCTCTGAGGCCGTGTCCTGCCTGGTGAGGGCATGGCCGGCCTCGGTATGGAGCGGGGAGGTGGAGGGGGGAAGATCGGCATTTCTGCAGGCCGCGTGCCGCCTCCCCGGGTAACGTCACGGTGCGCAGCCCGGACGCGGACGGCCGTTCCGGTTCCCGACGCGTCAGCCGGCGGCGCGCGTGCCGCTCGGTCTTCCCCGCCAGTGCGTACTGCGGGAGCAGGTCCAGCAAAGACTTCAGCAGCCCGGAGTAGGCGGCCTTGCAGACGGGGGTACCGACCACGATCCCGTCCGCGCGCTCGAACAGGGTGGTGGCCTCGACGATCGCCGGATGGCTGAAGTCTGCGTGCAGCAGGGCGGCGGGCAGGAGCCGCTGCAAGCACGCGACGCGTGGAGGTGTCAACCGCACGCTGGCGCCGCGTGGTTGGAGCCATCGGGGTCGCACTCGGGCGTTCGGCGGGAAGAGAGCGGGGGCTGCTTCATCGCCCTCGGCGTCCTGACCGACAGCCGGGCCGCCGCCTTCACGTCTCCGGTGGACGGCCCGCCGCTCACAGCGTGAGACATTCCCTATTTTCCCTACGGGATTACTAGGGAAGCCTTGACTGCGCTGACCCAGGGTGCGCAGGATGACGAACATGTCCCGCAAGCAGCAACGACTCGTTCGTCGTCGGCATGTCGACTTTGGTCACGTCGTCAGTGCCGCCTGCCGTCGCGCGTAGAGCACGCGGCTCACAGCTTCGCTCCGTGCCGCTCGACTCCACCTTCCCAGGCGTTCGGTCGCGTTCATCCACCGCGCCTGATGGCCCCACACACCTCTGAGGGACATCCGCCATGACCACAGCACGTCCGGCACAGGCCGCTCCACACCACCCGCTCCTCCCCGACGCGCCCCACCTTCGCCTGGTGGGCGCTACCGCTCATGGAGACACCCACGGACCCACGTCCGCGGCGCTCGTCGGCTACCTCGTGCTCGTCCCCGAGGGCACCGATCCCACCCAGCTCTTCGCCAAGGACGGACCACGGCCCGAGGTCCGACCGGTCACCACCACGGGTTCGGCTGACCGGCGGACCGCGGACGACGGCGTCCGCGTCGATCCGGCGCGGCGCGTCGCCGAGGTGGACGGACACGAACTGGACCTCACCTACCTGGAGTTCGAGCTGCTGGCGCACCTCGTTCAGCACCCCGACCACGTGCAGACGCGAGGTCGGCTGGTGGCCGCCGTCTGGGGCTACGACCACATTGGCGACGGCCGCACCGTGGATGTCCACATCGCTCGCCTGCGCCGCAAGCTGGGCGCGTCTCACCGGCACCGCATCGTCACCGTTCGGCGCGTGGGTTACACGTACGTGCCCGGCCAGCAGGAGAGCTCCAACGCCGCGCTCGGCGGACGACTTTGAGGAGATTGCTTCCATGGGCCCTGCCCCCGCGCCGTTCCGACTCACCTCGCCGCCCGACCGAGCCGGTCCCGGCCCTGCGCACTGGCTGCGCGTGGCCCGCGAGGCGGCGGACGACCTGGCCACGGACGTGGTGGCCAGGGAGCAGGCGGGCAAGGCCCCGGTCGAAGAGGTGTCCCGGCTGCGCGAGGCGGGACTGCTGACGCTCCTGACGCCGGCCGAGTCCCAGGCAGGCGGCGCGGACTGGCCCACGGCCTACGCCGTCGTCCGGGAGATCGCCGCGGCCGACGGCGCGATCGGTCAGATGCTCGGCTGTCACTACTTCCTGTCGAACAGCGCCCGGTTCTTCGCCGGGCCCGCACTCGCCGCGCAGACAGAAGAGCGGTCCGCAGCCGAACGGTGGTGCTGGGGCGGCGGATTCGCGCGTCAGGAGCCGCCTCTGATGCTGGCCAGGACCTCCAGGGGACTGGTGCTCAACGGCCGGCAGAGCTACACCACCGGGGTCCTGGTCGCCGACCGTCTCGCCGTGCGCGCCGTGCGGGAGGACACGGGTGAACCGCTCGCCGTCGTGGTGGATCCCGCCCGTCGCGGTGTGGTGATCGACGGCGACACGGACACCTTCGGCCAGCGGCTCGCGGCCGGCGGCAGCGTGGAGTTCGACGACGTCCCGGTGGGCGCCGACGACGTGCTGGGGTCCCTGTCCGCGGACGAGGACCTGCTGTCGCCCCGGGCCGCCCTGGCATCTCCGGTCGGGCGGCTCTTCTCCGCCCAGCTCCTTCTCGGCATGGCCGAGGGAGTACTCTCCGAAGCCCGTGAGTACAGCAGGACGGGCCACGCACCCCGGCACCCCGCCTGGCCGGCCGGTACCCCGCACGACCCGCAGGTGCAGACCGCCTACGGAGAACTCACCGTCCTGACCCGCTCCGCGTCGGCACTCACCGATCAAGCTCTGGAAGCCGTGCGAGGCGGCGTCGAGCGCGGTGACGACCTCACCTACGACGAATGCGCCGACATCTCCGCCCTCGTGGCCATGGCGGAAACTGCCGCAACCAGGGCCGCGCAGGAGTCCACCACCCGAGCGCTCGACATCGTCGGGGCCCGCTCCACCTCCGCGATGCTGGGCTTCGACCGGTTCTGGCGCAATGCCCGCACCCACACCCTGTACGAGCCCGTCGCCCACCGGCTCCGCGATGTCGGGGAGTACTTCCTCAACGGCGCCCACCCCCCGTTCGTCCTGCCGGCCTGATCGCGAGGCGGGGACGTTCGGGACACCGAGTCCGGAGATCGATTCCGCGGTCCCACCCATGCCGGAGCCGACCGGCCTGCTGCCGGGGATCCCTCGCTCCCGGGGTGCCCGGCAGCCCTGTGGGCCGGTGCAGCGGGACCACGGCGGCGATACTGCCCGGACATGCGAATCGGAGGCCCGCCGGGACCTGGACCACGGGGTCGGCCGGGCTGACCGTCGGCCTGGTCATCGCGGTGGTGACCGCGCCGGTGGAGGTGTCGGGTGCGGTGTTCCTGCTGCCCGTGCAGCTGAGCGTCCTCGGGGTGCCCAGCCCGGCCATCACGCCCACCAATCTGCCGTTCAACGTGGTGGCCGGGCCCGGCGCCCTGCTGCGCCACCACCGCGAGGGCCTGCTGTACGGCCCGCTGACGCGCACCGCCTGGTGGCCGGCCGACCGCAGAACGTCGTGAGGGTGCTCTGGACGCCGGGTGACCTGGTCCTGTTCGACAACCGCATCACCCAGCACTACGCCCCCGACGACTACGGCGACCTGCCACGCCTGCTGCACCGGGTGACCGTGGCGGGCGACGTGCCGGCCGGTGTCGACGGCACCCCCAGCCACGTCGTCGAGGGCGACGACGCCGCCCACTACACCCCGGCCGCGGCCTGAGCACCGGACTCTCCACGCACGGCCGCCGGGCAGGGGCATCCGCTCCCGCCCGGCGGCCCGCCCGCAGCTGATACGGGCCGAAGCCTTACGGGATAATGGACGCATGCGGATCTCAGCAAGGGCGGACTACGCGGTACGTGCCGCACTGCAGCTCGCCGCGTCACACGACGGCGGGCCGATGAAGGCGGAGGCCATCGCCGACGCCCAGGACATCCCGCACAAGTTCCTCGAGAGCATCCTGAACGACATGCGCCGGGGCGGTCTCGTGCTCAGTCAGCGCGGCGGCAACGGCGGCTACCGGCTGGCGAAGCCCGCCGAGTCCATCAGCATCGCCGACGTCATCCGCGTCGTGGAGGGACCCCTGGTCTCGGTACGCGGGGTCCGCCCACCCGAGCTGTCCTACACCGGCCCCGCCGAGTCACTGCTCCCCCTGTGGATCGCACTGCGGTCCAACGTGCGCGAGATCCTCGAAGGTGTGTCCCTCGCCGACGTCGCCTCGGCGCAACTGCCCGCTCACGTCACCGCACTGGCCGACGCCCCCAAAGCCTGGGCCAATCCCTGACACGCCGCTGGGCCATCGACCGAACATTCCAGCGAATGGTCCCACAAAGCGAGATAGCCGCGTCCATCATATGAACACCCTCTTGGGATGGGCGCCACCTTCTGCCACGATCCCTATCAGCCAGGTAGGAAAGCTAGGGATCCGCGGGGGTGATGGGTCATGAGGACGCGCCGCCGCGCCGACCTGTCGCTTCCCCCGCTCACCTCGCGTCGCCACATCGACTTCGGCCGCACGTCCAGCGCCATCTGTCGGCCCGCCTGAGGCCGTAGACAGGACGCCCTTCGGCCGCCAACGACGGCCCGACCTGCGATTCCCGCATCACTCCACTCCCGGACCCGTGGCGGCGTTCCGTCACTGACGGCCGGCGAATGGAGAGCAGGCCCATGCCCATGGCATGTACGCCTCACGCCTTCCCGCATCTCCGATCAACCCCTTGCCCGAGAGGACACCTCTGTTGTCTGCCGAAAGACCGCTCACCGCCCTGCGCACCCTCGCCGTCGCAGCCACGCTCCCCCTCCTGCTCACCGCCTGCGGCTACGGTTCCGAGTCCACGGACGACGGCAAGAAGACCGAGGTCGCGGCGGGCGCCAGGACACTCTCCGTCGACGAGGTGAAGATCGGCTACTTCCCCAACCTCACGCACGCCACCGCTCTGGTGGGCGTCCAGGAGGGGCTGCTCCAGAAGGAGCTCGGTGGCACCACGATCAAGGCGTCCACCTTCAACGCCGGTCCCTCCGAGATCGAGGCGCTGAACGCCGGCTCCATCGACATCGGCTGGATCGGACCCTCCCCCGCCATCAACGGCTACACCAAGTCGGGCGGGAAGAACCTGCGCATCATCAGCGGCTCCGCCTCCGGCGGCGTGAAGCTCGTCGTCAACCCGAAGAAGGTCAAGTCCCTGGACGACGTCAAGGGGAAGAGGATCGCGACACCTCAGCTCGGCAACACCCAGGACGTCGCGTTCCTCAACTGGATCGCGGAGAAGGGCTGGAACGTCGACGCGCAGAGCGGCAAGGGCGACGTCTCCGTCGTCCGCACGGACAACAAGATCACCCCGGACGCCTACAAGTCCGGCTCCATCGACGGCGCCTGGGTACCTGAGCCGACGGCCTCCAAGCTGGTCGCCGAGGGCGGCAAGGTGCTGCTCGACGAGTCGGCCCTCTGGCCCGACAAGAAGTTCGTGATCACGAACATCATCGTGTCGCAGACATTCCTCGACGAACACCCGGACGTCGTCGAGGCCGTGCTGCGCGGCTCGGTGAGGACCAACGAGTGGATCAACGCCCATCCGGAGAAGGCGAAGGCCTCCGCCAACGCGGCGCTGAAGGAGGAGTTGGGCAAGGCCCTGCCTGCCGAGGTCATCGACCCGGCCTGGAAGTCCGTCACCTTCCTCGACGACCCGCTGGCCTCCACCCTCAACACCCAGGCGGCGCACGCGGTGAAGGTCGGCCTGCTGCAGAAGCCCGACCTGAAGGGCGTCTACGACCTCACGCTCCTCAACAAGGTCCTCAAGGCGGACGGCAAGGGCGAAGTCGACGACGCCGGCCTCGGCGCCGAGTAGCCGAGCAGCCGCCAAACCACCGATCGTCAATCACCGATCGACCCGATCAGTACCCAGGAGGTGCCGACCATGGCCGCCACGGTCACCAAGGCCGTTCAGGACGCCACGCCGGTGACGCACGCCGCACGTGTCGAGCGCGTCTCGAAGTCCTTCCCCGCGCCGGGCACGCCCGGCGGGCAGCACCTCGTCCTGGACGACATCACGCTCGATGTCGCACCGGGCGAGTTCGTCACCCTCCTGGGTGCCTCCGGCTGCGGCAAATCCACCCTGCTCAACCTGGTCGCGGGTCTGGACCGGCCGTCCGCCGGATCCATCGACACGGACGGCCGGCCCGCCCTGCTGTTCCAGGAACACGCTTTGTTCCCATGGCTGACCGCGGGCAAGAACATCGAACTCGCGCTGAGAATGCGCGGGGTCGCCAGACCGGAGCGCCGCGCCGAGGCGGAACGGCTGCTGGACCTCGTACGGCTGCAGGGCGCGCACGGCAAGCGGGTGCACGAACTGTCGGGCGGTATGCGCCAGCGCGTCGCACTGGCACGGGCGCTCGCCCAGGACAGCCGGCTGCTGCTGATGGACGAACCGTTCGCGGCGCTGGACGCCATCACCCGTGACGTGCTGCACGACGAGCTGACCCGCATCTGGCACGAGACGGGTCTGTCGGTGCTGTTCGTCACGCACAACGTGCGGGAGGCGGTGAAGCTGGCGCAGCGGGTGGTGCTGCTGTCCTCACGGCCGGGGCGGATCGCCCGCGAATGGACCGTCGGCATTCCGCAGCCGCGCCGCATCGAGGACGGCGCGGTCGCCGAGCTGTCCCTCGAGATCACCGAAGAACTGCGTAGGGAGATCCGCCGCCATGGCCAGCACTGACACCGGCGTCGACACCAAGAAGGACGGCTCATCGGCAGCCGGGAAATCCCAGGACGCGCCGGACGCGCAAGACCTGGCCGGGCTGGAGGCCGGGCTCGACGCGCTGGACTCGGTGCCGGCCGCCCGTACACCGCTGCGCGCGACTCTGACGCGCAAGGCCCTGCCGCCCGCCACCGCCGTCGCACTGGTGCTGGTGGTCTGGCAACTGCTGGTGTGGGCCGAGGTCGCCCCCGACTACAAGCTGCCCTCGCCGTCCGCGGTGTGGGACGAGGTGGCCGACGCCTGGCGGCAGGGCACGCTGCTCGACTACATCTGGACATCCGTCTCGCGCGGCCTGCTCGGTTTCGTGATGGCACTCGCCATCGGTACGCCGCTCGGCCTCCTGGTCGCCCGGGTCACCTTCGTCAGGGCGGCCCTCGGCCCCGTCCTGTCCGGTCTGCAGTCGCTGCCATCCGTCGCGTGGGTGCCGCCCGCCGTGCTCTGGCTGGGCCTGAACAACTCGATGATGTACGCCGTGATCCTGCTCGGCGCGGTCCCCTCCATCGCCAACGGCCTCGTCGCCGGCATCGACCAGATCCACCCGCTGTTCCTGCGCGCCGGACGCACCCTGGGCGCGACCGGCCTGCGAGCAGCCTGGCACATCGTGATGCCGGGCGCGCTCCCCGGCTACCTCGCCGGGCTGAAGCAGGGCTGGGCATTCTCCTGGCGATCACTGATGGCCGCCGAGATCATCGCCTCCTCACCCGACCTGGGCGTCGGACTCGGCCAGTTGCTGGAGAACGGGCGCAACAACGCCAGCATCTCCCAGGTGTTCCTGGCCATCCTCCTGATCCTGCTCGTCGGCATCGCCATCGACCTGCTGCTCTTCAGCCCGCTGGAGCGACGGATACTGCGGGGACGTGGCCTGCTGGTCACCGACTGACGACACATCACAGGCAGCACCGCTCCGGGCCGGCCGGTGCGGTGCTGCCGGCCGAGTCGAGCCGCAAGGCGGGGCTGTACCGAGGTGGGACAGGAGCGTTTGCGACGTTCGGCAGAAAGGGCGGCCCACAGGACTCTACGATGAACGGGACGACTTCGATGGCCGGCCAGGAACGAGGGGCCCTGAACCTCGATGCCGCAGAGAACGAGCTGGGGCTTTCCCGTGGCAACTGAACCATGAGGCGGCCGGCGAACGCGTCACCCAGCACCTACAGCACATCATGCCCACTTCCAGATGCCCCCTTCGTTCGGCCCCCCGTAGCCCTTCGAGGAGCGGTGTTTCTGCGTGCAGCCGGATGGTCAGGAGACCTGATTGAGCGTCTATGTGTCCTCGTTGAAGACCAGTGTCCAGCAGTCGATCCCCGCCGACGGCGCCTACCACGTCGTCCGCTTCCCGTTCGGCTCCGGTGAGTCGTACGACGCGCACAACATGCACCAAGCGGCGCAGCCGGACGGCTACACCGTCACGAACTGGGCCACGGACGACCGCTCCGGCCTGATCTGGCCATCCACCGCGGGCTGGGGCCAGTTGTACGCGATGATCCAGTGGGAGGACGGCTCCTACACCGAGCTGCGGGACCGCTTCGTCCGCGATCCGCTGAACCTGTCCACGGGCTACGACTCGACAGCCACCGACCACCGCCCGCCGTCACCCGGCATGCAGTGCTTCACCAAGAGCCACGGCCTGTTCACCACCGTCGGCATGCCGCTCGCTCTGCTCGTCTCCCACAACGACAGTGTCGCCCGCGACCTGGTGCTCGCAGAATTCAAGCTCGCCATCCACACGTGACCGAGGCACGGACGCAGCACCTCACCAGCAGGCCCGGTACGGACTGCGGCACCTCCCCCTCCCACTGCGCGTTTAGGCACCCTCGGGTCGTCGCTACCGGATGTCGTGGCCAGGGTGGGCCCGGTCGTACGCCTGCCGCGCCTCAGCGATGACGGCACGGTGAGCGAGGGACCAGTCGGCGAGCGCCTTGACGAGGTGGGTCAGGCCGGCCCCGGTCTCGGTCAGACGGTAGTCGACCTGGGCCGGCACGGTCGGGTACACGGTCCGCAGCACGAGACCGTCTCGTTCGAGCCGGCGCACGGTGAGGGTGAGCATGCGCTGTGAGATGCCGTCGACGGCGCGCTGCAGTGCCCGGAACCGCCGCGGACCGCTCGCGAGTTCGACGATCACGAGCACCGACCACTTGTCCCCGATGCGGTCCAGGACGTCGCGGATGCCGCAGTCGGGATGGTCCTCACGCCCGCACGGGTCGAGGTCGGCGGGAGAGGTGGTTACCCCGGTGTGCGTGGGTGACATCGAACTGCCTCCTTGTGGCCGGTGGGCCTGCGGTCGAGGATCAAGCCTAGTTACCGATGAGAACCACGGAAGACGGCGATGCACATGATCCTGGTGACCGGAGCGAACGGGAATCTCGGCTCGATCACTCTTGCGGCGCTGCGCGCCCGCGGCACGGCTGCCACCGGCGGCAGCCGCACACCGGACGAGGGGATGCGGCGTCTCGACTTCGATGACCGCCTGAGCCTCGACCTCACCGCAGTGTCGACCCTGGTGCTGGTCTCCGCCGGTTATGCCGAGGACGACCAGGTCGTCGAGCGGCACTCGATGGTCCTGGACGCCGCGGTCCGGGATGGCGTCCGCCACGTCGTCTACACGAGCCTGACCGGTGCCGGCGACCATCTCGCTTTCGCGCTCGCGCACCGAGCGACCGAACGCATGGTGCGGGCGAGTGGGTTGTCGTGGACGATCCTGCGCAACGGCCTGTACGCCGAACTCTTCGGCGGTCTCCTGATGTGGTCCGGCCCTGATGTGGAGTCCGCGTTCGGGGACGGCGCCCTGGCCGCGGTCGCACGAGAGGATCTCGCCGAGGCCGCGGCGGTCGTCGCGGCGAACCCCGAACAGCACAGCGGGCGCGTCCACGACCTCGTCGGCACGCCGATCACGGCAGGTCAGGTAGCCCGCCGGCTCGGCGTCCCGCACCGCACCATCAGCCTTGCCGAGTACCGGCGCAGGCTCCTCGAGGAGGCGCCGGGGCTGCTGCCGTTCCAGCCACCCATGCTCGCCTCGATCGCCACTGGTATCCGACACGGCTTCCTGGGCGGCACCGCCTCCGACCTGGTGGATCTCCTGGGGCGCCCAGCCCGCGATCCACTGGCCACAGCTGTTGCAGCCGCGTCCGCCACAAGACCAGCAGCGAGCGTCTAGCAGCGAGTGGCCCGTGCTCAGCGACAAAGGCGTATGGCCGCCGATGACGGCGGGAGACTCTTCTGGCGGCGGCTGCTGAAGACATTTCAGCAGGATTCCGGGTCAAGCGAGTCCGGCGGGAACCCGCTGCGCCGTACCGCGCGGCCCTCGCCGGGCTCAGGGTTGGGACCTGATGTCGAAGACCTGGTTCTCGCTCTTGCGACAGGCCTGGATCACGGCCGCCGTTCCACTCGACGTGCCCGATCCGCTGATTCCCACGCACCCGTTGCCGACGACCCGCAGCACGTATCGGTCGCTGCGGCCGGTGTCGGTCGGCTCGATACGGAACCTGCTGGTCTTCTCGCAGTCGTTCCAGGGCTCCAGCAGCGCGGCGCCGGACGGGGCGGTCACCGCGTTCAGACAGCCCTTGCCCTGGTCGGGGTGGTACCACTGGACGCGATACGTACTGTCCCCCGCGGGCACCAACACGGTCTCCTGGGGCGCCACATCACCGCACGGACGCTGGACCGCCACCAGCGGCTCGTACCCCTCCACGTTCCCGTCGGTCAGGCACAGGCCGTCCGCCAGTACCGGACGGAGTTGTACGGGGCCCCGTGGCAGGACCGGCCGGTTCTGGGAGGACGGCGGCTCTCCTGCCCGGGCTCCGCCCGAGCCCCCCGGTTCTGCGGAGGAGGCCACGGCCCAGACGACGGCGGCCAGGCCCAGCATGCCCAGTCCCGCCGACAGCACGAGGACTCCGCGGCGCCGTGGTCTCCGACGCGGATGCTCGGTCGGTGGCTCCGCCCCTCCCCCGCTCCTACCGGTGCTGACGGCCCGTTCCCCGGCCCGGAGCCACTCCGGCAGCCGTGCGCCGTCCCCGCAGGCCCGGACGAACGCTGCCACCAACTCGGAACGCGGCACGGTCTTGCCACCGAGCACATCGGCCAGGGTGCTGCGCGCCAGAACCTCTCCGTTCTCGGCCGCCCGCTCCTCGAGCTGGCGATACGTCAGGCCCGAACGCTCCTTGAGCTGCCTCAGGGCAGCGGTGAACTCACCGGCATCACCGACCTGTTCAAGTCGTGGCTCCCCCGCGTCCGTCATGGGCCCATCGTGTCCGGTCCCGGTTCGCACCGGCAAGGCCGGGATCCGGCCGCCCCCATGCTGTCCGGACAGGATCCGGGCAGCACCTCCGACCAGCCCGGACAGGAAGAGCGCCATCGGGAGCGGGCGAATCAATCGAACCCTCGGAGGAGCGGGAGGACGGTCATGCGTGTACGGCAGCGGCCGGGGGCTGCTCGGCCTCGTCGTCCTGTGCTCGGTGACCGGCAAGCTCCGCTGCGCGGATGCCTACGAGGCCTTCCGGTTCGGGCTGGCACAGCTCGTCCCGGCTCTGCGGCGCAGGACGAGGGTGATGACTCCCCTGGTGATCGTCGCCGAGGCGACGGTGCCGGTGGCCCCCGCCGTACCGGAGGCCGTGGACGTCGGCTTCGCGCCTGCCGCACTCCCGCTCGTCTCGTTCGCCGCCCTCACCGGGATGCATCGAGCCTGCGCGAACGACGATCCGTACCCCGGTCGGCGGGTCGACGGCCCCGCCGTGACGGGTCGCCGCGATACCGCCCAGTTGTTTGCCGATCACCGCCGAGGGCCCCATACCGTAGGAGCGCCACTGATCGGCAGCTGGAGCTGGAGACCGTAGAGCGTCGGCATGACAGCGCCGAGCGGTCGGTCGACGTGGGAGCGGTGGGTGTAACTTCCTTGCCGTGGCGGAGCACCAGGACGGGACCAGGGCGGCCTACGACAGGATCGTCGAGCTGTACGCGTCGATGTTCGCCGATCGGCTGGAGACTCAGCCGTTCTCACGGAACATGATCGGCACCTTCGCCGAGCTGGTGCGCGGAACAGGCAATGTGCGGGCAGCCGACGTCGGCTGCGGACCCGGACATCTGACAGCCATGCTGCACGACCTGGGGTTGGACGCCTTCGGGCTCGACATCTCCCCGGCCATGGTCGACCACGCCCGGCGGGCCCGTCCGGCGCTGCAGTTCGTCGAGGCGCGGATGGAGGCTCTGCCGGTCGAGGCCGGCACGCTCGGCGGAGTGCTGGCTCACTACTCGATGATCCACACCCCTCCCGGGGAGCTGCCCGCGCTGCTCGCCGAGCAGGCACGAGTCCTGGCACCAGGGGGGCTGATCCTGGTCTCCTTCTTCGCGACCGAAGCGCCCGAGCCCGTCCGCTTCGACCACAAGGTGACGCCCGCCTACAGCTGGCCTGCGGACCGGTTCGCCGAGTCACTGGCCGGGGCCGGGCTCGTCACCTTCGCACGGCTGCTCCACGATCCTGCCTCCAAACCGGGCTTCCTGGACGCCCACCTGCTGGCCCGCCGCTGCTAGTGCTGTGACCGCATAGGTTCACCGGGTTGGTGGTCGTGGCGGTTGGATGTGCGGTGCCGTCCGGTCCGACCGCTGGAGGTGCGGTGGCCGAGCCTGTCCGTGTGCGCAGACTGACCGACCAGGAAGGGCAGCGGCTGCAGCAGATCGTGCGTCGGGGTAGCACGAGTTTGGTGCGCTATCGGCGCGCGATGATGCTGCTGGCGTCGGCTGGCGGGAACCGTGTTCCGGTGATCGCCCAGCTGGTCCTACCTGCCCCGTGTCCACGGCCGGGTCATCCGCATCGGCCGCGAGACCTTACGCTGTCTGCTCGCCCGCCGTGGCGTCACCTTCCAGCGCACCAAGACGTGGAAGGAGTCTCCCGATCCCGAGCGCGACGCCAAGCTCGACCGCATCGAGCACGTCCTGGACCGCTTCCCGGACCGGGTCTTCGCGCTCGATGAGTTCGGCCCGCTCGGCATCCGGCCCACCCCAGGTTCGCGCTGGGCCGAACAACGGCGCCCCGACCGGTTGCCGGCCACCTACCACCGCACTCATGGAGTCCGGTACCTCCACGGCTGCTACTCGGTCGGCGACGACACGTTGTGGGGCGTGAACCGCCGCAAGAAGGGAGCCGTGAATACCCTGGCGGCGCTGAAGTCGATCCGCGCCGCCCGGCCCGACGGCGCACCGATCTACGTGATCCTGGACAACCTGTCCGCACACAAGGGCGCCGACATCAGGCGCTGGGCGAAGAAGTACCGCGTCGAACTGTGCTTCACCCCGACCTACGCGTCCTGGGCCAACCCGATCGAAGCCCACTTCGGGCCGACCCGCATCCGCAGCGAGAAAGGCATCCGCTGGGGCGGACGTCCCCTCAAAACGGCAGCCTGACCACGCCACCTCCCGGCCCCGGCGCACGGCTCCCCATGAGAGGCTGGACGGCATGGGGGCAGCGCCGGACGATCAGACTTCCCGGGAGTTCTTGGCAGGGATCCACGTTGGCGACCTCTGCAGCGGGACGGTCGCAGAGGTCACGCGGTCTCAGGGGGTGGCGGTGACCCTGGACGGGTTCTCCACGTGCCCACTGGGGACCGTCTGGCCGGCGGACGTCTCCTGGCGCTGGAATACGGCTGTGGCCGTGGAGGTCGGCCAGCGGATCACCGCTGAGGTGATGGCCGTTGACCTGGATAAGAGCCAGGTCCGGCTGGCGATGACCGCCACCGAGAATCCGGAACTGTGGGCGTTCCTGAAATCACGTCACCGCGGAGAGATCCTTTCCGGGACAGTAGCGGCGATCGAGCGGTTTGGCGTGTTCGTCTCGCTCGACGACGGCCCTGACCACCCGGTCTTCCCTGGCGTCGGGTTCATCACCATCCCCGAACTGTCGTGGCTCCACATCGACGCAGTTTCGGACGTCGTTCGGGTCGGACAGCACGTCTCATGTGAGTTCCTCCAGTTCGACTACTGGAACGGAGAGGCAAGACTGTCCTTGAAGGCGATGCAGCCAGACCCTTTCGCGGCGTTCGCTGAAGGGACTGCGGTGGGCCAGACGTTGCACGGACAGGTCACCAAGGTGGTCCCGTTCGGCGTCTTCGTTCAGGTCGCCGACGGCGTTGAGGGACTGGTCCATCTACGAGAGCTCACCCGGATGCCTTTGGAGACTCCGGAGGACATCCTTCAGGTCGGCGACGAGGTCACGGTCGTCGTCACAGAAATCGACCGACAACGACGCAGGTTGGCACTCTCCCGACGTCAGGTCTCACCCGACCTCCAGTGACACCCGCGTGTCGCTGTCTCACCCGCACGAGTGCTCCAGTCCCTCAGCCTGTTTGATGAAGGCGAGGCCCTGCCCCCAACCCGGTGAACCTATACGGTCACAGCGCTAGAGGCTGAGAACCGGCTCCGGCGCGGCAGCTGGGGCTCGATATTGCTGAGGCCATGACAACCCCGCTGGGCTCCCTCTACCATCGCGACACTCACTGGCATTAATGCGATGAGGGGGGACGATGCGAAGCGGATATTTCCGAAAAAGCTTACGCACGACGGCAGTTGTCGTGTCATTGACGCTCCCGGTGGCGCTGTTGACCCTGCCGGCGCCCGAGGCCGCGGCAGCCGAACCGGTCAGGCTCGTTCCTGCCGCATGCACCGGCATGACCGTACCCGGGGAGGAGAACCACCCCGCCGTCCGGGTGGACGCGCCGGAACACGACGCCGAAGTCGCGGTCGACGAGGAGGGGAAGATCGATGTCGGCGGCGTCCTGCACAAGCAGGCCACGATGGTCGACGTCTCGGTCGGCAAGCTGGTGACGACCGACTTCACTCTGGGCCCGCCACCGGACGGGGTCTCGAACTGGGCCTCGTCGTGGGAGACGCGCCTGCGTCCGCCGGAGCTGGGCGAGAACCTGGTGTGCACCCGCGCCGAGCGGGAGCCCAAGCGGCACTCGAGGATCCTGCGCTCCATCACGGTCGTCGACACCATCCCGCCGAGCAACGTCGCCGGGCTGACGATCGGTGACATCACGGCGTACTCCGCGAAGGCGACCTGGGGCACGGCCTCGGACAACTACGGTCTCGCCGGATACGAGATCAGAGTCGACGGCGGCGCCGCGCACCGCTTGAACAGCGGCACCCGCTCATACACCATCACGGGGTTGGCACCGGAGACCGAGCACACCGTGTCCGTTGTCGCCGTCGACCTGGCCGGCAACAAGTCGCCGACTCCCGCCACGGCGACCTTCCGCACGGCGCAGAAACCGCCGGAGCCCGTCGGACTGGAGTTCGAAACGGGAGAGGGCGGCGCCCTGGCCACATGGCGCCCCGACCCGGCCTACGACGTCACGTACCGCTCCTTCCTCGACGGTTCTTTGTACGAGGAGTTCTCGCTGAAGCAGTACTGCGAGGACGCCGTCGGCAACTCGGCCGACCCGTGTACCGCGGACAGCGTCGTCAAGTACCCGATCGAGCCCCTCGAAGCGCTCACCTCCCATACGTTCCGCGTCGACGCGATCGGCCGGGACGGCACCAAGGTGCGGGACTTCGGAGGCGAGTTCGTCACCGCGGCCGTCGAACCCGCCGTGCCCGAGGCGGTCACACAACAGGTGACCAGCGAGGGCTCGCAGTGCGCCGCCCAGGGCGGGGACTTCTACATCGCGCCGAGCCTGCGCGGCGACGTCGAGCTCCCGGCAGGAGCGACCCAGGTTTTCGCGGGCTGCTACACCGCTGCGGACGCCACCTGCATCGAGGACAACCTCCCTCTGAACGACGACAAGAAGCTCGACTGCGACGACGACGTCACCGACATGCTCGAAAAGGTGTCCCCACCGGGCAGAGGACCGGCCATCGACTCGTTGAGCGGCGGCACCGCCGGAGGTAGTGGAGCACAGTTCGTGCCAGGAGTCGCGGTCCAGACCGTCGCCTGGTGTGCGGAGGGAGCCTGCGCATTGCTGCTGGCGCCGCCCACGGTCGCCGTCGAGGCAGCGGTGGGCGCCACCGCCGCATCAGCTGTCGCCACCTTCGTCGTCGTCACGATCGCGGGAATCGTCATCGGGATCGCGCTCGGTGCGCTCTGGGCGATCCTGTTCCCCACCCCGATAGCCATCGGAGGGCTCCTCGAATACCCGATCCACCACGACGACGACCTCACCACCTTCGACGACTGGCACCTGGACGAGGGTGATTGGTACAACAGCCTGAAGGCGTACGCCCAGGTGATCACGACGACGAAGGAGGTGACAGGCCGGGACAACCTTCCCTTCGCCTGGAACGACAGCGAGGACGCGAGGCTCAAGCGCATCATCGACGCGGCGTGCACCGCACAGCGGGGCACCCAGGGAATCGCCGCGTGCGACGACGACGTGGTCGTCTACGTGCCTGGTGGCACCAACTACCGGCGTGCGCCCATGCAGGAGACGGGGACCCACATCGTGGAGGCCATGGGGAACGGAAGTTACCCGCAGCCTCCGGCCCGGTCCAAGTGGTTCTACCCGGGGCGCAGCGAGCGCGGCCAGGCGGCGGAGTCCGCGGGCTACGACCGCAACTGGTACGACAACGAACCGCGGTTCCAGCCGAACGTCTGCAACGGTCGCGTCGCGAAGACCTGTGACGAGTTCCCGTTCTGGTCGACGGACCAGGCCGTCGACCTGTCGGGGCTGGTCGCCTCGCTGAAGCCGGTGCCGAACGCGGAATCGCTCCCGCAGGCCCACGACCTCTCGGCGTTCTTCGGCAAGTGCAAGGTGAAGAACACCGACAAGTTCGTCGTGCTGCCGATCAAGCCGTGGGTCCAGGCGAACGGGCCGAGTTTCGGTTTTCGGATCAACCCGGGCGGGACCGACCTGTGCATGGAACCCAAGCCCCTTGCGTAAGAAGGCATGACCACCATGCTCGATGACCTGCCTGCGCTGCATGCCGCCGTGCAGGCCTACCGGACGGCGGCGTCGGCTGCGGGCCTCAGCTGGCCCGCGGTCGGCTCCGCCTCGGATGGGCAGCCGCCGCAGCCGGTTCACCTGCTCTTCGACGTGGAGCACGTCGCCGAGCAGGTGACCTGGCTCCACTCCCAGGGGTGGCATGCGCGGCGGCTTCTGCCCAACGGCGGGAAGCTGCTCCCGTGGCCCGTCGGCGGGGATGCGCTCGACATGCTGTCGCTGTCCGTCGGTGTGCCGTTTCCCTGGCGGCACCAGCTGCCGCTGTTTCACTTCGACGTGATCCTGTACACCTTCGTGCTCGCCGGGGAGCACGAGGGAGAGATCTGGCGTTACGAGATCGCCCCGGACGCCTGGGACGCCGTCCGAGCCGCCACCAGCCTGGCTGCTCTGTTCTCCACCTGGACGAAGGGGATCAAGTGCGGGGTGATCACGTACCACGACGCCAACGGGTGGCTCTCCGTCTCCAACGGCACCCGCAGCGGCCTGGATCTGCTCGGGGAGCAAGCGCCGCACCTCGATCCGCTGGCCTTTCCCGTCTCCGTGGCCCTTCATCCGCTGCTGCGGACCCGACAGGCCGAGTGCGGGGTCGACATGAACAGCGTCGACCGAGGCTTCGCGTGCATGGAGGAGCTGCTCGACGAGATCGACGCCGCCCGCGTCTCCCTCGGCGGCTGAGAGACCGGGCCGCCATCAGGGCCCGTGACCACCGCGGCACGCGCACTCCGGCCACGGCTTGCTGTCGTCCGTGCCCGGTGGTGCGGTGACACGGCCCGGTATGCGCCGCCCTCACCCCATCGCTCGCTCGCCGGCAGCCAGGCGAACCGGACGGGCGAAGCCGCCCACCCCCCGCACCGAGCCGCGCTCGTCGCCGCACAGCCGCTGGTCGACGTGGCAAGGGGGTGGCGGCAGCCGGGGCCGGGGACAGCGCGGTCGACCTGGTGGCATTTTGCCCCGATCGCTCTGCCCACCCGACAGTGCGGAGCCCGTCATCGACCAAGCGGGTCAACCGTGTTGGGTTCGAGGGCGGTGGATGTGTCAGCTTGCCGGCAGGCCGCGCTGGGCGCTCCGCATCACCGCGTTCCTCCAGCAGCTCCGCGTGGCGCTGCGCGGCATACCCCAGCGTCCCGGCTGCTGGGCAGGCGCGCGATTCCCCGGTCCGGTCCCGAGCGGGCCATCTGATCGGTCTCTCACGCTGCTGTGCTCCTGTCGCGGCCACGCGGCACACCGTGCATCGTCAGTGAGCGGGCTTTTCCGCAGGGGCACCCGCTGGTCAGTTCTCCGACGGGATGCGGGCGGTGATCTCTTTCGCCAGCCGGTTGGCCTCCCACGACAGCGGCCCCTCCTCCTCTTGCGCGATGGTCACCAGCAGCCGCAGCAGGTCCTGCGCCTCTTCCAGCGTCAGCAGCGCCAGCCGCTCCGCTGTGTCATCCACCGGCACGAATTCAACGGCGGCGAGGTCGAGGTGCTCGTAGTCGTCCACGGTCAGAGCAACGGCTCCTCGACCGTGACGGTTACGTACGACTTCGGGTGACCCTCGCGCGGAGTGCAGTGAGCGGCTCCATCTGCTCGACTTCGGTCAGGCGGCCCTGCTGTACCAGCACGCCCGTACGAGGAGAGCCGGAGCTCGCCGAACAGGCCGTCGGGCTGTAGGCAACTCGCCATGGAGGGCCCGGGCTCGTACACGGGGTGCCTGGGCTCCGCCCGGACGAGTCTCTCACCCCATCAGGCCGAGTGCGGCCCCCCCGGAGAGGCGCTCGCATGCGGCACCGCCTGACAATCCGGTTCAGGACCCACCTGCCCGGCCTGGCGGCTACCTACCACTTCACCGTACGGCTACGGCTCGCCGATGACCAACACGCGCAAGTGGCCGGTGCGCGGAACGAGGCGGTCTCCAGCTGTCGGCAGCCTCCGCAGAAGCAGCCGGAGGTCCACCGTCCGAAGCTGACTTGGTACCAGCCGGCCACATGCCTGAGAGCGCTTGAGGCGCAGTCCGCCCGGACGAGGCCACTGATCCCCGGACCGACCGTCGCGTGTGAGTGGTCCGCCCGAGCCCCGGTACTCGACGAAGTCGTCCTTCTGCGGCCGGACCGAGAATTTTCACGGATTGGTCAGCCGCGGCGTCGGCCGGTCCTTCGGCGAAGGTCCCCGGCTTGCGAGCAGGCCCCAGGACCTACGAAAGGAAGAGCGGATGTCGGTCGACCTCGTCGGCTTCCTCGGAGTCGTACTGGTGGCGTACGTGGTCCCCGGCCCGGACTTCCTCGTGGTGCTCAGATCGGCCACCGAACATCCCGCCAAGGGGCGGGCCGCGGCGCTGGGGACCCAGGCGGGGCTGTGCGTGCACATGATGGCCGCCGCCGCGGGACTGTCGCTGGTCGCCGCACGCTCACCGGTGGTCCACGCAGCGATGAAGCTGCTGGGAGCGGCATACCTGGTCTTCTTGGGGAGCCGGGCGGTCCTGGCCGCACGGCGCGCCGCCCGGGAGCGGCGCGGACGCCAAAGGTGCGGACACGACGCAGTGGAGGTGGGGAAGGGCGCCAGGCCGCAGGACTCAGGGGGACAGGTGACGGCCCGCGGCCGGTGGCGTTCCGGCTTCACTCAGGGCTTTGTGACCAATGTGCTCAACCCCAAGGCTGCATTGTTCTTCCTCAGCGTCCTCCCGCCGTTCGTCCACGGCGGCGGCTCCATGGCGCGGCAGATCTTCCTGCTCGGCATCCTGGACATCCTGATCGGCGTCGTCTACTGGTTCGCCCTTGTCGCCGTCGCCGCGCGGCTGGGCACGCTGCTCGCCCGCCCGAAGATCCGCCACCGCTGGGAGCTGATGACCGGCTGGCTGTTCATCGCCATCGGGATCGGTTTCGCCAAAGCCTCCTGAATCGCGTGGACGTCCGGGCCGTCTCGTGGCCCTGCGCCGTCGGGCGTCCACCGGCCAGGAGTCGTCGTCGTGTCCGGCACGGAGGAGGGGGAATGGCCCGTACCGGTGATCGAACCGCACCGAGCGGAGCCGTGCTGCCGCCACCCCGTTCCTCAGGGACTGCGGGCCGACCCCGGTCGGCGCTGAGTGGAGCCCTGCGATGTGCCGGGGCAGGCTGGACGCATGCGGTCGATATCTCGCTCGCTCGTCCGACCCGGAACAAGCGTTCCCGGCCGAGTACTGTTCACCTTGGCGCAGTGGCTGCCGTTCGTGCTCGCGCTCGCCGTATTGATCATCGAGCTCACACCGGCCCACTTCATCTACACCGGCCCCCTACTCACCGCGACGCCGGCACTGGCAGCAGTGTCGCTGGGCCCCCGCGGGACACTCGCGGCGGCGGCTCTCGCCCTCGTGATCAGCGTGACGACCGCCACGTACAACCAGGCGTGGGCGACGCTTCAGGTGTACACCAATTTCCTGGCGCTGACGCTCGTGTCCATTGCCGGTTACCTGACCAGCAGCGCGGTGCAGACGCGAAGACGGAGTGAATTGGAGCAGGTGCGCCGCATCGCCATAGCCGCTCAGGAAGTCGTCCTGCGGCCCGTACCGGCGCGGCTGGGCCCCGTGCGGGCAGCCAGCCTCAGCCTCGCGGCCGGGTCGGAAGCGCAGATCGGCGGTGACCTCTACGAGGCGGTGCAGACCCGGTACGGGGTCCGGATGATCGTGGGAGATGTCCGGGGCAAGGGGCTCGCGGCCATGCGCGCTGTGGGAGTCGCCCTGGGCGCGTTCCGGGAGACCGCACACTACGAGCAGGATCTGGCCGAGGTCATGAACCACTGTTCGGCAGGGCTGAAGCGAGAGGCGGCGGTCCCCGGTGCGTACTCCCAGACGATCCGCATGGAGGGATTCGTCACCGCCGTCATGGCCCAGATTCCGAAGGAACCCGTCGTGCAGGTGGTCAACCGGGGCCATCCGGCTCCGCTGGTCCTGCACCGGGGCAGGGTGCACGCCCTCGAGCCCGCTTCGTCGTTGCCACCGCTCGGTCTGGAGGAGCTTGTCGCCCACCGGCCCGGCAAGCCCGAGAGCTATCCGTTCGTGGTCGGCGACCGTCTGCTGCTGTACACCGACGGGGTGACCGAAGCCCGCAACGGCGAGAACGACTTCTTCCCCCTGGCGGAGACCATGGTGAAGATGGGCGCCGACACCACTCCGCAGGAGTTCCTGGAGGAACTGCATCAGGCGTTGGTGCGCCACACCGGCGGTGACCTGGCGGACGATGTCGCGGTGGTCCTCGTGGACCGGATCGAGTGACCGGATCCGCACCGCCGATGCGGCGCACGGGACGAGCGGCATCCCGGCCACGCCGGAGGCCGCGGCCCTGTGGGCCACGGCCTCCGGGGGCGTCCTCTCACCAGGGATCACACCAGGGCCGTGGGCCGGAGGGTCGGTGCGGCCGCCGTGTCACCGAGTGCTCGCGCGAACTCCCGGACGACGGCGACGGCCTCGGCCCGGCCGGTGCGCGCGGGCCGGCGGTGAAGGGGGCGGACCACGGGGGTGCCGATGACGATGCCGTCGACGAACGGGGCGACGGCCCGAGCCCGGGCGGGAGTGGAGATTCCGATGCCGGCGACGAGGGGATGGTCGACGTGCGCGCGCAGCCTGCGGGTGAAGTGTTGCATCGCCGGGAGGTCGAGGGCGCCGTGGTAGCCGCTGGCCGCGGCGACGGCGGGCGTGTAGATCCATCCGGATGCGGCCGCGGCGACGGCCGCCAGGGTGTCGTCGTCGGCGTCACGGGGGGCGAACTGAGGCGTGCAGATCCCCGCACTCCGGGCGGCCGCGAGCCAGGAGGCAGTGTGCCGGCGGGGCAGGTCCGGGATCATTGCCCCTGCGGCGCCCGCCCGGGCCACATCGGCGGCGAACCTCAGCACGCCGTGGGTCAGCACCGACGTCCAGTAGCTCATCACGACAACGGGAGCACCGCTCTCCGCGGCGTGGTGCACGGTGTTCATGACTCGGTTCATGTCCGTGCCCTGGCGCAGTGCTTGCTCGTGGGCGGCGGCGATGACCGGGCCGTCGAGGGTCGGGAAGGCGCAGGGAACACCGACTTCGAGGATGTCGGCGCCATGCCGGGTGAAGCTGTGCAGGAGGTCGATGCACGCCGTCTCGTCGGGGAAACCTGCCGGCAGGTAGGCCCCCAGGGCCGTCCTCCGTGCTTGGCTGAGCAGGCGGGCGAGGCGGGGGGAGGACAGCGTCTGTGCGTTCACGATGGGTCTTTCCAGGCGTTCTGTTGAAGGGCGGCTTCCTGGCGCCGCGGCCCTGTCCGTAACGGCTGGACGGGCGCAAGGACACGCTCCGCCCGGCAGAAGAGTGATCAACGGTGCATGAGCGCATCGCGAGGGGCGGCCCGTCGGGGCGGCGTCGGCGTCTGCCGCGGTCGGGCCGGTTCTGCCCGCCGCGCCCGTCCGGTGCCGTGCACGCCGTGCTCGCCCACCGTTGTGCTCGCCCACCGCTCCGACGGGCCGCCGGCCGCCGGGTCGGGCAGCGGCCTCGGCGCGGAGTCGTCCGCGCTGTGACGGAGCCCCTGCACGACGTCCTCCCCGAGACACGCGTCCCGGCCCTCCGCCAGGCTCTCGCCGTCGCCGAACGGGCGGACGTGCCTTGAGTGCTCCGTTGCCCCAAGGCAGTGGCATTCCCGGTGCGCGGACGGGCGGGTGGTAGCGGTGTCGGTCACGGCGCGGTGGTGACGGCGGGTGAGTGGCCGCACGAGTCGGTCCGACCGCAGCATGTGGCCCCTCTCGAGGCCGGCGGGCCGACCGGGCGCCGGACCCTGCAGCGCCACCTGACATCTGTCAGGTTCACGGGCCACGGCTTTCTCGTGAGGATTCTGTTCACGTGATCGGCGCGCGGAAGCGCAATTCGCGCCGCCGGGAACTCGTCAACGAGGGGAAGATCAATGGTCAGTAAGATCAAGCGGACCGCCGTGGCCCTGGCACTCGCCACCGGAGCGATCGCCGGTACCGCGGCAACCGCCCAGGCCGGTGAACGGGCAGCACAGGGAGACTACGCGGGCTGCCGGGTCGGCTACGTCTGCATGTACCAGAACGAGGCCGACTGGAACGCCGGTCGGCCCAGCCACCGCTGGTACCAGTACGGAGCCCACAACCTCAGCAACCAGTACGGCACCAAGTGGGTCTTCAACAACCAGCACTCCGGTGCGAAGGCCCGGCTGTGCTACGGATACGACGGTGCCAACTGCACCGGCCTGATCATCAACAGCTACACCGTCGGCGTGGCCGACATCACGCCGATCAACAGCATCAAGCTCTACGCGTAACGCTCCGGCAGTCCGCGGGCGCGACGGGCCGGGTGGGCATGACCCGGCCCGTCGCGTGGTCGCGCCCGCTGTCCGCTCGCCGGTTCAGCCGAGGGACCGCAGCAGTTCATTGCACGCCTGTTCGCAGGACCGACAGGCTTCGGCGCACAGACGGCAGTGCTCGTGGGCGTCGGCGTGCGCGGAGCACTCGTCGGCGCACGCCTTGCAGGCGGTGGCGCACGCGGTGAGGATCGCGCGGGTGACGTTGGCGTCGTAACCGGTGTGCCGGGACAGCACCGACGCCGTGGCGTTGCAGATGTCGGCGCAGTCCATGTCGGTCCTGATGCACTTGGTCAGCTCGCCCACCATGCCCTCGGACAGGCAGGCGTCCGCGCACGCCGTACAGGCCTGGGCGCAGGCGACGCATTCCTCGATGCACAGGGTGAGCTTGTCGCGGTCCACCTGGCCCAGGTCGGCCGGGTAGGTGGCGAGCATGTCCCTGACCGTGGTCATCGCGAAGTGCCTCCTTCGGTAGCGGGGCCGCGGGCGGTGAGCCTCGCGGACGTCCGTCGACCGGACTCCTGCCGGGTGGACAGGGCGCGGCAACGCAAACCCGCCGCCGGTCAGCTCAGCTCGGCGAAGGCCTCCACCGCATGGTCTTGCCCGTGACGACGATCCCGTCGCCCTGCTGGAAGACTTGTCCGCGCGCTTTCTTCGGGACACCCACATCCGGCGTCGAGGAGGCCGTCGATGCCGACGGCCGGTACGACGCCGTTGCACCACCCGTCCTGGCCATCCGACCGGGTCACCGCCACCGACGCGATCCGGAGGCGGTTCCGCTCGGACCCTGCGGCCGACGGCGTCGTCGCGGTCACCGGGGCCGGCTCGCTCGTCCTCGCCTCTGGCAGCGGCAGCCAACTCCCCGCCGCATATGGGCGTCGCCACCAAGGCGGTTTGGATCATCGGCCCGCACAAGGTGGTGCCCGGCCTCGGCACAGCGCTACGCCGTATCGAGGAGCAGGCCCTCGCGCTGGGGTGCGCCCGCGCGCTGGAGCAGGCCCTCGCGCTGGAGGAGGCCCGCGCCCGGGCGGTGCACGGGACACCCAGCGTCGTGAACCGGCTGCTCATCCTCGACACGGACCTGCCGCGGAGCGGCGGCACCGTGCTGCCTCTCCCGGACGGCGGCTACCGGGCCGTGCCGAAGGCCTGCGTCCAGTAGGAGCCGGGCTGGGCGAGAGCGACGCCGATCTCCCTGAAACCGCAGTTGAGGATGTTCGCCCGGTGGCCGGAGCTGTTCATCCACCCCTGCATCACCTGCTCCGGCGTGGAGTAGCCGTAGGCGACGTTCTCGCCGTAGGTGCTCCAGCTGTAGCCGGCCCGTGTGATGCGGTCGGCGGGGGAAGAGCCGTCCGAGCCGGTGTGGGACATGGTGCCGCTGGAGGCCATGTCGTCGCTGTGGGCCTGCGCTGCCCTGGTCAGGGCGGAGTTCACCGTGACTGGGGAGCAACCAGCCTTGCTCCGCTCGGCGTTGACGAGTTCCACGACCCTGGCGACGGCACCGGACGCGGTGGCGGTGGCCGTCGCGGTGGGGCGGGGAGCGCTGGTGGTGGGTGTGGTGGTGGGCTCGGGGCCGGCGGTGGTGGCCTTCGGGGCGATCGTGGCGGTCTTCGATGCCGAGGCCTGGGGCGCCTTGGGGGCTGTCGTCCTGCGCTTTCGCGACGGCTTGGCGCCTTCACCGCGTTTCGAGGCACTCGCGGTGGGGGCCGTCTTGGACGGGGACGCGGCGGACTCGAGGTCCTGGCCGCGGCTCCATTCGCGATACCAGTTGTGATCGTCCCACCTGTCCTCGGCGGCGACCGTTGTTGCTGCGTCATGGCGCCGCTCGTCGGTCGGCCAGTCGGAACAGGCCAGCGCGACGGAGGGTATCCCTATGACGCTCAAGGCGACGGTCGTGACGACCGTGCGCCGGTAACGCTGCTGGTGTCGGTGCTTTGCCATGTGTGACCTCACCCCTGCTGTCCGGTGGCTGGTCATTCTTCGGAGGGCCCGTCGCGAAGCGCAAAGGCCCGTTTTACTACCGCGCTTCGTAGATCGGAGCGGCTCTTGCGACGACGCTGAGAGCATGCCGCCCCTCCCTCGGGTCGCCCCGGTGATGCCTGCCGCCTCGTCAACAGCCCTGGCATCAGGAAGGAAGACGGGATCCCGCGTCCGGCCCGGCTCGCGACTCCTCACGGAGCGCCCCTCACCGAAGGCAAACCGGACAAGTCTCCTATGTCACCGGAACGGCTTCTACTAAGCGGCCCGCGTAGATCGACCAGCCGCGTGACGGATGTCACGGAACCATGGATTCCGGATCGCTGTCCGGGCTTCGCCCGCCCCTTCCCCAGCACTGCCACGACCATGGAGGCGCGGGCCACCGCCACGCCCTCGCGCGTCCGCTGCTGTTCCTCGGCGGGTGATGCTCACGGCGGGGACTCCGGCACGGGCACGGCTTCACGATCCGTCTCCACGCGGTCTGCGCCGTGTCGGCCCCCCTACCGTGGCTCGGGCCGGGACGGCCGGTCACGCCCGGTGGCCGAGCATCCGGGACAGTGCGCGGCTCGCCTCCGGCGCCGCACACCGGCGCACTCGGTCTGTCGTCCTGCGAACGCCGGGTGCCTCGCGCATGTCCGTCGACATCCGGCGGTGACGCCGTCGTTCAGGCAGCCGTCGGGGTGTCGATGACGGCATGCCGGAGGCGGCGCAGGGTTAGGCGACGGGGCATGCGGTCGGCGTGGCGGTGGACGTCAGCGAAGACTCTGTCGCGCTCGCCGAAACCGCCGGTTGCTGGTCAGCGCACCACACGGTGGCGGAGGTAGACGATGCTCGACTGGAAGGTGCGGGTCTCGACGAGGTCGAGATCCACCCTGCGCTCGTCCCGGGGAAAGAACGGGATGCCGCCGCCCACCAGCACCGGGTGGACCACGGCCCGGTACTCGTCGATCAGACCCAACCCGGCCGCCTCGGCGGCGAGGGTCGCACCGCCGATCGCGATGTCGCCCTCCCCCGGCTCCCTTCGCAACCGCTCGATCTCCTCCGCCAGGCCGCCGGAGGCCAGACGGGCTGTGCCCTGTACCTCCGACAGCGTGGTGGAGAACACCACCTTGGGGAGCGGCTTCCAGAGCGCGGCCCACTCGAGCTCTGCCTCATCGAGTGAGGCATCCTGCTCGGCGGTCTCCCAGTACAGCATCGTCTCGTAGAGCCGCCGTCCCAGCACGTGCACGCCGACCTGTCGGATCTCGTCGATCCAGAAGCGAAAGACCTCCTCGCCGGGCACCGTCCAGTCGAACCTGCCGTCCGGCCCGACGATGTAGCCGTCGAGTGAGACACCCATTGAATAGGTCACACTGCGCATCAGAAGCCCTCCTCCGGAGCAGGACCAACACTACGGCCGGCGGACGCCGCGAGACCGGGAGCGACTCCGATCCTCCGGCGAGAGGCGGCCGGACGAGCAGCGACACGCACAACGCATCCAGCGTGACCGCTCCGCGTGGCGATCGGCGCATGGGCCAAGCGGAAGGTGCGTCAGCGCGTCGGGATCGGCTGAGTGAGGTTCACCGGATTGCCGTCAGGGTCCTGGATGTGGGCGACTCGCTGTCCCCACGGCATGTCCTTGGGGCCGCTGCGGACGGAGCCGCCGAGCGCCTCCACCCGGCCGAGCGTCTCGTCGACGTCGTCGACACCGATGCTGAGCAGGATCCGCGGCGTCGCCCCGGTCCCAGGGTTCGCCTTCGACACCAGCCCGAGGTCGGTGTCACCGATGCGCAGACCGAGATAGAAGGCCGGGCCTTTCGCCGGTAGCCGGAAGACCTCCTCAGCACCGAACAATGTCGTATAGAAGCCGAGCAGAGCGTCCTGGTCGGCAGTCAAGATCACTGGCTGGACAGTGGACATGGCACTCCTGTCGGGAACGGTCCTGTCACCGGGTAGACCGTTCGAGGACGGTGAACTCATCGCCGGCGCCGCCACGCCGACGGCTGCTGCGCGCCCACAGCGCCGCGGCACCGGCCACCGCCGGCCGGGCGGCCTGACCGATGGGGGCGGAGAGCCTGGCTCTCCCGGCGGCGCATCACCGCACCCATCGATCCCGAACAGCTCCTCCCGGAAACCGCTCACCACATGCCGGTCCCGCCGTGCGAAGCCGGCCTGATCAGCGGCGGGTCCTGCACGGCGGAGGGCCGACAGGCCCCGCCTTCCGCCGCCTCGGCAGTCGGCGAGTTCAGGCACCGCTCGTCGGGGCCGGATCGGGCCCGCAGGTGCGCAGTCCCGTCACGTAGTTGAGCTGCGGCCCATAACCGGCGAAGGTCGCCGACGCGCCCGGCTCGATGATGCGGCACGGGGCGTCCTGACCGTCCGTGTACTCGACCGTGACGGCGACGTTCCTTTCGCAGCCGTTGACGACGATGGTGTAGCGCCAGCCCGCGTAGTACTGCACGCACTCGGGCGGCGTGGTGTCGGTGAGCGCCGCGGCGGGCGGGGCGGCGGTCAGAACAGCCGAGAGTGCGGCCGCAGCCGTGGCGGCGAGGGAGAGGCGTCGCGCTGAGCGAGGCGTGAAGGGCAGGTTCGTCATGCCCGGCATCCTGGTGGCGGACGGCAGGCTTGCGCAAAGCCGTGAAGCATTTTTCAGACGCCAGCCGAGGAACTGGTGAAATCGCAGTTCAGAGCGCTCACCGCACTGCAAGAGCGTGCAACAGTAGATCGCTCAACGGGTTCGCCTGCCGTCAGGCCCGTCATGGCCCATCACCGCTTCCGGCGTCGGGATGCAGGAGGAGGCTGCCGGCTGAACGCCTGCGCTCGTACCCCTCGCCCGACCGGACGCCGACCGGTCCGCCACACATGCGGCTGCCGTCTGTCGGCGTGTTACTCGCAGCCACCGCCACCGGGGCTCCCGGGGTGTGCCTGCGCCCCCGTCAGGTCGCCGAAGGCCCCCCGCACGGCGGCCGCGACCGGCCGCCGTGCGGGCACGGCTCGGATAAACGCGCTCAGACCAACGCGTTCTTGTAGAAGATGCTGGACCGTCGGTCGCCCTCCACGCCAGTGGCGAAGCCGATGAAGAGACGGGCTTCGCCGGCGTCGGTGCGGTAGATCGCCAGCCCTTCCGGTTCGCGGTGGTGGAGCGTGGAGCCGGCCTTGGTGAGGACGGGGCCCTGCTTCACGGTGCCGGTGTTGATGTCGATGCTGGTGACGTAGGTGTTGCCGTCACCGGTGGGCGTGCCGTCGCCGGGGTACGCGTCGCCGGTCAGGTAGTACATGTACGAGCCGTAGAGGGTGTAGCCCTGCGGGGTGCCGGAGATCGCCGGCTGCTTGAAGTCGACCAGCGGCGTGCCGAAGCTGCGCGTCCGGAAGGCGGAGAGGGGGTACACCGCGATGCGCTTGCCGGCGCTGGTGTGGTAGCGCACGATCATGCGCTGGTACACCGGGTCCACGGAGCAGGTGTACTCGGTGGCCCCTGAGATCGGCCGGTAGGCGGCCGAGGCAGCCGGTGAGCCCATGGTGGTGTTCGCGGCGTAACGGATGGGGGCGAGCGCGGTGCCGTACCCGTTGGTGTTCGCAGCGCACTCGATCCACAGTTCGGTGTCGGAACCATTCGGCAGCGCGGCGAAGGCCACACCGTGGCCGAAGCCGTTGAGGTGCATGTACGACAGGTAGTTCCCGTCGAAATCCATCTTGTTGATGCACAGGTCACCGGCGGACTCGTCACTTCCGCTCCGCTTGGTGGCGACGAACAGGAACTTGTTCACCCAGTCGAAGGCGAAGCTCTGCTGGACCCGCGGACCGTGGGTGTCCTTGGACCGGAACAGGTCGTACGACGGCTGCGTGAGATCGAACCGCTGGGTGGTGGCCACGTCGGCGGAGGCGGTCTGCGCACCGGCGCCGAGCCCGAGCGCGGCGAGCGAGGCGCCGGCACCGGCGCGTATGAGGCTGCGGCGGGATACGGGGAAGCCAGGGGTGCGGTTCATGGGGGACTCCAGAGCATAGGTGTGGGGGCGGAAGAGGTGATGTTATCGGTAGCGGAGGTGGGGTTATGTGCCGGGTCTCGACAGGCAGTTGGGAGTGAGGTTGCACGGGGCCGACTTGACGACCGACCCGCACGCACCCTCGTCGTGCGGACGCACCGCCGACTCGAGCGGGACTTCGGCCGCTCGCACCGCACTGGCCTCCGCAGGCCGTGGCCCGTCGACCTGCCCGGCGCCGGGGGGCAGGCGCCCGGATCGAGCCGACATCGAGGGCCTCAGGAGGTTCCCGGCTCGCGCACGGAACAACCGGACGGCCAGGGTCGGTGCGCGAGTAGTGCCGCGGATCGCCGTGCGGATGGCGGTTGTTGCGAAGCATGCACCACGTCGTCGGCCGGACCAGCTCGGCCGGCTGCGTCACCGTCGTGGTTCACGGCACCCTCCGTCGGTCGAGCTCGGCCTGCGGCACAGAGGTCCCTCGACAGCTCCCGATGCCTCTGCCCCATGGCAGAGCGCGCCTGCGCCAACCGGGTGCTGTCTGCGCCGACCCCCGTGCCGCGGGCCGTCCTCGGGGGATGAAACAACAACCACCGGCCCAATCCGTCCCGCGGGGCGGGGCCCTTGCTGAGCGGAGCGAACGAAAGGCGCGACCGTGAATCGGAACTCCAACGCAGACCTCTCCGGCAGACGTGCCCTGGTCACCGGGGCGGCCCGGGGCCTGGGAGCGTCGCTCGCCCGCTGCCTGGCCAAGGCGGGAGCGAGCGTGTGCCTGACCGACGTTCGCCGCGAGGACGGCGAGAAGGTGGCCGCCGCCCTGACCGTGGAAGGCCACGACGCGCGCTTCGTGGAGCTCGACGTGCGCGACGCCGACTCCGTCGAAGCGGTGATCCGGGACCTGGAGCAGGACGGGTGGCCTGTCGACATCCTGGTCAACAACGCCGCCGTCGACGTCACCAAACCGATCGAACACCTGGCGCCGGAGGAGGTCACCCGCGTGGTGACCACCAACCTCCTGGGCCCGATGTACCTCTCCCTGGCCGTCTACCGCCGCATGGTGGCACGCGGCGACGGCCACATCGTCAACATCCTCTCGACCGCATCCCACCGGACCTGGACGGAAGCCGGCCCGTACGCGGCCAGCAAGACCGGTCTGCGGGCCTTCACCCGCACCCTGTTCCAGGAGGCGCAGCGCGACTGCATCGGCGTCGGCGTCACCGGCGTCATCGCCGGCGGCATGGAGACGCCGTTCATCATGGAGCGCTTCCCGGACGCCGACACCTCCAAGCTGCAGCAACCCGACATCGTCGCCGACGCGGTGCTCTACGCCTTGTCCGTGCCCGCCACCAGCGCCGTACCGGAAGTGGTCGTCGTGCCCCGCAACGAGCCGTCCTGGCCCTGATCGGCCGTCCCCCGTTTGTCACGCGGTGACCGCGGCACCCGGGTCACCGCGGACGACCGGGGCGACCGCCTCCGGCGCGGCACGACCCCGGCCCCAGCGGCCCGGGCGGAACAGAAGGTGGTCGATGACAACGATCGGTTGCATGTGCGGCTCGGCCACACCACGCCCCGGGTCCGGCGCTGTGTCCCCCACCCGCTCCGACGCGCCGACGGGCCCCTTCCGGGCCGGGGCCCGGCGTCCGCGCGGCATGGGCGCCCCAGGATGAGCAGGAGGCCGGGCGGACCGGTGCGGCGCCCGCGCGTGCGCTTCGAGGGCTGGATAGCGGGCACGGGCACCTCCTCCGGCACGCGGATCGTGCTCGGACACTGGCACCGGTCACCCTTCGGGGCCTTCAGCGACGTCATGCTGGAACGGGCCGACGGCAGCCGTCTGCTGCTCGCCCCCACGCGGGAGACGGCAGGCTTCGTCCGTGACACCTACGTCTTCGACGCCGTGCGGGTCGTCCCGGTCGACGTGGAGGTCACGGACGACACCTGGACCGTCGCGGCGGGACCGTTCCACCTGCGCTTCACCACCGGTCGGCGTGGGTTTCTGGGCCTTGCGCTGCGTGCGGTTCCCGACGCGCTCGCCGCCCGTCCGGCATGGACGGTGCTGACGGACCCGCTCGCCCGTCTGCTGCTGCCCGGTGTGCGCACCCGCGGCAGCGCCGGTGGGGGCCGCCGCCAGTGGTACGGCGCCCGGGACCTGCTGCCCATCCGTGCGGTGTCGGCGTCCCTGGAAGGCGTGGACCTGGGGGCGATGGCACCGGTCGCACCGCCCGTGCGCTTCGGATCCGGTTCGGCGCCGAGGACCCCCGCCGTCACCCGGGTCACCACGACGGTGGCGCTCGGAGCGCCGACTGGGGCGGCCCGGTGAGGGGTACCCGGCCCTCCCTCGAAGGGAGGCGCCTTGGACCGGACCGAAGTGCGCAGGCCGGCGGAAACGGCCGGAACGGGAAGCCGGCCGACCCCGCGCACGAAGGGTGCGAGGTCGGAATCGTGGCCGGTCGTCGTGGTGGGAGCCGGCTTCCGTCTGCTCGCGCGACTGCGCCGGGCCCCGGCCCTGCACCCGCACGGGCTCACGTGCGGCGCCCGACTGGAGGTGGTGGACGACGGCAACGGGCCCTGGGGGGTGCCATGGCTCGACGCACCCGCTGCGTACGCCGCGACGGTGCGCCTGTCACGAGCCGCCGGCCTGCCGGGGCGCCTGCCCGACGCACTCGGGCTGGCCGTGCGCGTGGACCGCGGCGACCGGCCCGGCCACCCACTCGACCTGCTTCTCACGAGCAGCGGGCGGGGCCGGATCACCAGGCATCTGCCCCTGCCGCGCTACGACGCTCTCGGCGGCCCCTGCTCCAGCCTGCTCTCCTATCGCGTCGGTGGCCGCCGCCGCGTTCTGGCCGCCTTCCCACGCCCTGCCCGGCAGTCACCCGTTCACGGCGCCCCCGAGAGCCTCGCCGAGGCCATGGCCGGTGGACCGCTCGTCTTCGACCTGTGCGCCGACACCACCGGCGGGTCGTGGCGCGTGTTCGCCGTGTTGACGGTGCACACGCCCCTGCCGCTGCGGCAGGAGGAGACCCTGGACTTCGACATCTACGCGCATGACGCAGACGGATTCACTCCGGGCAAGGCCCTGGCCGCCATCCGCCGCGCCGCGTACGGGGGCTCCCGGGCGGGCCGCCGGGAAAGGCCCCACGGGGGCTGACGTCCGGCATGCGCGCTCCGCCCCTCACCGGGCCGCCGCGTCCCGGGCCGGCGTCGGCCGCTCGATCCGGACGGCCGGCTCCGTCCTGGCCGGCGGCACGGCTCCCAGGTGTCGGGCGGCCTCGGCGGCGGGGTAGGAGGTGGCGAAGGTGAAGGCACGCGGGGACGGTCCGTGCGCCCGCAGGTCCGCCAGCCGCTCCAGGGCCTCGGCGACGGTGGGGTGATGACCGGCGGGGACCCACCAGAGCACCATGTGCGCCTCGGCGTGCCGCTCGAACCATTCCCGACGGCGCCGCATGACCTCCAGGTGGCCGCTGCGGTAGGTGAAGTCCCACAGGGCCTCCTGGCTCTCCCAGACCGTCAGGTTGACGATGACGTCCTCCCCCGCCGGGCGCAGGCCGGTGGCGTCGGCCGCCCCCTCCTCCACGAGCCGCCACACGAAGCCCGGAGCGGCGTCGGCCGCGGCGTTGACCGGGTCGAGCATCTCGACGAACGACGCCGTGCGCGGGTCGTCGAGGGGGTGGCGGAGCATGGCGACGTTGAGCTGGGCGAGGTGGGCGGCATGCGCGGATACGGTCATGGCGTCATCCCAGCACGCAACCCACTCTATGTCAACGCTAATTGTTTTTAGACTCCTCGACGACTACGCAGCACTCACCCGGCCGCGGGTCCAGGCGGGCGCGCAGGGGACCGTCCATGCCGAGCAGCCCCTCCAGGAGCGCCAGGTTCATGCCGCAGACGAGCGGCGGGTAGCGCTCGGCGACGGCATGGAAGGGACAGTTGCGCATCCGGACCACCGGCCCGGCCCCTCCCTCGGTGTCTTCCAGGTGCGGTTCGTAGCCGCGGGCGGCCAGTGCGTCCACGGCCTCCCCGAGGCTGCCGCAGGGCGCCGCCGAGCCGCGCAGGCCCTCACCCCGACGCCGCGCGGCCGCGCAGAGCCCGGCGTCCAGCCCGGCCTGCTCGGCGGCCTCGGCCAGCAGTTCGGCGGCGGTGCGGTAGTCGCGGGCGGGCAGTGACACCGCCCGCTCGGCCCGCGCCCGCGTGTACACCTTGGCGGGCCGCCCGGCGCCCGGCCCGGAACGGCCCGTCAGGCGGCGACTGCCGGTCTCCAGCAGCCCGGCCTCGGCCAGCTTGTCCAGATGGTGCGCGGCGAGCGTGCGCGCCACCCCGGCCGCCTCGGCGGCCTCGTTGCGGCCGACCTCGCGGCCCTGCGCCGCCACGTACTCGTACAGGCGTCGCCGTACCGGATCCTGCAAGGCCGCGATCGCGTCGATGTCCTCCACCCGGTCATTCTATGACCAACGCAGGTCGCCGATAGATGTGCGGGGCCGGCAGGCGTACGACCGGCCCCGCACCGCGGTGCACGGCGGGCTACTTCAGGTACGGCCCGGCGGTGCCGATCCTGCCGGTGCCGCCGAGGACGTAGACGCGCAGGTTGCCCTTGCCGGGAGCGGCGTGGGGCCCGCCGACTTCGGCTCGGTCAGCTCGCTGGCGCCTGCCGCGACCGGCGCGCCGGCCTGGGTCTCGGTGGCCCGTTCCCAGAAGTGGGGCCCGCCGGGCAGCTATCCGCAGTTGGTGCCCGGCCCGGACTTCCTGGGCTGGGACGGACAGGCGTTCACCGAGTACAGCGAGCCGGCGGTGGCCGGGGAGGGCGAATCATGGGCGCTGCGGCTGGCACCGGTGCCGGGCGCGGCGATGGTCTGGTCGGTGGGCCGCGCCGACGGCCCCGAGGGCACGTTCGCGCCACGCGTCCTGCGCTTCGGCTGATGGGGGAACAGAACCCGTCCCCGGACGAGGACTCGTGGTTTCGACATGCGCCGACCCAGTTCGTAATGGGATCCATTTTCATGTAGCGTCCTCCTTGCCCCTGCAGGAGTGAGGAGAACGATGGCTGTCCCCAAGCGGAAGATGTCCCGGAGCAACACCCGTCACCGTCGCGCCCAGTGGAAGGCGGCCACGCCGGCGCTGGTGCCGGTCACGGTCGACGGCGTGCGCCACCTCGTGCCGCAGCACCTGGTGCGGGCCTACGAGCGCGGCCTGTTGCGCCCCGAGAGCTGAGGTACCGCAGTGACGCACGACCGGCTGCCGGTGACGGTGCTGTCCGGCTTCCTCGGCTCGGGCAAGACCACGGTGCTCAACCACGTGCTCGGCAACCGCGAGGGCCTGCGCGTCGCCGTCATCGTCAACGACATGAGCGAGGTCAACATCGACGCGGCCCTCGTGCGCGGCGGCGAAGCGGCGCTGTCACGCACGGAGGAGCGCCTGGTCGAGCTGACCAACGGATGCATCTGCTGCACCCTGCGGGACGACCTGCTGGAGGAAGTCGGCCGACTGGCCCTCGAGGGGCGGTTCGACTACCTGCTCATCGAGTCCAGCGGCATCTCCGAGCCCATGCCGGTCGCCGCCACCTTCGCGTTCGCCCGCGACGACGGCGCCACCCTCGGGGACCTCGCCCGTCTGGACACCATGGTCACCGTCGTCGACGCGGCGAACTTCCTGCCCGAGTTGGCGAGCGGTGACGACCTCGTCGAGCGCGGCCTCGACCAGTACGAGGACGACGAACGCACCGTCAGCGACCTGCTGATGGACCAGATCGAGTTCGCCGACGTCATCGTGCTCAACAAGCTCGACCTGGTCGACGACGCGGTCGCCGAGCGGCTGCGCGCCACGCTGACCCGCCTCAACCCGGCCGCCCGGATCGTGCCGGCCGTCCACGGACGCATCGCGCCGAAGGACGTGCTCGGCACCCGGCTGTTCGACCTCGAACGCGCCCAGCAGGCCCCCGGCTGGGTCATGGAACTCAACGGCGAGCACATCCCGGAGACCGAGGAGTACGGCATCTCCTCCACCGTCTTCCGTTCCGAACTGCCGTTCCACCCCGAGCGGTTGTGGCGGTTCGTGACCGAGGGGATGGACAGCGGCACCTACGGCCGGATCCTTCGGTCCAAGGGGTTCTTCGTCCTGGCCGGCCGCTCGCACATGACGGGGTTGTGGTCCCAAGCCGGCTCCGTCGCCCGTTTCGAGCCTTCCGCCGCCCGCGACAACGACGGACCGGCCGGCCAGGAGCTGGTGTTCATCGGCACCGAGCTGCACTCAGAGGCGCTGCACACGGCGCTCGCCGACTGCCTGCTGGCCGAGGGTGAGAGCCCGCCCACGGCGGATCCGTTCCCCCACTGGGACACCTACGGCACCGACGCCTCCTGCGACCACGAACACCTCGGGGTCTCGGCGCCCACCTGAGGCTCCGGGCCGGGCGGTGGACGCAGCCACGGCACCGCCCGGCCCGGTCACCGGCCGCGCCGCGCAAGGCTGCCGTGTCAGTCGGTCGGCCTCGTCATCTTCTTCGCGGTCCTGCAAAAGGACCGCTGGCCTCCGGGCCCGGCATGACCTGATCAGGCGTCACCTCGCCCCTGACGCGCCCTCACTCCGACGTGCCGCTGCGTCGGGCGTACGCGCGGGCGGCGCGGGCGCGGTCCCCACAGCGGGTGGAGCACCAGTGGCGCCGTCCGTGAGTGCGCAGGAGGAACCGGTCACAGGGGGCGGAGCCGCAGGCGGCCAGGAGGTCGGCGTCGGGGCCGGTGAGCAGATCGGCGGCATCGGCGGCGAGCGTCGCCAGCGCGTGATTGACGGCCCGGTCGGTGGGGTGCGCCAGGACGCGGCGCGGTCCCCGATCCTCGTCCCAGGCGAGCAGGGGTGCGGTGGGCACCGAGGTGAGGGCCTCGTTGACGGCCCGCAGTGACCCCTCGGGCGGGGTGGCGCCGTCGACACGGGCGGCGAAGAGGGCACGCACGTGTCCGCGCAGCGTGCGCATCCGATGGGCACACACCTCGTACAGCCGGACGTCCGGGGCGGTCAGGGCATGGGCCGCGAGCCACTTCATGGCGGACCCGGGGTCGGCGAGCAGGTCGTAGCTCTGTCCGGCGGGCAGCGTCGCCGCGGTGTCGGCGAAGTCCAGGGAGGGGTGCCGGTCGGCCCCCGGAGGCGGAGGGAGGGCGGCCGGCGCGCTCTCGGTCACCGCGATCTCTTCCATGACCTCATGGTATCGCTTGCCTTTTTCCATGACACACACCTACCCTCCCTCACGGAAAACGTGAACAGAATCCGTGAGGTATCAGGTCATGCCCCAGCACAGCACCGAGCAGATCAAGGTCCGGACGTTCGGCGGCCCCACCGCTCTCTTCGAGTACGGCGGGCTGCGCTTCCTGACCGACCCCACCTTCGACGGCCCCGGCGACTACGCCACGCCCGGCCCGACCCTGACCAAGACCGCACCCTCCGCCGCCGCCCCCTCCGACCTCGGCCCCGTCGACGTGGTCCTGCTCTCGCACGACGAGCACGCGGACAACCTCGACACCTCCGGCCGGGCCCTGCTCGCCGACGTGCCCCTCACCCTCACCACGCCCGGCGGCGGACAGCGCCTCGGGGCCAAGGCGAAGGGGCTGGCCGACTGGGAGTCCGTCGAGCTCGAGCGCCCCGACGGGGGCACGATCACGGTCACCGGAGTCCCCGCCGTCCACGGACCCGGCCCACGGGAGGAGGTCGAGCCGTTCACCGGCCAGGTCGTCGGTTTCGTCCTGACCGGGCACGGACTGCCGACCGTCTACGTCAGCGGCGACAACGCCTCCCTCGACGCCGTGAAGGAGATCGCCGAGCGCTTCGGCCCCGTGACCACCGCCGTCCTCTTCGCCGGTGCCCCCCGCTTCCCCATGCTCTTCGACGGTGGCCTGATCGTCCTGGACAGCGCCCAGGCCGCCGAGGCCACCCGCATCCTCGGCGCCCGCCATGTCGTTCCCGTTCACCACGACAGCTGGGCCCACTTCACCGAGGGCCGCGACGAACTGGAGGCCGCATTCACCGCCGCCGGGCTGGCCGACCGCCTGGACCGGGACTGGATACGGCGCGCCTGAGCACACACCCTCCAGCCGCGGAGCCACCTCGGCGACGCCTGAGGGAAAGCCCCTGGTACGCAAAGCCCCGGCGGCCCGAAGGGTCGGGTCACCGGGGCATCAGGGGCAGGTGCGGGTCGATCAGACCCCGGCCGTCTCCGGTTCGCGCGCGGGCTCCGCGGACCCGGGAGTGTCGCCGAGTTCCTTGTGGAGCTTCTCGCCCTCGACGTCGACGTTCGGCAGGAGGCGGTCCAGCCACTTGGGCAGCCACCACGCCGTGCTGCCGAGCAGGGCGAGCACGGCGGGCACGATGGCCATGCGGACGACGAAGGCGTCGAAGAGGACCGCGATCGCGAGCCCGAAGCCCATCATCTTGATCATGTCGTCGTTCTCCATGATGAAGCCGGAGAAGACACTGATCATGATGATCGCCGCCGCTGCGACGACCCGTCCGCCGTGGCTGAAGCCCGTGGTGACGGAGTCGGCGGCGGAGGAACCGTGGACGTAGGCCTCACGCATCCGCGTCACCAGGAAGACCTCGTAGTCCATGGCCAGACCGAAGACCACGCCGATCATGAAGATGGGCATCATCGACATGATCGGACCCGGCTGGTCCACCCCGAAGACGTCCGCGAGCCAGCCCCACTGGAACACCGCGACCACCGCGCCGAGCGCCGCGGCCACCGAGAGCAGGAAGCCCAGAGCCGCCTTCATCGGGACGAGGATCGAGCGGAAGACGAGCATCAGCAGCAGGAAGGCCAGGCCGACGACCAGGGCCAGGTACGGGACGAGCGCGTCGTCCAGGGTCTGCGAGAAGTCGATGGTCATCGCGGTCATGCCGGTGACCAGCATGGTCGCGCCGGTGTCGGCCTTGAGGTCGCCGGACAGCGAGCGGATGTCCTTGACCAGCGACTCGGTGGCTGCGTCGCTCGGCCCGGTCTTCGGCACGACCGTGAGGACGGCCGTGTCACCCTCCTCGTTGAAGTTCGCGGGAGTGACGGCCGCGGCCTCGCCCAGGCCGGTGATCTGCTTGCCGACGGTGTCGACGGCCGCCTTGGGATCGCCGGCACCCCGTGTGTCGACCGTGACCATCAGCGGGCCGTTGAATCCGGCACCGAAGGACTCGGACAGCATGTCGTAGGCCTTGCGCTGCGTGGTGTCGGGCGCGGAGCTGCCCTCGTCGGGCAGGCCCAGTTCCATGCTCGCGGCGGGCACGGCGATGACGCCGAGGCCCAGCACCGCGGTCAGCAGCACGGTCACCGGGCGCCGCAGCACGAACCGGGCCCAGCGGGTGCCGAGCTTCTGCCTGTCGGACGCGTCGCGCTCCCCGGCGGGCGTTTTGCGGTCCTTGCGGCTGAGCGCCTTCTTCCCGGCGAAGCCGAGCAGGGCCGGGGTGAGGGTGAGCGCGATCAGCACGGCGATGCAGACGGTGGCCGCGGCGGCCAGGCCCATCTTGGTGAGGATCGGAATGTTGACCACCGCGAGGCCCGAGAGGGCCACGACGACGGTGAGCCCGGCGAACACGACGGCGGAGCCCGCCGTGCCGACCGCGCGTCCCGCGGCGTCCTCGGGCGTCCGGCCCTCGGCGATCTCCGCGCGGTAGCGGGAGACGATGAACAGGGCGTAGTCGATGGCCACCGCGAGGCCGATCATCGTGGCGAGCGTGGAGGTCGTGGCGGACAGTTCCAGTGTGCTGCCGAGCGCTCCGATGCCGGAGATACCGATGCCGATGCCGATGATCGCCGAGAGCAGCGGCATGCCGGCCGCGACGAGTGAGCCGAAGGTCAGCAGCAGGACGACCGCCGCGACGCCGATGCCGATGAGCTCGGCGGTGCCGCCCATCTCCTGCTCGGCCATGACCGCGTCGCCACCGGTCTCGACGGTGAAGCCGTCGCTGCGCGCCCGGTCGGTGGCCGCGGTGAGCGAGTCGCGCGCCTTGTCGGTCAGTTCCATGGAGTTGACCTTGTACGTCACCGAGGCGTACGCGGTCGAGCCGTCCTTGCTGACGGCGTTCGCCTTGAAGGGGTCGGCCACCGAGGCGACCTGCGGCCCGTCGCCGAGAGCCGTGACCAGCTCCTCGACCTTGGCCTTGCCGGCCGGACCGGAGATCTTTTCACCCTCGGGGGCCCGGATCACGACGCGTGCCGTGGCGCCCTCGGCACTGGCGGCCGGGAAGCGCTCGTCGAGCAGGTCGAACGCCTTCTGGGACTCGGTGCCGGGCATGGAGAAGGAGTCTTCGGGCGGGGCGGGCGCGGTGGACGCGGCGACGCCGGCGCCCACGAGTATGGCCACCCACAGCAGGGCGACCAGGCCGCGGCGCCGGAACGCGCGTCGGCCGAGTCGATAAAGGAACGTAGCCACCTGGGACCAATCCGTCGGATTTCGGGCAGGACGAGACCCGGCACATGGGAAACAGGGGTTCTGACCGGGATACCTCCCCATGTTCACCCGCGTTCCCGGGCATGAGATCCGCCCCTGGGTCTGGACCCGCGTACTGCATGGGGTGTACTGCGGCGCCCTGGCCCTCTCCCCGGGGCGTAGATCACGGCGATGGATGTACGCCGCATCCGATCGCACGGGCGGACGGGAGGGTCACCAGGTGGAGGACATGAGGACCTCGCCCGGTCGCCGTCTGCAGCGAGCCGGCCCCGCACCCGGCGGTGGCTTCCAACACGGCTCTGCCACCCGTCGGTTGGCGGTACGACGAGCACGGCCCGCCGACTGCGGAGGCGGCGGGGCGTGCAGGGCGTGGTGGCTCGGTTCGGAACGCCGGGACAGGTACAACGACGAATTCGCCGGGACTGCCGGCCCGGGCCGACGCCTTCGTCCAGGCCGACGTCGTGGTCCTCGCCCGAGAGTTGCTCACAGCGCCCCTCTCGTCGACGTGGACACGTCCGTGCTCGCCCGAGGCGAACCGCGCGCGGTTCGCCTCCCCGACGACACCGCGCCGGGCGGAGTGCTCTTGCACGCGGGGGACTCAGAAGCGGGGGCGAGCCTAGTCGGAGTCGCCGCCGCCCGTGGTCCCGTTCGAGCCCCTGCGTCCGCCCTTTCCGGAACCGCGCAGCAGTTCGCCCGCGGCGAGTGTCACGGTCGACACGACGCGGGCCCAGCGAGGCCCGCCGCGCTGCGCCCACACCACGCACACGCACCCGCCGATGACAAGCACCAGGACACCGAGCAGCACCACAACAGCCATTCCCCACCCCTGCGTTCGCCCTACGGTCACGGTGATCGTCTCAGACCCGGAAGGCGTGCTCCAACGGGAGGCCGGGGACCGGAGGACGGGAGACCATGGGGCGGGCGCGGACGCCGCGGTGAGTGGGCTGCGGGGCAAGGCGGTGGCCGTGATCGGCCGTCAGGTCACCAGTAGTGCCGGCGGCCGGCGACCGCGTGCCCCATGGAACCCATGATCCACAGAAGGGCGCCGATGACGGCGAGGATGATCCCAATCGTCCACAGGATCGATGTGCCGGTGAGGAGCCCGATGACAAGGAGGATGATGCCGAGGAGGAGCATGACCGCCTCCAGTGCGGAGTAGTGCTGCTTTCACTGTGGACCTCGGCGTCGCGCTGCGGAAGTGCCCCGAGCGGGAGAAATGCACCCATCGGACGGGCCGGGTGACGCTGCGGAAGAGGAAAGAAGGGTCATGACTGCCGGCGCTCCCGTTCGGCCCGGTCTCCGCTGACCGCATCGCGCATCGGGAATCAGCAGGTCATCGACGACTCGGTCCTGGCGGGGTGCGGGAACGGGACCGGCCGTGCAGGGCCCGTGGTGATCGCGAACGTCACTGCAGACTCGTCGGTCGTGCGCGCGGCACGCCCGCCGAGATCCCCGCGGTGTCGAGGGAGTACAGCGCGCCTGCCGCGCTCTCTCGGCCTTCACCACGAGCCGGACGGCTGGGCAGTGCGGCCCGAGTCGGCCGCTGCCGGGCGACGGGACCACCCGGCCGGGTCGGGGCAGGGCCGCGGTCAGGCGTCGGCCAGCTCCGCGTTCGCCCGATCCGTGACCAGTGCGAGCACACGGCCGGCGACCGCGAGATCCTCCGCCGGAATGCCCGCGTACAGCCGGGCCGAGATGTCGGCACCCTCGGCGGTGGTGCTCTCGTACACCTCCCGTCCGGCCTCCGTGAGCCGTGTCCGGGAGGCCTGTGCCGGGTCCTCCTCGAGCAGCTTCCCGGCCGTCAGCTCCTCGACCACGCGGCGTACGGCCGACGCGTCGACCTTCAGCGAGCCGGTGACGTCGCCGACCAGCTCGTCACGGTCGATGGAGCCACCCGCGGCCACGACGGCCCGGAGCGTCACGCTCTGCTCGAAGGTGACGCCGTGGCGGGTCAGCACGCGCTCGAGGAGGGCACGGGCGGCGTAGTGGGCCAGGGCTACGACCCGGCCGTTGACGGTGGGGGCGGTGGTGGTCATGGCTGCTCCTCGGGGTGGTCGGTGTGCGGATCGAGCGGTGCGTCCAGCAGGGTCGCCAGCTCCCGGATGAACTGCCGTGTGCGCGGGCTGTCCTGTCCCCCGAGCGGCTCGAGCATCTGGTCCAGCAGGTGGTGGACCACCTTGATCGCGCGGCGTGTGACGTCGCTCCCCTGCTCGGTGAGCGTCAGCTGCACGGCGCGCGGGTCGTTCGGGTCCCGGGTGCGGGTGACGAGCCCGGCGGTTTCCAGGGCGCGGGCGAGCTTGGAGACGTACAGCGGCTCGAGCCCCGTGTGGTCGGCGAGCCGGCGCTGACTGGGACGCAGGCCGGAGCGGGACATGCCGTACAGCGAGGCCATCACCGAGTACTGGGCGTGGGTCAGACCCAGGGGCGAGACGGCACGGTCGACGGCCACCCGCCATTTCATCGACAAGCGCCAGACCATGAACCCGGCCGTGGCGTTCTCCGCTGCTGAACTCATGGAAATACAGTACATGGCTATTGAGTACATGGCTACTATCTCGGGTGAGGGCGGGAAGTCCCGGATGCCCACGGCGCGGTCCGGCATCACCTCGCACAGCGTTCGTCTGCCGCTGCGCGGAACGATCGTCGGGCAGCTCGACGATCTCGAGAGCGCCCCCGTGGAGCGGCACGTCCGCATGGCCCCGCCCAAGCGTGCCGGTCACGGCGCCGAGGAGGATGGTTCTCGGCGTCGGGCGCGACATGAGCTGCGCCCGTCGCGCCGCAGTCACGTTTCCCGGTTCGCTCCCAAGGACGCTCGTGCGACCGGGCATTCGGGGCGTCCGACATCGTGAAAGCGTTTGCGGAACGGGCCGCCCACGAGTGACACTCCGTCTCTCCTCCTGCCTCAGTCGCGCCTCTCTCCCGAAGGACTCTGCCCGATGGAACTCTGCGTACATGTGCAAGGCACGATGGCGGTCACCGTCCCGAAGGCCGGTGCCTGAGCCGTGGAAATCGCTCGCATCGTCGTCATCGGGCTCGCAGTCGCCGCCGGCGTCGCCTACTACCGTCACGCCATGGGCGGTTTCTCCTCACTGCGGACTTCCCGCAGGGCCCAAGCCATGGGTTTCCTCCCGGAGTCCAGACAGAACACCCACTCGGCCGCGCCGGACCCCGAGGTGGATCGAGCGAAGGCCGCTGCCGCCCGCGGCCGGTGGGAGCCGGCGGCGCAGTTGCTGGCCCGGGCCAGGGAGCAGCGCGACTGGGCCCGCAGATCCTCCTACGCGGACGCGTTCGGCTCGCACCAGGCCGCACGTCCGGACAGTTGGCTGCGTGACTGGGAGGCGGCCGTCGGTCCGGACGACCCGGACGTGGCGGTGGTGCGGTCGAGGGCGACGGTGAGCCTGGCCTGGCATCTGAGGGGCGGTGGCCGGGCGAAGGACACCAGCCGGGAGCAGTTCGCGGACTTCCACACGACACTGGCTCGAGTACCGCAGGAGAACGCCCGCGCGGCCGAGCTGAACCAGAACGATCCCACTCCGTACGTCGCCGCGATCTGGACGGCCCTGGGACTGGGCCACTCGCACGAGGAGATGCGGCGCATCTGGAAGGAGGTCACCGCTCGGGATCCGCACCACTACCGCGCGCACTACGCGGCGCTCCAGTACTGGTGCGCGAAGTGGCGCGGTTCCGAGCAACTGGCCGTCTCCTTCGCCCGCGAGACCGCGGACAGGGCACCGCTCGGCAGCCTGCTCTCCGCGCTGCCCCTGATCGCCTGGTACGAGCACCACGACAACGACGCCGAACCGGCCGACTTCCGCGCGCCCCATCTGATCGCCCTGGTCGACGCCGCCCTGTCGGACGTGGCGGCGGCCCCGTCGGACCATCCGGACGCTGCGGCGGTTCGGCACCTGCTGGCGTACTTCCTGACCCGGCAGAACCGTTGCGGTGCGGCCCTGGAACAGTTCCGGCTGGTCGACGGTCATGTGGACGCCCTCCCCTGGCGGTACTGGAACGACCCGGCGGCCGTGTACTGCCTCTGGCGGGACCGTGCGGTCAAGGGCGCACGCCGGACCTGAAAGCATCCGTCCGGGCTCGGTCGGGCCGGTGTCCTCACCGCTGCCGCGACGCGGGACCTGAGGCGTCGGGCGTCGGGCGTCGGGCGTCGGCGGGAACGATGTGCGGCGCCGAGGGGCTGTGCCGCCGGGGCCCACGAGGAGTCGGTCAGGGCCGGTGCCGTCGGGTCGACCGGGTCCCGCCGGTCTCGCAGCCGCCGCGCAAACGGACGAGACCGACTTCGGCGACCGCAGGTGTCGACGGGTATTCGACACCGCGGTGGAGAGCAACATCATTTCGGCCGGCGAAAGTTGACCGGCAAGTGTGCACGTTCCCTCCCAAACCCCCTGCACCTTGCGGATTCGTAGTCACCGACCTGCCACAACGGGTGAGCCCTAGCGGTATGGTCCCTTGCCGAACGCCACCAGCGGACCCAGGACTTCCGGGCAGCCATGGCACGATCCCGTGCTGCCCCGAGCCCGCCCCTCGACGTCCCCTGCTCATCCACGCCCTCGTCTGTCACCAGGAGATTCATGTCGCGCGCGCTCAACGCCGTCCGCATCGACGAGTGCTCGTCCCGTGCACGGCTCACGGGCCACGATCCCGGGCGGTGCTGCGCGAGGGCGGCGAGGGCGGCCGCTGCGTCCCTTCGCCCCCTCTGCTGAAAGGCCCGATCCTTCCCGTCTGCTGAGGCTGCCCACCGTGGTCGGGCGCGTCGGCGGGGCCGTGTCGAGACAGGCAGCCCCCGGAGAGGAACGTCGGCGCGGGGGCTCCTCCTCCGGGTCGCCACCGCCCCCGGCGTCCGCCGGCTTCGCCGGCTCCCGTGCGGCCGATCGCAGTCCCGCGCCCGTCCGGCCCGTCGGTGGTCCCGCCCGGCCCCGGCGCTCGCCACCCCGGCCGTTCGGCACGGCCCCACCGCCCACCCCGACACACCGACGGCTTCCCCCATCCGTGAGGACCTGATGACCGAACTCCTACTGACCGCCGCCACGTTGCTGACGTTGGCCGGCGTCGGTTCCGCATGGCACTTCCGCAGCAAACGGGATCACGCCGAGCGCCAGGCCGAGCTTCTCCGCCGGCATGCCGACCGGCTCACCCAGCAACTCCTCGCGGCGGAGCAGTGCGTGGGGCAGGTCGCGGCCACCGTGATTCCGGCGGCCGTGAGCGGCGAGACGGAGCACGGGGGGCGCGGGGGCGAACTCGTGGTACCGCCGCATCTCGACGGCACCCTGCTCGCCGAGCGGCTGAGGGCCCTGTCCGGCGCGTTCGCCTCCGCGGTGGACGAGGTCCGGGCTCAGGAACGCGCTGTGGCAGCCCGAGCAGCCGAGCAGGTCCGCCAGGACGCCGAGCGGCAGGTCGCCCAGGTGCGGCACGAGTCCGTCGGCGTGGCCCGAGCCGCCGTGCGCGGCTTCGCCAACAATGTGGTGGCCCGGGCTGCGCGGCTCGGCCGCACGGTCAGCCAGGGCGTGCGGCGGCACGTCTCCGACGAGGCGTACGCCACGCTGGTGGAGATCGACCACCTCGCGCAACAGATGCTGCTCACCGCGTCGGGGTACACCGTACTGGCCGGGGACAAGCTCTCACGTCGCTGGCCCGCCACCACGCTGACCGACATCGTGCAGGCGGCCATGGGCCGGATCGAGGGGTACGAGCGGGTGAAGCACCCCGAGATGGGATCCGTCGCGGTGGAGGGCCGCGCGGTGGAGGCGGTCGTGCACGCCCTCGCCGTCCTGCTGGACAACGCGCTGCGCTACTCCCCGCCCTCCGCCGGCGTGCACGTCTCGTTGGAACAGGGTCACCACGCCTGCTTCCTGATCGTGGACGACGCCGGACTGCGCATGGACGACGAGCGCCTGCTGTGGGCCAAAGACGTGATGTCCGGCAAGCGGCGCGACGACATCACCCGCCTGGGCGCCCACCCGCAGACCGGCCTGCGGGTGGCGTCCCTGCTGGCGGAGGACTACGGCTTCCGCGTCGAGCTGACCGCCCCGAACATCTACCAGGGCACCCGGGCCATGCTCGTACTGCCGAAGAACCTTCTCACCACGCCCGCACCGGCCGCACCCGTCGCCGTCGCCGTGCCGTCGGGCCACGCCGAGCGCACCGAGCACTCCGACCGTCCCGAGCAGCCCGAGCGGCCCACCGCCCCCGCGGCCACCACGGCCAGCGGCCTGACCGTGCGCCGGCGCACCGCGGCTCCCGCGGCGCCGCGCCGCACGGCCGAGCCCGCCGCCGCCGAGCCCGGCCGTCCCGCCGTCGCCGCGGCCTGGGCCGAGGGAAGCCGCCGCGGCCGGCAGGCCGAGCCCTCCCCGAGCTCCCCCGGACACGACGCCGCACACGACGCCGCACACGACGAAGGACACTGACCGTGCGAGACACACACTCCAACAGCCTGGGCTGGCTCCTCGACCAGGAACTCGGCACCGTCGAAGGGGTCCGCTACGCCGTACTGATGAGCAGTGACGGGCTGCTGAAGGCCCGCACCGAAACGATCAGCCAGGACGACGGGGAGAAGTTCGCCGCCCTGACGGCGGCATTGCGGGCCGCGGGCAAGGCGTGGGACGAATTCACCGGCGGCGAGGGCATGCGCCAGTTGCTGATCGAGTCGGTCGGCTGCATCGGGCTGACGACCACCGCGGCGAAGAACACCATGCTGTCGGTGTGCACCACCGGACCCGACGCCGACGTCGGGCTGATATCCCATCACATGGTGCTGCTTGCCACCCGGGTCGGGCACGAGATGGCCACCGCCGACCGCCTGCCGGCCGCGGAAGGCGGCTCGCCGGCATGACGGGGCCGCGGCGTGACCCCGACATGGTCAGGCCCTACGTCCGCACCGGCGGTCAGGTCCGCGCCCGTGACGACGTGCGCCTGGAGAGCGTGGTCGTCGCCGCGACCGGTCCCACGGACACCCTCGCCCCGGACGCCCGCCGGGTGATGCGCCTGTTCGCCGGCGCGGGGGGCGGCCTCGCGGTCGCCGACATCGCCGCCGCACTGGAGCTGCCGCCCTCCACGGTGCGCATTCTCGTCTCCTCGCTGATGGACTCCGGCCACCTGGCCAGCCCGGTCGCCGCGACCGGCCACCAGCCCGAACCCGACCTGCTGCAGGAGGTGCTCCGTGGACTGCGCTCCATGGTCTGACCCGCCCGTCACCTACGTCCCGGCCACGGTGACGCGGTCGGCCAAGATCGTGGTCGCGGGGGGTTTCGGTGTCGGCAAGACGACACTCATCGGCAGTGTCTCGGAAGTGAAGCCGCTGCGGATGGAGGAACCCATCACGCAGGCCAGCGTCGGTGTGGACGATCTGCGCGGCACTCCGTGCAAGACCACGACCACGGTGGCGATGGACTTCGGCCGCATCCACATGGCCGGCGGCAGGCTCGCGCTGTACCTGTTCGGCCTGCCGGGGCAGTCCCGTTTCCGGCCCCTGTGGGAGGACCTGGCCGAGGGCGCGCTGGGCTGCCTCGTGCTGGCCGACACCCGTAATCTCGACGCCTCCCACGACGCGCTCGGCCTCCTGGAGAGCGGGGGCGTGCCCTACGCCGTCGCCATCAACGCCTTCCCCGACGCACCGAGTTATCCCGAGACCGAGCTGCGCCAGGCGCTCGCCCTCGAGCCGTCCACCCCGCTGACGGTGTGCGACGCCCGCGATCGCACCTCCTCCCTGCACGCCCTGATCACGCTCACCGAGTACCTCTCCGAGCGCCGCTCGGCCGACCCCCTGGAGTCCCGTCGATGACGATGCCCTCCGCCGCGCCCACGCCGACGGGCCCACCGGACCGGATCGCCCTGTACGCCCCGGAGTTCGCCGCCGATCCACACGCCGTGTACCGGCGCATGCGCCGCGTCCACGGCCCGCTGGTCCCCGTGGAGCTGGCTCCCGGTGTGCCCGCGACCCTGGTGATCGGCTACTACGAGGCCCGTCGCATCCTCAACGACCCGCTGCACTTCCCGGCCGACCCTCGCGCCTGGGAGAAGCTGATCCCCGCCTCGTGCCCGGTCCGGCCCATGATGGAGTGGCGTCCCAACGCACTGCGTTCCGGCGGCGCCGAGCACGCCCGTTACCGCGCCGCGAACACCACCGCCATCGACGCGGTCGACCAGCACGGGCTGCGGGCCCTCGTCGAGAAGGTCGCCTCCGGCGCCATCGGCGAGTTCCGCGCGGCGGGCGAGGCCGATCTGCTCACCCAGTACTCGTTCCCCATCGCCTTCAGCGTCCTGAGCGCGCTGCTGGGCTGCCCGGACGAGATCGGCCGGCGCATCGCCGACGGCATGGCGAAGATCTTCGAGACCACGGACGCCGAACGCGGCAACCGGATCCTCGACCAGGCCGTCTCCGACCTCGTGGCCCTGCGCCGACGGCATCCCGGTGACGACATCACCTCCCGGCTGATCGCCCACCCGGCGCACCTCACCGACGAGGAGATGGGCCACCAGCTCGTCACGCTCTACGGCGCGGGGATCGAACCGCTGACCAACCTGATCAGCAACACGGTGCTGAAGATCCTCACGGACGAGGAGTTCTCCGCCGACCTGCACGCCGGGCTGTCGACGGTGCGCGACGCCCTCGACACCGTCCTGTACACCGACCCGCCGATGGCGAACTACTGCATCTCGTATCCGCCGTACCCGGTCGACGTGGACGGGGTGCTCCTGCCGGCCGACCAGCCCGTCGTCATCTCCATGGCGGCCGCCAACAACGACCCGGTCCTCACCGACGGCGTGCCGGAGGGCCGCCTCACGGGCAACCGCGCCCACCTCGCCTGGAGCGTGGGACCGCACACCTGCCCCGCCCGCTCGCACGCGTACCTCATCGCGGAGACCGCGGTGACCTACCTCCTCGACGCGCTGCCGGAGACGGAGCTCGCCCGCCCCGTCACCGAACTCGCGTGGCGCCCCGGCCCGTTCCACCGGGCCCTGGAAGCCCTGCCCGTCATCTTTCCCGCCGCACGCTAAGGAGCCGTCCATGGCCCAGCAGCCTCCGCTCGTCCTCGACCCCTCCGGCGCCGACCACCACGCCGAGCACCGCGCCCTGCGCGCCCGCGGCGCCGCCACCCGGGTGGACATCCTGGGTGTGCAGGCCTGGTCGGTCTCCGACCCCGTCCTGCTCAAACAGTTGCTCACCAGCGCCGACGTGTCCAAGGACGCCCGGGCGCACTGGCCCGGCTTCGAGCAGGCGGTCGGTACCTGGCCGCTGGCGCTCTGGGTCGCGGTGGAGAACATGTTCACCGCGTACGGCCCCGACCACCGCAGGCTGCGCCGGCTGGTGGCACCGGCCTTCAGCTCGCGCCGCATCGCCGCCATGGAACCGGCCGTCCAGGACATCGTGACCCGGTTGGTGGACCGACTCGCGACGCTCCCCGCGCAGGAGCCGGTGGACCTGCGCCAGGAGCTGGCCTACCCGTTGCCCATCGGGGTGATCGGTCACCTCATGGGGGTGCCGGAGAGCCGGCGGGAGGACTTCCGCGCCGTCGTGGACCGTGTCTTCGACACCACGCTGAGCCCTGAGCAGGCACAGGCCAATACCGCCCGTCTGTACGGGCTCCTGGACGATCTCATCACCGCCAGGCGCGACGCCCCGGGCGACGACATGACGTCCCTGCTCATCTCCGCGCGGGACGACGAGGGCGACGGTGCCCGCCTCTCGCCGGGCGAGCTGCGCGACACCCTGCTGCTGATGATCAGTGCCGGCTACGAGACCACCGTCAACGTGATCGACCAGGCCGTGTACACCCTGCTGACCCGCCCCGACCAGCTGGACCTGGTCCGCAAGGGTGCTGTCACCTGGGAGGACGTCGTCGAGGAGACACTGCGACACGAACCAGCCGTCAAGCACCTGCCGCTGCGGTACGCCGTCAGCGACATCCCCCTGCCCGACGGACGGACCATCGCCCGCGGTGAGGCGATCCTCGCCTCCTACGCCGCGGCCAACCGCCACCCCGACTGGCACGGTGACGCCGACACGTTCGACGCGACCCGCACGGTCAAGGATCATCTGGCCTTCGGGCACGGCGTCCACTTCTGCCTCGGCGCGCCCCTCGCCCGTCTCGAGGTCGCCCTGGCGCTCCGGAGTCTGTTCGACCGCTTCCCCGACATCCGGCTCGCCGAGCCTGCCGCCGCGCTGCGTCCCGTGCCGTCCCTGATCAGCAACGGCCACCAGCGCCTCCCGGTCCTTCTGCACGCCCGCTGACCCCCGCTCCGGTCGCGTCCGCGCAGGCCGGGTGGCTCGCGGGCGAGGGAGGCGTGCGGTCGAGGGAGGCGTGAGGTCGAGGGAGGCGTGCGGTCGGGGCGGACGCGGTGTCCACCCCGACCGCTCCTCCTTCCCGTGCGGGGCGCTAGCGGTTGATCATGTCCCGGGTCTGTGCGTAGACCGTGGCGTCGACGAGCAGGCCCGAGTGGCTGAGGCAGGCGGTCCTGGTGTTGGTCGCGCCGGACAGCGGGACGGAGCTGTCCGGGTTGATGAACGTGTCGCAGGGCGACCACCAGGTCGCGTAACGGGGCGCGCCCGGCGTCTCGTCGCCGGAGTTGAGGGCGGTCAGGAACGCGGAGCCGATGCGCATCTCGGTACAGGAGGTGTCGAAGCAGGTGTCGGCGCTGTCGGTGCCGTGATTCGGGCCGCCCAGTGACACCCAGGCGTCGACCTTGGAGCTGCCGCCGAGGTTCTTCAGGTAGTAGCGCGAGGAGAGTCCGCCCATGGAGTGGGTGACGATGTCGACCTGGGAGGCGCCGGTCGCGGTGAGCAGGTTGTCGACCTCGGTGGAGAGCTGCTGGGCGGTCGTGGCGTTCGACTGGCGCCAGTCGTACGTCCACTGGGCCAGGTGGGAGGAAGGCCAGCCGTCCGCCCGGAAACGGTCGGCCATCGTGTTCCAATTGCTGCCGTTACCGCTGTAGCCGTGGACGAAGAGGATGGGGTTGCTGGTGGAGCGGAAGGCGGAACCGCTGGAAGCCTGGGCGGGGCCCGACAGCTGCACGGCGACGAGGACTGCGGCTGCCGCGGCGGTCGTGGACAGGAGGAATCTCTTCACGGAGGGGCCTCACGGAGTGCGGGGTGGGGAGGGCGCTCGCTGGCGCGCGTCTGACGGTGTTGCGCAGGGCGTACCCAGGGTGTGGGCCGCGGTGACGGCGTGCGGGCGCGGGTCGAGCGCGTTCCGCACCGCCGCAAGGTGGGGACGTCGAGGGGTGGCGTGAGCCTACTGACCGGTAGGTATTGGTGGTCAAGAGCTGTGCAGCGCCTTTTTCGTCCGAGGCGCCCCCGCGGCGGCGGCGCCGCGGAACGGGGCCGGCGGCGCGGAAGCGGGTTCGGCGCGCCGGGCCGGACGCACGCGGCGGTGCTATGAAAAGGGTATGCAGATATCTTTCCGGCGATATCTGACACCGTGGCGGCATCGGCCCGCGAGGCGCTCGCACGGCCGCCGCGTTTCCCTGCTGAGCCCGCGCAGTGCCGCCGGGCAGGTATTCCTCGTCCAGGTCGTCATCGTGGTGCTGCTGGTCTGCGCTGCGGTGGCCGTCATCGCGCTCCAGTCGTCCCGCGACGCCCTGCGGCAGGGGCGCAGGGAGTCGGTCGTCGCGGCCCAGACGTTCGCCAACGCCCCCGGTGTGGCCGAGGCGTTCCGCAGCCGGGATCCGAGCGCAGTGCTGCAGCCCGGGGCCGAAGCGGTACGGAAACGGGCCGGCGTGGACTTCGTCGTCGCCATGAGCACCGAGGGAATTCGTTACTCCTACCCCTACCCGGAGGAGATCGGGAAGAAGTTCGTCGGCACCATCGAACCCGCGCTCCAGGGCCGCACCGTCGTCGAGCAGGCCGGTGGTCCACCACTGCCCGCGGGCGAGGGCACGGCCGTACAGGCGGTGGTTCCGGTGAGGGACTCGAGCGGCACGGTCGTCGGCCTGGTCTCCGCCGGGATCACCGTGAAGAACGTGTCGGCGCGGTGGACGCCCCAGCTGCCGATCACCGTGGGGGCCGGCGCGGCGGCGCTCGCCCTGACCACGGTGGGGACGACGCTGGTGGCCCGGCGGCTGCGGCGGCAGACGCATGGTCTCGCCCCGGTGGAGCTGGCGCGGATGTACGAGCACCACGACGCCGTCCTGCACGCGGTGCGGGAAGGGGTGCTGATCACGGACGCGGACGGCCGGCTGCTGCTGGCCAACGACGAGGCGCGGCATCTGCTGGGCCTGCCCGCGGGGGCGCAGGGAAGTCCCGTGCGCGACCTGGGGCTACCCGAGCCGATCGCCCACCTGCTGACGTCGCGGGAGACGGTGACCGACGAGGTGCACCTCGCGGGCGACCGCCTGCTGTCGGTGAACAAGCGGCCCACCTTCCCGCAGGCGGCCGGTGAGGGCAGCGTGGTGACGCTGCGGGACACCACCGAGCTGGCCGCGGTCACGGGGCGGGCCGAACTGGCGCGGGGACGGCTCGCGCTGCTGTACGAGTCGGGGCTCAGGATCGGAACGACGCTGGACGTACGGCGCACGGCGCAGGAACTGGCCGACGGGGCCGTGCCGCAGTTCGCGGACGTCGTCACGGTCGACCTGCTGGACGCGGTACTGCGGGGCTCGGAGCCGTCGACCGGGGGTTGGCGGCACCTGCGGCGTACGGCGATCGGCGAGGGGCAGCGGAAGATACCGGTGTTTCCGCTCGGTGATGTGATCGCGTTCCTGCCGGGCACTCCGCAGATGCGGGCGCTGCACGAGGGGCGGGGTGTGCTGGAGGCGGACCTGCGCGCGGCGCGCGGCTGGCAGGAACAGGACCCTGAGCGCGCGCGGGAGGCCCTGGAGCACGGGCTGCGCTCCCTGGTCACCGTGCCGCTGCGGGCGCGGGGTGTGCCACTGGGCGTGGCGAACTTCTACCGGACGGAGGACTCCCCCGCGTTCGAGCCGGAGGATCTGGCCTTCGCCGAGGAGCTGGCGGCACGGGCGGCCGTGGCCGTCGACAACGCCCGCCGGTTCACCCGCGAGCACGCCATGGCGGTGACGCTCCAGCGCAGCCTGCTGCCGCGCGGGCAGCCGGACCAGGACGCGCTGGAGGTGGCCTGGCGGTACCTGCCGGCGGAGGCGGGCGTGGGCGGGGACTGGTTCGACGTGATCCCCCTTCCCGGCGCACGGGTGGCGCTGGTGATGGGCGACGTCGTCGGTCACGGGCTGCACGCCGCGGCGACCATGGGGCGGCTGCGTACGGCGGTGCACAACTTCTCCACGCTCGACCTTCCCGTGGAGGAGGTGCTCGGGCACCTGGACGACCTGGTCGTACGCATGGACCAGGAGGACGGCACCGGCGACGGTACGGACGGCCACGAGGGGATGGGCGTCACGGGCGCGACCTGTCTGTACGCGATCTACGACCCGGTGGCGGCGAAGTGCACCGTGGCCCGGGCCGGTCACCCGGACCCGCTGGTGGTGCGGCCGGACGGGACCGTGGCCTTCGCCGACGTGCCCGCGTCGGCGCCGCTCGGGCTGGGGGGCCACCCCTTCGAGACCGCCGAGGTGGCTCTGCCGGAGGCGTCACGGCTGGTGCTGTACACCGACGGTCTGGTGGAGGACCGCACGCGCGACCTGGACGTGGGGCTGGAGGCCCTGCGCCGGGCGCTGGCCGGGGCCGCGGTCCGCACGCCGGAGGAGGCGTGCCAGGTGGTGATCGACGCGCTGCGGCCGGCCCGTCCGGTGGACGACATCGCGTTGCTGGTGGCACGCACCCGGCGGTTCCCGCCGTCGCGGGTGGCCGAGTGGGAGGTTCCGTCGGACCCGGCGGTGGTGCCGTCCGTGCGGGCGCGGTGCAGGGAGCAGCTGGCGGAGTGGGACCTGGAGGACATGGCGTTCGCCACGGAGCTGATCATCAGCGAGCTGGTCACCAACGGGATCCGGTACGGCGCCCCGCCCGTCACGGCGCGGCTGCTGTACGGGCGCTGCCTGATCTGCGAGGTGTCGGACGCCAGCAGCACCTCGCCGCGGCTGCGCCGCGCGGCGGCCACGGACGAGGGCGGCCGGGGCCTGTTCCTCGTGGCCCAGTTCGCACAGCACTGGGGCACGAGGTACACGCCCCGCGGCAAGGTCATCTGGGCGGAACAGATGCTCCACGGCGGGGCGGCCGCGGCCGCGGACCACACTCCGGTCGACGTCCTCCTCGAGCAGTTCGGCGACACCTCCCTGTGAGCCACGGACCGCGCCGGCGGGCCGCGGCCCAGTGGCCGCCGCGGGACGGAGCGCTCAGCCGGCGGCCCCGAACCACGTGGGCAGCCGGTCGAGCAGATCCCGCTGGTCCTCGCCGACCCACGCCACGTGGCCGTCCGGTCGCAGCAGCACCGCGGGCACGTCCAGCTCCTCACTGACGTCCACGACGTGGTCGACCCGGTCCGCCCAGCCCGCCACCGACAGCCGCCCGGTCCGGTCCAGCAGCAGCCCGCGACCGCCGTGCATCAGGTCGTACAGACGCCCCCGCTTCAGCCCGACGTCCCGCATCCTGCGGCCCAGCAGTCGGTGCCCCTCTCCGAAGTCGTAGCGGACCGCAATGGCGATGATCCTCTCGATCAGGTGCCGGTTGACGTCCTCGAACTCCACCAGTTCCGACAGCAGCCGGCGCACGGCCCGGGGACCGGGCTCGGGGCACAGCAGCTCCATCTGCGCCCGGGTGTTCTCCAGCACATCGGCTGCCACCGGGTGCCGTTCGGCGTGATAGCTGTCCAGCAGCCCTTCCGGCGCCCACCCGCGCACCTCGGCGGCCAGCTTCCAGCCGAGGTTGAACGCGTCCTGGATACCCAGGTTGAGACCCTGTCCCCCGGTCGGCGGGTGGATGTGCGCCGCGTCGCCGGCGAGCAGCACCCGGCCGGTCCGATAGCGCTCGGCCAGCCGGGTGGCGTCGCCGAATCGGGAGAGCCAGCGCGGTGAGTGCACCCCGAAGTCGGTGCCCGCGATCGCCCGCAACCGACGCGTGAACTCCTCCAGGGTCGGCGCGGCGGCGCGGTCGGCGGCCACCCCGTCGGCGGGCACGATGATGCGGTACACCCCTGCCCCCTCGGGGATGGCGCCGAAGCGCAGATGGGTCTTGCGGACTTCCCCGATCACGGCGGCCAGCGTCTCGGGCGGCACGCCGACCTCCATGTCGCCGAGCAGCGTCTCGACCCTGCTCGGCTCGCCGGGAAAGCCGACGCCGAGCAGCTTGCGCACCGTGCTGCGGCCACCGTCGCAGCCGACGAGGTAGCGCGAGCGCAACCGTGTGCCGTCGGCCAGCTCGGCGGTCACCCCGTCCTGGTCCTGGCTCAGCCCGACCAGTTCGCGGCCGCGCCGTATCTCGGCACCGAGCTCGGTGGCGTGCTCGGTCAGCAGGCGTTCGGTGACCGTCTGCGGAATGGCGAGGACGTAGGAGTGCGTGGTGTCGAGCCGGGCGGGCCACGACGTGCCGATGCCGGCGAAGAAGCCGCCGACGGCGAACTTCTCGCCGTGGGCCAGGAATCGCTCCAGCAGTCCGCGCTGGTCCATCACCTCGACACTGCGCGCGTGCAGCCCGCGCGAGCGGGAGTGGGCGACCGGCTCCGCCTCCTTCTCCAGCACGACCACGCGCACACCATGCAGCCGCAGCTCCCCGGCCAGCATCAGGCCGGTCGGTCCACCACCGACGACGATGACATCCATCATGAAAATCCCCCATTCACACCTGCGGGAGCCGCGTGCACCCAAAGGGCACATAGTGCGTGAATCGCCGATATCCGCAGGTTCCGGTTTCGGCTGGAGATTCTGCAGCATCACCCGGCCCTTGCCGCAAGGCCCCTGGTGCGCTATACGTTGAGAGTGGCAAGGAGCGGTCGTCTCCTTGCCTTTCTTCTTGGTGGACGCGGGCGGGAACCGCCGTCACGGACACCCGCACGTGCCACGGGCCGCACGAGGTGCACGTGATGCCGTGACGGAGAGGCGATTGGCAGCGTGGCGCCCAGGGCAGCGGCTCGGGAGCGGTTGGCGGGTGCGGCGCGGGCCGCGCTGGGCCGGGGCCGGCGCCTGGAGTCGGCCGCGCGGCTCACGGGCGGCAGCAGGAAGGGCGTGTACCGCCTGGTGTTGGTTCAGGGGAGCAGTTGCCGTACGAGGCTGTCCGTGGCCCAGCGTTCCCAGCGCGCCGGGGGCCAGCCGCGCACGCCGACCAGCAGGTCGTAGGTCTCCGGGCCGAGCACCGTGAACGCGATGTCGGCGGCCGACGCCGCGTCGAGGCCGTCCCGCAGACGACCGTCGGCCTTGGCCGACAGGGCCTCGGCGAAGCGCAGTTGGACGGCGTGCCGCTGTTCGCGGTTGGTGCGCCACAGGTCGCCCAGCTCGGCATCGGTGTCCGCAGCGCCGCGCACGACGCCGAGCACGGGAGCCGCACGCTCGAGGATGCGGCGGGCCCCCGCAGCCTGGAGGGCGAGTTGACCCGCCGGGTCCGGCTCGGTGAGGACCTCCCTGGCCCACGGGCGGTCGAGTGTGGCGACCGGGTCCCCGTCTCCGGCGATCGCGACGTCGAGGAGCTCCTTCAGCAGGGCCCGTTTGGTGCCGAAGGTGAAGTACACGGTCTGGACCCCGACTTCGGCGGCGCGGGCGACGTCCTCGACGGTCGTCCTGGTCCAGCCCCGTTCGGTGAAGAGCCGGGCGGCGGCGTCCAGCATCCGCTGCCGGGTGCGGCGGGCCTTCTCGGCACGGGTCAGCGGCATCAGGGTCCTCCTCGATTCCTACTGTAGTGAGACTACAGTGTGATTCACTGGAGTATGACTACAGTGAAATCGCCGGGCGGCCCGGCCGGCCGGATCCTCGTCGTGGGCGGCTACGGCGCCGTGGGCGCAACCGTGACGTCGACGCTCGACGCCTGGTTCCCGGGCCGTGCGGTGCCCGGTGGCCGGGACGCCGCCCGGGCGCGCCGGCTGGGCGGCGTCGGGGTGGACGTCACCGACCCCGAGGACCTCCTGCGGGTGCTGGAGGTCCTCTCGGACGTGACCGCGGTCGTCCTGTGCGTGGAACCTCCGGACGCCCGCGTGGCCCGGGTCTGCCTGGAGCGCGGCGTCCATGTCGTCGACGTCGGCGCGACCGCGCGGCTGCTGGACGACGTGGGCGCGCTGCACGGCGTCGCGGCGGACGCCGGGGCCACGGCGGTGCTCAGCGTGGGTCTCGCCCCGGGTCTGACGAATCTGCTCGCCCACCGCGCCCACGATGCCGTCGGCGGTGCCGACGGCATCGACCTCACCGTGCTGCTCGGAAGCGGCGAGCGCCACGGTGCCGACGCGCTGCGCTGGACCGTCGCCGGACTGGCCGAGCCGGTGAGCGTCCGCCCGCTGCGCACCGAGCTGCCCGGTCACGGCTCCCGAACGGCGCACCCGTTCCCCTTCTCCGACCAGCACACCCTGCCCCGCACCCTGGGTGTCGCCCGCGTGACCACACGCCTGTGCCTGGACTCGCGGCTGCTGACCGGCGTCCTGTTCGCACTGCGCCGCACCGGTGTGACACGGGCGGCCGCGCGGCCGGACGTCCAGCGGCGGTTGGCCGCGCTCACCCGCCGAGTGCGTGTCGGCGGCGACGGTTTCGTCATACGTGCCGACGCCCGTCGCGGCGGCCGGCACGCCGCGTACGCCCTCACCGGCCGCGGGCAGAGCCGGGTCACCGGTCTCGTTGCCGCGTACGTCACGCGGGAGGTGGTCACGGGAAGGGTGTCCGCGGGGGTGCACCACATCGAGCAGATCCCGCGGCTGGCCGGGCTGCCGGAGGACCTCGGCCGGCACGGTGTGACCCTGTTGCGTCCCCCTGGGGGCACGGCCGAGCGGTGACGCAGACGGAGGGAACGGGGGCCGGGCGGGGACGGCGGCCTCGCACCGCTGGGGGCGCGCAGGGGTGAGGGCCGCTCGGCCCTGTTCCGTGTCCCGCTCAGCCCATGGGCCGGGGGCGCCGTCCGGCGGACCCTGAGAACACGGACACCGACGGGGCTCGGCCGGAACCGTCAGCCCTCCCCGTGTGACGCCCCGGGCCGATCGGCCCGGCCCCGTCGCACGGGACGACGGCCACCGGCACGAGTGCCCGGGAGTGCCACCGGACTCGGAAGGGACCGGCCATCATGAGCACCCAGACCATGCCCCCGGCGGTGCCTCCCGTTGCGACCCCGCCGGTCCACCCGGCACGACTGACCGCGGTCCTCGACAAGCCGCTGTCGCGCTGGTTGTGGCTCGTCAAGTGGCTGCTCGCCCTCCCCCACCACGTCGTTCTGGTCTTCCTGTGGGCGGGGTTCGTGGGGACGAGCGTGGTGGCCTTCTTCGCCGTCCTCTTCACCGGCCGGTACCCCCGGCCGCTGTTCGACTTCGGCACCGGCGTGCTGCGGTGGAGCTGGCGGGTGGCGTACTACGCGTACGGCGCCCTGGGCACGACCGCTACCCGCCGTTCACCCTGGCCGACGTCCCCGACTACCCCACGCACTGGGACCTCGCCCGTCCACCGGCCCTGTCCCGCGGCCTGGTCCTGGTGAAGTGGTGGCTGCTCGCGATTCCCCACTACCTGGTCCTGGGCTTCTTCGCCGGGGGTGTTCGTCTGGTCTGGTTCACGGGCGGCCTGATCGGGCTCCTGACGCTGTTCGCCGGGATCGCCCTGGCGGCCACCGGACGCTATCCGCGCGGCCTGTTCGACCTGGTGATCGGGCTCAACCGCTGGGTGCTGCGCGTGGTCGCCTACGCGGCCCTGCTCACCGACGTGTACCCGCCCTTCCGGCTCGACCAGGGCGGCGACGAACCGGAGGCGACGTCATGACCACCGCCCTCGTCTCGGCCTTCCTGTTCCTGCACGGCTTCGTCCACCTGCCGGTGTGGCTGGCGCGCTCCACCGGGAACGAGCCCTTCGACCCCCGGCACTCCCGGGCACTCGCCGCGGTCGGAGTGCCCGGTCCCCGCGCGACCGGCGCGACCGCCGTCGTCCTGGCCGCGGTCACCGCCCTGTTCTACTTCTTCGCCGGGGCGGCCGCCGCCGTGCACAGCAGCGCGTGGCCGGCCGCGGCACTCACCGCGGCCTGCCTCGGGCTGCTGCTCAAGGTTCTCTGGTTCAACCCGTGGCTGTCGCTGGGCGTGCTCCTGGACGTCGGCGTCGTCACCGCCGTCCTGGCCGCCTGGCCGGCGTCACTGTACTGAACCTCCCGGTGCCCGGGCCGCGGCCCGGCATCCGGACGATTCGGCATATGTCGTCCCCAGGACACTCCCCTCGGAGGTGAGGACATGGACGTCCTCGTCGGATACGCGACCGCTCACGGATCCACCCGGGCGATCGCCGAGAGAATCACCGACGTGCTGTGCGCGGCGGGGCTGACGGCGGAGGCCAGGCCCCTCGAGGAGGTGACCGACGCCGGCACCTACCGCGCCTTCGTCCTCGGCAGCGCGGTCCACGGGCAGAGCTGGCTGCCCGCCGCGAAGGAGTTCCTGCGCGACCATCCGACCGTGCTCGGCGCCCGACCCGTCTGGATCTTCAGCGTCGGGATGCCCGCGGCGCTGCGCGGACCGTGGCGGCGCCTGGCCCCCAGGGAACTGGCGGCGATCGAGCAGGCACTCGCGCCGCGTCCCGCCCACCGCGGCCACCGTCTGTTCTCCGGTGTCGTCTCACGGGATCAGTTCCCCCTCAGGGCACGCCTGCTGTTCCGCCTGATGGGCGGCCGGTTCGGGGACTTCCGTGACTGGGCCGCCATCGACCGCTGGGCACGCGGCATCGCCGCGGAGCTGCGCGCGGGTGGCTGACGGCCGGCAGGGGCCGGGCGACCGTCGGGCGGCTCCCGGCTGGCGCGGCGGCGCGGCGACCGGCAGCGTGGAGGAGGGCGGACAGCGACGATGAGTGAGGTGACCATGCAATCCTCTGGACCGGCGCCACGAGTGGTCGTGGGTGTGGACGGATCCCCTTCGTCGTACGCGGCACTGCGATGGGCGGACCGGTACGCGCGGACCGTGGGCGGTGTCGTGGAGGCGATCCACGTCTGGGACACTCCGTCCGCCAGGGGCTGGAGCGGACCGGCGATCGATCCCGACTTCGACCTGCAACAGGCGCGGGAGCGCTTCGCGGAAGAGTTGCACACCGTCTTCCCGGACGACCGTCCCGCGCACCTGAGGGAACATCTCGTCGAAGGAGACCCGTCCGAGGCGCTGATCCAGGCCTCGGAGGGAGCCGAGCTCCTCGTCGTGGGCCGCCGGGGACGGGGCGCCTTCGCCCGGGCCATGCTGGGGTCGGTCAGCCAGCGCTGCGCCCAGCACGCGGCCTGCCCCGTCGTCGTGGTCCGACAGGAGGAGGATCCCGCGCACTGACCCGCGTTCACCAGCACGCCACCCGGGTTCCGCGCGGCTAGGTCGCGCGCGGATCCGCACGCGGGCGGGTACAGCGGTGCGACCGCTTCACCGGGTCGCTCTCCGGCACCGGCAGTGGACGCGCCGGTGCACCGCGCCGCTGTCCGGGTCGAGGCACCAGTAGCCGGCCCGGACGGCATGAGGCAGTACGCCCGCCGGCCGGTGAAGGTCCATGGCGCGGGCGCACCCCGGTTGCCGCAGGCCGGGCTTTTGCGGGTCCCGGCGCCTCCCGCCCGAGGGGCGGGACGCACGGGCCGGGGACGTTCCACGCCTGCCGTCCGGGCTTCTTCCGCGCCAAGTGGGCCGAGGGAGCGCGACGAGGGGAAGGCGCCCAGCGCGCCGCGGCACGCGGGAGACCTGCCGGAGCCGCGGACACACGACCACGTCGAGCCGTCAGGACGTCCCCGGTTCTTCCGGCTCGCCCCGAGCCCGTCCCAGCGCTGTTAGGCTGGGCCAGTCGGTGTTCGGTCACCGTGTGAGAAGGCGAGGAGGCGAGTCGATGTCCGCGCGCAAGGTCACTGCCGTGCGCAGCGCCCGGATCATCCTCACGTCCCGGGCGACGGCCTGAACCTCGCCGAACGGCCCTGCTGGGAGCGTGAGCTCGCGGGGCGCCCGGCCACACGAACACCAACGGAAACGGATCCTCATCCGCCATGGGAACGCACCCCGTCTGGATCACGCGCGCCGAGACCGGCGCCGATGTCCCGGCCATCCGTGAGATCGACCTCGCGGCCTTCGACACCCCGCTGGAGGCCGACCTCGTGGAGGCCCTGCGGGCCGACGAGGCGTGGATCGACGGACTGTCCGTCGTGACCGCCGACCACGACGACAGCCCCGTCGGCCACGCCCTGCTGACGCGCTGCCACATCGGCACCGTCCCCGCCCTGTGCCTGGGGCCCGTCGCCGTCCTGCCCGGACACCAGGGCACCGGCGCCGGGTCCGCCGCGATTCGCGCCGGGCTGCGGGCCGCCGCCGACCTCGGTGAACCCTTCGTCACCGTGCTCGGGCATCCGTCGTACTACCCGCGGTTCGGTTTCACCCGGGCCTCATCGCACGGCATCGCCGTGACCCTCGACGTCCCGGACGAGGCGCTCATGGCCCTGTCCCTCGACGCCGACCACCCGTTGCCGAGCGGCACCGTCACGTACGCCGCCCCGTTCGGGATCTAGCCCGACCGGCCCCGGGCGGGGGCCAGCACTCCCCCGCCCGGGTCTCCGTCACTGCTCGGGGCGTGCGGCCCGGGCTCGCTCCAGCGGCTGGGTTCCCGTACTACGGGAAGAGACGTCCCAGTGCGCCGACCGACCCCCAACCCCTCTTGACGGGCCGCCAGTCGGCGGCCGGGAACCCCGGTGTCCGGGGCTCCGCCCATGCTCACGGCTTGCGCGCCAGGCCCCCGTGCTCACCGATCGTTTCCGGGGTGGGCGAGCCGGGGTCCGGGCGCCAGAAGGGCACCGACACGACGCCCGGGTCCACCAGGTCGAGACCGTCGAAGTACGCGGTGATCTCCGCGACGGTGCGCAGGTTGTACGGAACGGCACCGCTCTCGTTGTAGGCGTCCTGGGCCTGCTCGAAGGCGGGGTCGACTCCGCGGGAACCGTCGTTGACGGACAGGTGACTTCCGGACGGCAGCGCGTCCATCAGGCGGGTGACGACGGAGCGGGCCCGGTCGTGGTCGGCGACGTGCCTCAGGAAGTTGCTGAGGATCAGGGTCGTGGGTCGGCCGAGGTCCAGCGTCTCGGCGGCGGCCTCGAGGATGCGGTCGCAGTCCAGCACATCGGCGTCGACGTAGGCGGTCGCCCCCTCCGGGGTGGAGTCGAGCAGGGCCCGGGCGTGGGCCAGGACCATCGGGTCGTTGTCGACGCAGACGATCCGCGCCTCGGGAGCGATGCGCTGGGCGACCTCGTGCGTGTTGTCGGCCGTCGGCAGGCCGGTGCCGATGTCCAGGAACTGCCGGATGCCCACCTCGGCGGCGAGATACGTCACGGTGCGGCGCAGGGAGTCACGGCTGCCGCGGGCGATGGTGACGATGCCGGGGAAGACGGCGGTGTACGCGTCACCGGCCTCCTCGTCGACGGGGTGGTTGTCCTTCCCGCCGAGCCAGTAGTTCCAGATCCGCGCCGAGTGCGGCACCGATGTGTCCATCTCCCGGTGCGCGGATCGGACACCGTCGCAGGGTCGGTCATGTCCACCGTCCGTCGTGAGTGCCGCCAGGACTGGAGCACCGCAATCTGCTTCATCCACCTTTCTACGCACACCCGTTGGGCATTGGGCGCGCGAGCGGCCCCATGCGCTCAGCGTCGGCGCCGCAGGGACGGGTCGAGCAACGCCGGTGGCGTGTCGAACTTCTCGTGCGGGGCGAGGTCGGTGCCGGGGGGCACGACGGCGTCGATCGCGTCGAGCACGTCGGCGGAGAGCACCGTGTCGGCGGCGGCGAGCTGCGCCGTCAGGTGATCCGGTGTGCGGGGGCCGATGAGCGCGCTGGTCACGGCGGGGTGCGCGGTGACGAAGCCGAGGGCGAGCTGGATCATCGTCAGGCCGGCCGCGTCGGCGATGCCGGCGAGCCGCTCGACGGCGTCGAGCCTCGCCCGGTTGAACGGAAGGCTGGTGTCGAAGCGTTCGGGCATGAAAGACGAGCGGCTGGTGGTGATGTCCCGCCCCGCACGGACGGCACCCGACAGCCAGCCCGAGGCCAGCGGGCTCCACACCAGCACCCCGAGTCCGTACTCCTCGGTCACGGGCAGGACATGGGACTCGATCCCGCGCTGAAGGATCGAGTAGCTGGGCTGTTCGGTGACGTAACGGCCCAGGTGGTGCTCGCGAGCGGCCCACTGCGCCTGCACGATACGGTGGGCGGGGAAGGTCGAGGATCCGAAGGAGCGTATCTTTCCCGCACGTTGCAGGTCGGTCAGCGCCGACAGCGTCTCCTCGTCGCTGGTGTTCGGGTCCCAGCGGTGGATCTGGTAGAGGTCGACGTGGTCGACGCCGAGCCGGCGCAGGCTGTCGTCCAGCGCAGTCACCAGCCAACGCCGGGAGGTTCCCCGGTGGTTGCGCTCCTCACCCATCGGCATGCTCGCCTTCGTGGCGAGCACGATGTCGTCGCGGCGGCCGGCGATGGCCTTGCCGACCATCTCCTCCGACTCCCCCGCGCCGTACATGTCGGCGGTGTCGATGAGGTTGATCCCGCCCTCGAGGGCGGCGTCGACGATGGCGGTGGCCTCCTCCTGGGTGGTTCGTCCGATCCTGCCGAAGTTCATCGCGCCGAGCGCGAGGGAGCTGATCTGCACGCCGGTTCGGCCGAGGATGCGGTACTGCATGACGCGTCTCCTTCACTGCGGGGAATGTGCGGGGCACTGGGAGTGGGGGGAGGGGCGACGCATGACTTGGTCGCGGGCTGCGCCTCTGACATCATCAGAAGCGGAACGTCGTTCCGGAAAAACGATACGGAACGCTGTTCCGCTTTGGCAAGGTCTTGAGTGGAGGGAGCTGCGCGATGAGCGACGGCGAGGAGGGCGCGGGGCGCGCGGCCCCGTCCCGGCGCAAGGACGCCCGGCGCAACAAGGAGGCGCTGCTCGACGCCGCCGCCGCGGTCTTCGTGACGTCGGGCGTCGAGGCACCGGTGCGCGACATCGCGGCGAGGGCCGGTGTCGGGCTGGGCACCATCTACCGTCACTTCCCGACCCGGGCGGAGCTCGTCATCGCCGTGTACCGGCACCAGGTGGACGCCTGCGCCGAGGCCGGCCCGTCCCTGCTGGCGAGCAGTCCGACCCCGTACGCGGCGCTCGTGCGGTGGATCGACCTCTTCGTGGACTTCCTGGTGACCAAGCACGGCCTGGCCGCCGCGCTCCGGTCCGGCAACACGGACTTCGACGCCCTGCACGCGTACTTCATCGACCGCCTCGTCCCCGTCTGCACGCAGCTGCTCCAGGAGGCGGCCGGTGCCGGTGAGATCCGGTCCGGCCTGAGCGCCTACGAGCTCATGCGCGGCGTCGGGAACCTGTGCGTCGGCGCCGAGCACGATCCCCGCTACGACGCGCGTCGACTGGTGGGACTCCTCGTGGCCGGGCTGCGCCGGCCGCACTGACCGTCGGCCGTACGCACCTGGCGGACGAGGAGGACGCCCAGCGCGCCTCGTCCCGGTGGGGACTTCCGGCCCCGACGGCCCCGCCTTCCCCGACCACACCCCCTGTCGAGTTCCACGGGCCGCGCGTCCCCCGCGCAACTGTGATCCGCCTCACGCCTGTCACAGGGGCCGATCAGCCGGTGTCTTGAGGACAAGCCCTTGAGACGAAGGAGACGCCATGGCTGGGAACACCGAGGTGGTCGTGATCGGCGGCGGGTACGCCGGGGTGCTGGCGGCCAATCGCCTGACCCGGCGCCACGACGTGGCGGTGACGCTGATCAACCCCCGTCCGGACTTCGTCGAACGGCTTCGACTCCACCAGCTGGTGGGCGGCACCGACGACGCGGTGGTCGGCTACCGGGACATCCTCGCCGAGCGGGTCCGGCTGGTGGTCGACACCGTGACCCGGATCGACGCGGCGGGGCGCGGCCTGGAACTGGCGTCGGGCGGCACGGTCGGCTACGACTACCTCATCTACGCGGTGGGCAGTGGCGGCATCGCCCCGGACGTGCCCGGAGCCGCCGAGTACGCCCACCAGATCGCCACCTTCGAGGACGCGCAGCGGCTGCGGGCGGTCCTCGACGTGGCACCGGCGACGGCACCGGTGACGGTGGTGGGAGCCGGCCCGGCGGGGGTGGAGGCCGCCTCCGAGCTGGCGGAGGCGGGCCGCAACGTCACCCTGGTGTGCGGTGGTGTACTCGGTCCGTATCTGCACCCACGGGGCCGACGCTCGGTCGCACGCCGGCTGGCCGGGCTCGGCGTGACCGTCGTCGACGGCCCCGACACCACGGTGACGGGGGTGACGCGCCACGCCGTGCGGCTCGGCGACGGTCGCGAGCTGCCGAGCCGGGTGACCGTCTGGACCACCGGATTCGGCGTGCCGGACCTGGCCGCGCGCAGTGGGCTGGGCACCGACGCCCTGGGCCGCCTGCTCACCGACGAGACGCTGACCAGCATGGACGACCCGCGCATCGCCGCCGCCGGCGACTCGGCCGCGCCGTCGGACCTGCCGTACCGGATGGGGTGCCAGTCCGCCGTTCAGCTGGGACAGCAGGCCGCCGAGACCGTACTCAGCCGGATCGCGGGCGAACAGCCGGCGCCCGTCCACGTGGGGTTCGCCGGCCTGTGCGTCAGCCTGGGGCGTCGGGCCGGAATCTTCCAGTTCGCGCGCCGCCACGACGTCGCGATCGGGCTTCACCTCGGCGGACGGCCGGGCGCGAAGCTCAAGGAGTTCGTGGTCCGGCAGACCGTCGATCAGATGGCGTACGAGGCGCGCAAGCCGGGGGCGCGCGACCGGTGGGTCAAGGACGGCAAGCGCCAGGAGCTGCTGCGAACCCGGCGCGCCGAGGCGCCGGCCGCAGGCGAACGGGCGGCCTGACCGGGCTTTCGGGCCGACCGGTCCAGCGGACCGAGGGCTCCCGGGGCCCGGGGCGGCTCGGACCGAACGGCCCGAAAGAAGAGGATCTTGCAGTGCGACAACGCTTGAATGCCTCCGGTGACCGGGGGCAGGCACGGAGAAGAGGGATCAGGACATGAGCGGCCAGGCCATCGACCCGGCGACGGAGACGTTCGTCGCCCACCGCAACCTGCTCTTCACCGTCGCCTACGAGATGCTCGGATCGGCGGCCGACGCGGAGGACGTCCTCCAGGAGACCTGGCTGCGGTGGGTCGAGGTCGACCTGACGCAGGTGCGCGACCGCCGCGCCTACCTGGTGCGGATCACCACCCGGCAGGCCCTCAACCGGCTGCGCACCCTGAAGCGCCGCAAGGAGGCCTACGTCGGCCCCTGGCTGCCCGAGCCGCTGCTCACCGCCCCGGACGTCGCCGAGGACGTCGAGCTCGCCGAGAGTGTGTCGATGGCGATGATGCTGATCCTCGAGACGCTGTCGCCGACGGAGCGCGCGGTGTTCGTGCTGCGCGAGGTCTTCGACATCGGCTACGCCGAGATCGCGGCCGCGGTCGACAAGAGCCAGGCGGCCGTCCGCCAGATCGCGCACCGCGCCCGCCGGCACGTGGCGTCCCGCCGCCCTCGTGAGGTGGTCTCCCCGGGGGAGACCCGGGCGGCTCTGGAATCGTTCCGGCGCGCGTTCGAGACCGGGGACGTGCAGGGCCTCCTCGACGTCCTCGCCCCGGATGTCGTCCTCATGGGCGACGGCGGTGGCGTCAAGCACGCCGCGCTCCGGCCGGTCGTCGGCGCCGAGAAGGTGATCCGCCTGTTCATCGGCGGCACCCGCAAGGTGAGAGGGAGACTCACCAGCGACCACGCGGTGGTCAACGGCATGCCGGCACTCGTCGTCCACCTCGACGGCGCGTTCGACGGCATCATGGCGGTCCGCGTGGAGAACGGCCGCATCACCGGTGTCTACTACGTCCGCAACCCGGAGAAGCTGTCCCGCGCGCAGGTCGAGACCCCGCTCAGCCGGAGCTGAGCACCTGGTCCCGGACAGCGGGACACCCACGACGACACCGCCGCGGCCGGAAGGTGTCCTGCCCGGACGCCCCCACCAGCGCGAGCGGCGACCGGCGGACACGGCGGACAACGGAACGGGCTCAAGGCCGAGCACGGATGGGGGAACGGCCACCCCACGCGCTCGTCGCGCACACCCTGGCGGAGGCGCACGCGGCCGCTGAGGCCGCCGCACCGCGAGCACTTTGTCCCAGGCGAGGAAGAAGGCATGAGGCTTGCCGCAGAAGGGGTTACGCCTTTCGACGAAGCCCGCTAACTTCCTTGAGGTGTACTGGTCACACCCCCGCAGGTGACCGGTGGCTTTCAGGCGCGACGGCGTGCGCCCGTACTCCCCCCGCGGCACGGCATGTCGCATGCCTGCCGACACCCCACCCCAGGGAGACATCTGTGCGCAGAAGACGTTCAAAATCCGCACTCTTACGGTCACTGGCGCTCGCAGCGGTATGTACCGCGGGCTGTCTGCTGCCCGTGACCCCGGTCGCGGCCGCGGAGCCGGAGGACGACGGACAGGCGGTCTCCGCCGCTGAGTTCCAGCAGGTCACCCTCGCCAAGGGGGTGACCGAGACGGGCGAGCCGATGACCCTGGCGGTGCTGCCCGACCGCTCCGTGCTGCACACCTCGCGCGACGGAACGCTGCGGCTGACCGACGCCGCCGGTACCACCAAGACCGCCGGAAGGCTCGACGTGTACGGCCACGACGAGGAAGGACTCCAGGGCGTCGCGGCGGACCCGGGCTTCGCGTCCAACCGGTTCGTCTACCTCTACTACGCCCCCAAGCTCTCGACCCCGGCCGGCGATGCCCCCGCGGACGGCACCGCCGCGGACTTCACCCCGTTCGACGGGGTCAACCGGCTCTCCCGGTTCGTCCTGAGGAGCGACGGCACCCTCGACCTCGCGAGCGAGAGGAAGATCCTCGACGTGCCGGCGTCCCGCGGGATGTGCTGCCATGTCGGCGGTGACATCGACTTCGACGCGCAGGGCAACCTGTACCTGTCGACCGGGGACGACACCAACCCCTTCGCCTCGGACGGCTACACGCCCATCGACGAGCGCGCCTCCCGCAACCCCGCCTACGACGCCCAGCGTTCCGCCGGGAACACCAACGACCTGCGGGGCAAGGTGCTGCGCATCAAGGTGAACGCGGACGGCACCTACACGATCCCGAGCGGCAACCTCTTCCCGCCGGGCACCGCGAGGACCCGGCCGGAGATCTACGCGATGGGATTCCGCAACCCGTTCCGGATGAGCGTGGACAAGGCCACCGGCATCGTGCACCTCGGTGACTACGGCCCCGACGCCGGCACCGCCAGTGCTTCGCGCGGTCCCGCCGGTCAGGTCGAGTTCAACCGGATCACCAGGGCGGGCAACTTCGGCTGGCCGTACTGCACCGGCAGGAACGACGCCTACGTCGACCACGACTTCGCCTCCGGCGCCTCGGGAGCGGCCTTCGACTGCTCGGCGCCGAGGAACACCTCCCCCCGCAACACCGGCCTGACCGACCTGCCGCCCGCGCAGCCCGCGTGGATCCCGTACGACGCAGGTTCGGTACCGGAGTTCGGCAACGGCTCGGAGTCGCCGATGGGCGGCCCCGTCTACCGCTACGACGCCTCCTCCCCGTCCGACGTCGCGTTCCCGCAGGAGTTCGACGGGGACTTCTTCGCCGGGGAGTTCGGGCGGCGCTGGATCAAGCGCATCCAGAGCTCCGCAGACGGCACCGTGCAGTCCGTCCACTCCTTCCCCTGGAACGGCACGCAGGTGATGGACATGGCCTTCGGCCCGGACGGGGCGCTCTACGTCCTGGACTACGGCACCGGTTACTTCAACGGCGACGAGAACTCGGCGCTGTACCGCATCGAGCACGTCACGGACGGGCGCGCCCCCGTCGCCCGGGCCGGGGCCGACAGGACCTCCGGCACGGCACCGCTCACCGTCTCCTTCTCCTCCGCCGGCAGTTCCGACCAGGACGGCGACGCGCTGACGTACGCCTGGAGGTTCGGTGACGGGGCGACCTCCACCGCCGCCGACCCCTCCCACACGTACAGGGCCAACGGCCAGTACACGGCCACGCTGACGGTGACCGACTCCACCGGCAAGACGGCGACGGCCTCGGTCCTCGTCACGGTCGGCAACACCGCACCCACCGTCACGGTCGGCGCGCCGGCCGACGGCGCGCTGCACGACTTCGGTTCCGCGATCCCCTTCGAGGTGACGGTCACCGACCCGGAGGACGGCACGATCGACTGCTCCAGGGTCAAGGTGACCTTCATCGTGGGGCACGACAGCCACGGCCATCCGCAGACCTCGGCGACCGGCTGTTCCGGCACCCTCCAGACCCTGGCCGACGGCGAGCACGACCCCAACGCCAACATCTTCGGCGTGATCGACGCCGAGTACACCGATCGGGGCGCGAACGGCCAGCCCGCGCTGACCGCGCACGACCAGCACATCACCCAGCCCAGCCACCGGCAGGCCGAACACCACGGCGGCTCGTCCGGGGTACAGGTGGTGTCCCACGCCCCGGCCCACGGCGGCAGGACGGTCGGTCACATCGACAACGGCGACTGGATCTCCTTCACCCCCTACGCCCTGGGCAACGCCACGCGGTTCACCGCCAGGGTGTCCTCCGCCGGCGCCGGTGGCACGATCGAGGTGCGGGCGGGCTCCCCGACCGGCACCCTGCTGGGCAGCGCGACCGTGCCCGTCACCGGCGGCTGGGAGACGTTCCGTGACGTGAGCGCCGACCTCGGCGACCGGCCGAGCGGCTCCACCACCCTGCACCTGGTCTTCAAGGGCGGCACCGGCTCCCTGTTCGACGTGGACGACTTCTCCTTCGCCACCACCGGCGGTACCCGTTCGGGTGAGGTGAAGGGGGTCGGCGGCACCTGCCTGGACGTCGACGGCGCGGGCACCGCCGACGGCACGAAGATCCAGCTGTGGACCTGCAACGGCACCACGGCCCAGAAGTGGACCGTCACCGACGACGACACCCTCGAAGCCCTGGGCAAGTGCCTCGACGTCTCCGGCGGCGGCACCGCCGACGGCACCAGGATCCAGCTGTGGACCTGCAACGGCACCGGCGCCCAGACATGGACACCCCACACCGACGGCACCGTCCGCAATCCCCGCTCCGGCAAATGCCTCGACGCATCCGGACCCACCTGGAACGACGGCACCACCATCCACCTGTGGACCTGCCACACCGGCCCCAACCAGAAATGGACCCTGCCGTAACGGAAGGAGGCGACCCCCATGCGCAACCACCTGAGAGCGGCTCTCGGCCTCTTCGCAGGCGCCCTGCTGTGCACCGCACCGCAGGCCTGGGCCCAGCCGGCCCCGGACAGCCGCCCCGCCGGATCCGCGGGAGCACACGCCGCGGCGGACCCGGCCTACGAGATCCTCGTCTTCTCCAGGACGGCGGGCTTCCGGCACTCCTCCATCGACGACGGCATCGCGGCCCTGCGGGACCTGGGCGCCGCGCACGACTTCACCGTCGACGCGACCGAGGACGCCCAGGCCTTCACGGCCGGCAACCTCGCCCGCTACGAGGCGGTCGTGTTCCTGTCGACCACGGGTGACGTGCTGAACGACGCCCAGCAGACGGCCTTCGAGGAGTACATCAGGGCCGGCGGGGGCTACGTCGGCATCCATGCCGCCGCCGACACGGAGTACGACTGGCCGTTCTACGGCACCCTGGCCGGTGCCTGGTTCCGGTCCCACCCCGCGATCCAGCCGGCCACCGTGAAGGTCGAGGACCGCGCGCACGACGCCACCGCCCACCTGGGCGGAGCCTGGCAGCGGACCGACGAGTGGTACGACTACCGGACCAACCCACGCACCACCGCGCACGTGCTGGCCTCGCTGGACGAGTCCAGCTACTCGGGTGGTTCGATGTCCGGCGACCACCCCATCGCCTGGTGCAAGGACCACCAGGGCGGGCGGGCCTTCTACACCGGCGGCGGCCATACGGACGAGTCCTTCACAGACCCCGCCTTCCGGCGGCACCTGCTCGGCGGCGTCCGCTGGGCCGCGGGCACGACCGAGGCCGACTGCCGTCCCGAGACGGGCTACACGGCGCTGTTCGACGGCACCGGCACGACGGGGTGGCGACAGGCGGGCCCCGGCGGTTTCACGCTCTCCGACGGGACGCTGTCCTCGTACGGCGGGCTCGGCATGCTGTGGTACGCGGCCAGGGAGTTCACCGGCGACTACTCCCTGAAGCTGGACTGGAGGGCGGCCGGGGACGACAACTCGGGTGTGTTCGTCGGCTTCCCGGCCTCCGACGACCCGTGGTCGGCGGTGAACGGCGGCTACGAGATCCAGATCGACGCCACGGACGCGCCCGACCGCACCACGGGTGCCGTCTACGGCTTCCGATCGGCCGACATCGCCGCGCGGGACGCGGCGCTGAACCCGCCGGGCGAGTGGAACACGTACGAGATCCGGGTCGCCGGTGAACGGCTGGAGGTGTTCCTCAACGGACGGAAGATCAACGACTTCACCAACACGGACCCGGCGCGCAGTCTGCGGCAGGGGCACATCGGCATCCAGAACCACGGGGACGGCGACGACGTCTCGTTCCGCAACATCCGGATCAGGACGGCGGGCGGCACGCCCGGGCCCCGTTCGGGTGAGGTGAAGGGGGTCGGCGGCACCTGCCTGGACGTCGACGGCGCGGGCACCGCCGACGGCACGAAGATCCAGCTGTGGACCTGCAACGGCACCACGGCCCAGAAGTGGACCGTCACCGACGACGACACCCTCGAAGCCCTGGGCAAGTGCCTCGACGTCTCCGGCGGCGGCACCGCCGACGGCACCAGGATCCAGCTGTGGACCTGCAACGGCACCGGCGCCCAGACATGGACACCCCACACCGACGGCACCGTCCGCAATCCCCGCTCCGGCAAATGCCTCGACGCATCCGGACCCACCTGGAACGACGGCACCACCATCCACCTGTGGACCTGCCACACCGGCCCCAACCAGAAATGGACCCTGCCGTAGTGCCGTGCCACGGGGGTCCAAGCCGCTCATCGGTTTCACCGGAAAATGGGGGATACCCGAGGTTCGGCCCATTCTTCACGCACACCGGGAGGACTCTCGTGGCGACAGGCGAGACCGGATTCAGTGACGTCGTGTACGACCTCATCTCCGTTCAGTACCACTCGCTGAAGGCGGGGCACGACTACGGCCAGTACGTGCGCGACGCGGAGAACGCGGACCAGCAGGAGATCGCCGACTTCTTCCGCACCGTCATGGAACAGGATGCGGAGCGGGCGGCCCGCTGCCACCGGTTCCTGGCCCAGCTGTCCGGCACCGAGCAGGCGGGGCCCGCTGTCACCTGACACGCTGCCTTGCCGGAGGCGCGGGGGTGCCCCGGGCGCGGAGCCCGGGGCACCCCCGCGCGGGTCGGCGTGGCCACCGCCCGGCCGTTCTCCGCGCCACGCCGCGCGCCCTCCTGACCGGCCGCGCCCCCACCGGCTGCGGCTCGCCCCCAGAGGCCGGGGGCCGATCCGGCACCTACTTGGGGTCCAGCACCACCTTCTCGTCCGGCACAGGCGCAGGCCGCGCGCCGGGCCCGCGTCCGGCGACGCGCATGGCGACACAGGCGCCCAGGTACAGCACGGCGACGACCAGCAACAGTGCCTGATAGCCCGTCACCAGGGCCAGGTACTCGAGCGCGCCCCCGGTCAGCGCGCCCAGCAGATTCGCGCCGAACGCCGAGGTCGGGTCCGCGGCCTGTGCCAGGCGGTCCGAGAAGATGAGGTTGGCACAGAAGATGGGGGCGAAGGCCAGGGCGATGGCCGCGGCGAGGCGTCCGGCGAAGGGGAGCGAGAGCACGGCCTGTGCCGGGACGAGCCAGGCCACCGCCAGGGACGCGAAGAGCAGCAGCTGCAGCAGCAGTTGGTTGACCCGCCGCAGTCTGCGCCGGACCTCGACCGCCGCGAGGACGGCAACCAGGACACCGAAGAAGACAAGGGCGTTGACCAGCCAGGTGGTGCCGAAATACAGCGCGAAGCCGGTCACGCTCTTCGTTTCGAGCAGCATGAAGGCCGCCCCCAGCAGGAACATGTCGGTGTAGCGGACCGTGCTGCGGATACGCACCCCGGCCAGGCGCACCGACAGCAGCGTCACCAGCAGGATCGCCCCGAGGGCACCCAGGTAGAGCGTGGGAACGGTGCGGTGGAGCAGGTACGGGAACGGGTGGTCGTCGGTCGCGGCCGGCGGTACCGCGCCACTGGGTCGCCACGTCTGCTCGCACGACTGGTCGGCGGGGGTCATACCGGTCACCAGCACGGCCGCGTTCCTCTTGAACGTGGTGATGCAGGGTGCGTGGCCGTAGACCTCGTCGAGGCCGCCGGCGAAACGGTCGACCAGCCAGCTCTTCCGGTAGTAGTTGTACATGGCGAACGCGCCGTCCGGGGCCAGGTGGTCCCGCGCGGCCTCGAACGCCTCCCGAGTGAAGAGGTAGCTCTCCAGGCGCAGGTTGCTCGCGCCGGCCACCAGAGTCAGCGAGTCCGGCAGGGCCAGGACGATCAGGTCGTACTCGGTGTCCGTGCGTTCCAGGAAAGCCCGTCCGTCGCCGATGTGGACGTGCACCCTCGGGTCGTCGTACGGCTTCGCCGGGTGCAGATCGGCGCCGATCTCCTGGAGACGGGGGTCGATCTCGACCGCGTCCACCCGTTCGGCGCCGTGTGCCAGCGCGACCGCGACGTCGTTGCCGTTGCCGGCGCCGATGACCAGGACGCGCTTGTGCGGGTTGCGGGGCGTCCGGTCGTAGGCCTGCCGGTAGGGGGAGTTCTCCCGCATCAGCACCGGGAGCGGTGCGGTGCTCTGGTGGGGGACCCCGTTGGCGGCGATGCGGTAGGTCCGGTTCGCGGTCGTCGAGGGTTTGAGCTCGATCTTGTAGTAGGGCGACCAGGAAATGCCGCTCGTGGTCGTCTCCAGGAACAGCGCGGCGACCATGGCGGTCAGGGGGATGCCGTAGAGCAGGGTGTTGCGCCGCCCGCCGAGGACCAGCAGCGCCGCGGCGGCCAGCAGGCCCCAGGCGACCGAGGGTGCGCGCAGCCAGGACAGTGCGGCGAAGGAGACGGAGCCGGTGATGCTGCCGAGCAGGTCGTAGCGGTAGGCGTCGAGTGAGGGAAGCTGACGGAACAGATCGGCGGTGATCTTGCCGATGCCGGCCATGATGACCGCGGTCAGCAGGAAGATGGCCGGCAGGGTCACCCACTCGGGGAGACCGGTGGCCTTCACCGCGGTGAAGTAGATGACCTCGCTGCTGCTCTGGCGCACCTGGACCGGATACTCGCGCACCAGGACGACGAGGAGTGCGAGCGGGACCGGCGTCCAGCGTTTGAGCCACTGTCCGCGCGCGGCCGGGATCAGGAACCCGATGCCGATGCCGAGGAACGATCCGAGCAGGATGAAGTTGGAGAAGTAGCTGAGGTGGACGACGTTGGCGCCCGCCCATCTGATCAGGGCCAGCTCGACGAAAAGCATGGTGGTGCTGGCCAGTACGAGCCGCCAACGCACCGAGCTGACATTTCGCCCGGATTCGGTCCGCTTCATGCGGGTTTACGGTGCCATCTTCGGTGCGGCGCGTCGAGATGCCCTGCCGATGTCACCGCACCACCACTCCTTCCGCCCGCACGCCAGACGATTTCGATTCTCGTCTATGTTGACGTTTCTCGATGCAGAGCGCACAGTTGATTCCACGAACGTCGATACAGAGATCGGCGTCGTCCGATCATTCGGGAGTGGAGTCATGAGCGAGCTGTCCACCGACCTGCGGGAAACCGTCCGCCGCCGTTACGCCGCAGCGGCCGTGCAGGTCATCGAGGGCGGTACCGCCTGTTGCGGACCGCAGCCCGTCGAGATCGACGAGACCTTCGGCGCCGCCCTGTACACCGCAGACGAGCGCGGCGGGTTGCCCGCGGAGGCCGTCGCCGCCTCGCTGGGCTGCGGCAACCCGACGGCCGTCGCGGAGCTGCGCGAAGGGGAGCGCGTCCTGGACCTCGGCTCCGGGGGCGGGATCGACGTTCTGCTCGCCGCCCGACGCGTCGGTCCCACCGGCAGGGCGTACGGGCTGGACATGACCGACGAGATGCTGGCCCTGGCCCTGGCCAACGCCGAGAAGGCGGGCGCGACGAACGTGGAGTTCCTCAAGGGCACCATCGAGTCCGTCCCGCTGCCCGCCGGCACCGTCGACGTCGTGATCTCCAACTGCGTGATCAACCTGTCCGACGACAAGCCGGCCGTCCTCGCCGAGGCGTACCGCGTACTGCGGCCCGGCGGCCGCATCGGCGTCTTCGACGTCGTCGCCGACGACGGCCTCACCGCCGGGCAGCGGGCCGAGCGCGGCGACCACGCCGGCTGCATCGCCGGCGCCCTGTCCTTCGCCGAATACCACGCGGGGCTGGAAGCCGCCGGTTTCGTGGGCATCGACATCCGTGCGACGCACGCGGTCGCCGACGGCATGCACGCGGCGGTCGTCCGCGCCACGAAGCCGGCGGCTTCCGGTGCCGCCTCCCGAGCGGCGGCCACCGCGGACGCCTGCTGCGGGGTCGACGCCTGTTGCACCGCCGGTGAGACCTCCGCCGACGCCTCCTTGACCGTCGCTCAGGCCAAGGCGGCGTCGGGCTGCGGCTGCCGGGACTGAGACCGCACTGCGCGCCGAAGGTCCCGGCCCGCACCACCGCCGGCCGGTGTGTTCCCGGGACGGGAAGCATCGTGACCGGCGAGCGGGAGGGAGCGGGCCACGGCCGGACACGGACCCGGGTCACCCGGGAAGGGCCAGGTTGCGGTGGCGGGACGCGACGACGCCCGCCGCCGCGAGAACCGTGAACGCGACGAGAAGGGCAATGACGGAGGACGCGCCGATCGCGGCGGCCGGCGCCCTGGGGGTGTGGGTGAACGGCGAGAGATTCTGCGCCCACTGGGGCCACTTCAGGGTCGGAGCGAACAGCGGACCCAGCAGCACGGACGCCATCACGACGGTCCAGGAAAATGCCCCGGCCCACCGCGGCAGCAGCCCGACCACCGCGACGACGAGCCCACCGAGCGCCAGGATCGCCGGCAGCTGGGCGAGTGCGGCCGTCGTCAGGTCGCCGAGCTGTCCGGCGGCACCTCCGCCGAGCGAGCGGCCGGCCGTCAGCCCCATGCCGAGGGCGAACAGCAGCAGCAGTACGGCGGCACCCGATGCGGCGTTCAGGATGTGGCCCGTCGCCCACCGGGCCCGGCTGACCGCGGTCGCGAGGACCGGCTCCAGACGGCCCTCGGTCTCCTCGGCCCGCATGCGCAACAGGACCTGCACCACGTAGACCGCGGCGGCCATGCCCGCCATTCCGATGATCGAGGTGCGGTAGGCGTCCACGATCTCGCCCGTACCGCCCACGCGCGCGTACCAGTCGCGTGCCGCACCCTCCATGTCCTTGACCTCACCGCCGATGGCACCGAGGACCAGGCCGAATCCGAGCATGCCCACCGCCCAGGCGAGCAGGGCCCCGCGCTGGAGCCGCCACACCAGCCCGAACGGGCTGAGCAGCCCGGGAGCGGCCTCGGTACGGCCGCGCCGCCCGGGGAGCAGTCCCCGGCCGACGTCCCGGCGGCGCACCAGCGCACCCGCCACCGCGAGCAGGGCGGTGAAGAGGCCGGCGAAGAGCGCGAGCGGCCACCAGTGGTCGCCGCCGAACGGCCTCATCTGCTGGCCCCAGCCGATCGGGGACAGCCAGGCCGGCCACGCGCTGACCACCCGCACACCGCTCCCGTCCACCCGGCCGAGCATGTTGCCGACACCACTGAGCAGGAAGGCGATGGCGAGGACCGCCACCGCGATCCCGTTGGCGCCGCGCGTCGTGGACGACAGCTGCACGGCGATCGCGGCGACGCCGGCGAACACAACGCCCACGGCGCCGACCGAGGCGCCCGCGGTGAGGGAGCCCGCCACCGGCTGTCCGTTCAGGATCATCGCCAGGCCCAGCAGCGCCGACAGCACCACGTTCGCCCCGACCGCGACGACGACTCCCGCGGTGAGCCCGGCGTACCTGCCCACACCGGTCGCTCCCAGCAGATCGGCGCGCCCGGTCTCCTCGTTCTGCCGGGTGTGCCGCACCACGGTGAACGCGCTCATCAGCGCCGCGAGCACGGCGAGCGTGAGATGGCCGCGGACCAGTGTGTAGCCCCCGACGCTGGCGCCGGAGGCCAGGCCGAGCATGCGCATCGCCGCGTTGCCCGCCATCAGTTCGGTCTCCTGGACCACGTCCTGGCGCGTGGGCATACCGCTGACGCTCATCGCCGTGATACCGGCCGTGAAGAGGCTCAGCCCGAGGATCCAGGCGGCAAGCGTGAAGCGGTCCCGCCGCAGTGCCAGCCGGGTGAGCGCGAACGTGCCGGTCCGACCGGCTGCCGTCCCGGTCATGGCGTCCTCCCCGGGACCGTCGCACCCACCGGCACTTCCGGAGCGCCGATGTCCTCGCCGTAGTGCCGCAGGAACAGCTCCTCCAGCGTGGGCGGCGAGCTGGTCAGCGCACGGACGTCCAGCGTCACCAAGTGCCGCAGCACATCGCCCAGATCACCGGGGTCGACACTGAACCGTGCGCGGTTGCCGTCCGTGCTCACGTCGTGCACCCCCGGCACCCGGCCGAGGCCGTCGACCGGCTTGCCGGTCTCCACGGTCACCGTCGTCCGCGTGAGGTGGCGGAGCTCCTCGAAGGTCCCCGACTCGGCGGCCCGGCCCGCCCGGACGATGGTCACGCGGTCGCACAGCGCCTCCACCTCGGACAGGATGTGGCTGGACAGCAGCACGGTGCGGCCGGTGCCCCGCAACTCCTGAACGACCTCCTGGAAGACCGCCTCCATGAGCGGGTCGAGCCCGGAGGTGGGTTCGTCCAGGAGGTACAGCTCGACGTCGGACGCGAGGGCCGCCACCAACGCCACCTTCTGACGGTTGCCCTTGGAGTAGGCGCGGCACCGCTTGCCCGGGTCGAGCCGGAACCGCTCCAGCAGTTCGGCCCGGCGTCTCCGGTCCAAACTTCCCCGCAGGGTGCCGAGCAGGTCGATCACCTCACCACCGGTGAGGTTGGGCCACAGGTTCACCTCGCCCGGTACGAACGCCAGCCGGCGGTGGATCCGGACCGCGTCCCGCCAGGGGTCGCCGCCCAGCAGGGACACCGTGCCGGCGTCCGGGCGCAGCAGCCCCAGCAGAACCCGCAAGGTGGTGGTCTTGCCGGCGCCGTTCGGCCCCAGGAAGCCGTGCACCTCCCCGCTCTCCACCGTCAGGTCGAGACCGTCGAGCGCCCGGGTCGTACCGAAGTCCTTGACCAGCCCGGATACCGAGATCGCCGCGCACACGTCTGCTCACCTCATCACGCGGGAGCATCCTCGCCCTCAGGACCAGCGTCGGTCCGGTGAGCGGCGCGGCGGTAGGGCCGCACGCCCCGGGTCCGCCGGCCGATCGTCCCGCCGTTCGCGGGTGCCGCTCCGGCCCGGCCGCCCGGGCCGTTTCCCGGTCGGCGGGTCCGCATCCGGTACGAAAGGGTTCCAGCGGCGTTCATCCGATGGCGGGGATGTCGATCCGACGCCTTCCCCGTACACCGGTTGGCTGGGCGGCCGGAGTCGTCCTCCCGTTTCTCATCAAGGAGCAGCTGTGGAACGTCGTAATTTCCTGCGCGGTACGGTGTTCGGTGCCTCGGCCGCCGTCTTCGGCGGCACCCTGATGCACGGCGCCGCCTACGCGGCCCCGGCCCAGAACGGCACCAGCCCGTACGGTGGCCTGCTGGCCGCCGATGCCAACGGCATCATGCTGCCCGGCGGCTTCTCCAGCAGAGTCGTCGCCCGCTCCGGCCAGACGGTGCCCGGCACCTCGTACACCTGGCACAACGCCCCCGACGGCGGCGCCTGCTTCGCCGACGGCACGGGCTGGATCTATGTCTCGAACTCCGAGATCTCCTCCACCGGCGGGGCCGGCGCCGTCAGGTTCAACTCCTCCGGCACCGTCACGGGCGCCTACCGGATCCTGTCCAACACCAACCGCAACTGCGCGGGCGGGGCCACCCCCTGGAACACCTGGCTGTCCTGCGAGGAGGTCAGCCGCGGCTACGTCTACGAGACCGACCCGTGGGGCGTGAAGGCCGCCGTCCGCCGCGACGCGATGGGCCGGTTCAACCACGAGGCGGCCGCCGCCGACCCGGTGCGCAAGGTGATCTACCTGACCGAGGACGAGTCCGACGGCTGCTTCTACCGCTTCGTCCCCACCACCTGGGGCAACCTGTCCTCCGGCACCCTCCAGGTCCTCAAGGCCGGCACCGGCACCTCGGGCACCTTCACCTGGGCCAACGTGCCCGACCCGGACGGCTCCCCCACCTACACCCGCGACCAGGTCTCCGGAGCCAAGATCTTCAACGGCGGCGAAGGATGCCACTACGCCAACGACACCGTCTGGTTCACCACCAAGGGCGACAACCGCGTCTGGCAGCTCAACCTGCTCAACAGCACCTACGAACTCGCCTACGACGACAACCTGGTCACCAACGGCACCGCACCACTGACCGGCGTCGACAACGTCACCGGCAGCTCCTCCGGGGACCTGTTCGTCGCCGAGGACGGCGGCACCATGGAGATCTGCATCATCACCCCCGACGACATCGTCGCCCCCTTCCTGCGGATCACCGGCCAGTCCGGCTCGGAGATCTGCGGCCCGGCGTTCTCCCCCGACGGCAGGCGCCTGTACTTCTCCAGCCAGCGCGGCACAACCGGCACCTCCTCCGGCGGCATCACCTACGAAGTCACCGGACCGTTCCGCACCACCGCCTGAGCGCCACGCTTGCCCGCGGCCGCCACTGCCCGGTGTGGCGGCCCGGTGCCGCCGGTCGGGGATCGGTGGGGCTGCGCGGGGACTGTGCCCCATGTCGTCGTGACCCCCGCTGAGTGCTCCGGTCCGACCCCGTCCGCCGGTCACGACGACACCCCTTTGCTTCCGTGGACGGTGCCAGCGCCGCCGGGTGGCCCGGTGCCGGTCGGCACGGGACGCTCCGGCAGGAGCGGGGCCGGCCGCGGACCGGCGAAGCGCGTGACGAGCGGGCCGACGACCGCCAGGATCAGGACGTACGCGGTGGCCAGGGGGCCGAGCCTGTCGTTCTGGGCGCCGGCCAGCGCGATGATGACGAGGGAGAACTCGCCCCGGGCGATGAGCGCGGTCCCGGCTCGCAGCCGCCCCTGCCGGCCCGCGCCCTCGCGTGCGGCGGCGTACCAGCCGACCGCCACCTTGCTGACGGCTGTGACCGCCGCCAGGGCCACGGCGACGGGAAGCACGGGCAGCAGAGCGCCCAGACTGACGGACAGCCCGATGGCCAGGAAGAACAGTGCGGCGAACAGATCACGCAGCGGGCCGAGCACCGTCCGGGCCCGGTCCGCGGCGTCTCCCGTGAGGGCCAGCCCCACCAGGAAGGCGCCGATCGCCGCGGAGACGTGGACCGACTCGGCCAGCGCGGCCACGATCAGGGTGACGCCCAGGACCCGCAGGAGGACCTGTTCGGCGTCCGGGGGCGACACCAGCCGTCCGAGGTGGCGGCCCCACCAGTGGGAGGCTGCGAGGGCGAGGAACACCGCGCCCACCGCGAGCAGCACTCCCAGCAGCGCCTGCGGCCAGGTGCCACCGGAGACGACCACGGCGAGCACGGGCAGGTAGACGGCCATCGCGAAGTCCTCCAGCACCAGCACGGACAGGACCGCCGGGGTCTCCCGGTTGCCCAGCCGCCACAGGTCGCCCAGGAGCCGCGCGATGATGCCGGACGAGGAGATGTACGTGACGCCCGCGAGGGCCAGAACGCCGCCCGCGTCCCATCCCAGGAGCCAGCCCGCCAGGGCGCCTGGCGTCGCGTTCAGCACGAGGTCGGCGGCGGCGGACGGCAGGTGGCGGCGCAGGCTGGCGGTGAATTCGGGGATGGTGAATTCCAGGCCCAGGGTCAGCAGCAGCAGGACCACGCCGATGGACGCCGCCGTCTCCACGAACTCCCCCGCCGCCGGGACGGGAGCGATGCCTCCGGTGCCCAGGCTCAGGCCCGCCACCAGGTAGAGCGGAACCGGGGAGAGCGCGAAGCGCCGGGCCAGGGCGCACAGCACGCTCAGAGCCGCCAGGATGACGCCGAGTTCCAGCAGCAGCGCGATGGAGGTGTGCACCGGCTCAGCCCCGGATGATCTGTTCCACGCCCGCGATCCCGTCGTGGGTGCCGATCACCACCAGCACGTCCTCGGCACGCAGTACTTCCTCCGGTCCCGGTGACGCGATCACCTCCTCACCGCGGACGATCGCGACGATCGACGCACCGGTGCGCGTGCGCGCCCGGGTCTCCGCCAGGGGACGGCCGGCGAACGGGCTGTCGGCCCGCACCTCCACCTGCCCGGCACTCAGACCGGGCACCTCCCGGGTGAGATCGGCGAAACGCTCGGCGATCCGCGGAGCACCCAGGATCTCGGCGAGGGTGTCGGCCTCCTCGCCGGTGAGCCGCAGCAGGGGCTGGGCCTGGTCCGGGTTGTCCGCCGTGTAGACGACCAGCTCGAAATCGCCCGTTCGCCGGGCCACGACGCCGATCCGGTCGCCGTCGCGGTTGGTGAACTCGTAACGCAGTCCCACACCGGGCAGGAGCACCTCGTTCACGTCCATGGGTCCATCATGGCCGCTGTCGTGTGCGCGGACCGGCCGGTGGTGAGGCCATTCGAGGGGTTGCGGACCGGGGCGGTCGGGCGCGCGTCCGTACGCCGCGCGGACGGGGCGGCCGCCACGGGTGCGATCACGGGGATGCGGACGGAGGTCGTCACTCCGGGGGTGGTGGACGGGGGATCCGCTGCCCGCACGGCCGTCGCCGGGAGCGGGGGCGCCGCGCCGGCGTCCCGTGTCGCGCGGCGTACAGCCGGAGGTGGACCGGCGCGTACAGCCGCCGCGCCCGATTCGCGGCCTTTCACCACACGTGCGAGGCTGAGTCGGTGAGCGGTGATCACGACGGCGGGATCCCCGCCGCCCGGGACACCGGAAGGAGTTGTGCCCCGATGATTCCTGTCACGACGTCAGCCGTACGTATCGAGGCGTCCGTCGATCCCCGGCTTTCCCGGTGGATGTGGCTGGTCAAGTGGCTTCTCGCTCTTCCCCACTACATCGTGCTGTTTTTCCTGTGGATCGCGTTCGTGCTGGTGACGATCGTCGCGTTCTTCGCCATTCTCTTCACCGGCCGTTATCCCCGGGCGCTGTTCGACTTCAACGTCGGGGTGATGCGCTGGAACTGGCGTGTCAGCTACTACGCCCACACCGCCCTGGGCACCGACCGCTACCCGCCCTTCACCCTCGCCGAGGTGAAGGACTACCCGGCCCACTTCGACGTCGAGTACCCCGAGCGTCTCTCCCGCGGACTCGTCCTGGTGAAGTGGTGGCTACTGGCGATTCCCCAGTACATCGTCGTCGGGATCCTCGTCGGCGGCTGGGGCAGCGACGACGGCTGGCGTTACAGCGGACTCATTCCCTTCCTGTCACTGGTCGCCGTGATCGTCCTCGCGGTCAAGTCCCGTTATCCCGGGCATCTTTTCGACCTCATCATGGGACTTGCGCGGTGGGTTGCCCGGGTCAGCGCCTACGCCGCGCTGATGACCGACCAGTACCCGCCCTTCCGGCTCGACATGGGCGGCCCGGATCCCGCCCCCGCACGGGCGGGAGCGGGCTGACCCGGCGGACCGCGCCGACCGCTGCCTCACGGCCCCGCTGGGCTCGACAGGCGACCGTACACGGGGCCTTCTATGCTGGTCCTGATGGGGTCGCTGCCGGCTTCGCCCAGGCGGCCCGGTCTGCGGCGCACGTCTCCTCAGGCGGGAGTAGCCCCATGACACACCCGTCCACGCGGCTGCGCAGCGGGGTCGTCGCGGCCCTCACGACGGCGCTGCTCGCGGTGCCCGCCGCGGGAGGGGCCGCCGGTTCGCTGCCGCCCGCCGCCCCGGCCGTCGAACAGCCCTCGCCCTCCCCCTCCGGGGACGAGGTGCGTGAACTCACCCCGGCCGTGCGGCGCCAACTCGACGCCGCCGTACAGCGGGTCATGCGGGAGGCGAACGTTCCCGGAGTCACCGTGGGCGTGTGGACGCCGGACCGGGGCGCGTACGTGAAGTCCTTCGGCGTCGCCGACCGGAACACCGGCCGGGCGATGACACCGAACCTCTCCATGCGCATCGGCAGCGAGACCAAGACGTTCACGGTCACCGCGCTGCTGGAGCTGGTCGACCAGGGCAGGATCGGGCTGGACGACACCATCGGCCAATACGTCGAAGGGGTTCCGAACGGCGACAGGATCACCCTGCGCCAACTGGCCGGTATGCGCAGTGGATTGTTCAACTACTCCGAGGACGAGGGCTTCTTCAAGGCGCTGACGTCCGACCCGTACCGGCCGTTCACACCGCGCCAACTGCTCGACTACGCCTTCCGGCACCCCGTGCTGTTCCAGCCGGGCGAGAAGTTCTCCTACTGCAACACCAACCTGATCCTGCTCGGCCTGGTCGTGGAGAGGATCTCCGGCCGGTCGCTGGCGGACTACATCAACGACACCATCCTCGACCCGGCCGGCCTGGATCACACGCTGTTCCCGACCGGCAGTGAATTCCCGACCCCGCACGCGCAGGGCTACACGGACCAGACCGCCACGGGCCGGGTCGAGGACGCGGCCGACTGGAACCCGTCGTGGGGGTGGGCGGCCGGTGCGATGATCTCCCGGCTCGGCGATCTGCGGGTGTGGGCGCGCACCGTGGCCACCGGTCAACTACCCAACGGCGACAGGCTGATCAGTCCCGCTCTCCAGAAGGAGCGCCTCACCACGCCCTCGACGCCGATCCCGGGCAGCGGGTACGGCCTCGGCATATTCGACGTGCAGGGCTGGATCGGGCACAACGGCTCGCTGCCGGGCTATGAGTCGCTCACCGTCCATCTCCCCTCCGTGCAGGCCACCCTGGTCGTGGTGCTGAACACCGACATCGACCACCGGGGCCAGGAGCCCAGCACGCTCTTCGGCAACGCGATCACGAAGATCATCTCCCCGGACCACGTCTTCGACCTGCCCGCTCAGCCGGCGGCCAGGTGAGCGGGACGCCTGCCGCTTCCCGGCGGACGCCGGCGGACGGGAAACGCCTGCCGCTTCCCGGCGGACGCCGGCGGACGGGAGCGGCAGGCGGTGACCACCAGGAGGGACGCCAGGCGATCCGCGACCCGCCGCCCCACGTGCGACTACGGCGTCACTGGGCTGCGCCGGGGGCGGCGGGCGGGCCGACCGTGACTCCACCGTCCAGGACGAACTCCACTCCGGTCGAGAACGTGGCGTCGGCGACGACGAACAGCACCATGCGGGCCACCTCCTCGGGCTCCCCGAACCGCGGAAGGGGCTGGGCGGCCGTGAAGGAGTCGTCGAAGTCGGCCGTCATCGCCGTGCGCACCACGCCGGGGTGGACGGAGCAGACCCGGATGTCCGGGGCCAGGTCGAGCGCCGCCGCCTTGGTCAGCCCGCGCACACCCCACTTGCTGGCGACGTACGAGGCGATGCCCGCGTATCCCGTCATACCGGCGATCGAGGAGATGTTGACGATCACCCCGCCGCCGGCCCGGCGCAGCGACGGTGCGGTCGTGCGCATCCCCAGCCACGGGCCCTGGAGGTTGACGTCGATGACCCGGCGGAACGCTTCCGGGCTCTGCTCCTCCACGCTTCCCCACTCGACGATCCCGGCGTTGTTGACGAGCACCGAGACCGGTCCCAGGGAACTCTCGGTCTCCCGCACGACCGTCTGCCATCCGTCCTCACTGCTGACGTCCAGGTGTGCGTAACGGGCCGGGGCACCGAGTTCCGCCGTCAGCCTCTCCCCCTCGTCGTCCAGGACGTCGGCGACCACCACGGCCGCGCCCTCGGCTGCGAACAACCGGGCGACGGCGGCGCCGATGCCTCTGGACCCTCCGGTGACGATCGCCACCCGTTCGTCGAGCCGTCCCATCGTGACCTCCTCAACCATGGCGTGCCGAGGGCCGGAGCCCGTTCGGCCGCGTGCGGATGCTGCTGCCGTTCCGCGGGTGTCCGCGGGTGCCGGACCGCGGAGCCCCGCGTCGTCGGCACGGTACGGCGGTCATGCCCGCTGCGGCACCACCGCCACCGGGCAGGCGGCGTGGTGCAGCAACGCGTGGGCCACCCTGCCCAGTTGCAGCCCGAAGTGGCCCTGGTGCCGAAGCGCCCCCACGACGACCAGGTCCGCCTCCGAGGACGCGTCCACCAGAACCCGGTGGGCGGGGCCCTCGACGGTCCGGCGGTGCACCTCGAGTTCATCGAGGCCCGCGTCGTCCCGGGCCGCGTCGCTCAGCACCTCGGACAGGAGCGCCGAGGCCCCCTCCTCCTGGGAACTGACGGCGTCGTCGGCGATGAGCGGGTGGTCCATGTGCTCGTGGGCCGGACGGCGCCAGGCCCGTACGGCGTGCAGGGCACCACCGCGCGCGGCGGCCTCGCGCGCGGCGAACCGTACGGCCGTCGCGGCCTCGGCGGAGTCGCCGACTCCGACCACCACCCGGCCGAAGGCGCCCTGCCGTTGCTGGTCCCCGCCCCGGACCACGACGACCGGGCACACGGCGCGGGCCGCCACCGCGAGGCCGACCGAACCCAGGAGCATTCCGGCGAGGCCGCTGCGGCCGCGCGAACCGATGACCACGGCGCTGGACGTGTGAGCGGCGTGCAGCAGTACGGACACGGCGTCGTCGGGCAGGATGTCGCTCGACACCTTGATCTCCGGGTTGCGCAACCGTGCGCGTTCGACGGCGGACGCGGCGATGTGCTCGACCTGGACCTCCTCGGCCGGGCGGCCCGTTCCGAAGGAGGGCCGGCCGCCCTCGTACCGCTCCCACAGGGAGCCGTGGACGAGCCGCAGCGGCAGGCCTAGGCGGGCGGCCTCGTCCACCGCCCAGTCCACGGCCCGCAGGCTGGAGTCCGACCCGTCGATCCCCACCACGAGGGGAAGATCCATGCTCACCGCCACCTTCCTGCCCGGTCACTGCCGGACTCAACTGGTCCTTGCGGTCCTGACCCCGTGCGGTTCGGTGTCACCGCTCACCCTCGGCCTCACCGATGCGGCGGCCGGTCAGGCTCATGGGCCGGATCGTCACCCACATCTCCCGCGCACCGCCCGCCCACGGTGCGCTGTGGGCCCGCCGGCTCAGCTCACGCACGGCGCCGGGTTCGGTGACGACGCTGGCGGGGCCGACGGCGAGCACGCTCCAGCCCTGACTCAGGGCCTCGTCCACGTGGTCGACCTCGAAGGCGACCTCCGTGCCGACGGCCGCAGCGGGTACGGAGCGTGGCGCGGTCCGGAAGGCGATGGTGCCGTCGACGACCTCGTAGTTGACCGGAACCACCGCCGGGCCCTCGGGCCGCGTCACCGCGACGCGCCCCACACCGTGCGTGGACAGCAGCGCCAGGCACTCCTCGGGGCCGAGTTCGAGCAACTGCGGGTGGGGCAGGGCACTGCCCTGCCCCGGTGGCAGGCCCGTGCCTCCCCCGCGCAGGGAACCGACGGTGGTGCCGAGTACCGCGGCGAGGGCCAGCAGCGTCCCCGTGGAGGGGTCGGCCGGCTGCTCCTCCAGATAGGCCAGATAGTCGGGCGTGATACGGGCACGGCGAGCCGTCTCCTCCCGGCTGAGCCCTCGTCGGCGGCGTTCGGCCGCCACGCGTCGGCCGACGTCCCCGGGATTGGGGAGGTTTCCCGCCGGCGCGATCGTGTCCGGCGGGCCGTCCGGCCGGCCCGCGACGGGCGCGGACGTGCCCGGCCCCCCGCGGGGTGTCTCGTGCCCGAGGTGCCGGATGTGCGCATCGGGCCCGGGGAAGACGAGGGTGACCTGCTCCGTGTCCGACCAGCGCACGTCGTAGGGAGGTGTGCCGTCGGCGTGGTGCAGTCCGACGATCTCGCCGTCGCGCCTGGTGGCGCCGGTCGCCGGGCTTTCGATGACGAGGTGGTCACCGAGGTGAGCTCGCATGATCGCCGCCCTCTCCTCGCGGAAGCGCTGTATCCAACCTGCCACGCCCGGCACGGCACCGCATGGGGCGAACGGGCCCTGTCGGGGGGAACGGTGGTCCCGTCGCGGTCCGGCTGCACCTGGCGGCGGCCCCCGACCGGCTCGGGGGTGTCTCCATGGGAGGCGCCCCCGACGCGCCCACGCCGGCAGTGACGGATGCCGCGTGGCACGTGTCGGCCCCCGTACCTCTACCGAGCAATGCTCCGGCACGGCGCGAGGACCGACTGGCCCGAGCGGCCCGGGAACGGCGAACGAGGGTGCGTCCATACGGCGGAGGCACCGTCCGCGAGCAACGGCCCAGGCAGCAGCCCGTGCTCACGCGTGGCCCCCGCCGTCCGCGGGGCGACCGGCGGTCACGTGGGCCAGCCGGCGTTCCGCTCCGCGGCCGGCCGGGAGGCGCCCATTCCGCCGATGTCGCGCTCGGCGGTGGCCAGGAGCTGCTGAGCGAGGTTCTGCAGGGCGCGTCCCGCGGCCAGTTCGTCCCCGATCTCGGGCACGTCCGTGTCGACCGGGTTGCAGTGCGCCGTACCCCGGGCGGTCAGCGCCGTGGTCCCGGTGTCCAGGACCGCGTGCGCCTTCGTCGTGCCCCCGTCCTCGAAGAGGTGAACCCGGACCGTCCATTCCGTCGTGTGCGGCATCGCTGTCCTCCTCGATCCGATGCGCCGGGCCGTTCCCCTCACCCTGTCCCGCACACGTCGCGCGGGGATTCGGGTCCTCCTCGAGGCGACAAGGGCCGCCTCCGGTGGCCGACGGCGGCCGAACGACCCGGATCGGTCCGCCCCTCGGCCGTCCCGTCCAGCTTCGTACGAGGCGGAGGCCGCCGCCATGCAGCCGGTCGTCACCACCCGCCCGTGCGCTCCACCCGCCCGCACGTCCCCTCCACTGCCCGGGCACGCCGCGACACCGCCGCCTCCGCATGAGGCCGGGCCGGGGTCATCGGTCGCCGACGCCGGTGCGACAAGCGGCGCCTGCGGCCGCCGCACGGTGAGCGGCCGCGTCACGGGGCCCGGCCGGGGCGGCGCGGCGCCGGCCGGGCCGGGGCGGCGCGGCGCGGGCCCACCCCTCGTCACTCCTCGGCGAGAACGCCCACGGTCGCTCGGCCCCCGCCTCACCTGCCGCGGCGGCAGTGACCGCGCGCGGAGCCCCGTACGGGATCACAATGGCCGAAATGCCCGGCGAGTCCGTGGAGGCACGGTGATGGACGACAGCGCCGCAAATGCCGAGGGGCGCGTGGAAAAGCACGACCGGGACGACGACGTACTCGACGCCCAGGACGCCCAGGACGCCGGGGACACGGAGTACACCGAGTACAGCGAGGCCGAGCCGTACGACGACGGTCAGCCGGCCGACGGGCGTGCGGTGGCCGATCCGAACCCCGACGTCTTTCTCGACGTTCCGGTGCTGAAGGTCGACGAGATCGACCTCGACGTCGAGAACCTGCGGGCGCACGTCTCGTTGCAGGCCGAGGTGCTGGACCTGCTGAAGCTGAACGTGGGGGCCGACGTCACGCTCGGCCGGGTGCACCTGGGCATCTCGGGCGTGGAGGCACAGGCCCAGCTCAAGGTACGTCTCGACAACGTCTCGTCGATCATCGGCCGGGTGCTGACCACGCTCGATCGCAACCCCGAGATTCTCCACGAGCTGGCGCGGGGGGTCGGGTCCGCCGTCCGGGACGTCGGCGGCGGAGCACGCCAGGCCGTCGGTGAACTGGGGACGGGGGCCGGACGGGCCGTCCAGGACGTCGGCCGGGGCGCCGGGGCCGCCGTCGAGGACGTGGGCCGCGGTGTCGGCTCGGTGGCGGAGGATGTCGGCCACGCAGCCGGAGCAGCCGTGGAGGATCTGGGCAGTGGCGCCGGACGCGCGGTCGGAGACGTCGGCACTGGCGCCGGACGCGCGGTCGGAGACGTCGGCACTGGCGCCGGGCACGCGGTCGGAGGCGTCGGCGGTGCGGCGGGGCAGGTGGCCCGGACGGCCGGCGAGGCCGGGGGCGGCACCGTCGCAGGAGTGGCCGGGACGGCCGTGGGCGCGGCCGAAGCGGCGGGCGACACGGTGCGGGAGGGCGGACACGCCGTCGCGGACGTCCCGGACACGGCGGCCGGCACCGCGCGCCGAACCGAGGCCGAGCCCGCCGGACGCCGGAAGGTGCGCAGGCCGGCGGTCCGGGAACGGACCGACGCGGGGAAGGAAGGTACCCGCAAGCGCCGGGTACGCGCCGAGGACGGGGAGTCGCCACCGCGGCCCCGTCGCCGCCGCCCCCCGGAAGAGCGGGAGGAGCCACCCTGAACGGAGGCGGCGGGAACGGGCAGCCGGCTGTGGGACATCTCGTTGCGGTCGGTGGTCCGCGCCGAACGTCTCCGCTTCGCAAACAAACCGCGGACGGCCGTCGGCTTCCCCGGCGACGGGGTGCGGGAGTCGACGAGTCGCAGCGAGCGGACCCGACTTCCCCATGGGGTCGTCGCCGGCCGGGAGTACCGCGACGTCACCGTCGCCTACCGTCTGGCCACCCGGCTCACCGGTGAGGTGGAGGGTGGACGGAGTGGCGCCGACGGCGCGGACGAGACGGCATCACCGTGAGGCCGTGTACCCGCGCGGCCCGCGCCGCCCCCGGCGTTGACGGCTCAGTTCGTCCCGAACCGGGCCACGACGTCGACGACGTCGTCGACGTCCCGCACCGACGCGAGCAGTTCCGGCAGGGCGGCACTGTCCGGCCGGCCCGTCATCGTCACCACGCCGTTCTCCACGACCACCTCGACCGTGCCCGGCTCCGCGAGGTGACGCCCGACGAGCGACTCGACCTCGGCCAGGATGTCGGCATCGTCACGGACCAGGGCCTGCAGCAGGTCGCGCCGGCTCACCACACCGACGAGCCGGCCGTGGTAGTCGGTCACCGGAAGCCTCTTCAGCCGGCGGTGGGCGGCCGTCCACGCGGCGTCCGCCACGCGTTGCGCCGGGTGCACGGTGACCGGGGGGAAGGTCATCAGGGTGGCCGCGGTGTCGCCGTGGCTCTTGTCGTAGAGCCGGTGCTGCCGCAGCCTCCCGACCGGGCCGTGCCGCCGCGGCTCGGCCGTCACGGCGGCCTTGGCCAGCAGATCGGACTCCGAGACGACACCGATCACGTGATCGTCCGCGTCGACGACCGGCACGGAGCTCAGCCGCTCACGGGCGAGGGTGCGTGCGACGTCCAGAAAGGGCATGTCGCCGGGCACGGAGACCGCCGGGACCTGCATCACGTCCCGCACGCGCAGGACCGCCGGCTCCTTGGCGGGCACCTCCGCCACGGCGGGCGCGGAGGGCGCGGCACTCGCCTCGCCGGGAGCGGATCCTCGTTCCTCGGTGCTCTTCGCCGACGCCGCGCCCGCGATCGCCACGAGGTAGCGGCCCAGGGCGTCCTGGTGCAATTGTTCCTGCGGAGTCCAGTGCCGGCCCGGTGTGGCGCGGCGGGCCTGCTGCTCCGCAGTGCGGTGCTCGTGGTTGCTCACGGCTGCCTCCCAGGGACACGCCTGCGTCTACGGCGTCAGTCTGACATCGATCCACCGGTGGAGCCCGCGGGCCGAACGGTCCCCTGTCGGGGACGGATGGCCCGGCACGGCGCGACATGCTCGCGCCCGGCGTGGACACTGAGAATCGGGATCGCGCCTTCCGAAGGAGGGTTCGTGGCTGGTTTCCGCAGCTTGCTGCGACGCTTCCGCCCCGTGGCGTCGCCCGGCGGGGCCGCGCCCGTCGGCGTCCCGGCGGACCGCTCCGCCGAGCTGCGCGCGGAACTCGCCCCGCCGCTCCTCCTGCTGGAACAGGTACAGGCGGAGGCACGGTTCATCCGCGAGCAGGCCGGGGCCCAGGCGGCGGCCCGCAGGGACGAAACCGAACAGCGGGCCCGGGAGATCGTGGCCGAGGCGCACCGGGAAGCACAACGGGTCCGGACGCGCACTGCCGAACGCACCGTGCGGGCCGCCGAGGCGGAGGCGGCGGTGGTCCGCACCCGGGCGGAACGCGAGGTGGCCGGCGTCGCCGCTCGCGCCCGCGGCCGGATGCCCGCTCTCGCCGACCGCGTGCGCGCGACGGTGCTGACGGACGCCATGGCGGGTGCGCTCCCCGCCACCCGGCCGCGGGGACGGCGGGCACCGGGCCGGGACGGGCCCGAGGAGGACGATCGGTGACCGGCGCCGGATGGGTCGCGGGCGCGACCCGGGCTCGTGCGCTGCGGACCAGGTGCCTGGGCCCCGAGGGCATCGGCATCGTGGCCTCGGCCGGCTCGCTCGACGACGCGCTGCGTCACCTGGCGGCCAGCCCGTACCGGCGTGACATCATTCCGGGCGCCACCCCGGCGCAAGCCCAGCGCGCGGTGTCGGCGGCGTTGCTGTGGCACCTGCGGATCCTGGCCGGGTGGCAGCCGGGCACCGGCACGAACGTCGTACGGGCCCTGGCCACGGGCTTCGAGATCTCCAACACCGAACGCCATGTGGAGACCCTCGTCGGCGGTCCACGAGCACCGGACGGCGGCCTCACCGACCCGCCGCCCTATCGTCTGGGGGCCCTGGCGACGGCCTGGCCGCGGCTGGCGCGCACCCGCACGCCGGCGGAGCTGCGCGCGGCGCTGGCGTCCTCCCTGTGGGGCGACCCCGGGGACGACTCGCCGGCCGCGGTCGCCACCGGGATGCGGGTGTCCGCGGCGATACGGCTCGCCGCGGACGTCCCGGGCGCGGCACGCTGGGCGGCGGCGCGGCTGGCGCTGCTGTTCGGGCGCGAGATGTTCGTCGCCGACCGCCGCCTTCCGGACGTCTCGGTGCGCCGGGCGGCCCGGGTTCTGGGGGCGCGCGCGGTGGGCGCGACCTCGTATCCGGACTTCCGGCAGGCGCTGCCGGACACCGCACGGTGGCTGCTGGAGGACGTCGGCCGGGCGGCGGATCTGTGGCGGGCGGAGGCACGGTGGTGGGATGCGGTCGAGCAGGACGGCCGGGAGCTGCTGCGCCGGTCCCGCTTCGGTCCACCACCGGTGGTGGGGGCGGTGGCCCTGCTGTCCGTGGACGCGTGGCGGACCCGGGGCGCCCTCGAGCTGGCGGACCGGGGAGGCGGACCCCGTGGCGGACCGGGGGAGGTCCTCGGTGTTCCGGGCTGAGACGGCCGTCCCGGTGCGGATGCGCAGGGTGGCCGTGGTGGCCCCACAGGCCGCGCTGCGGGAGACCCTGGTGCGGATCGCCGAGGCGGGCTGCGTGGAGCTCGACCTGGCCCGTGATCCGGGGCCGGACATCCGCGGGCCCGCAGCGGCACGGCTGCAGCGGCTGCGCTCCGCGCCGGTCCGGGCCGTGCTCAGTCGGACGCCCCCCGACATCGAGAGCCTCGAACGGGAAGGCCGCACGGACCTGCTGGCCGGTGAGGCGGAGCTCGAGGAACGGCTCGCCGGCGCGGTGCGGCACGGCTCGGTGGCGGCGCTGGCCGGGTGGTGTCCCGAGGGGGCGGTGGGCGCGACGGCGGCCCGGCTCGCCGGGGCCGGAGGCACGCTGGTCCCGCTGCGGACGCCGCCGGGGGTCACGCCGCCGACCCTGCTGGCCGGGGCGGACGCCGCTCCTCCTGCATGCGCGGCGAGGCCGCTGCGCCGTTCCTTCACCCCCCTGGTCAGCACGTACGGCACCGTGCCGTACGCCGACCTCGATCCGACGATGGCGGCCGGAGTCGTCTATGTGGTGATGTTCGGCGTGATGTTCGGCGACGCCGGGCACGGACTGCTGCTGGTCGCCGCCGCCCTCCTGCTGCGGGCGGGACGGCCGCGCCGGGCGGCGGCGCTGCGCCCCCTGTGGCCGTTCGTCGCCGCGGCCGGTCTGGCCGCCACCCTGGCGGGGGTGGCGTACGGTGAGTTCTTCGGCCCCACCGGGGTCCTGCCCGTGCTGTGGCTGGAGCCCCTTCAGGAGCCCATGCGGCTGCTGACCGCCGCCGTGGCACTGGGGTCCGTGCTGCTCGCCGCCGCCTACGCCGCCGGGATCGTCAACCGATGGCGGGAGGGCGGGCCGGTGGCCGCCTTGTACGCGACGACCGGCGTCGCCGGGGCCGCCGTCTTCCTCGGTCTCGCCGCCCTCGTCGGCTTCCTGTGGCTCGGACGGCCGGGGTACGGCCTCGGGGGCGCCGCCGTCGCCGTCCTGGGGCTGGCGCTGGCGGGCAGGGGACTGTACGCGGCGACGGCGGGCGGTCCGGGCGGGGCCGTGCAGACCGGCATACAGCTCTTCGACGTCGTGGTGCGGATCGGCTCGAACGTCGTCTCCTTCGCGCGGCTCGCGGCCTTCGGGATGACCCATGCGGCACTCGCCGGGATCGTCTGGGAGGGCACGGCAGCCCTGGCGGGACGGGGCCCGCCCGGCGTCGTCGCCGCGGCGCTGCTGTTCCTCACGGGCAACGCCCTGGCGTTCACGCTGGAGGCGCTGGTGGCGGGTGTCCAAGCGCTGCGCCTGGAGTTCTACGAGCTGTTCTCCCGGCTCTTCGAGAACGAGGGCCGCCCCTTCAGACCCTGGCAGCTACCTGTGCGGCACCCCACCGGTGCGGCCGTCGGCGCGGCGCCGCCCGCTCCGGCGCGGTCCGCGCGGACCGGCCCGGCCACGGAGGAGGCACTGTGATCACCTGGTTCCTGGCCCTGCCCGTCGTCGCGGCGGGATTCGTCGCCGTACGGCTGGCGCTGCGGCGCTCGGGCCGGACGGCGCTGTGGTGGATGGTCACCGCCGACGCCGTGCTCCTGGCGGCCGCCACCGTGGTCCTGACCCTGGCGCTCGGCGGCGGGTCCGCCGAGGCCGCGACCTCCGCGGCCGAGGACTCGGGGTCCGGCTCCGCCGCCCTGATCGGTGCCGCGATCGCGGTGGCCGGCTCGACGATCGGAGCGGGCATCGCCGTGGCCTACACCGGTGCGGCGGCGCTCGCCGCGCTCAGCGAGCGACCCGAGCTGTTCGGCCGGGCCATGGTCGTCGTCGGCCTGGCCGAGGGCATCGCCATCTACGGACTGGTGGTCGCGATCATCCTCATCGGGCAGGCGTGACCGTGGGCCGGGTCGCCGCCATCGGCGAGCGCAGCCGGGTGGCCGGGCTGGCACTGGCCGGCGTGCTCGTCCTGGCCGCCGAGGACGCCACTGCCGTACGCCGGAGCTGGCGGGCGCTGCCGGACGGCGTCGACCTGGTCGTCCTCACCCCCGCGGCGGCCGAGGCGCTGGGAGTCCGCACGGAGCCGTCCGGGCCCCGCGGCCCGCTGATCACGGTGATGCCGTCATGACGCGCCCCGTCGCCGACCGCGCCGCGGAGGCGCTGGCCCCGGTGCGGGCGGAAGTGCTGCGGGCGGCTCGCGCCGACGCCGAGCAGATCCTGGCCCGCGCCGCCGCAGAGGACGCTGCCCGGCTTGAGCGGGCCAGGACCGAGGCCCGCACGATCCTCGGCGAGGCACGGCGTCTGGGCGAGGCGGACGGCGTGGCCGCGGCCCGCGGCCTGCTCGTCGCGGCCCGGCGCGAGGCCCGGGCCCGTGCCCTCACCGTGCGCCGGGAAGCGTACGAGGACTTGCGCCGCACGGCGGCCGAGCGGGTCGGGCAACTGCGCGACACGGCCGAGGGCGCCTTGCTGCGCGAACGGCTGGAGGAGCGGGCCCGTGCCCTGCTGGGGCCCGGGGCAGAGGTGAGCGGGCACCCCGACGGCGGCGTGGTGGCCCGGGCGCCGGGCAGACGGGTCGACTTCTCGCTGACCACGCTGGCCGAGCGGGCCCTGGACCGGATGGGGGCGGAGGTGCGGCACCTGTGGGAGCCATGACGGAGTCCGCCGGGATCCACCGGACGTCCCTCGGGCGGGCGGCCTGCCGGATCCTGCGTGTCACGGGGCCGCTGGTCGAGGTGGAGTACACGGCCGGCATCGCCATGCACGACCAGGTGGCGATCGGCCCGGCCGGGCTGCCCGGCGAGGTGGTGGCCATCACCGGTGACGTGGTGACCGTGCAGGCGTACGAGTACACCGGCGGGCTGGCGCCCGGGCAGCCGGTCCGGCCGGAGGGCCGTCCGCTCTCGGTCCGACTCGGCCCGCAGCTCCTCGGTGGGATCTTCGACGGTCTGCTGCGTCCTCTGGCCGGCGCCGGGGACTGGCTGCTGCCCACGGCGCAGCTCGGCGCGGCCGGGGACGGAGTGTGGGCCTTCTCCCCCTTGGTGGCCGGCGGCGAGCAGGTCGCCGAGGGGCAGGCGCTCGGGGAGCTACGGGGCACGGGGCCGGTGCCGGTTCGGGTGCTCGTGCCGCCCGGCTGTGGTGGCACGGTGGAGGAGATCGCCAGTGCCGGAGAACACCCTCCGGACGCGGTGGTGGCGGTGGTGGACGGCGTCGACGTGACGCTCGGCCCGGTGTGGCCGGTGCGCCGGCCGCGCCCCGTGCGCGAACGCGTCCGCACCCGGGAGGCACTCGGCACCGGACAGCGGGTGATCGATCTGCTCTTCCCCGTGGCGCGCGGCGGTACGGTCGCGGTGCCCGGCGGCTTCGGCACCGGCAAGACGATGCTGCTCCAGCAGATCGCCAAGTGGTGCGACGCGGACGTCATCGTGTACGTCGGCTGCGGGGAACGCGGCAACGAGATGGCCGACGTCATCACCGAACTGTCGGAACTGCAAGATCCGCGCACCGGCGGCCCCCTGGCGGACCGTACCGTGACGATCGCCAACACCTCCAACATGCCGATGATGGCCCGTGAGGCGAGCGTGTACACGGGCATGACGGTCGCCGAGTACTTCCGGGACATGGGACTGGACGTCGTGGTCATCGCCGACTCGACCTCCCGCTGGGCGGAGGCGCTGCGCGAGTTCGCCTCACGCACGGGAGCGCTGCCCGCCGAGGAGGGCTACCCCGCGGGGCTGGCGTCCTCCATCGCGGCGTTCTACGAGCGGGCCGCCGCCGTGACCACTCTCGGGGGCGACCGCGGGTCGGTGACGGTGATCGGCGCCGTGTCCCCGCCGGGCGGGGACATGACCGAGCCGGTGACCGCGCACACGGAACGCTTCGTGCGCTGTCTGTGGACCCTCGACCGTGATCTCGCCTATGCCCGCCACTATCCGGCGGTCTCCTGGGCGGGGTCCTTCTCCCGGGACGTCCCGGTCCTGGCCGAGGGTCACCGCGCGGCCGGCGATGGGGCGTGGGCCCTGCGGCGGGACCGGGTGGGGGGCGTGCTGGCGGAGGCCGACCGACTCGCCGACCTGGTGGACCTGATCGGGATCACCGCCCTGCCGCCCCGGGAACGGATCAGTGTGCTCGCGGGCCGGCTGGTGCGGGAGGGTGTGCTGCAGCAGAGCGCGCTGTCGCCGCGGGACGCGTACTGCGCCCCCGAGAAGACGGCCGCCCTGGCCGACGCCGTGCTCGCGGTCGTCGGGCGCTGCCGCGAACTGGTGGACTCCGGCGTCCCTGCGTCCACAGTGGAGGCCGTGGACTTCGGACCCCTGGTGCGTGCCCGGGAGGAGAGCGGCCCGCACGACGCCGCCGGGGTGGCGGCCCGCCGGGACGCTCTGCTCGCCGGGCTGGAGGAGGTGCGGTCGTGAACCCGTCCGGTGGTGGCATCGCGTACACGTCGGTGCGCGAACTGCGGGGCCCGCTCGCGGTCGTCGAGGGGGTGTCGGGCGTGGGCTGGGACGAGTACGCGGACATCACCCTCGAGTCGGGTGAGCGCCGGCACGGCGTGGTCCTGGAGGCCGACCGCGACCTGGCGGTGGTTCAGGTGCTGGAGGGCACGGCGGGGGCGGACCCGCGCGGCGTGCGGGTGGCCTTCTCCGGCAGCCCGCTGCGCGTGCCCGTCGGGACGGAATGGCTGGGCCGGGTCTGCAACGGCCGGGGCGAGCCGCTCGACGGGGGCCCGCCGGTCCTGTCCGGGCTCGACGCCGAGGTGGGCGGCGCTCCCCTCAACCCCTTGCGAAGGGAACCTCCGTCCGAGGCGGTGCTCACCGGTGTCGGGGCCGTCGACGCCCTGGCCACGCTGGTGCGGGGCCAGAAGCTTCCGGTGTTCTCGGTGGCCGGTCTTCCGCACCTGGAGCTGGCCGCCCAGATCGCCGCACAGGCCACGGTCGCCGGTGAGGCGTTCGGCGTCGTCTTCGCCGGGATGGGTCTCACCCACGCCGACGCGTCCTTCGTGCGCGACGCCCTCGAGGAACGGTCCGCGGCCGGGGAGCTGGTACTCCTGCAGAACACCGCCGACGATCCGGTGATCGAGCGCATCCTCACCCCGCGGATCGCGCTCACCGTCGCCGAGCACCTCGCCTTCGCCGAGGGGCGGCACGTGCTGGTGGTGATGACCGACATGACCACGTACGCGGAGGCGCTGCGCGAGGTGTCCGCGGCACGCGGCGAGATCCCGGCCCGCCGTGCCTACCCGGGCTACCTCTACAGCGACCTGGCCTCCCTGTACGAACGCTGCGGACGCATCCGCGGCCGTCCCGGCTCGGTGACCGTGCTGCCGGTGCTCACCATGCCGGCGGGCGACATCACGCATCCCGTGCCGGACCTGACCGGTTACATCACGGAGGGACAGATCGTGCTCTCGGCCGAGACGCACGCCCGGGGCGTGTATCCGCCGCTGGACGCGCTGTCGTCCCTGTCCCGCCTGATGCGCAAGGGGGCGGGCCCCGGCCGTACCCGTGACGACCACCTGGACGTCGCGGCACAACTGCTGGCCGCGCTGGCCCGGGCCCGGCAGGTCCGGGACCTGGCCGACCTCGTGGGTCAGGCGGCGCTGAGTCCCACGGACCGCCGCTACCTGGACTTCGAGGAGGCCTTCCTGCGGGACTTCACCGACCAGGGCAGAGAAGAAGCGCGCACACTCGACGCCGCGCTGGAGCGCGGATGGCGGGTGTTGCTCACCTTGCCCCGCGGTCAGCTCTCCATGCTGCCCGCCGCGATGCTCGACAGCCACGGGGCCACGGATCCCGACGGCCCGCCGGAGGAGGTGCCCGGATGACCGGTGTCCGCCGTACGCCTCCGGGTCGCGCAGGCCGGCTGAGGCTGCGGCACAGGCTCGAGGTGGCCGAGCGCGGGGCGGGCCTGCTGGAGCAGAAGCTCCGGGTGCTGCGGGTCGAGCACGAGCGGCTGCTCGCCGCGCAGGAGGCGGCGGAACGCCGCTGGCACGAGGCGCTGTCCGAGGCCGAGGGCTGGCTGCTGCGCGGAGTGCTGCTGGGCGGCGAACGGGCTCTCGAGGCAGCGGCGGCGGGGAGGGGCCCCGCCGGGATCTCGGTGCGCTGGACCACGTCCATGGGGGTGCGCCGTCCGGCGGCGGTCTCCGTGTCCGTTCCCGCCCGTCCGCCCCGCGCCGCCACCCCGGCCAACACGGCACTGCTGCACGCGGAGGCGGCCTACGGTCGTGCCGTGCGTGCGGCCGCCGAGCATGCCGCCGTCCGGGCCGCCACCGGGCTGGTCGGTGCGGAGCTGGTCGGCACCCGGCATCGTGTGAGGGCGCTGCGGCGGCACTGGATTCCCCGGCTGCGGCAGGAGCTGGACCGGGCCGGAATGGCGTTGGAGCAGGCCGAGCACGAGGACGGCGTACGGCGACGATGGTCGGCAGGGGCGGGCGGGTCTCCCGGTTCCGGAGGCGGGCGAGTCAGCGGGCCCGAGCCGGGCGGGTCGCCCGGGCAGTGACCGCAAGGCGTCCGTGCGCGTGCCGGGCAGTCTCCCGGGGCGGGTGCCGCGGTGCCCGTCGGGGCGCGTGCCGGGGCCCGTCACTGGAAGGCGGCGTGGATCTCCTGTTCGCTCGCCGTGTGCGAGACGAGGAGCAGTTCGTCGCCGGGCCGCAGGCGCACCGCCGGATCCGGCACGGTCGGCTGCCCGTCACGGACAATGGTGGCGACGACGGTCCCTGCGGGCAGCCGGACCTCGCCCAGGGCACGGCCGACGGCCCTGGAATGCTCCGTGATGGCTGTTTCGATGACGTCGACGCCGGCCTTGCTGAGGCGCAGCAGGGCGACCGTGTCGGTGGCTCCCGTGGCCTCCTCGATCAGGGAGATCAGGGGCGTGGCCGCGGGGACCGCGACATCGACGCCCCAGCGGTCGTCGAACAGCCAGGCGTTGTCCGCGTCGTTGACCCGGGCGGCCACGCGGGGCACCGCGAACTGCCGCTTGGCCAGCAGGCTGATCACCAGGTTGTCCTCGTCGTCCCCGGTGGCGGCGACGACGAGGTCGGCGGTCAGCACGCCGGCGTGTTCCAGGAGGGCCGGTTCGCAGGCGTCCCCGGCGACCAGCCGCGCCGGGACGCGGCCCTCCAGAGCGGCGACACGGTCGTCGTCGGCGTCGATCAGGGTGACCTCGTTGCGGGCCGCGGCGAGCGCCTGGGCGATCTGAGTGCCGAGCCGCCCCGCGCCTGCGATGAGCACCTTCACGTCCCCAGCTCCTTGTCGAGGAAGCCGCGCAGCCGACCCAGCGCGGTGGCGGCCACGGCGAAGGTGACCAGGTCGCCCGCCTGTGCCGGCGTGCCGTGGGCGGGAATCAGGGAGCGACCCGCGCGGGTGACCTCGACAACGCGGATCTCGCCGTCGACGTCGAACTCGGTCAGGCGCCTCCCCACCAGGTAGGAGGGCACCTCCGAGCGCAGTAGCAGGGTCTCGCCGTTGCCGAAGCTGAGTTCGGGGCTCAGGTGGCGGTGCAGCAGCATCAGGTGGATCTGGTGCACGGTCCAGCGGACGCTGGCAATCGTGGGAATGCCGAGATCGCGGTAGATGTCCGCGCGCCGGGGATCGTGGATACGGGCGAGGACGACCGGCACCCGGAAGGTCTCCTTGGCGGTACGGGCACTGACGATGTTGCTGTTGTCCCCGGAAGTGACGGCGACGAGGGCGTCGGCGTCCTCGATCCCGGCGGCCCGCAGCACGGCACGGCTGTAGCCGTTGCCCGCGTGGAAGCGGATGCGGGCGCTGTCCGGCAGCCGACGGGCCGCTTCGGGGCGGCGGTCGACCACGTCCACGTCGTGCCCCTCCGAGGCGAGCAGGCCGGCGAGGGCCGAGCCCACCCGTCCGCAGCCGACGACGATCACTTTCACCGTGGGTCTCCCTTCCGGTGGCCGGTGCGGTGGCGCAGCCATCCCTTGCGGGCCTCGTCGGCGATCAGCGGCAGGGTGCCGAGCCCGGCCAGGATCGCCCAGTCGGCGGCGTCGAGCGGAGCGGTGTTGAACACCTGCTGCAACGGTGGCAGGTAGCTGATCGCGGCCATGAACGCGACGCCGAAGCCGCCCGCCGCGAGCAGGGCCGGATTGGACAGCAGGCCGATGCTTCGCAGGCTCTGCCGGTCGGTGCGCACGGCGAGGGCGATGAAGAACTGGCTGAGCACGATGCCGCCCTGGGCCAGGGTGACGGCCTCCCGGTAGACGGGATCGTCCTCGGTGAACTCGCCGAACGGAATGCCGGAGGAATGGATGTGCCAGAAGAACACCGCGCACACACCGAGCGCCTGAATGCCCCCCAGGAACAGGATGCGCCCCACCACGGCGGTGGAGAACAGCCGCTCGCGCCGGGAGCGCGGCGGGCGGTCCATCACGTCCGGTTCCGGCCGCTCCGCACCCAGCGCCAGAGCGGGCATCACGTCGGAGCCCAGGTCGATCGCCAGGATCTGCACCGCGCTGATGGGCACCAGCGGGAAGCCCGCGAACGTCGCCACCAGGATGGGGCCGAGTTCGCCGATGTTGCTGCTGAAGACGTAGACCAGGAACCTGCGGATGTTCTGGTAGACGGATCTGCCGAGCCGCACGGCTGTCGCGATGGACGCGAACGAGTCGTCCAGCAGCACCATTGAGGCAGCCTCCCGGGCCACGTCGGTCCCCGAGGCACCCATGGCCACACCGATGTCGGCGTGTTTGAGCGCCGGGGCGTCGTTCGCCCCGTCCCCGGTGACCGCGACCACCTCACCCCGCCGCTGGAAGCCGGTGACCACACGCATCTTGTGTTCGGGACTGACCCGGCACAGCAGCAGTTCGGACGGCTCGGCCAGCAGCGCGTCCAGCGCGGCGTCGTCCATCGCGTCGAGCCGGGAACCGGTGACCACAACCGGGTGCGGCTTGCGCACGATCCCCACCCGGCGGGCGACGGCCTCGGCGGTCAGCGGGTGATCACCGGTCACCATGACGATACGGATGCCGGCCCGGTGACAGGCGGTCACCGCGTCGGTGACCTCCGGGCGCGGCGGATCCAGCATGCCGACCAGCCCGAGCAGGGTCAGCTGGGACTCGGCCTCGTCCTGCGCGGGGCGCGGGCCGGGCAGCTCCCGGCGCGCGACCGCCAGCACCCGCAGCCCCTGCGCCGCCAGCGCGTCACCCGCCGCGGCGACCTCGGTGCGGCCCCGTTCGGTCAGCGGCCCGCGCCGCTCCCCCCATTCCGCGTCGGTGCAGCGCGCCAGCAGCTCTGCGGGCGCTCCCTTGACGCACGCCTGATGACCCGCGGCACGCCGGTGCACGGTGGTCATCAGCTTGCGGGCGGAGTCGAAGGGGAACTCCGTCGTCCGGGGGGCCGCGGCCTCCTCGGCAGACAGGTCCAGGCCGGCCTTGACCGCGGCGACCAGCAACGCTCCCTCGGTGGTGTCCCCCAGCACCCGCCACTGCTCCCGGCCTCCTGGGCCGTCCGGAGGCACGAGCCGGGCGTTGCAGCACAGGGCGGCCACCCGGAGCAGTTCCCGCACCCCCGTGGGGTCGCCCACCACGCCGTCCGGTGCGTACCCGACCCCGCTCACCGGGTGGGTCACGCCTCCCGACCAGACCTGGGTGACCGTCATCTCGGCCTTGGTGAGCGTTCCGGTCTTGTCCGTGCAGACGACCGTGGTGGATCCGAGTGCTTCCACCACGAGCAGTTGCTTGATCAGGGCCCTGCGGCGTGCCATCCGCCGTACGCCGATCGCCAGCGAGACCGAGAGGGTGGCGGGCAGCCCTTCCGGCACCAGCGCCACCATCACCCCGAGCGCGAACACGAAGACGGTCACGGGGGACTCCCCGGTGGGCAGCCGCACGGCGAACATCAGCGCGCCGATGGCCAGAGCGGCGCCGGCCACCCGGCGGGCCATCGACGCCACCTGACGCTGCAGGGGGGTCCGTTGCCTCGGGGCCGTGGCGGCCAGCCGGTAGATGCGCCCGAACTCGGTCCCTGCGCCGGTGCCATGGACCACCGCCCACCCGGCACCGGTGACGACGTCGGTTCCCATGAACACGCAGTTGCGCGCCTCGAGCGGCGACCCGGCCCGCACCGGGGCGGCGGTCCGGCCGACGGCGTGGCTCTCCCCCGTGAGCGGCGCGTTGTTCACGGCCAGTTCGTGCGCCTCGACCACCCGGCAGTCGGCCGGTACGGCGTCTCCTGCCTCCAGCACCACCACATCGCCCGGGACCAGTTCCCCGGCGGGCAGCTCCCGCCGCTCGCCGTCGCGCAGCACCCGGCAAGTGTGCGGCACCATCGCCTCGAGTGCCTGGGCCGTCCGCTCGGCGGAGAACTCCTGGGCGAAGCCGATGACGGCGTTGAGCACGACCACCGCCAGGATCGCCACCGCCAGTTGGTAGGTCCCCTCCTCGCGCGGCTCCTCCAGGGCGTACGCCAGGAAGGTGATCCCGGACGCGACGACGAGCACGACCGCGAAGAGGTCCGTGAACTGCGCTGCCAGCTGCCGCCACCAGGCGCGGCCCCGCGCGCGGGGCAGTTCGTTCCGCCCGTACCGCTCCAGTCCGGACTGTGCCTGCTCAGTCGTCAGACCGCGCCGGGAGGTGCCGAGCGCGGTGAGGATCTCCTCGGGGGACATTTCCTGCACCGCGCGGTGTGGAGCGGCGCCGGACGCGGCTGCGAGTTCCTCCTTCCCCTCGCCGCCCGGAGTCCGCGATGTCGTCCCGGCGGTCATCGCACGGTCCCGTACGACCGCGGCGTCCTCGCCGCCAGTGGAGTCACCCGCGTTGCGCGCAGGGCTTCGGACACGGCTGCCATGACGGTCTCCCGGGGCCGACGGGCCTCTCGCCGGTGCGCCGACCGGCGGTGCCCTCTCATCGTGCGGCGGGCCGGTCCGCACCGCCAGGCCCGTCCGGGACCGGCGTACGGGCCGTTCGACGTCTTGCGCCCGCTCCGGGACGGCAGGTTTCCCGTGTCGGCGGGATCACGCAGCCGGGGCCGTGACGTGCGGGGAGACCTGCGTGCGGACCACTCGGTTGACCCCCGAGGACGTCGGGGAACGGCTCCTGGTCCCGCCCGTTCGATGGGCGGCCCGTGGTCGTCCCGCCCGGCGTGTCACGGCGGATCGGCGTTCCGGGGCGTGGCCGGGTCACGGCGGCAGCCCGTGGCGGTCGCTTCGCCGGTGGCCACGGCCGGCGCCGTGGGTGCGGGACGGGCGGGGGGCGCCGCCGTACCGCGGGCCCGACGTGGCACCGAGGGGCAATGTCCCCATCCACCACTGCCGGCCGTCGCTCGCCCGTCGGTACCGACACGCAGGCCCCGTCCGTCGTCCGCTGTTCCCTGCGGGCCGGCAGCCGCCCGGCGTCCGTCGTCCGCTGTTCCTTCAGCCTCGCCCCGGCCGCCCCGCGCCGCCACGCCACCACGTCACCGGCCTGCCGCCCCCTGGCCGGTGAGCAGGCGGCGGGGCGGACCCGCGGGCGGCGTGTCAGCCGACGTCGCGGCGGCGGAATCCCGCCAGTCCGGCCGCGGTGAGGGCGGCCGCGAGCGCCGCGAGGAGCACCGGCGTGCCGAGGCTCACCTCGTCGACGGGCAGGTGGGGCACGTGCTCGAAGGGTGAGAGGTCCCGGGTCCAGTCGGGCAGGTCGAGGGCCTGGCCCAGCAGCCCGATGACGAAGCACCCCGTGAGGACGGCCCACGCCGTGCCCGAAGCACGCGGCACGATCCCGAACAGTGCCGCTGTGAAGCCTGCGAGCAGCCACAGCGCCGGGCTGTAGACGAGCGCGGCGCCGATCAGGCGGGGGACCTGGCCCGGTTCGCCGCGGGCGGCGCCGAAGGCGAGTCCCGTGCCGAGGCCGGCCGCGGCGAGCACCACGACGCTGCCGGCGAGCGTCACGGCGAGGTGGCCGGCCAGCCAGCGTCCCCGGGACAGGCGGGTGGCGAGCACCGGCTCGGCCCGTAGTCCGTTCTCCTCGCTCCGCACCCGCAGGGCGGACTGCACGGTGAATCCCGCGCCGAGGAGGGCTCCCACCAGCAATGACTGGGAGAGGTAGGAGTCGGTGAGGCTCGCGCCCGCTGATCCGGCGATCAGCTCCGCGATGGCCTCGTTGTCGGCGATGAAGTCCTCGACGTCGTCGGCCACCGAGCCGTAGGCGAGACCGGTCAGGAACACACCGAGGCTCCAGCCGATCAGCGAGCCGCGCTGGAGCCGCAGCGCCAGCCCCACCGGGCGGCCGAGACCCGGTTGGGCCCGTGGCGGGCCGGGCCGCGGGGCGACGAGGCCGGCGCCGAGGTCCCGTCGGTCGGACAGTGCGTGTGCCACGGCGACGGCGGCCACGGCGGCGGCCACGGGGACGAGCAGGGGCCAGAGGCGTTCGCCCGCGTAGGGCCGGGCCTTCTGGACCCAGCCGATGGGCGAGAACCACGACGCGGTGCCGTCCCCGATGTCACCGATGGCACGCAGCACGAACGCCGCGCCCAGCACGGCTCCGGTGACGCCGTGCACGACCCGGGTGTTCTCGGAGATCTGGGCGACGACGGTGGTGATGCCGGCGAAGACCAGGCCGACCGCGCAGAAGGACAGCCCGAGCACGACGGAACCGGTCACCGGCAGGTCCATGGCGATCAGGCCCAGCGCGACCAGGGTTCCGACGGCCGCGTTCATGCCGGCCACGACCAGCAGTGCGGCCGTGGTGCCGGCGTGCCGGCCGACCGGCAAGGAGGTGATCACCTCGGTGCGGCCGGCCTCTTCCTCGGCACGGGTCTGCCGCCCGGTCATGAAGGTGCTCATCAGGGCCACCAGGACCAGCCCGAAGGTGCCGACCTGGAAGGCCACCTGCCCGCCCGGTGTGTCGAGTCCCTGGGCGGGGCCGTTGAAGGCGATGGCCGCGGCGTTGTCCTCACTGACGGCTGCCGCCACGTCGAGGTCGTGCTGGGTGGGATAGAGCCCCTTCACGCTGGCCGCCGTCAGCAGCACCAGCAGCGGAAGGGCCGTCGTCCAGACCAGGATGCGGAAGCGCTCACGGCGCAAAACCAACCGGGTGAGTACGGCGGTGCCGGTCTGCTCGGTGAACAGGGTCATGACATGCCCCCGGTGCGCGGTGCGAAGGCGCCGTCGCCCGCCTCGTCGCCGTACGACCGGCCGTCGGCCGCCTCGTCGCCGTAGTGCCGCAGGAACAGCTCCTCCAGCGTCGGCGGCTGACTGGTGAGGGTGCGGATACCGAAGCGAGTGAGGTGGCGCACGACGTCGTCGAGCCGTTCGGTGTCGACGTCGAAGCGGGCCCGGTGGTTCTCGGTGCGCAGATCGTGCACACCCCCGAGGGCGTCCAAGCCGGTGGCCGCTCGCACCGTCTCGACGTCGATCGACGTGCGGGTGAGGTGCCGCAGCTCGGTCAGCGTGCCCGACTCGACGGTGCGGCCCGCGCGGATGATGCTGACCCGGTCGCACAGGGCTTCCACCTCGGCCAGGATGTGGCTGGAGAGCAGTACGGTGCGTCCCTCGGCCTTCGCCTCCCGGATACAGTCCTGGAAGACGCTCTCCATCAGCGGGTCCAAACCCGAGGTCGGCTCGTCCAGCAGCAGCAGTTCGGCGCGGGACGCGAGTCCCGCCACGAGTCCCACCTTCTGCCGGTTGCCCTTGGAATAGGTGCGTGCCTTCTTGGTGGGGTCGAGCTCGAAGCGCTCCAGCAGTTCGTCCCGCCGCGCCGGGTCGAGGTCGCCGCGCAGCCGCCCGAAGACGTCGATGATCTCGCCGCCGGTGAGCTTGGGCCACAGGCTGACGTCGCCGGGTACGTACGCCAGGCGCCGGTGCAGGGCGACGGCGTCGCGCCAGGGGTCGCCGCCGAGCAGCCGCACCGCTCCCTCGTCCGCGCGGAGCATACCGAGCAGAACCCGCAGGGTGGTGGTCTTGCCCGCGCCGTTGGGCCCGAGGAATCCGTGCACCTCTCCTGTGGCCACGGTCAGATCCAGCCCGTCCAGGGCACGGGTGCGTCCGAAGGTCTTCACCAGCCCGGCGGCCGCGACTGCCGCGGAGCCGTCGCCGCCGGGCCGGCCGTGGCGGCGTGCTACGGAAACGGTGGACATCGTGGGCGCCTCCCGCGTTCGCTCTCTTCGACGCTGTCGCCCCGCGGGCGGTCCGGACAGGGGCCTAAGGTCCCCGGCGGCTCCGCGTGGGCCCCGGGCTACTCGGCGGCCAGGGCCTGCTCGGTCCAGATGATCTTCCCCGTGGAGGTGTAGCGGGTGCCCCACCGGGGGGCGAGCTGGGCCACGATCATCAGGCCGCGCCCGCCCTCGTCGGTGGTGCGGGCGTGGCGCGGACGGGGCGCGGTGCTGCTGCCGTCGGACACCTCGCAGATGAGGGTGCGGTCCCGGATCAGGCGCAGGCACACCGGACCGGCCGCGTGGCGGATGGCGTTGGTCACCAGTTCGCTCACGATGAGCTCCGTGCTGAACGCCAGGTGGTCGAGGCCCCACTCCCCCAGCTGGCGGACGGCCAGGGTGCGGGCGTGGGCGACGGCGGCGGGGTCGCCGGCCAGCGGCCAGGAGACGACCTGGTCCGGGGGAAGGGCGCGGGTGCGGGCGAGAAGGAGGGCCGCGTCGTCGGGCGGGGGGCCGGTCAGCAGTGCGTCGACCACGCCACGGCCGATCGCCTCCAGCGACGGTCCGGGCACGGCCAGGGCGGCCCCCAGCCGGGAGATTCCGACGTCGATGTCCCGGTCGCAGGTCTCGACGAGGCCGTCGGTGTAGAACGCCATGAGGCTGCTCTCGGCCAGCTCCAGTTCGACGGACTCGAACGGCAGGTAGCCGAGGCCCAGCGGCGGTCCGGCGGGCAGGTCGACGATCCGGGCGGCGCCGTCGGAGTCGACGATCAGGGGCGGCAGGTGTCCGGCCCGGGCGAGCGTGCACCGCATGCTGACCGGGTCGTACACGGCGTACAGGCAGGTGGCCCCCAGGAAGGCGGTGCCCCCCGCTTCGTCGTGCGCCGGGGGCTGCCTGTCGCCGTCGGCCCCCATGAGGCCGATGACCAGGTCGTCGAGGTGGGCGAGGAGTTCGTCGGGAGGCAGGTCGAGGTTGGCGAGGGTGCGCACGGCGGTGCGCAGCCGCCCCATGGTCGCGGCGGCGTTCATGCCGTGGCCGACCACGTCGCCGACGACCAGGGCGACCCGGGCCCCGGACAGCGGGATCACGTCGAACCAGTCGCCGCCCACACCGTTGGGGGCATCGGCCGGCTGGTACCAGGACGCCACGTCGAGGGCGGATCCCCCGGTGAGCGCCTGGGGCAGCAGGGCGCGTTGCATGGCGCGGGCCGCGGTGCGTTCCCGGGTGAAGCGGCGGGCGTTGTCGACGCACACCGCGGCGCGGGAGACGATCTCCTCCGCGAGACGCACGTCGTCGTCGTCGAAGGGGCGGTAGTGCCGGGACCGGGCGAAGGTCGCCACGCCCAAGGTGACGCCGCGGGCCCGGACGGGAACCACCATCAGCGAACGGAAGTCGTAGTTGAGGATGGACGCGCCGAGCGAGGGGTCCTCGGTCACCCAGGGGCTCGCGGCGCGGTCCAGTGTCCGTTCCACCAGGGTTTCGCTCTCCAGCAGGCAGCGGGTCACGGGTGACGAGGGGGCCCGGCGCACCGCCTCGCCCACGGCCAGGCTGCCCTCCGGGCAGCCCGGGCGCACCGAGGCCTGCCCCGCGCGGCGGATGACGGGTGACATGCCGACGGGCCCGGGGGCCGGCTCCTCACCGCGCATCACGGAGTCCAGCAGGTCGACGGCGACGAAGTCGGCGATGGGCGGCACGGCCTCCTCGGCCAGTTCCTGCGCCGTCCGGGTGATGTCAAGCGTGCTGCCGATGCGGGCACCGGCGTCGTTGAGCAGCGCCAGGCGCTGCTGGGCACGCCAGCGTTCGGACACGTCGATGACCATGTAGAGGATGCCCACCGTGCGCCCGTGGCGGTCCTTCATGCCGAAGAACGACACGGAGATGGCGCGGCCGCGGTCGGCGCCGCTCTCGACGCGGAACTCGCAGTCCATGACCGGGTCCCCGGTGTGCAGGACCGTGCGCATCTGCTCCTCGAGGAGTTCGGCCTCCGCCTCCGGCAGGACGTCGCCCACCTGCCGTCCGAGTCGTTCCTCGAGCGGTATCAGGCGGTCCAGGGGCTCGTTCACCCAGACGAACCGGAGATCCGTGTCCAGGACCGCCATGCCGACCGGTGCGTGGGTGAGGAACGGGGTGAGCACCAGCTGGGTCACCCCTCCGCCCGGCATCCGCCAAAAGGCCCGCCTCGGCGGCCGGCCGACGTACCGGCCGAAGAGGAGGGCGGCGGCCGTGGCCACCAGGACGCCCGGGACCATCTCGTAGATGCCCGACTCGAGCGGCCCGAGCAGCGGGTTGATGTCGTCCCACAGCAGCACCGTGAGCGCGCCCGACACGATCCCGGCCATGGCCCCGGCCCAGGTCATGCGCGGCCAGTACAGCGACAGCAGGACGACCGGGCCGAAGGCGGCGCCGAAACCGGCCCAGGCGTGCGCCACGATGCCCAGCACCCCGTCGCCCTTGAGGGCAATCACGAAGCCCACCACGATGACCACGACGACGGCGCCGCGCCCGATGCGCACCAGCGTCCGGTCCGAGGCGCGGCGGTTGAGGAACGCGTGGTAGAAGTCCTCCGTCAGCGCGACCGAGGACACCAGCAGCTGACTGTCGGCGGTCGAGATGATGGCGGCCAGCACGGCGATCAGCATCACGCCGGCGACCCAGGGATTGAGCAGGACCTGGGACAGGGAGATGTACACGGTCTCGGGGGCGGACAGCGCCGGGTCGAGCCGGCCGATGCCCGCGAGCCCCACCAGGGTGGCGCCGGCGAGGACGACCACGACCCAGGCCGTCCCGATGCGGCGGGCCACGGGGACGTCCCGGGCTCTGCGGATGCCCATGAAGCGGGTCAGGATGTGCGGTTGGCCGAAGTAGCCGAGGCCCCACGCGAGCAGCGAGAGGATGGCCACGGCGCCGAGCGAGCCGTCGGCCGACCACTGGCCGGCGTCGTACCCGACGCGTGCACCGAGATCGTGCAGACCCGGCTGTCTGCTGTCGAGGGCGTCGCCCAGGGGACCGAAGCCCCCGAGGTCCGCGAGGGCGACGATGGGCAGCACGACGAGGGCACAGGCCATGAGCAGGGCTTGGAGCACGTGGGTCGTGCTCACCGCCAGGAAGCCGCCCAGGCAGGAGTAGACGACGATCACCAGGGCGGTGAGCGTCACGCCCACTCCGTAGCGGACGCCGAAGACGGTCTCGAACAGCAGTCCGCCCGCCACCAGGCCGCTGCCGACGTAGACGGTGAAGAAGACGAGGGTGACGGCGGCCGAGACCAGCCTGAGCATGCGGGTCCGGTCCTCGAACCGTTCCTCCAGGTACGCCGAGAGGCTCACGGCGTTCTCGGCCCGCTCGGTGTAGGTGCGCAGCCTGGGCGCGACGAAGAGCCAGTTCAGATAGGTGCCGACCGCCAGGCCGACCGCGATCCAGACGTACCCGACACCGGCCGCGTAGACGGCGCCGGGGAGGGCGAGGAACAGCCAGCCGGACATGTCGCTGGCCCCGGCGGACAGGGCGGCGACCGACGGGCTGAGCCGGCGGCCGCCCAGGGCGAAGTCGGCGAAGCGGCGCGTGCGGGTGTAGGCCCAGACCCCCGTTCCGATCATGGCGGCCGCGTACACCACGAACAGGGTGACGTTCGGCGCACTCAAGTTGACCATGCTGTCCTCGCCCGCGCGGTTCGCGATCAGGGGTGCGGTCACCGGCCCGCCCGACGACTCACTCCCTGGCGACAAATCTACCGATACGGGTCAGCAATGAGCATGCGGGCGCGGATCGCGTGAACGAGGGGCCGCACAGCGGCCACCCCGCGGCCCCGCCCCTCACGCCAGGGCTCCGGCGGCCGCCAGCACGCCCACGGGCAGCAGCAGCAACCACTGCGGCAGACGCAGCCACGGTTTGGACCAGCCGGCCGTCAGCGACACCGCCAGGAACACCACCGCGTAGGCGACGAAGTGGGCGGCCAGCAGCCACGCGACGGGACCGCCCGCCGGGTGGGGACGCAGACCGAGCCACGTCAGGGCGACGGCCGCCAGGAGGAGGTCGGCGGTGACCATGTGCCACACGGCGTGCAGGACGCGGCGCGGCTCTTCCGGCACGGCGCCGGCCAGCAGCGGCCGGACGACGTCACGGCCACCGGCGACGACGTGGATCGCGGCGACGGCGGCGCTGGAGAGGCCGGCGGCGAGGAGCCATCCGTTCACCGGACCTCGATTCCCCGGCCGATCAGGCCGGCCAGCCTGGGCGCCAGTTCCGGGCCGGCCGGCGCGCCGACGAGCCCGACGTGGAAGAGGACGGCTCCGGCCAGGGTGTCGAGCACCAGGTCCACCGGGACGGCGCCGCGGGTCTCGCCGCGCCCGGCGGCCCGCTCGAACACCTCGGTCAGTCCGTCCTTGGCGGGGGCCAGGAAGCGGTCGCGGATACGGGTCTGCAGTCCGGGAGTGGCGGCGAAGTCGGCCAGCAGGCCGGGCAGGGCCGCGGCGGCGGCCGGGGCGGTGAACTCCTGGATCAGCGCCTCCACCAGCGCCGTGAGGTCACCCGCCAGACTGCCGGTGTCCGGTACCGGGGCGGACTCGGTGGCGGTGAACACCGCTTCGTACACCAGCTCGGGCTTGCCGGACCAACGCCGGTAGATGGTGTCCTTGCCGGTGCCCGCCCGTGCCGCCACCGCACCGATGGAGGTCGCGGCATAACCGGCCTCGGTCAGCAACTCGGCCGTGGCGGTGAGGATCGCCCGGTGGGCACGGCTGTCTCTGGGGCGCCCGCGCGGGGCCTCGGGATGCGTCATGGAATAACCATACGGGACGGCTCGTTTGATAAACAATCCGGGATCGACGGCACCGGACGGAACGTCGGCACTGGCGGGGTCACGCCCCGCCGCGCAGGGTGGAGAGGACGGACCTTCGCCGCAGCGATCCCGTTCCGGGCGGGTCGGGGCGGCCACGAACCGGAGGTGGCCCATGACGACCTTCCTCGTCTCGGCCTTCCTGTTCCTGCACGGCTTCGTCCACCTGCGGGTGTGGCTGGCACGGCCCGGCGGCAACGAGCCCGACCCCCGTCATTCCTGGGCGCTGTCCCGCGCGGACGGCCCCGGCACCCGCACAGTCGGAGCCGTCGCCGTCGGGCTGGCCGCGGTCACCGCCATGTTGTACTTCTTCGCCGGCATCGCCGCCACCGTGCACAGCGGCACCTGGCCGGTCGCCGCGTTCCTCGCCGCCTGCGCCGGGCTGCTGCTCAAGATCCTCTGGTTCAACCCGTGGCTGTCACTGGGTGTGCTGCTGGACGCCGGCGTCCTGGCCGCCGTTCTGGCCCAGTGGCCGGCGTCGATGCACTGAGCCCCGTACTGCTGGGCGCGGCGGAAGAACCGACGGGAACGAGGTGGTCCCATGGACGTGCTGGTCGGATACGCGACGGGGCACGGGTCGACCCGGTCGCTCGCCGAGCGCATGGCTCTCGTGCTGCGCCGCGCCGGACGGACGGCCGAGGCCAGGCCGATGGCCGAGGTCGCCCACGCCGACGCCTACCGCGCGTTCGTCCTCGGCAGCGCCGTGCACGGGCAGAGCTGGCTGCCCGAGGCCAGGGCGTTCGTAGGGAACAACCTGGACGTACTCGCCGCACGCCCCGTGTGGATCTTCAGTGTGGGCATGCCGGCGGCGCTGCGCGGGCCGTGGCGGCGCATGGGCGCCAGGGAGGTGCCGGTGATCGAGGAGGGCCTGCCCTCGGGGCTGGGACAGCGCGACCACCGCCTGTTCTCCGGCATCGTCGAGCAGAACCAGCTGCCCCGTGCCGGACGCCTCGCGTTCCGCCTGCTGGGAGGCAGGTTCGGCGACTTCCGCGACTGGGACGCCGTCGAGGCGTGGGCCACCGGCATCGCCGCAGAACTCCGGGCGGAGGCTTGAGGTCCGGCGCGGGAGCACCGCCCGGTGCCCACGGCTCGGCGGCACGCGGGCGCGGCCGGCGGCACACCGGCCGCGCACGCCCGCCGCCGCCCAGGAGTGCTGCGGACGGCCGCTCCGTGGCAGGTGACTCGGGTGACGAGGTTGGCCGGTGTCGGCCGAGGGGCTCGCCGGCGATCAGGGCCGGAGCAGGTTCACCCAGCACCTCTCCGACTCGTCATACACTCCAAGGCTTTCCGGACCGATGTCCGCCAGAGCCACCCACTCGTCTTCCAGTGCCCACGAAGCGCCGCCGGTCGCCTGGAAGCAGACGGGGCTGGGAGCCCACGACACCAGTGCTTCGGTGCCGGTTACTTCCTCCACCCATCCGAGGAACTCCCGCCCGTCCGCAAGGGTGAAGCCGATTCTGTCCCCCCGCTCGGCACACGTCTCCAGCACCCGTCCCAGCATCCTCGAATCCCCCATGCCGAGAGTGTATTGACCGCCAACAGCGTGACGACCGTGCGAAGGGATCGTGGGGCGGCTCCGATTCCTGACGCCGCCCACGATCGGCAGGGGCGCCTCCCGCAGCGTCAGTCGTGCGGGACGACGGCGACGGGGCAGGCGACGTGGTGCAGCACGGCGTGGGTCACCGGTCCGGCGTGGGCGCCCGGCCCGCTCCCGACGGTGCGGCGCCCGACGACGAGCAGGCCGGCCTCGCGGGCGGCCCACACCAGCGCGGGCGCGGCGCGGCCCGTGGTGACCGTCTCCGTCACCCTGACGTCCGGGTACTTCTCACACCAGGGGCGCAGCGCCGCGACCACGGCGTGCTCGACGGAAGCCAGGGCCTCGGGAGAGGCCACCGGGACCGGCGGGACGGCCGGGGCCATGACCGTCGAGGAGTCGAAGGAGGGCTGCTGCGGCATCCGGAAGGTGTGCACGACGTGCAGGCCGGTGCTCCTGCGCCCCGCTGCGTCGAAGGCGAAGGCGATGAGTTCGTCGCAGGGATGCCCGAGATCCAGCCCCAGGACGACCGAACGGTAGGGGGTCCGGGCGATCTCCTCCGGGGCGACGCCGTCCGTCGCCGGCAGGTGCTCGTCGGCGGCTCCGCGGCCCGCGCGCACCAGCACGACGGGGCGCGCCGCCCGGGCCACCACCCGCTGGGACACGGAGCCCGTGACGAACCCGCTCACCCGGCCGAGGCCCAGCGATCCCAAAACCAGCAGTTCCGACCGGGCGGCCGCGGTGACGAGGGCCGTGACCGGTGCCTGCTGCACCAGCTGCTCGGTCACCGGCAGCCCCGGGTACGCCGCGCGGACGCTGTGCACGGCGGCCCGCAGGGCCTGCTCGGCCGCGTCGCGGCCGGTGCCCGCGGACACGGCGCCGGAGGCGGGCCGGGCCTGCGGGTGCCAGGCGTGCACGACGTCGAGCCCGGTGCCGCGGTGCACGGCCTCGTGGGCCGCCCAGTGCGCGGCGGCGAAACCGGCGGGAGAGCCGTCCACTCCGACGGCGACGTTGCCCTGCATGACGCATCCCTCCCGGAACCCGCTGTCCACTGCGTTGGATCGGATGGTTCCAGCCTCGCCCGGTGTGCCGCGCGGGGCCAGAGCCGCACAGCCCTGGCGCGGGGGGCCTTCGGCCCCATCGCGGCGCGAGGGTGCCGCGCACCGCCTCCAGGCGGCGAAGCCCCGCTCGACCAGAGGCATCGAGCGGGGCAGGAGGGCGCGGAAAGGACCATCCGCTTCTCGCGGGTCCTGATTGCGCGGTGCGCGGTCACCGACCGCTTCTCCGCGTCTGTCGAGTCATCCTTTCCGCTGACTCCATACCAGCACCGCGCCCGAGGCGGCACGAGGGCCGGACAGTACCCACGGCGGGGCCGACCGGCCCCTCCCCCCACCGGGGGCGCTCGGCGCGGGGCGGGCCCGCATGCCGGTCCTCGCGGGCCAGGGCCGGACGGCGGACGCACGACGTGCCGAAAGACCCTGCCCGCGGCGTGCCGGGGCCCACGACCCTGAACACGACGGCTCACGTGAGCGAACCACAGGCGAGGGGGCCAGGGGTGATGACATCATGCGCTCCCCGGTGAGGCGGCCGCCCGGTGACGGGCAGGCGGTGCTGGACTGCGTGCATCTCGTCCGGCGGTTCGGCGACCGGACCGTCGTCGACGACGTCGGTCTGCGCATCGCGCCCGGCGAGACGTACGGACTGCTGGGGCCGAACGGGGCGGGCAAGACCACCACGATCCGGATGGTGTGCGGGTTGCTGAGGCCCGACTCGGGCACGGTGACCGTGGCGGGCCGGCCGATGACCACGGCCGCCGGACCCGCGAAGCGGCTCGTCGGTTTCGTCCCGCAGGACGTCGCCCTCTACCCGGACCTCAGTGTCCGCGAGAACCTCCGCTTCTTCGGCCGGCTGTACCGGCTGCCGCGCCGTCGGCTGGAGAGCCGACTGGACGAGGTGCTGGCGCTGATCGGTCTCACCGATCGCGCCCGCGACCGGGTGGACTCCCTGTCCGGCGGCATGCGCCGGCGGCTGAACATCGGCGCGGGCCTGATGCACGCACCCACCCTCCTGGTGCTCGACGAACCGACCGTGGGGGTCGATCCGCAGAGCCGGCACGCCATCCTGGAGAGCGTCACCCGCTTCGGTGAGGAGGGCATGGCCATCCTCTACACCACGCACTACATGGAGGAGGCCGAGCGGTTGTGCGACCGGGTCGGCATCATCGACCGGGGACGCCTCGTCGCCGAGGGGACCACTCGCGAACTGGTGTCGAGGGTGGCCGAACGGGACCGGGTGCGGCTCACGGCCGTAGGTGACCTGACGCGCTACGCGGACGCCTGCCGGAACCTGACCCGGGTGGAGGGCGCGGCGCGCACCGGCGAGCGGGGGGACACGGTGGAGGTGGTCGTCAAGGACGCGCGCAGTCTGCTGCCCGAACTGCTCGGCCTCGCCCATGAACAGGGCGTCGACGTCCGGAGTGTGGAGATCGACGAACCGGACCTGGAGGCGGTCTTCCTCCATCTGACCGGCACCGCGCTGAGGGAGTGAGCCACCGTGGGCGTCGTACTCGCCATCGCGGCCAAGGATCTGCGCCAGCGGCTGCGCGACCGCTCGGCCTGGGTGATCGTGTTCCTGGCGCCGGTGCTGATGGCGGGGCTGATGGCCATGGCGTTCAGCGGCAGCTCCGCCTTCCGCGCCGACCTCGGCCTCGTCGACCTGGACGACGGCCCGGCCGCCACCGGTCTCGTGCGGGTGCTGGAGAGCCCTGAGCTGGAGCGCACCGTGCGGATGCGCACGTTCGAGGACGAGACGAGCGCCCGCGAGGCGGTGGACGACGGGCGGGTGCACGCGGCGATCGTCGTCCCCGAGGGGTTCACGGCGGCCTTGCGCGGCGGCACCCCCGCACCCGTCACCGTGCTGGACAGCGTCGACTACGGGCTGCAGGCGCAGTTGGCGCGGGCGGTCACCGAGTCCTACGTCGCCCAGGTCAACGCCGACCGGTTGTCGGTGGTCACCGCCCTGGCGGCCGGTGCCGGGCACGAGGACGTCCCCGAACTGGCGGCGAAAGCCGCGCTGTTGCGTCTGCCCGAGCAGGTGCGACCGCAGGGGCTGACCGACGACCCGCTGAAGGTGATCAGCTACTTCGGGCCCAGCATGGGCATGTTCTTCGTCCTGTTCACCGTCGGCTTCGCCGCTCGCGGTTACTTCGGCGAGCAGCGGCAGGGCACCCTGGACCGGATCGCGGCGGCCCCGGTCGGCCGGGCCGCGCTGCTGCTGGGCAAGTCGCTGTCCACGTTCGTCTACAGCCTGGCCGGGCTGGCCACCGTCACGCTCGTGTCCTGGCTGGCCTTCGACGCCAGTTGGGCGGACCCGGCCGGCGTCGCCGTCCTCAGCACCGCCATGGCGGTCGCCGTGGTCTCCCTGACCGCGCTGGTGATCGCGCTGTCCCGGACCGAACAGCAGGCCGAGCAGCTGTCGTCGGTGTTCGTCTTCGGGCTCGCCCTGCTGGGCGGCAACTTCGTGTTCGCGTCCGGCACCTCGCTCCTGCGCGGTCTGGCCCTGCTCACCCCCAACGGCTGGGCACTGCGCGGGTTCACCGATCTCGGCACCGGGGTGCGCGGGTGGGCTGCGGTCGGCGCTCCGCTGCTCGGCATCGCGGCCTTCTCGGCGGTCGTGACCCTGCTGACGGCCCTGGTGCTGTGGCTGAGGAGGAGGACGTCATGACCGCGTTCGCCGTGACCCGGGCCACCGTCGCACGGGCCCTGCGCGACCGGGCCGCGCTGTTCTTCATGGTGCTGCTGCCCGTCGCCGTCATCGTGGTCATCGGGGTCACGGTCGGCGGGTTCGACCGGTTCCGGGTGGGCGTGGTGCCGGACGGCCGGGCGGGGCCGGTGGCGCGGGAGCTCACGCGGGACCTGGAGAACGCGCCCGGACTGCGCACCCGTACCTACGACAGCGTCGCGGACGCACGGACCGCGCTGCGGCGCACAGAGCTCGACGCCGTGGTCGTGGTGCCGTCCGGGCTGGACGGGCAGGTGCGCGACGGACGGCCGGTGGCGGTGCCGGTGCTGGTGGAGCCGTCGGGCGGGGCCGGGCAGTCGGCCGTGTCGTCCGTCTCTTCGCTCGTGGCCCAGCACGCGGCGCGCCTGCAGGCCGCCCGGTTCGCGACCGACGAGGCGGGCGGCACCTTCGACGCCAACCTGACCCGGGCGCGTGGCGCAGAGGCCGCCTCGTCCCCCATCGGGGTGACGACGGTGACGGTCGACGGGGAGAGCTCCTACCTGCCGCTCGGCTACAGCTACAGCACACCGACCATGCTGGTGCTGTTCGTGTTCATCAACGCGCTGGCGGGCGGAGCGGCCATCGTCCAGACCCGCCGGACCGGCGTCTACACCCGGGCCCTGGCGGCGCCCGTCTCCGCCCGCACGCTCGTCTTCGGTGAGACGGCCGCCTACCTCCTGCTGGCGCTGCTGCAGTCCGTGCTGATCGTCGGCATCGGTGCGCTGGTCTTCGGCGTGGACTGGGGGGACCCGCTCGCCGCCGCGCTGCTCGTCGTCGTGTGGGCCCTGGTGGGCACCGGGGCCGGTGTCCTCGCCGGGGCGGTCTTCCGCACCCCGGAGCAGGTGCACGCCGTGGGCCCCGCGCTGGGCATCGGGCTCGGCATGCTCGGCGGCTGCACCTGGCCGCTTGCGCTCGTTCCCGGCTGGCTGCGCGCCGTCGGCGGGGCGGTGCCGCACTCCTACGCCGTCGACGCGTGGACCACGCTGATGTCCCGTGACGGGAATCTGGGCTCGGTCACCGGCGACCTGCTGGTCCTCGCCGGATTCGCGACGGCGCTCCTCGTGCTCGCCTCCCTGGCGCTGCGGCGCCGGCTCACCGCGCCCGGCACCGGCTGACACCCCCTCAGCTGCGACGGGTCCGGGCGCCGTTGCGCCGCGACCTGCCGTTCGGCTGTGCGCCAGGGCCGAACGGTCCCTGGCAGCGGGTCGTGCGCAGCGGTTCGCTCGAGGTAGCGGAGGAGGTTGTCATGAACGAGAACAAGGTGACGACGCAGCCTCGAGCGCGCCGTCCCAAGGTGTGCGCGGTGGCGCTGGTGCTGCCGCTGCTCGTCGTCGGCGCGTGCGGGACGGACTCCGGTGTGCGCGCACCGGGCGACACCGGCCGACCCACCGACTCCCCCACCGGCGGAGGGAGCCCGGGAACCGCCCCGGCCACGCCCGCTCCGTCCACCGGCACCCCCGGCACGGGTTCAGCAACTCCCCGGCCCTCCACGAGCCGACCGGCGGCGCCCTCTGCGGCCCGCACCGTCCGCACGGGGGTGTACTTCCTGCACGGTGAGCACGTCTCGGCCGTGCCGCGCACCGTCACCGCTCCGTCGACGGCAGCCGGGGCCGTCCGTGCCCTGCTGGCCGGCCCGGGCCGGTACGAGCGGGCCCACGACCGCACCACCGCCATTCCCTCCGGCACGGCGCTGCGCTCGGTCGCGGTCCGCGACCGGGTGGCGACCGTCGACCTCTCCGGGCGGTACGACGACGGCGGCGGCAGCCTGTCCATGCGGGCCCGCCTCGCCCAGGTGGTGTTCACCGTCACCCGCTACCCCACCATCGACAAGGTCCGCTTCGCACTCGACGGCAAACCGGTGACGTCCTTCGGCGGCGAGGGGATCGTCCTCGAGAAGCCGGTGGGGCGGGCCGACTTCGAGGACCTGGCCCCCGCCGTGCTGGTGGAGGCGCCCATGACCGGCGACACGGTTCGCAGCCCGGTCCGGGTCTGGGGCAGTGCCAACACCTTCGAGGCCGAGTTCCGTCTGAAGGTCACCGACGCCTCGGGCCGCACCGCGACCGACGTGCAGGTGCGGGCTACGTCCGGGACGGGAACCCGCGGCTCCTTCGACGTGACGATCCCCTACAGGGCGACCCGTTCCGGCGGCGGGCTGCTGACGGCGTACTACCTCTCCCCCGAGGACGGCAGGCCGGTGACCGTGGACACGGTGCCGCTGTCCGTCAAACGCTGACGCGGTCCCGCCGACGCCCCGGGCCCCGGCGTCCGCTCGCCTCTCGGTGAGCGGGCGCCGGGGCCTTCGGCGCGTGAGGCCGTGCTGCGGGACGTCACCACCCACCGCGGTGAGCGGTGAGCACCGAACGACGCGGCCACGCACCACCGGTCGATGCCCCGGGCGTTGCGGAACATCGCCGCGGCCCGCCTTCCCCGGCATGCCGTCAGTCGTGCGCCACGACGGCCACGGGCCGGCCGACGTGGTGGATCAGCGCGTGGACGACCGGCCCGATGTGCGGGCCGAGCGCGGCGCGCCTGCGGCGGCGACCGGCCACCAGCAGGCCCGCTCCGCCCGCGGCCCGCACGAGGACCTGCGCCGGGCGGCCCTCGTGCAGGTTCTCCTTGACGCAGACGCCGGGGTACTTGTGCCGCCACGGCTCCAGGACGGACTGGAGTTCCTGCTCCGCCGACTGCCGGACCCGGGCCCGCTGTCCGGCATCGGCCAGACCCTGCGCGAGCGGCACGTGCCAGGCGTGCACGACCCGCAGCCGGGCCCGCCGCAGTTCGGCGGCGTGGAAGGCGAACTCCAGAAGGTCGTCGCTGGGCCCGCCGAGGTCGACGGCGACCGCGACGTCACGGTACCCGGTGCGGGACGACGGTGCGCCGGCACCGTCCGGGAGGTGTTCGTCCTCGGGTTCCTCACCGGCCCGCACCAGGACGACCGGTGCTGCGGCGTGCGCCACGGCGGTCAGCGCCACCGACCCGGTGACCAGGCCCCCGACCGCGCCGGGTCCCCGGCTGCCGACGACGAGCAATGCGGCGTCCTCCGCCGCGGCCGCGAGCGCCGGGGCGGGCGCCCTCCGCATCTTCTCCACCGCCAGGTGCAGTTGCGGGTACCGCTCCTCGATCCGGTCCGCCGCCCGGCGCAGCACCCGGTCGGCCCGTGCGGCCCGGGGTTCGTCGGGACCGTCTCCGGTGTCGTCACCGGACGGGTCCCCCCAGGCGTGCACGAGCCGCAGCGGAAGTCCCCGGCGCAGGGCCTCCGCCGCGGCCCAGTGGGCAGCGGCGAGGCTCTCGGGGGAACGGTTCACGCCGGCCACGACGGGCCTCGTCATCGGACTCACCTCCACCTCTCCACCTCTCGCACGATCAGGGGTGCGGTACGACGGCCACGGGGCAGTCGGCCTGCCGGATCGCGGCGTGCGTGACCGGGCCGGTGCGCGCGACTCCGGGCCGCTCGGTGATCCGGTGGCCCACGACCAGGAGGCCGGCTCCGGACGCGGCCTGCGGCAGGGCGTCGGCCGGATCGTCGGTCACCACCGTCTCCAGGACCTCCACCTCGGGGCACGTGTCGCGCCACGCCCGGAGTACGGCGGAGAGGTAGCCGAGCCACTCCGCGCGCTGTGCGGCGCCGTCGGCCAGGCCGAGTTCCCCGGGCCCCAGGGTGAGCGGGCCGGGTGCGCGCCAGGCGTGCACGACCCGCAGCCTCGCCCGTCGCACGCGTGCCGCCTCGAAGGCGAAGGCGAGCACGTCGTCGCACGACTCGGTGACGTCGGCGCCGACGACCACGTCGGCGTTGCCGGAGCCTGCCGGTGTCGCCGTGCCGCCGGTGCCGGACCGTACGAGCACGACGGGACCCGTGGCGCACGCGACCACCCCGAGGGCGACCGAGCCCGCGACGAGCGCGGACAGCCGGCCCAGCCCTCGGGAGCCCAGAGCCAGCAGTCCGCCGTCGCCGGCCGCCGTCGCCAGGGCCGCCGTCGCCGGTCCCTCGGCCTGCTCGCCGTACACGCGCACGCCCGGGCAGCCGGCGCGGACGTGTTCCTCGCACCGCCGCAGGATCCGGCGCGCCGATCGCTGCCGTGCCGCTGCGCGTGCGGTACCGGCGTCGTCCTCGCGCGGATGCCAGGGGCCCACGTGCAGCAGCCGTAGCTCCCACCCGCGGCGGACGGCCTCACGGGCGGCCCACTCGGCGGCGGCCAGACTTTCGGTGGAACCGTCCACACCGGCGGTCACACGTGCGGGCATGAGGCACACCTCCGGAACGGATTCCTTCCCCGATCTCAGCATCACCCGGGCCTCCGCGCCTGCGCAGGGGCCGCAGAGGGCCTCGCCGAGGGCCGACAGGCCCTGGTCGGCAGGCCCTGGTCGGCAGGCCCTGGTCGACAGGCCCTGGTCGACAGGCCCTCGTCGGCAGGCCCTCGTCGGCAGGCCCTCGTCGGCAGGTGATGCACAACGGTCACTCGGGCAGGATCAGACGGCAGGTCTCACCCGGTTCGACGCTCACCGCGCGGTCGGCCAGTTGGACGTCGATCGGCGAGCGGTCGGACGGCGGCACCTCGATCTGCAGCAGACGGCGCTCCAGGCGCAGCCGTACGCCCCAGTGGCCGTGGTAGCGGATGGCGAAGCCGTACGCCGACAGTTCGGGCAGCGGCACCGGGTCGAGCCACAGGCAGTCCGCGCGCGTCTCCAGTCCGGTGAGTCCCCGCTGGACGAGGTCGAGGGTGCCGGCCATGGCGCCCAGATGGATGCCCTCGCCGGTGGTGCCGCCCTGGAGGTCCGCGATGTCGCCGCGCAGGGCCTCCTGGCAGAACGTCCATGCCTCGGCACGCCGGTCACGGGCCAGGATCCATCCGTGGACCAGGCCGCTGAGGGTGGATCCGTGGCTGGTGCGGGCCAGGTAGTGGTCCACCGTGCGCTGCCAGGTGTCCGCGTCCAGACGGTGCCCGAGGCGGTGGAGGACGCCCCGGAGTTCGGACGGGGAGAACAGGTAGCCGAGCATCAGCACGTCGGCCTGTTTGGACGCCTTGTAGCGGTTGACGGTGTCGCCCTCGGCCTCCAGGATCCGGTCCAGGCGCCGGATGTCGCCGTACCGCTCGCGGTAGGTGGCCCAGTCGAGTTCGGCGAGGTCGCCGTAGCCCTCGAACTGGCTGATGACGCCGTCGTGGAAGGGCACGTACAGGGTGCGGGAGACGTCCTCCCACTGCTCGAGCTCGCCCCCGTCGAGGCCGGTGCGCTCGACGAGTTCCCGGCGGCGGGGTTCGGGCAGCGCACGCAGCAGCTCCAGCGTGCGCGTCAGCACCCAGGCGGCGGTCACGTTGGTGTACGCGTTGTCGTCGAGGCCGGCGGTGGCCGCGCCGGGATAGGCGTCGTGGTATTCGTCCGGGCCGACGACCCCCCGGATACGGTGCCGGCCCAGGTCGTCGTCCCAGGTGGCCGAGTCGGCCCAGAAGCGCGCGATCTGCAGAAGCATCTCGGCGCCCTTGGTGTGCAGGAACTCCGCGTCGCCACTGGCCTCCCCGTACTGCCACACGTTGTACGCGATCGCCGAGGCGACGTGGTGCTGGAGATGTGAGTGATCGGGCAGCCAGCGGCCCGAACGCGGGTTGAGGTGAAGCCGCTGTGTCTCCTCCCGGCCGTCACTGCCGCTCTGCCAGGGGTACAGCGCGCCGCGCCGGCCGATCGCGCGTGCCGCCGAGCAGGCCTGTTCCAGGCGGCGGTGCCGGTAGCGCAGGAGCGCCCGGGACACTTCCGGGAAGTGCAGATTCAGGTAGGGCAGGACGAACAGCTCGTCCCAGAACACGTGCCCCCGGTACGCCTCGCCGTGCAGTCCCCGCGCCGGTACCCCCACGTCGAGGTCGGCGGTGTGCGGGGAGAGGGTCTGCAGGACGTGGAAGAGGTGGAACCGCAGGATCTCGCCCGCCTCGCCGGGTACCTCGATGTCGGCCCGCCGCCACAGCAGGTCCCAGGCCGTCATGTGGCCGTCGACCATCTCCTCGAAGGAGGGTGCCCGGTTCACCCGGTCGATCGCGGCCTGCAGCGGATCACTGATCGCGGGGTCGCGGGAGGTGTGCAGGGCGATCGTCTTGTCGACCGTGACGGTGCGCCCGGCGGTCAGCGGCAGGCGCACCCGCTGGACCGCGCGCGGCGGCTCGTGCCCGGTGACGACGGTGCGGTCGCCGGTCAGGCGGGACGCCATGCCGATGCGGATGTCCGAGGTACGGGTGCGGCAGCGCAGCCACACGGTGCCCCGGTCGGCGTCGCCGGTGTGCACGTGGGTCAGGTGGTGGCCGTCCAGGTCCCGGTAACGGGGCACACCGGCGTTGGTGACGCCGCCGTCGAGGGCCGCCTCGATCTCCACGTCGGCCGATGCGCCCTCGAGGACGAGCTCGGTGCGCAGGGCGGCCAGGTGGGGGTCGGCCATGTGCACCAGCCGCTGCTGCCGCACCGACAGGGTCCGGCCCTCCCCCAGGTCGTAGCGGGTGCGTCGCTCCAGGAGGCCCGCGGCCAGATGCAGGACCAGCCGGTGCTCGAGCACGGGCGCGGTGTCGGGGGTGATCCACTGCCCGCCGAGGAGCCGGAAGCGCAGCGGCAGCCAGTTGGGGACGTTGACCATGTCCTCGTTCTCGACGCTGCGGCCCGCGATGTCGGACGTCAGGCGGTTGTAGCAGCCGGCGACATAGGTGCCCGGATAGTGCACGCCGTCGGCCGCGCATTCGGGCAGCGCACCGCGTGTGGCGAAGTAGCCGTTGCCCAGAGTGCACAACGACTCCCTCAGGGACTCGTCGGCCGGCTGGTAGCCGTCGTACTCCCATGTCATGTCGGGCACGGCGGTGATCCCCCTTCGGTCGTCCTCTCCGTCACACCCGCTGCGGCACGACCGCCACCGGGCACTGTGCGTGGTGCAGCAACGCGTGACTCACCCGACCGATCTGCAGACCGACATGGCTCTGCCGGCGTCGGGCGCCGACGATCACGAGGTCGGCGGCGGCCGACCGGGACACCAGCACCTTCCCGGCCGGTCCTTCGACCGTCGCCGGGCGCACCCGTACCCCCGGGTGGCCGGCCATGGTCTCACGCAGCAGCTCGTCGAGCCGCGCGGAGGCGCGCGCCTCCTGTTGACGCGCCGGTTCACCGTTCGGTGGCCGCGGGCGTCCGGCGGGCTCGTACGCGGGGCTGCGCCATGCCCGTACGACGTCGAGGACGCTTCCGCGGACCTCGGCCTCGTGGAAGGCGAACCGTAGGGCCTCGCCAGAGGTGTCGGGGTCACCGGCTCCGAGCAGGATCCGCTCGTGCCGGCCGGCCAGTCCGGCCGGGTCACCCCGGACGACGACCACCGGGCAGTGCGCGCGTGCCGCGACGGCCAGGCCGACCGACCCCAGGAGCAGCCCCTTGAGACCACCGTGGCCCCGCGAACCGGTCACCAGCAGCGAGGCGTTGTTCCCCTCGCGCAGCAGGGCGTCCACCGGCTCCTCGGGCAGGACCGCGGTGGAGACCTCGACGGTGGGGTTGCGCCGTCCGGCACGCTCGGCGGCGGACGCGACGACGTGTTCGGCCGTCACCTGGGCCGGGGTGCCCTCCCGCTCCGGGGCGGGCTCGCCCTCGTAGCGCTCCCACAGCGAGGCGTGCACCAGCCGCAGCGGCAGGCCGCACCGTGCTGCCTCGTCCACGGCCCAGTCGACCGCCAGGAGACTCGGGTCCGATCCGTCCACGCCCAGAACAAGGGGCAGTCCGGTCATGTGGCCCACCGCCTCTCGCCACTCCGGTGCTGCCGCGCCGGAGCCACCGACTCGTTCTCCACCGTCTCACGCGTTCCGCCGTGCGACGAGGGGACGCTCGGCCCTGTACGGGGTCGCTCGGTCCATGGCGGGGTTTTGCGCGGCACGGTGGCAGCCGTGGGTCGTCACTCGTTCGGGCCCTTCCTCGGTGGTGGAGCCTGCGGTCCACAGCAGTGGAGGTCCCGGTTCCGCGTATCCGGCGCCCTATGGGGAGGCGCACGGCACTCGGCACTCCCGGCTGGGGCCGAAAAGCCCTCGGGGTGGCCCGGGCGGCCTGTGGCGCCCACCGGGCCACGGGCCCAGTCTGGAATCAGCAGCCTTGCGGCGGCACGGAGGACCCGTGACGGACCCGCGCACGGCCCGCCCTGCGGGCGCCGTCCACGCCCGGCCGGTCGCCCCCGCACGCCCCGGCCGGGAGACCGGGGCCGGCCGCGGCGGCTGGAAGGAAAAGGAGACGGAGCGATGACACCCACCACCCTGGCCGCCGCCCTCCCCGCCGAGCACCGCGAGCGGCTGATGCAGTACGGCCGCGAGGTGTCCTTCGACGCCGGGGTCCGCCTGTTCGAAGAGGGCCGGCGCGCGGACCGGTTCTGGATCATCAGGACCGGTACCGTCGCCCTCGACCTGCACGTCCCCGGCCGCCGCGCCGCCGTCATCGAGTCGCTGGGCCATGGGGAACTGGTGGGCTGGTCCTGGCAGTTCCCGCCCCACGTCTGGCACCTCGGCGCCGAGACCACGAGCCCGGTGCGCGCCTGGGAGTTCGACGCGGAGGCCGTTCGGGAGCTTGCGGCCCGGGACGCGGAGTTCGGCCGGGCGATCGCCCTGTGGATCGGCCGCGTGGTGTCCCAGCGGCTGCACTCCACCCGGATCCGGCTGCTGGACCTGTACGCCCCCTACGGCAGCGGAAGCCGGTGACGGCGGGGCCCGTCCGTCCCGCCCGGGGCGGGACGGACCCCCTGCGACGGCCGGGCCGCGACCCGCGCGTCCGTTCGCCGCGGCCTTCCTCGACCGCACACGACAGCACGAGGAGAAGACCATGAACGACAGCCCGCGCACCGTGAGCGACGTCATGACGCACACCGTCGTGGCCGTCGGGCGGGACGCACCCTTCAAGGAGATCGTCCAGCTCATGGATCAGTGGAAGGTGAGCGCCCTGCCGGTGCTGGAGGGCGAGGGGCGCGTCGTGGGTGTCGTCTCCGAGGCCGATCTGCTGTCCAAGGAGGAGTTCCGCGACAGCGACCCGGACCGGTTCACCCAGATGCGCCGCCTGGACGACCTGGCGAAGGCCGGGGCGCTGACCGCCGGAGAGCTGATGAGCACTCCGGCGGTGACCGTCCACGCCGGGGCCACGGTCGCCGAGGCCGCCCGCATCATGGCGCTGCGCAAGGTCAAGCGGCTGCCGGTGGTGAACGACGAGGGTCTGCTCGAAGGCGTCGTGAGTCGCGCGGACCTGCTCAAGGTCTTCCTGCGCACCGACGACGACATCGCCGAGGAGGTTCGCCGGGACGTCGTCGCCCATCTCTTCCCCGCTTCTCCCGAGCCGGTCCGGGTGGCGGTGTCCGAGGGCGTCGTCACGCTCACCGGCCGCGTCCGGGACACGTCCCTGGTGCCCGTCGCGGCCCGCGCCGTGCGCGCGGTCGAGGGGGTCGTCGACGTCGAATGCCACCTCACGGGCGGATCGTCGCCGCAGATGACCGGCTGACGACCGCCGTTCGGGATCCTCCGGCCGGACGGCGGATGTCCTCACGCGCTGCGACCGGCCCCGCGCCCCGGAAGGCAACCGGGCGCGGGGCCGGTCGCGGTCACGTGCCGACGACCGTCACGCCCCGGCCGACGGCCCGGGCGGGCGATCGTCCGGGAAGTCGGGGTCCAGGGCCGGGCGACCGTGCGGGCCGGTGAGCTCACAGCGCACGTCCACCACTCCCTCCACGGCCCGGAGCAGGCGCACCGCGACGGGCACGAGGGAGGCGTCGGGCACGTGACCGGTCATGGTGACCACTCCGTCGCGGACCTGCACGTCAACCGCCTCCAGGGAAGCGGGGAAGCGGCCGGCGACCACCTCGCCGCGGATCTCGTCGGCGATGTCGTCGTCCGCCCGCAGGAACACCTTCAGCAGGTCGGTGCGGCTGACGACGCCTTCGAGGGCGCCCGTGTCGTCGACGACGGGCAGTCGCTTGACCCGGTGCCGGGCCATGATGCGGGTGGCCTCGGCGATCGTGGCGTCGGCGTGGACGGTCACCGCCGGTGCGGTCATCAGTTCCTCCGCGGTGACGGCGGCGGCCTTGTCGAGATCGGGCAGGCGGCGCAGGAACGCGGGCCGTTCGGGGACGCTGTCGCGGTACTCCTCCTTGCGCAGCAGGTCGGCCTCGGAGACGACCCCGATGACCTTTCCCTCGCCGTCCAGCACCGGCATGGCGCTGACCGCCCACTCCTCCATGGTCTCCACGATGTCCTTGAACATCGCCCCGCCGGCCAGGGCCACGACGGTGCGTGTCATGACGTCGCTCACGATGTGCGGGGAGCCGTGCATGGCGTCCTCCAACGGGGTCGTACGCTCTCGGACGGTTCGTCAGCGGGTCCTTCCCCGTGCCGGTGCACGTCACGGGGTGAGGGACCCGTGGTGCGTCGGCCGACGAGTTCCCGGCCGGCGAGCACTTCGGGAAGGATCCGCACGAAGACCTCGTCGGGGACCTCCTCGGGCCCCTCCACCCACGCACGGGGGCCGGTCCGCAGGAGCCGCTCGTGCTCCTCCCGGTCCGTGACCACGGCCGCGGAACCGATGACGACCACGCTCCAGCCGGAGCGGGCGACCGGGTCCACGTCGTCGGCCTCGAAGGCGACCACGGCACCGTCGATCGCCCGGACCAGTTCCGAGGCGGCCGCGGTGCGCAGCAGTACCGCTCCGTCGTGGTCCAGGCCGAAGCCGACCGGCAGCACGGCGGGCAGCGCCCGGCGGGTGTGGACGACACGGCCCACGCGCACCCCGGCCAGCAGCCGGAGGCACTCCGGCCGCTCCAGTTCGCGAAATCCGTCGTTCCAGTACATCAGCCGACTCGTCCTCCGCCCGGTACAGCGTGGGTACGGTGCACTTCCATCGTGCGGACAGCGGGTCTCCCGGGCCGAGGGCCGTGGGTCCCGGCCGGGCAGCAGAACGGCCCGGAGGAACGGCACCGCCGACGCGCGAGTCCCCCGGGGCGCCGGAGCCCCGCGCGGCCCTGCCGGTGCGGGGCGTGCGGCACGCCGTCGTTCGTCGTGTCGCGGGGCCGGTCCGGGTCGATTCCGGGCGTACGGCGCGCCGTTCCCGGGCCGGCCGGGGCGGGCGGCCGGATACCGGGCCGTCCGGCCCTGTCACGGGCCGGTGCGAGCCGCTGCAATGGACGGTGAGACGGTTCTGCCCGCGCCGCGCGTGAGGGGATGTCACATGCGTTTCGACGACCTTTCGGACACCTCACGGCACCTGGGCCGGTGCGCTCGGCGGCTCCACGGCGCCACCGACGTTCTGCTCGGTCTGGTGCGGAGCGGTCCTCCCGGGGCCCGTCGCCGCGTCCGCGCCCGGCCCGGCACCGCCACCCGGGGAGGTGAGGGGAAGGTGACCGCGCCGCTCGCCACGCCCCGCGTCCCCGGGTCACCTGCCCGGTCACCCGGCCGGTCGCCCGCAGCCACGGGGCCCGCATCGGACCACGACGTCGAGGTCGGTGCCGGATCCGTCGCGCTCACCGCCCGTCTGGCACTGCCCGCGACGGTCCGGGCGGTGGTCGTCTTCACGCACGGCGGCTCGAACCGGCCGGACGCGGCCCTCGGGTCCGTCACCGCCGCCCTCGGCTCCGTGGGAGTCGGCTCATTGGTGCTGGACGTGCTCTCCGGTGAGGAACTGCGCGACCGGCACAACGCGTTCGACATCGTCCTGCTGGCCCGGCGTCTTCGGGCCGCCTCCCACTGGGTGCGTCAGGAGACGGCGCTGCCCGTGGCCTACTTCGGTTCCGGTACGGGCGCGGGTGCCGCCCTGGAGGCAGCGGCGGGCGACGACATCCGGGCCGTCGTCTCCTGCGGCGGGCGCCCCGACCTCGCCAGCCCGGCGGCACTGTCCCGTCTTCGCGCTCCGACGCTGCTCCTGGTCGGCGGTCTCGACACCCGGGTGCTCGGCCGCAACCGGATCGCGGCCGACTGGATGCTCTGCGAGCACCGCGTCGTCGCGGTCCGGGGCGTCGCCGACCTGTTCACCGAACCCGGCGCCATGGACACCGTCGCCGACGTGGCGCGCGACTGGTTCACCGCCCACCTGGCGGGACCGGACGCGGCGGCACCCCCACCGCTGTCTGCGTGACCGCTCTCCGGACCCGGCCGCGGCTGGGTCCGGACGGCCCGGGGTCGGGGCACCTCCCGGGTGCTCACGCCCAGCCCGCGGGCACCGGCATCGCAGACGGCCCGGTCCCGGCGCAGGACCCTGGGCCGCAGCGGTCGCCCGGGCAGCCGACGGGCCCGCCGGGCCGCGCACGTCCGCGCCCGGCGGGAAGCGGGGCGAGCGGGCGAGCGAGCGGTCGGTCAGGGGGACGGCCGCTCGCCGTCGGGGCGGGACAGGTGCCGCCGCGCCCTTGCCGGCCGGCCCGGCCGCCGGTCTATACGCGTCCGGGCCGGCGACCGGGTGCTCAGCCCTGGTGGCGCGTGGCCATCTCGGTCGGCCCGGCCTCCGGTGCCGCCGCGAGCGCCGCGGCACGGGCCCGGCGCCGGGCCGCGAGGGACTCCCGTGCCGCTTCGCGCGGGTGGCGCCGGCGCCAGTACGGGTTGTCGTGCGGCAGCTTGCCCGACACCCGTCCGTACATTCCGAAGGTGAGGATGAGCAGCGCCATCAGAAACGTGAAGATGACGTTGGTCATGCCGAAGCCGAGGATGTTGGCGGGCTTGTCGAGCACGAAGATGTGGGCGAAGCCGCTGAGCAGGAACAGCGAACCGACGATCATGTTGAGCGTCGAGGCGAAGTTGCCTCCGACCACGGCGCCGCCGATCAGGACCAGGCCGACGACGACCGAGAGGAGACTGAGTGCTCCGTTGCTCGTCATGCCGGCGATCTCCGTGCCGTCCGTGGTGAAGGGACTGAGCCGGTCGGCGAAGCCGAGGCAGCCGAACACCAGCAGGATCACACCGCACAGCCCGGCCCCGTAACGGTAGACCGTGGCCAGTGCGTGGTCGACGGGAAGTTCGTCGCGCAGCCTCATGACGCATCCTCTCCGACGCGGGGGCGGGGTCACGGGCGGACGCCTGTCCGTCCGCCTGTGCCCTGTCTTCCCCTCGTGGAGGGCGGGTGGTTGCACCCGAGGGCGAGGGCCACCTCGCCGACGGTTACGCGTCGGGGGCGCTGTCGCGGCGCAGGAGGACCAGTTCGCGGTTCATCTCCGCCAGGAAGCGCGCGACGACGGCGAGTTCCCCGTCGGTGAAGCGCTCGAGCGCGCTTCCGGTGCTGCTGGCCAGGGGACGGAAGTACTCCCTGGCGACACCTCTGGCCGTCTCCGCGTAGTGCAGGTGCACCACACGGCGGTCACCGACCGCCCGGACGCGGCGGATGTGCCCCGCCTTCTCGAGACGGTCGAGGCACGCGGTCACCGCACCGGACGTGAGATTGAGCTGCTTGCGCAGCCGACCGGGCGTCATGGGGCCGTTGTCGGGATCGGCGTCCAGGATCGCGATCAGCGCCTGCACGTCCGTGAGGTGCAGGCCCTGCGTGTGGGCGAACTCGTACGCGATGCGATTGAACTCGGCGTTCATCCGGCGCAGGAGAACCGCGAACGACTGCAACCCGAGCGGGCCCTCCTCGGGAAGTGATGCCGAGGGGTGGTCGCCGGTGCCGTCCATGGCGGCAGTATATATTCTCTCAATCATTGAGATACTTGATGGATTAGATAATTCGGCTGCTGTCTGGGGATGTCCATGAGAACGACGTCGCGCTGGGCGCGATGGCTCGTACCGCTCGTCCTGCTGGTCGTCTGGCTGGGGGTGGGCGGAACGCTGGGGCCCTACGCGGGCAAGCTCGGCGAGGTGGCCACCAACGACCAGGCCGCCTTCCTGCCGAAGAGCGCCGAGTCGACCCTTGTGCTCACCGAACGCGAGGCGTTCGACCAGTCCGAGTCCCTGCCCGCCGTCCTGGTCTGGACGGCGGACGGCGGGCGGGTGACCGAGCGGCAGCAGGCGGACGCCACCCGTGCGGTCGGCGAACTCGCCGGACGGCCCGGGATCGTGGGCCGTCCGTCACCCGCCCTGGTCTCCGAGGACGGGAAGGCGATGCAAGCCGTCGTGCAGCTCGAACCCGACCTGGGAGAGGGCCTGCCGGACGTTCTCGGCGAGGTGCGCGGTACGGCGCGGAGCGTGCCGGACACCACGGCACAGATCGCCGGCCCCGCGGCGAGCCAGGCGGAGCTGTCGGACGCCTTCGCGGGGGTCGACGGCCTGCTGCTGGGGGTCGCCCTGGGGGCCGTGCTGCTGATCCTGCTGCTGGTGTACCGGAGCGTCCTGCTGCCGTTCCTGATCATTCTCGGCTCCGTCTTCGCCCTGGGACTCGCGTGCGCCGTGGTCTACGCGCTGGCGGAACGGGACGTGGTGCGGGTGGACGGCCAGGTGCAGGGCATTCTGTCCATCCTCGTGATCGGTGCCGCCACCGACTACGCCCTGCTGCTGTCCGCCCGCTTCCGCGAGGAGCTCGCCGTACGCGGTGACCGGGCCGCGGCGGCCGTGGCGGCGGTGCGCCGCTCCTTCGGGGCCATCACGGCCAGCGCGGCCACCGTGGCACTCGGCCTGCTGGCGCTGCTCGCCAGTGGCCTCACCAACAACCGCGCCCTCGGGCCCGTCGGCGCCATCGGCATCGCGTGCGCCGTGATCTCCACCCTCACCTTCCTGCCGGCCGTCCTGGCCCTGCTGGGCCGCACCGCCTACTGGCCCTCCAGGCCGAAGGAGTCCGACGCTTCCGTCGAGGGGCACGGCGTGTGGCGCCGGGTCGCGGCGAAGGTGGACGCCCGACCGCGCCGGACCTGGGTGGTGACCGCACTGGTGCTCGGGGTGTTGGCGGCCTTCTCCCCCTCCCTGTCCGCCAAGGGCGTGCCGCTCGACGAGATCTTCGTGAACGACTCGCCCTCGGTCAGTGCCCAGAAGACCCTCGGCCGTCACTTCCCCGGCGGTTCGGGCAATCCCGCCGTGATCATCGCCGACGCCGACCGCGCCACTCGGGTGACGGCCGTGGCGGAGGGCACCGACGGGGTGGCCTCGGCGACGCCGGTCTCCGCCTCGGGCCGGCCGAGCGCCGACGACCCGCTCGTCGTCGACGGCCGCGTCCAGATCAACGCCACGCTCGAGGCGGCGGCCGACAGCGACGCCGCCAAGGCGACCGTTCAGCGGCTGCGCGAGAACGTGCACGCGGTCCCCGGCGCCGACGCACTGGTCGGCGGGTACACCGCGCAGCAGTACGACACCCAGCGGACCGCCGCGGACGACCGCACCGTCATCGTCCCGCTGGTGCTCGCCATCATCCTGCTGATCCTTGTGGTGCTGCTGCGCTCGCTGCTGGTCCCCGTCCTGCTGGTGGCGACCGTGGCGCTCAACTTCCTGGCGACGCTGGGGGTCTCGGCCCTCGTGTTCCAGCACCTGCTCGGCTTCACCGGAACGGACGCCTCGGTGCCGCTGTACGGGTTCGTCTTCCTGGTCGCCCTCGGGGTCGACTACAACATCTTCCTGATGTCCCGGGTGAGGGAGGAGGCGGTCACGCACGGCACCCGGCAGGGCGTGCTGCGCGGGCTGACGACGACTGGAGGGGTCATCACCTCGGCCGGTGTCGTGCTGGCCGCGACGTTCGCCGCGCTGGTGGTCATCCCGCTGGCCTTCCTGGTGCAGATCGCGTTCATCGTGGCCTTCGGCGTGCTGCTCGACACGCTCGTGGTCCGTTCGCTCCTGGTGCCCGCCCTGGTGATCGACTGCGGCCCGCGTGCCTGGTGGCCCAGTGCCCTGGCCCGCGACGAACGCACCGGATCCGGCGGCCGTGACCGCCCCAGGACGGTGACCGCCCCAGGACGGTGACCGCCCGGGGACGGTGACCGCCCGGGGACGGTGGCCACCCGGGGATGGTGGCCGTCGTGTCGAAGCGGCCGGCGGCCCACCGGTCACGACGGGCGCGCCCGGGCCGACGGCGGCCGGCCACGGCCGGATCCGGCGGCCCGTTTCCGTGGCGGTCCACGGCCGTGTCCCGCGTGCCGCTGCCCCGATGGAGTGAGCAGTTCCCCGGACAGACCCTCCACAAGGCGGTCGGTCACCGCATCCGCCGGCCGACCGGGTACAGAAACCCTTGGTGTCCGGTGACCGCTGGCGAAGGGGCTGTGCATGCTGGAACTACGGCGGACGGCGGCCGAACCGACCGGCCTCGTCGACGACCCGCTCATGGCCGGCGACGTCGGCGGGGCCGCCGAAACGGTCCTGGGCCGCGTCCTCGACGCCCGGCTGGCCCGGGCCCGGGAGGTCGACGCCGTCTTCTCCCGGGACGTCGCCGGCCGCGTCACGGCGTTCGTCCGGCGTGGCGGAAAACGGCTGCGCACGGCCTTCGCGTGGTGCGGATGGCGGGCCTCGGGCGGGTCGGGCGACCTCACGGCGGTACTGGAGACGGGAGCCTGCCTGGAACTCCTCCAGGCGTGCGCCCTGATACACGACGACGTGATGGACGGATCGGTCCTGCGCCGGGGAGCGCCGGCGGTGCACGTCGATCTCGCCCGTCGGCACTGGGCCGCACGGATGGCCGGCTCCCCGGAGTCGTTCGGGGCGTCCGCCGCCGTCCTCGCCGGCGACCTGGCACTGGCGTGGGCGGACGACCTGCTCACGGAGATCGCGCTGGGCTCGCCGCACGGTCCCGCGCTGTACCGGGAGTGGCAGGCGATGCGCACCGAGATGGTCGCCGGGCAGTACCGCGACCTCCACGCGCAGGCGACCTGTGCCTCGGGACTCGACGAGGCGGTGACCATCGCCACGCTGAAGAGCGCCCTGTACACCGTCGAGCGGCCCCTGGCGCTGGGCGCGTCGCTGGCCGGCGCCGACGAGCACGCCCTGGAGGCGCTGCGCTCCGCCGGCCGGTGCGCAGGGCTTGCCTTCCAGCTCCGCGACGACCTTCTCGGCGCCTTCGGCGATCCGGCGCGGACCGGGAAACCGGTCGGCGACGACCTGCGGGGACGCAAGCTCACCTACCTGCTCGCGGTGGCCCTCCGCCTCGCGGACGCCACCGGGGACGAGGAAGCCGCCGCCGCGCTCGCCCCGGGCGGAGCCGCGTCGGGTGACGCCGTGGAACGCGTACGGGCCGCGCTGGAGCGGACCGGGGCCCGCGCCGTGGTGGAGTCCAAGATCACGGAGCTGGCCGCCATGAGCCTGCGGCACTTCGGGCGGACCGGAGCCGAGCCCGCCGTGCGGCGGGAGTTCGCGGCCCTGGTCGAACGGGCCTCGGGCACCGCCCCGCAGCGCACCGCGGACAGCGGGTGAGGACGGTCCCGGGAGCGCCGGTCGGGTCGTCGGGTCGGCACGGGGGTGACCGACCACGCCCGTGCCCCGCACCGGCCGGGCTCCGGGGTCCGCGGTCGCGGTCGCAGTCGCGGTCGTGGACGCGCCTCCGGAACGGGCGGCGGGCCCCGCCGCGTGCGGATCGGCGGACCGCAGGACCCCCCTGCGCGTCTGATGCCGGTGAAACGCCGCGGCACCGTGGAGGCCGTACGCCTTCACCCGCTGGGGCGGTCGGCCTCGTCCACGACCTCACCGGCTCCGGGCGCCCGGCGCCGGACGGCACAGGGCCGCGCACCGGCAGCGGTGACGAGCCCGCCCTCCCGGCCTTGCCGACACCCGACCGCCGCCAGAGTCGCGCAAAGGACCGGAGCGCGACGCCGGGCGCCCCCGGAGAGCTGCCCGCACGACACGGGGCCACCCGCCAACAGCGGTCCGGGCCCGCCCCACAGGCCATGACCGACACGACCGCCGCCAGAGCCGCACAAGGCGTGGGAGCGGTGGCGCGCGCGTCCCGTTTCCTGCGGTGCCGCGGACGAGGGCGACCGGCGCGGCCGATGACCCGGTGCAGGGGTGCGCCCGCTCCCGGGCACATCGTCCCGGCCCTGCGACGACGTCCTCTCGGGGCCTGGCTGTCCGGACGCTCCTCGTTCTCCGTCTGCGGGATCGATCGGCCGTGCCTCGTGCGGCGGACGCTCCCCGCCCTCCCCGCACCGACGCGAGCCCCGGGCGACTCGCCGCTTCGGCCACCGCCCTCGCCGGGCCAGTCGTCGCCTCGCCCACGGCTCCCGACGGACCGGCCGCGCCGGACCGGCCGCGCCGATCCGGCCGGGCGCCGACCCGTCCCCGAGGACCGGCAGGGCGTCACCCCCGGACGACGGACTCGATGACGTCGACGGCCTGCGCCAGTCCCGCGGGGCGCGGCAGTCCGGGCAGCGCGTGGCCGGCCCAGCCGGGACCGAGGGTGAGGACGACCGGCCTTCTGCGGGCGCCGCGCACCCCCCATTCCATCGCTGCCACGTGCTGCGCGAGCGGTCGGCTGGCGGTGGTGCGGGACTGCGCCCAGAGCCCCACCGCGGCCGGTCCGGTCCTGCGGACCGCCGTGACGAGGGACTCCACGGGCAGGGCCCCGCCGAACATCAGGACGGGGAGGGCGCGTTCGGCCAGCGCGGCGGTCAGTACTTCCAGCGGCAGGGTGTGGTTCTCGCCCGGCACGCAGGCCAGCACCGTGGTCGCCCCCTGCCGGTCGGCGGCCACCGGCGCGGAGCAGCGCCGGAGCGCGCCCGAGACGTGCCAGGTCAGGAAGTGCTCGACCTCGACGTACCGCTCCCCCGAGCCCTCCCACTTGCGGCCGACCGCCTGGAGCGTCGGCATGATCACCTCCGTCCAGGCGGCCACCAGGCCGTGCTCCTCGATCGCCTCCGCCAGCAGCCGGTCCACCACGGCGGCGTCGAGGCGCAGTGCGGCGCGGGCGATTCCCTTGCATTCCTGGCGCACATCGCCCAGCCGGAGGCCGCTTCCCGCCCGGCCCCCGGCGGATCGCTGCGGCCGCTGAGACGCGGTGGCGGCCCGCGCGGGCGGCTCCGTCTCCAGCGGCAGTTCGTCGCGCGCCATGCGGGCGGCCTCGGCCGGCGGGATGCCCGTCGCGGTCAGGGCGCACATCCGCTCCAGGCGCGCCACGTCTCCGGCCGTCCAGCGGCGGTGCCGACCACCGGTGTGCGCATCGGGGCCCAGCCCGTAACGGCGGTCCCACGAACGGATCGTCGTCGGGGCCACGCCCAGCCGCCGCGCCACCTCGCCGGTGGTCAGTCCGCCGCCGCGCGCCGTCTCGTCGTCGTGGTCGTCGTGGGTGTCGCTCACACCACCACGGTACGCCATTTACGACGCACAAACGATGCATGTTGGCTGCGTCGTTTTACTGCCCCAAGACTGGCGGCAGACGCGGGGCCGCCCACGCCGGGCAGCCCGCCCCGAGGCGGTCGGACCGGCGCCCTGGGCCCCGCACAGGGAACACGGCAGGAGGAACCGGGCCATGAGCACGAAGCGATGCGTCACCGCCCTCTCCCCCGCAGTGCGGGAAGCGCCGCACGACTGGGAGACGATGCTCGAGGACGAACTGGCCCGTGGCCTCCTCGCCGCCGACGAGATCGCGTTCGCCGCGATCTACCGGCGCTGGGGAGCCCTGGTCCACACGCTGGCCACCCGGTCGCTCGGTGACACCCACGAGGCCGAGGACGTGACCCAGCAGGTGTTCCTCGGCGCCTGGCGGGGCCGGGCCGGTTTCCGTCCGGAGCGGGGCCCGCTCGGCGCCTGGCTCGTCGGCATCACCCGACGCAAGATCGTCGACGCGCTGGCGGCCAGGACCAGGCGGGCGGAGCTCGCCGACTCGTCCGCCCGCGGCGCCGAGGCGTCCGGCCGGGACGAGGCGGGTCCGGAGGAGGTACTGGACCGGGTCCTGCTGGTCGACGAGCTCTCCCGGCTCCCGCACCACCAGCGGGAGGTGTTGTGCCTCGCGTTCTACGCGGACCTGACCCAGGCTCAGATCGCCGAGCGGACCGGACTGCCCCTGGGCACCGTGAAGAGCCACGCCCGCCGGGGTCTGTACCGGTTGCGCCAGGCGATCGAGCAGGGCCGCGACGCCACGGAGGCGGCATGACCGTGCCGGAGAAACGCCCCGGCGCGCATCCACGACGGCACCCGCACCCGAAACACGATCGACACTCCACCAAGGGCAACGCCCCCTGAAAGGGATGAATCCCATGACGTACCGAATCCCCACTGTCGTCGCCGCCTCGGCCGGTGCCTGCGCCCTGGTCCTCGGTGTGAGCGCACCCGCCCTCGCGGCCGCTCCCGCACAGGACGGCGACCAGGCCATGGTGTCCGTCTTCCACGGTGTCCCGGGCCTGACCGTGGACGTCTACGCCAACGGTGAGGAGCTGCTCGGCGACTTCGAGCCCGGCACCGTGACCGAACCGCAGGCCCTCGACGCCGGCACCTACGACATCAAGGTCTTCGAGGCGGGACAGGGCCCCGACGGAACACCGGCCGTGGAGAAGAAGATCGAGGTACCGGCCGGAGCGAACGCCACGGTCGCCGCCCACCTCTCCGCCGACGGCAAGCCCCGGCTGACGGCGTTCGTCAACGACGTCTCGGCGGTCGACGCCGGAAAGTCCCGGCTGACGGTGCGTCACGTCGCTGCCGCACCGGCCGTTGACGTCCGCGCGGGCGGACAGCCGGCGTTCACCGGCCTGGAGAACCCGAAGGAGGACACCACCACGGTCGACGCGGGCACCGTGAGCGCCGACGTCGTGCTCGCCGGCACGGACACCGTGGCCATCGGCCCGGCCGACGTGGACCTGAAGGAGGGAACCAGCAACGTCGTCTACGCCTGGGGCAGCGCCGAGGACAAGAACCTGGCGCTGAAGGTCCAGACGTTCAGCGGCATGGAGTCGGCGCCCAACGCCGTCAATGCCGGGCGGGCCGGCGTCGCCGTCGCCCCGAACTCGTCGGAGGGGTGGCAGGCCTGGGTGGCGGCCGCCGGGGTGGTGACGGTGACGGGCGTCCTGGTCGGCCGCCGGTTCGCGAGCCGGCGTGCCTGACACAGGGGCACGGCTCACCCTGCTGACGGTGTCGGCCGCCGCGCTGACGGTGGTTCTCACCCTGCCGGATGCACCGGCGCGGCCCTCCCCGCCCCCGCCGGACTTCGGGACCGTGGCTCCCGTCCGGGACGCCGCGGCGACCCGGACGGCGAGCCCTCCGCCACGCGAAGCCGGCGCTCCGCGCCACGACCCGCCGCCCGAGCGGATCATGGTGCGCGGCGCCGGCCTCGACGCCCCGGTACGCCCGGTGGGCGTCACCGGGGACGGCGCCATCGCCGTGCCCGCGGATCCGGCCGTCGCCGGGTGGTACCGCCACGGCCCGGCCCCGGGGGCGAGCGAGGGGGCGGCCGTGCTGGTCGGTCACATGGACGACGACACCGGCGCCCTGGGCGAGTTCGCCGCCCTGTACGACATACGGCCCGGGGACCGGGTCGAGGTCCGGCGCACGGCGGCGGAACCCGTGGTCTACCGCGTCGTCGCCCGTGCGACGACCCCGAAGGACGACCTTCCGCCCGACACGTTCCGCAGGACCGGCGCCCCGGTCCTGCGGCTCGTCACCTGCGCGCCGCCGTTCGTCCCCGGCGAGGGCGGCTACCGGGCCAACCTCGTCGTCACGGCCGAGCCGCTGCGGGACTGAGCGCACCGCGGCCGGTCCGCACGCCGGGGATCGTGCGGGACAGCACCCGGAGCACGGAGCGCGAGGAACGGGAGGGCACGTGGCACACGTCGAGGCCGCACACCTGGTGGAGCTGGCACTGGGGCACCCCGTCCCGGGTGACGGCACGGAGGCCCAGCGGCACATCGCCCGGTGCGAGCACTGCCGTGGGGAGCTGGCGCGGCTGACGCGCGTGGTGGCCGCCGCCCGCGGCATCGGCGCACCGGATCTCCCGGCCGCGCCCCCGGAGCAGGTCTGGTCCCACATCCAGCGGGAACTTCTCCGGGACGTCCAACGGGGACAGTCCCGGCAGGCGGCGGCCGGGCCGGCGCGGACCGCACCCGCCTCGCCGCCCGACGAGGACGCCGCGCGCCCTGTGTCCCGCACCGCGCTCGGCGCGTGCGGATCCGGCCGCGGCGGCGGTCACGGCGTGCGTGCCCTCGTCGTCGTGCTCGCCGCGGTCGCCGTCGTGCGCTGGTCGAGACGGGCCGGGGTTCACCGCCTCGACGGGCGGGATGCCGGTGGCGGCAGCGAATGCGTGACGCGGCGGCGTCCTCGAGGCTGATGACGTGTCCCGTCGCACGAACGACGGACGAAGGAGGAGTCATGCCGGAGAACGACGATCTGCACAAGGGTGACAAGGTCTCGTGGCGGAGCCACGGCCGGGAGGTGACCGGGCGGATCAAGAAGAAGATCACGGAGCGCACCCGGGCGGCCGGCCGCACCGTCGACGCCTCGAAGGACGAGCCGCAGTACGAGGTCCGCAGCGACAAGTCCGGTCGCTCGGCGGTGCACAAGCCCGGCGCCCTGCGCAGGAAGCGCGGCGGGTCGTGACGGCGGGGAACCGGCGGAACGACCACGGGGAGGTCCGGGCCGAGTTCCACGACGCGGTCAACATGACCCCGGGTGAACTGGAGAAGTGGCTGCGGACCGAGGAGTCGAAGAGCGCCGGGCAGAGCGACGGCGGTGAGAGCGTCGGCCATGCCTCCGGTCGACGCATCGTCGAGTTGCTGCACACGAAGGCGTCCGACCTCGGCGACGACGACATCGCCCATATGCGCAAGGTCGTCGGCTACGTCCGCCGCCACCTCGCGCAGCGTCCCGACGGGGACGTGACGCACACCCCTTGGCGCCACTCACTCATGAACTGGGGCCACGACCCCCTCAAGTGACGGACCGCGCCCTTCCGGCCCCGCCCGCCCCCGTCCACCGGGGCCCGGGACGGGGCCGGCTCCAGTACGGCCCCCTCGGCGCCGGGACCTTCGGCCGCCCGGTGCCGGGCCGGTCAGGCACGGGTGGGGACCGAGTGGCCGGTGCCCGGCGACCGCGCGTACGAGCAGCATCGGAGGTGATCAAGGGACCCGCCCCCGGCGGGAGCAAGGAGTGCGGCCATGTCTGCCCTCGAGAGGAACCCGGCGCCCAGAGCCGGAAGCAGCGCCACAGGCGGTGACGGACCGGCCAAGGCGCTGGGTCTGCCCGCCGCAACCGCCCTGGTGGTCGGGAGCATCATCGGCACCGGGGTCTTCGCCCTGCCGTCGGCCCTCGCGCCGTACGGCCCGATCGCCCTCGTGGCCTTCGTCGTCGTCACGGTCGGCGCGCTGGCCCTGGCCGTCACCTTCGGCGGACTGGCCCGGCGCAGCCCCGGCAGCGGTGGCCCGTACGTCTACGCACGGGAGGCGTTCGGCGAGTTCGCCGGCTTCCTCAACGCCTGGTCGTACTGGATCACGGCGTGGGCCGGCAACGCGGCCATCGCGGTGGCCTGGGTCGGGTACGTGGAGGTGTTCGTCAACACCGGGCACCGCACGGCCTGGTCGGTGGTGCTCGCCCTGACCGGGCTGTGGATCCCGGCCGTGGTGAACCTGACCGGCGCGCGGAACACGGGCATCTTCCAGGTCGTCACGACCGTGGTGAAGTTCGTCCCGCTGGTCCTGATGGCCACCGTCGGTCTGTTCTTCGTCGACCCGGACAACTTCGGGGCCTTCAACGCCAGTGACCAGTCCGCGATCGGCGCCGTCAGCGCCGCCGCGGCGATCGCCCTGTTCAGCTACCTCGGCCTGGAGGCTGCATCGGTCGTCGCCGGCCGGGTCCGCGAGCCGGGGCGCAACGTTCCCCGGGCCACCGTGTACGGCACGCTGCTGTGCGCGGTGATCTACATCCTCGGCACGTTCGCCGTCTTCGGCAGCGTGGCGCACGGCGATCTGCTCACCTCCACCGCCCCGTTCAGCGACGCGGCCACCAACATGGCCGGTGGTGGCTGGGCCGGCGACCTGGTGGCCGTGGCGGCCATCGTCTCCGGGATCGGCGCGCTGAACGGCTGGACGATGATCTGCGCCGAGATGCCCTACGCGGCCGCCCGGGACGGGCTGTTCCCCACCGCCTTCGCCCGGCTGCGCGGCCCGCGCGACGTCCCGGTGTTCGGCATCGTCGCGTCCACCGTGCTGGCCTCGCTGATCACGGTGTTCAGCTACACCCGGTTCTCCGACGTCTTCACGAAGATCGTGCTGCTGAGCGTGCTCACCGCGGTCATCCCCTACCTGTTCTCGGCGGCGGCCCAGCTGCTGTGGCTGGTGACCGAGGGGCGGTCGGCGGTGCGCGGGGGCCGGCTGGCCCGTGACCTGGCGGTCACGGTGACCGCCCTGGCCTTCTCCTACTGGTCGATGCAGGGCAGCGGTTACCAGACCGTGTACTACGGGCTGTTCGTGCTCCTGCTCGGAGTGCCGGTGTACGTCTGGCTCAAGCACGGTCAGTTCCGCGCCGACGCGGCTCCGGTCGCGGCCGCGGCACCGGGAAGCGGTGAGGGCGCGGCCGACCCGGCCACCGGTGCCGGTGCCGTACCGGCCGACACGGCCGAGACGATGTCGGAGACGGACGGGGACGTCGCCTCCCCCGCCCGGCCACCGGAGACCCCGTCGGCCCCGGAGACCCGGCAGCGGCTTCCGCGGCGGAGCGCGGCCGGCATTCCCAGGCCCCGCGCTCCCTGGACCCGCCACCACGACTGACGGCCACGCCCGGCGGGCGGGCCCGTCCCGCCCGCCGGGTCCCGACGGCACCGGCGGCCCGCCCCATCCGCGGACCGCGCCCGGTGCGACGGGAGTCCGGCCGAACCACCCTCCCGGCCGACCCCGTGTCCCTCTCCCCCTCCCACAAGGAGCCCACCATGAACCGCCCCACCCCGGCGCCCGCCTTCCACGTCGACTCGGAGGTCGGACCGCTGCGGCAGGTGATCCTGCACCGTCCCGGCCTGGAGCTGTCCCGGCTGACGCCGCGCAACGTCGATGCCCTGCTCTTCGACGACATCCTGTGGGCCAAGCGGGCGCGCGAGGAGCACGACGCCTTCGCGCAGGCGCTGCGCGACCGCGGCGTGCGCGTGCACCTGTTCGCCGATCTGCTCGCGCGGACACTGGAGCTCCCGGACGCCCGCGACTGGCTGCTGGACCGGGTCGTCACCAAGGAGACCGTGGGCCCGGCCCTGGTCGAGCCCGTGCGCACCCTGTGCACCGACCTGGACGGCGAGACGCTCGCCGGCTACCTGATCGGCGGGCTGATCAAGGACGACCTGCCGTTGACCACCGGGGACAGCCTGGTGTGGAGCGCGCTGACCGACGACGACTTCGCCCTGGCCCCGCTGCCCAACCACCTCTTCCCGCGCGACAACAGCTGCTGGATCTACGACCGTTGCTCGGTCAACCCGATGGCCCGTCCGGCACGGCGCCGCGAGAGCCTGCACGCCGCCGCCATCTACCGCTTCCACCCCCTGTTCTCCGGGGTGCGCCGTCCTCCGCTGCTCCGGGGCGACAGCGACGCCGTCACCCCCTCCACCCTCGAGGGCGGTGACGTCCACGTCCTGGGCGAGGGCGCCGTCATGGTCGGCATGGGCGAGCGCACCTCGCCCTCCGCGGTCGAGGAACTGGCCGCCCGGCTGTTCGCCGAGAACACGGCACGCCGGCTGATCGCGGTCCAACTGCCGCGCAGCCGGGCGTTCATGCACCTGGACACGGTGCTCACGATGGTCGACCGCGACGCGTTCGTGGTCTACCCGGGGCTGGCCGACGGACTGCGCTCCTGGACCCTGCTGCCGACCGACAAGCACCGGCCCGGCTTCACCGTCCACCCGAACGACGACCTGGCCGCCGCCCTGGCGGAGGCACTCGACCTGGACAAGGTGCGCATGCTGTCGGCACCGCAGGACGTCCGGGCCGCCGAGCGCGAACAGTGGGACGACGGAAGCAACTTCCTCGCGGTCGCCCCGGGCGTGGTCGTCGGCTACGAGCGCAACGTGGCCACCAACACCTACCTCCGCAAGCAGGGCATCGAGGTGATCACCATCGCCGGTGCCGAACTGGGCCGGGGACGCGGCGGCCCCCGCTGCATGAGCTGCCCCGTCGAACGCGACCCGGTCACCTGACCGGCGCACCGCTCCCCCGCCCGCCGGAACCGCACCCGAACCAAGGACCCGAGATGACCACCACCATCGACCTGCGCGGCCGTTCCTACCTCAGCGAACTCGACTTCACCCGCGAAGAGATCGTCCACCTCCTGGACCTGGCGGCCGACCTGAAGCGGGCGAAGGCCACGGGCACCGAACGTCCCGCGCTCAGCGGCCGCAACGTGGCACTGCTGTTCGAGAAGAGCTCCACCCGCACCCGCTGCGCCTTCGAGGTCGCCGCCGCCGACCAGGGGGCCCACACCACCTGTCTGGGCCCGGACGACTCGCACATGGGCCACAAGGAGTCGATCGCCGACACCGCCCGCGTCCTCGGCCGCATGTACGACGCGATCGAGTACCGCGGCTCCGCCCAGTCCATCGTGACGGAACTGGCCGCCCGTTCCGGAGTGCCGGTCTACAACGGCCTGACCGACACCTGCCACCCCACGCAGAGCCTGTGCGACGTCTTCACCATGCGGGAGCACAGCGCCAAGCCGCTCGGCGACATCGCCTACGCCTATCTGGGAGACGCCCGCAACAACGTGGGCAACTCGCTGCTGTCGATGGGCGCGCTGCTGGGCATGGACGTGCGCATCGCCGCCCCGCGCGCCCTGTGGCCGGCGGACGCACTGGTGGCGACCTGCCGCGAACTGGCCGCCGCGAGCGGCGCCCGGATCACCCTCACCGAGGACGTCGAGGAGGCGGTGCGCGGCGCCGACTTCGTCCACACCGACGTATGGGTCTCGATGGGTGAGCCCGCCACCAGCTGGGCTCCGCGCATCGAACTGCTGCTGCCCTACCGCGTGGACGCCAAGGTGCTCGCCGCCACGGGCAATCCCGGTGTGAAGTTCCTGCACTGCCTGCCCGCCCTGCACGACCACGGCACCGCACTCGCCCGGGACCTCGCCGACGAGCGGGTGCTCGACGGGCTCGAGGTCACCGACGAGGTCTTCGAGTCCGCTGCGTCGGTCGTCTTCGACCAGGCGGACAACCGTCTGCACACCATCAAGGCCGTCCTCGTCGCCACCCTCGGAGCGTGACACCGTGCGCATCGTCGCCGCCCTCGGCGGAAACGCCCTTCTGCAGCGGGGTGAACGCCCCGACGCCACCGTGCAGCAGCACCACGTCGACGAGGCCGTCACCGCCCTCGCCGCGCTGGCCCGGGGCAACGAACTCGTCATCACCCACGGCAACGGCCCCCAGATCGGCCTGCTGGCCGTCGAGAGCGCGAACGACCCGGACCTGAGCGTCCCGTATCCGCTCGACGTCCTCGGCGCCCAGACCCAGGGCATGATCGGCTCGCTGCTCGCCCGGGGCCTGCGCGACGCGCTGCCCGAGCACCGGGTGGCCGCCCTGATCACCCACACCCTGGTACGCGCCGACGACCCTGCCTTCGCGCACCCGACCAAGTTCATCGGACAGAGCTACCCCCACGAGGAGGCGGTGCGCCTGGCAGGTTCGCGCGGCTGGCGCATCGCCCCGGACGGCACGGGCTGGCGGCGCGTGGTGCCCTCGCCGCGCCCCGAGGGCATCGTCGAGTCCGACGTCATCACCGCCCTGCTCGGCGAGGACACCGTCGTCGTCTGCGGCGGTGGCGGTGGCGTGCCGCTGGTGCGCGACCCCGCCACCGGACGGCTGACCGGCTCCGAGGCCGTGGTCGACAAGGACGCCACCGCCGCGCTCCTGGCCGAGCGGCTCAGGGCCGACTTCCTGCTCGTCCTCACCGACGTGCCGCACGTCTACACCGGCTACGGCACCCCCGGCCAGCGGGCGCTGCTGGACATCACCCCCGGCGAACTGCGGCGCATGGGCTTCCCCGAGGGGTCCATGGGCCCGAAGGTCGAGGCCGCCGCCCGTTTCGTCGACCTCACGGGCGGTCTGAGCGCCATCGGCGCCCTGAAGGACGCGTACGACATCGTCCACGGCCGCGCCGGCACCCTGGTGCGGCCGGACCTGACGGGCGGGTGAGGCACGGGGCCGACGGGCGTGGCCGACGGGACGGAGTGCGCCGTCCCGGCCACGCCGGCTGCGGTGCACGGCGGGACCGGGTGGGGCGTCCCGTGACGTGGGCGAGACGGTTCGCCCGGTCGGGGTCGAGGCGAAGCAGTGGGAGGCACGACCTCGTCGGAGCCGAGGTAGGTGAACGCGGCGGTCTCCGAGTCAGCTCTCGGCCGGGGTGAGCACCACGAAGTCCGCCCCGGCCGGGTCGACGCAGACGGCCAGGCGGCCGACGCCCTCCGCGTCCTGCGGGCCCATCTGCACGCTGCCGCCGTTCTCGGTGACCTTGGCGACGGCCGCGTCGCAGTCGGTGACGGCGAAGACCGGGTGCCAGTACGGCCGTCCGTTCGCCAGGGACAGGTCCTCCTTGCCGACCTGCATCAGACCACCGTGCATGCGCTCCTCCGGGAGCCCGGCCGGGGTGATGAGGGAGTACGTGCCGCCACCGCCCGGCAGTTCCATGTCGCTGAACCGCCAGTCGAACACGCCGCCGTAGAAGTCCTTCGCGGCCGCGGCGTCGCTCGTGTACAGCTCGGTCCAGGACAGCGAACCCGGCTCGTCCACCAGGTCGACGCCCTTCGTCGTGCCGGGCTGCCATACGGCGAACTGGCCCCCCAGCGGGTCGCTGTACTGGGCCATGCGGCCCCACTCCTCGAGGTCCATCGGCGCCACCCGGACGGTGCCGCCCGCACGCTCGACGGCCTGGGTCGTGGCGTCGGCGTCGGGGACGCTGTAGTAGATCATCCAGGCGGAGCGGGCACCCTCCTCGGTGAGCTTGCCGAGACCGGCGACGATCTTGCCGTCCTTCCGGAACATCCCGCCTTCCATCTCCTCCCCCTCCCCCATGGACTCGTAGTCCCATCCGAGGACCGTGCCGTAGAAGTCGGCGGCCGCCCGGACGTCGGGGGCACCGAGGTCGAGCCAGCAGGGGGAGCCGGGAGCGAAGTCAGTGGTGATCACCGCGATGTCCTTTCGCAGATGCTCTTTGGCCACAGCCTTGCACCTGGCACTGACACTCGCCCGTCGGCGTGCGCCCGCCGCGCCCCGGACGGCGTCCGGCCGCCCACGCGCGCCGCCTCTCGGAGGGGAGGCGGGTGGGCGGCCGGGGCGCGGTGGGGATCAGGCGAGTTCCACCAGGAGGTCGCCCCCCTCCACCTGCTGGATGCGGTTGATGGCCAGCCGGGTCACCGTGCCGGACTTCGGTGCGGTGATCGCGGCCTCCATCTTCATCGCCTCGATGGTGGCCACGGTGGCCCCGGCCGCCACTTCGTCGCCCTCGGCGACCGCGAGGGTCACCACTCCGGCGAAGGGCGCGGCGACGTGGCCGGGGTTGGCGCGGTCGGCCTTCTCGGTGACGGGGACGTCGGAGGCCGCCGCCCGGTCGCGCACCTGGATCGGCCGCAGTTGGCCGTTCAGGGTGGACATCACGGTGCGCATGCCGCGCTCGTCGGCTTCGCCCACGGCCTGGAGCTCGATGAGCAGGCGCACACCGGGGTCGAGGTCGACGCTGTACTCCTTGCCGGGGCGCAGCCCGTAGAAGAAGTCCTTGCTGTCCAGCACGCTGGTGTCGCCGAAGGTCTGCCGGTGCGTCTCGAACTCGCGCGTCGGTCCGGGGAACAGCAGCCGGTTGAGCGTGGCGCGGCGGTCCTTCGTCAGCCCGGCGCGGTCCTCGGCGCTCAGTTCCGCCACGGGCTTGGCCTCGGCGCGGCCCCGCAGTGCCCTGCTGCGGAACGGCTCGGGCCAGCCGCCGGGCGGGGTGCCGAGTTCGCCGCGCAGGAAGCCGACCACGGAGTCGGGGATGTCGAACCGGTCCGGCTCCGCCTCGAAGTCCTCGGGGGCCACGCCGGCGCCCACGAGGTGCAGGGCCAGGTCGCCGACGACCTTGGACGACGGGGTGACCTTCACCAGACGGCCGAGCATCCGGTCGGCGGCGGCGTACATCGCCTCGATCTCCTCGAAGCGGTCGCCGAGGCCGAGTGCGATGGCCTGGGTGCGCAGGTTGGAGAGCTGACCGCCGGGGATCTCGTGGTGGTAGACGCGGCCGGTCGGCGAGGCCAGGCCCGCCTCGAAGGGGGCGTAGACCTTGCGGACGCCCTCCCAGTAGGGCTCCAGGTCGCCCACGGCCTGGAGGTCGAGGCCGGTGGGCCGCTCGGAGTGGTCGGTCGCGGCCACGATGGCCGACAGGGACGGCTGCGAGGTGGTGCCCGCCATGGACGCCACCGCTCCGTCGACGGCGTCCGCGCCCGCCTGGACAGCGGCCAGGTAGGTCGCGAGCTGCCCGCCCGCCGTGTCGTGGGTGTGGATGTGGACCGGGAGGTCGAACTCCCGGCGCAGCGCCGCGACCAGCGTCGCGGCGGCCGGCGCCCGCAGCAGCCCCGCCATGTCCTTGACCGCCAGGACGTGGGCGCCCGCCTCCACGATCTGCTCGGCCAGGCGCAGGTAGTAGTCCAGCGTGTAGAGCCGCTCGGACGGGTCGGACAGGTCGGAGGTGTAGCACAGGGCCACCTCCGCCACGGCCGTCCCGGTCTCGCGCACGGCGTCGATCGCGGGGCGCATCTGGGAGACGTCGTTCAGGGCGTCGAAGATGCGGAAGACGTCGATGCCGGTGGCCGCCGCCTCCTGGACGAAGGCGTCGGTCACCTCCGTCGGGTACGGGGTGTAGCCCACGGTGTTGCGGCCGCGCAGCAGCATCTGGAGGCAGATGTTCGGCACCGCCTCGCGCAGCGCGGCCAGCCGCTCCCACGGGTCCTCGGCGAGGAAGCGCAGGGCGACGTCGTAGGTGGCGCCGCCCCAGCACTCCAGGGAGAGCAACTGGGGCAGGGTGCGTGCCACCACCGGGGCGACGGCGAGCAGGTCCTTGGTGCGCACGCGGGTGGCGAGCAGCGACTGGTGGGCGTCGCGGAAGGTGGTGTCGGTGACGCCGATGGTGGGCGAGGCGCGCAGCCAGCGGGCGAAGCCCTCGGGACCGAGTTCGGCGAGCCGCTGCCGGGAGCCGGGCGGCGGCGCGTCGTCGGTCACGGGCGGCAGCTTGGTCATCGGGTCGATCAGCTCGGGGCGCTCGCCGTGCGGCTTGTTCACGGTGACGTCCGCGAGATAGGTCAGCAGCTTGGTCCCGCGGTCGGCGGAGTGGCGCGCGGTGAGCAGGTGGGGGCGCTGCTCGATGAACGACGTGGTGACCCGCCCGGCCTGGAACTCCGGGTCGTCCAGCACCGCCTGGAGGAAGGGGATGTTGGTGGCCACGCCGCGGATGCGGAACTCCGCCACCGCGCGCCGGGCGCGGTTGACGGCGGTGGTGAAGTCCCGGCCCCGGCAGCTCAGTTTCACCAGCATGGAGTCGAAGTGGGCGCTGATCTCCGTGCCCGCGTGGGTGGTGCCGCCGTCCAGCCGGATGCCGGAGCCGCCGGGCGAACGGTAGGCGCTGATCCGCCCGGTGTCCGGGCGGAAGCCGTTGGCCGGGTCCTCGGTGGTGATGCGGCACTGCAGGGCCGCTCCCCGCAGGGTGACGGTCTCCTGGGCGAGGCCGAGGTCGGCCAGCGTCTCCCCGGCGGCGATGCGCAGCTGGGCCTGCACCAGGTCGACGTCGGTGACCTCCTCGGTCACCGTGTGCTCGACCTGGATGCGCGGATTCATCTCGATGAAGACATGGTTGCCGTCGCGGTCGACGAGGAACTCCACGGTGCCCGCGTTGCGGTAGCCGATCCGGCGGGCGAACCGCACGGCGTCGGCACAGATGCGGTCGCGCAGCGCCGGGTCGAGGTTGGGCGCGGGGGCGAGTTCGATGACCTTCTGGTGACGGCGCTGCACCGAGCAGTCCCGCTCGAACAGGTGGATGACGTTGCCCTGCCCGTCGGCGAGGATCTGCACCTCGATGTGGCGGGGCTCGACGACGGCCTTCTCCAGGAAGACGGTGGGGTCGCCGAACGCGGAGGCCGCCTCACGGGACGCCGCCTCGACGGCCTCGCGCAGCTGGGCGGGGTCCTCGACGCGGCGCATGCCGCGCCCGCCGCCGCCCGCCACGGCCTTGACGAACACGGGGAAGCCGATGTCGTCGGCGGCCCGGGCCAGTTCCTCCACGTCGGTGGAGGGTGCCGAGGAGCCCAGCACCGGCACGCCCGCCTCGCGGGCGGCGGCCACGGCTCGTGCCTTGTTCCCGGTCAGTTCCAGGATGCCGGCGCTCGGTCCGACGAACGTGATGCCGGCCTCTTCGCAGGCCCGGGCCAGTTCGGGGTTCTCGGACAGGAATCCGTAACCGGGGTAGACCGCGTCGGCTCCCGCGCGGCGTGCCGCGCGGACGATCTCCTCGACGGAGAGGTAGGCCCGCACGGGGTGACCCGGCTGGCCGATCTCGTAAGCCTCGTCGGCCTTCAGGCGGTGCAGCGAGTTGCGGTCCTCGTGCGGGAAGACGGCGACGGTACGGGCACCCAGCTCGTAACCCGCGCGGAACGCCCGAATCGCAATCTCACCGCGGTTGGCGACCAGCACCTTGCGGAACATTCTTGATCCCTTCGGCCTCCTGGTGAAGAGGACCATCGTGGCCGCGGCGGGACCGGAACGCCATGTGAGCCGGGCCACTCACCGCGCCGGCCCGGGCACCGAGGCGCGGGGGGCCGCGGAGCATCCTCGCCTCCGCGGCCCCTGCGACCCGTGACTGCGGGTGAGCTTCTACTCGGTGACCTTCAGCAGCTTGTTCGGCGTGCCGGAGCCCGGGTTGCCGATCTTGTCGGCGGTGGCGGCGCCGGTCAGCGCCGTCGTCACGGCCGCCGGGTCGGCGTCGGGGTGGCCCGCCAGGTAGACGGCGGCGGCACCGGCCACGTGGGGGGAGGCCATCGAGGTGCCGGATATCGTCTTGGTGCCCGTGTCGCTGTCGTTCCAGGTCGAGGTGATGTCGGAGCCGGGGGCGTAGAGGTCGACGGCCTTGCCGAAGTTGGAGAAGTCGGACTGGGCGTCGTCCTTGGTGCTGGAGGCGACGGTGATGGCCTCCGGCACGCGGGCGGGCGAGCCCTGGCCGGCGTCGGCGGACTCGTTGCCCGCTGCGACGGCGAAGGTGACGCCGGAGGCGATCGCCTTGGCGACCGCCGCGTCCAGGGCCGGGTCGGCGCCACCGCCGAGGCTCATGTTGGCAACCGAGGGTCCCCGGTGGTTCTTGGTGACCCAGTCGATACCGGCGATGACCTGCTCGGTCGTGCCGGAGCCGTTGTCGTCCAGGACTCTGACGGCCACGATCTTCGCCTTCTTGGCGACACCGTGCGAAGCGCCGGCGATGGTGCCGGCGACGTGCGTGCCGTGCCCGTTGCCGTCGTCGGCGGTGTCGTCGTTGTCGACGGCGTCGTAGCCGTGACTGGCGCGGCCCTCGAAGTCCTTGTGGGTGACGCGCACGCCGGTGTCGATGACGTAGGCGGTGACGCCCTCCCCGGCCCGGTCGGGGTAGGTGTACTTGCCGTCTCCGGCGGTGTCCGCCTGGTCGACGCGGTCCAGGCCCCAGGAGGGCGGGTTGTCCTGGGTGTCCGTGGCGTGCAGCGTGCGATTGGCCACCACGGCGCTGACGGCGGGGTCGGCCGCGAGCCGCTTGGCCTCGGTCTCCGTCAGGCCCTTCGCGGCGAAGCCGTCGACCGCCGCCCCGTAGGCCCGGCTGAGGCTGCCGCCGTATTCCCGGGCCAGGTCCTTCTTGCCGTCCTGCGTGGTCCTCTCGTCGAGGAGGACGATGTAGCTGCCGGCGACGGCTCCTTCGGCACCGAGGCCGTGGACGGTGCCCTCGGCGGGTTCCTCGGCCTGCGCGTGCGAGGCACCGAGCAGGGCTGCCGTGGTCGCGGCCGTCGCCGCGATCGTGGCGGCGGTGAGCTTCCGTGCACGGGTACGCCTGTGATGGGTCGTCATGAAGAGGGATCTCCTCGTCGGATGTGGGGGGATCGGCCCCCTCCGGCGCGGTGTCACGCCGGGGGGTGACGAGAAGATTGACCACTTGTCGCGCTCAGATCAATGCCCCCGCACGGCGACCGGCCCGGCGTCCGGGAACATCTCCACACGGTCCGCGCAAGTCCGAGCCAACCGACGGACGAACGCCCAGGTGATCACGTTGATTGAGGACCGAACCAGTGACTGCGCGAAATCTGTGACGATCTCCTCACCCGACCCTCACGCGCCGGATGTTTTGCGCCCGCCCGGGGACGGTGACGCAAGATTCCCCGTCGATCCGTAGAACGAACGCAAGAGTCCGGTGGCCGCCGGGCGGGCGCCGGGGAGCACTCCACCCCGATCCTCCCAACGAAGCCTTTCGAACAGACCTCGATCAAACAGCCGTTCCCTGACGCAAGCATTCGATCATTAGGGGTCACCCCTGGAAACACACCCCCTCACGCCCTGGCCGCCTGCCTACGGTGCCACCACCGGACGGGGCGGGAAGCACCGCCCCGTCGAGGTCGACGCAACCGAAGAACCGACAGAAGAGGGAACGTCCATGGCGAGTGTGGAAGTGTCGCTGAAGGAAATCATGACCGCTGTCGAAGGGGCCGTCGGCGCGGCCGTCGTCGACTACTCCAGCGGCATGGCGCTGGGCACCCTGGGGGGAGGCAAGGACCTGGACCTCACCGTGGCGGCCGCCGGCAACACGGACGTCATCAGGGCCAAGGTGCGCACCATGGAAATGCTGGGCCTGTCGAGCCAGATCGAGGACATCCTCATCACGCTCGGAAGCCAGTACCACCTCATCCGGCTGGTCACCGGCCGCAGCGGCAACGGCCTGTTCGTCTACCTGGTGCTCGACAAGACCCGCTCGAACCTGGCCATGGCCCGCCACCAGCTCAAGCGGATCGAAGAGCAGTTGGAAGTGTGAACGACCCGGGATCCGGGCCCACGTGCGCCCATGATGTGAAGAATTCTTCAAGTCACCACATCAACATGATCCCAATCCGTGGATGCGCGCCGCGCCGAGCAAGAAGGATCTGCTTCGAAGGACACAGGGTGCGGCGGCGCGTCGCCGGGGCGCCGCCGCACCCCGGAGAACATCCCCGATGCGGCAGGGAGTGCGCACACATGCAAGTCCCCCTCTACCAGGCCAAGGCAGAGTTCTTCCGCATGCTGGGTCACCCTGTGCGCATCAGGGTTCTGGAACTGCTGCAACACGGGCCGGTGCCGGTGCGGGACCTGCTCGCCGACATCGACATCGAACCGTCCAGCCTCTCGCAGCAACTGGCCGTTCTCAGACGGTCCGGCATCGTCGTCTCCGTCAGGGAGGGCTCCACCGTCCGGTACGCCCTCGCCGGCGGCGACGTCGCCGAGCTGCTCCGCGCGGCCCGCCGGATCCTCACCGAGCTGCTGGCCGGGCAGAGCGAACTGCTCGCCGAGCTCCGGCAGACCGACGCCCCCGTCCCGACGGCGTACCGGAGCGGGCGCGGCTGAGACAAGCCCCTACGGCGTCCGGCCCAGGAAGGCGGACAGGCCCTCCAGGAGCCGGTCGACGTCCTCCGCGCTGCTGTAGGGGGCGAGGCCGATGCGCAGCCCGCCGGCGTCCCCCAGGCCGAGCCGGCGGGACGCCTCCAGGGCGTAGAAGGAGCCCGAGGGCGCGTGGACACCGCGCTCGGCCAGGAAGCGGTAGGCGTCCACGGTGCGTCGCGCCCCGAGGGTGACGAGCAGGGTCGGGGTGCGCCGGGCGGCCCGGGAGCGGAGTGTGACCTCCGGGAGGGCCGCCAGTCCCTTCTCCGTCCGGACGCGCAGCGTGTCCTCGTGCTCCTCGATCATCGCGAACGCCGAGCGCAGGCCCTCACGGCGGCTGCCGGCCGGCTGCGCGGCGAGGCCGGCCAGGAAGTCGACGGCCGCGCGGGTGCCGGCCAGGAACTCGTAGGGCAGCGTGCCGAGTTCGAAGCGTTCGGGCACCGCGTCCGTGGACGGCAGCAGCTTGTCCGGCCGCAGGGTCTGCAGGAGCTCCGGGCGAGCGGCCAGGACGCCGTGGTGCGGGCCGAGGAACTTGTAGGGGGAGCAGACGAAGAAGTCCGCGCCGAGCTCGTCGACGTCGGTGAGGCTGTGCGCGGCGTAGTGCACGCCGTCGACGTACAGCAGCGCGCCGGCCTCGTGCACGAGCTGCGCGATCCCGGCGACCGGCGGGCGGGTGCCGATGAGGTTCGACGCGGCGGTGACCGCCACCAGACGGGTGCGCGCGGACAGCACGGCGCGGATGTCGTCCGCGGTCAGCTCGCCGCTGTCCGGGTCGAAGTCCGCATGGCGCACCGTGGCGCCCACCTGTTCGGCCGCCTGCACCCAGGGGCGGATGTTGGCGTCGTGGTCCAGCCGCGTGACGACCACTTCGTCACCGGGCGTCCAGGTCTTGGCCAGGGTGCGGGAGAAGTCGTAGGTAAGCTGGGTGGCGCTGCGTCCGAAGACGATGCCGGCCGGGTCGGCGCCCAGGAAGTCGGCCATGGCGCGGCGCGCCTCCACGACGATGGTCTCGGCGTTGCGCTCGCCGGGCAGGCCGTCGCCCCGGATCGACAGCGGCCGGGACAGCGCCGCGCCGATCGCCTCGATGACCGGCAGCGGTGTCTGGGTGCCGCCGGGACCGTCGAAGTGCGCGGTGCCGGCCGCCAGCGCGGGAATGCGGGCGCGCAGGTCGGTGAGGTCGTACGTCACGTGAGGCTTCCTGTCTCGAGGACCCTCCGGGGAAAGGGCTTGGACGGCAGCGTCGCACATCCCCCGTCCGGGCCGGAGCCCCGGCGGCCCTGCGGCGGACGCGGGTCAGCAGGGGTCGCGCCACACCCCCAGCTCCGGTTTCTTCCGCATGGACGAAAGCTTCAGCCTGCGGGACGCGGCGCAGAACTCGCCGGCCGGCTCCGCGTACTCGACGTGGAAGACCGCCTTGCCCGCCTCGACGAACGGGGTGAGCTCGGCGCACTCCCCGTACTGCGCGCACTCCTCGTTGACGGCGAAGTCGAAGTCGTCCACGAGCTGCGGGATCTGCGGCAGGTCGTTCTTGAGGCCCACCGACATGCCGCGCTCGTGCGCGAGGCGGGCGATCATGCGGTTGTAGCGGAGCTGGTCGGCTGCGGTGAGCGGGAACCCGGTGTCGTTGCCGTAGCCCTCCATCAGGTCCGGCTCGACGGCGTCGAACCCCTTGTCCCGGCACATGTCGAACCGCCGTTCCATGATCGGCCCCAGCACGGAGATCCGGCGGATGTCCAGCCAGCGCTCGCCCTCCCAGCCGTTGGTCCGGCCGAGCACCGAGCGGGGGAACGCGTCCCGGTCGGGCCGGAAGTCCTCCCAGGCGCCGACGTTGACGTAGCAGATCACCTTGCGGCCCTCGCGGTGGAGGCGGGCCACGTCCGCGGCGGTGTTCTCGAAGCCGTCGATGTCGTAGACGGGCACGTCGGCCGACGGCTCGACCCTGCCGTCGAGCTGCCACTGCCAGGCGAGGCCGGGGCGCGGGCGCCACCGTGTTCCGCCGCGGGCGGACGGGGTGCGGGTCGGGGCCGGTCTCGTGCGCGGCGGCGACGGCGAGGTGCGGGGTGCGGACGGTGCGGCGCCGCTCCCGGTCGGCGGGGCGGCCGGCGAGGTGCGGGCCCTGGCGGGCGGACGGTCCGCGCTCGCTCCGCCGTCCGGTGCGGAGCATCCGGTCAGCGTGGTGGCCAGCACGGTCAGCACGGTGGCCGGCACGGTCAGCACGTCCGGCCCCGGCAGCAGGGTCGTCCGCCGCGGTGTCGTCCTGCTCATCGTCGCCCCCCGGGCACGCTCGGGGTCAGGGCCGGTGTCAACGTGGCCCAGGGATTCGGCAGTTCACCCGTCACGGGACCGCAGATCCCCGCGCCGCGGTCCCGCGCGGTGCGTACGGCCAGGGGCACGAGCACTTCGGGGACCCCGTAGACGAGGTGGCAGATCCGCTCCGGTCGGTGCCGGACCGCCCGGGCGGAGCGGCTGAACGCGGAGACGTACGTGGACCAGTGGCCCTCGAAGGTGACGGTCAGGTCGGCGAGGGCGACGTAGCCGGGCGCCGGTTCGACTCCCGGGTTGAGCACCACGGTCCGGGCGCCGGCCCGGTGCAGGCTCCGGACCAGCTTCCGGCAGCCGGGCAGGCCGCCCGGCCCCGCGGTCACCCGGTCCAGGAAGCAGCCGTCCACCGCGTACCACTCCCGGTGCCGGCGCAGGTCGGCGGTGACCGCGGACGGGTCCCGCCCGCCGTAGTCGGTGTCGACGTAGCCGAGCAGCCGGGCGCCCGCCGCCCGCAGCGCGTCCGCGGCCGCCGCGAAGGCCGGGTCCGGTCCGGGCCCGGGGCCGTTCGCGGGGTTGAGCACCACGGCGTGGGTGCGGGCGGCGGCCGTGATGAGCCGGTGCCAGGCGCCCGGGTCCTCGGCCGGATGGACGTAGAGGGGGATCAGCAGGCTCACGGCGCCCGGTCGCCCCCCGTGTCACCGGCACGCGACCTGCCGGCGGCCGTACCGGACGCGCCCGTCCCACGAGCGCGGGTGTCACCCGTCGCACGGGCACGGGTGTCACCCGAGCCGGTACCAGGCGCTTCCGTGGCATCCGCGCCGCGCCCGCGGCCGGCACCAGGAGCGCCCGTGCCGTCGGCACCCGGCCCGCCACGGCCTCCGCCGGGCGCCCCCGCCCAGCCGGGCCCGCGGCCGGCACCGGAGGCATCCGCGCCGGCCGCGCCCCACCCTGGGTCGGCCCACAACGCGGCCAGTGACTCCTCGAGGGTGTGGGACGGCTGCCAGCCCAGTGCCTCGGCCGCCGCGGTGATGTCGGAGCACTGCCAGGACACCGCCGCCGAGCGGGCGGAGCCCTCCGTGTGCTCCTCGATGCGTCCCGCGAAGCCCGCCCGGCGGGCCAGTCCGTGCACGAGTTCGCGCACCCGGACCGCCTCACCGCCACTGATGTTGAGGACGGGCGGCAGGGGTCCGGCCGCCGTGGCGGCGAGGACGGCAGCGCGGGCGACGTCGCGCACGTCGACGAAATCGCGGTACGCCGACAGGTCGCCGAGCCTCAGCACCGCGTCCGGGTCCGGCCCGGTCTCGCGCAGCAGGGCGGTCACCCGGCCGGGCAGACCCGTGGGCGGCGCACCCGGGCCCACCGGGTTGCCCACCCGCAGCACCACCGCGTCCAGGCCGGAGGCGGACACCACCACGGTGCCCGCGAGTTTGGTCGCTCCGTAGGGGCCCAGCGGACGGGTGGCCGCCGACTCGGGCACCTTGCTGCCCGGTTCACCGGGGCCGTACTCGGCCGCCGATCCCAGGTGGACCAGGCGGGCCCGGGGAGCGGCCCGCCGCAGGGCGGCGCACACGGCGGCCGGGCCGCGGGCGTTGACCTCGGCCATCGTGACCGCGTCGCCGCCGGTCGCGCCCGCGCAGTTGATCACCGCGTCGGGTGCCGCCTCGGCCAGGGTTTCGGCGAGCCGCTCCGGGGAGTCGCCCGCCAGGTCGACCCGCAGGTCGGCGCCGGGTGAGCGGCCCGCGGCGGGCAGGTGCGTGTCCGGCCGTCCGCGCAGGTGGGCGACGACGTGACGGCCCAGGTAGCCGGTGCGGCCGAGGACGAGAATGCGCATGGGGTGCTCAGGCTCCCTTGAGCAGCATGGACTTGCGGGTGGTGAACTCCGCGTTCGCCCGGTCGTAGTCGTCCGGGCGCCCGATGTCCAGCCAGTACCCGTCGAACTCGTAGGCGTGCGGCGGGCGCCGGGCGGCGAGGAGGTCCAGGACGAGTTCGTCGAAGCCCAGCGGCAGACCGGGTGTGTAGCCGTCGAGGGTCGAGCGGGACAGACCGTAGACGCCCATGGAGACGCGGCAGTCCATGCTGGGTTTCTCGGTGAAGGCGACGACTTTGCTCGCCTGCGTGGTCAGCACGCCGAAGTCGATGTGGACCTTGCGGGCGTAGGTCGCGATGGTCAGCGGTGCGCCGGACGCGCGGTGCCGGTGCAGGACGTCGGCGTAGTCGAGGTCGGTGAGGACGTCGCCGTTCATCACCAGGAAGGTCTCGGGCAGCCGCTCGCGCAGGGTGAGGAGGGGGCCCATGGTGCCCAGGGGGCTCTCCTCGGTGGCGTAGTCGATGGTCATGCCCCACTGGGAGCCGTCGCCGACGTAGGCACGGATGATCTCGCCGAGGTGGCCGATGGCGATGGTGCAGTGGGTGAAGCCGGCCGTGGACAGCTGGCGCAGCACGATCTCCAGGATGGCGTGCTGGTCGCCGATCGGGACGAGCGGCTTGGGGAGCGCCGTGGTGTAGGGCCGCAGCCGGACGCCCTTGCCTCCCGCCAGTATCACTGCGTGCATGGGGCTTCTCCTTAGGATCCTCGTGTTCCCCGTGGACGTGCCGGACGCCGGTCAGATGTTGTAGATGCCGGTCTTGTAGCGGGCCAGGTTGGCCGGGTCGCGGAAGAACTTCACGGTCCGGGCGAGACCCTCCTCCAGGGTGCGGACGGGCTCCCAGCCGGTGGCGGCGGCGAGCCGGGAAGCGTCCGCGACCAGCCGCATCACCTCGGAGCCCGTGGGCCGCAGACGTGCCGTGTCCTCGCGTACGTCGAGGGCGGTGTCCATGACCTTGCCGATCAGCGCGACGAGGTCGCCGACCGAGATCTCCCCGCCGGTGCCGGAGTTGAAGGTGCGACCCACGACCCGCTCGGCGGGTGCGGTGCCGACGGCGAGGAACGCCTGCGCGGTGTCCTCGACGTAGGTGAAGTCCCGCGTGGGGCGCAGGTCGCCGAGGGTGATGGTGCGCTCCCCCGCCGCGACCTGGCCGATGACGGTGGGGATCACCGCGCGCATGGACTGGCGGGGCCCGAAGGTGTTGAACGGCCGCAGGGTGACCACCGGGGTGCCGAAGCTGGCGTGGTAGCTGTCGGCGAGCCGGTCCCCTCCGGCTTTTGAAGCGGCGTACGGGGACTGGGTGTTGATGGGGTGGTCCTCGGTGATCGGCACCGTGCGGGCGGTCCCGTAGGTCTCGCTGGTGGAGGTGTGCACCAGTCTGGGCGTGCCCAGCTGGCGTACCGCTTCGAGCACGTTGAGGGTGCCCGTGACGTTGGTGTCCACGTAACTGTGGGGCGCCCGGTAGGAGTACGGGATCGCGATGAGCGCGGCCAGGTGGTAGGCGCAGTCGGCCCCTTCGAGCAGGCCGCGCACCGAACCGGGATCGCGGACGTCGCCGAGGACGATCTCCACCTGGTCCAGGACGTCAGGGGCGAGGGTCTCCAGCCATCCGTAGGAGGAGAAGGAGTTGTACTGGGCCATGGCACGGACGCGGTGCCCGGAGGCGACGAGCGCCTCGGTGAGATGCGAGCCGATGAAGCCTTCGGCCCCGGTGACGGCGGCGAGCGGTGCGGAGGTCAACTCGGTTGTCCTTCCTCTTGGTTGCTTCAGGGGTGAGCGGGTGGGGCGGGCGGTGCCCGGCCCTCGCGCGGCGGTTCGGGTGGGCGCGGCGGGTGGTGGGCGCCGGGGCCTCAGGCGTGCACGGCGGGCCGGCCGAGCAGCCGCAGGACGCAGACCGACAGACACAGGGCCGCGACGCCGCAACTCAGGGACAGCACGTCCGGTCCCGGTGGCGGACCGAGCACGCTGGCCGCGGTGGCGCAGCCCGCGGCGGTCAGGCAGATCAGGGCGGGGGGCCACGCGACACCGAACGCCTGGAGCAGCAGCGCCGTCCACAGGGTGGCGGCGAGGAGCAGCAGGGCGGCCGGGTCGGCCCCGGTCAGGAGGGCCGCCGGCGTCAGCGGCAGGAGCCAGACGAACAGGCAGAGGCCGAGCAGGGCTGCCGACCGCAGGAGGAACCCGCCGGGCGTGGCGGTCACCCGCAGCGCGGCCACCGACCAGCCGCGGTAGCGGTAGAGCAGCCACTCGGCCGGGCCCATGCCGACGGTCAGCACGATCACGGCGTACGGGTGCTCCCGGGCCTCCAGCAGGACCAGCAGCGCGGCCGAGAGGCCGAACAGTCCGTAGGGCAGGGAGGCCGCGAGCGGGGGCCGGGGCGGGGCGGCGGCGGGCGCGGCGGTGAACGCGTCCCGCAGCACCCAGCCGGTGGCGGCGAGCGTGGCTCCCAGCGCCAGCAGCGGAAGACCGGCGCGCCCCACGGGTCCGGGCTCCCACCACGGCAGCACGGCGGCGCCGACTACCAGCGGGGTCAGGGCGGCCAGCAGCAGCCGTTCCCGGGCGAGGACCAGCAGCACTCCGGCGGCGGCCAGGTACAGGGACTGTCCCGCGGCGGCCAGGGTGACCGGTCCACCGCCGGCCACGACGGCCGCGGTCGCCGTGGCCAGTGCGGCGCCGAGGGAGGCCCCGGCCAACAGGGTGCGGCCAGCCTCCCGGCGTCCCGTCGCCAGGCGCAGGTGGGCGCGGTGTCCCAGCGCCTGCCCCCAGGCCCAGGAGACGACACCGGCCGCGATCAGGGACGAGGCGTGCCGCGCGGGGTGCCACAGGGGTGCGGCGAGCAGGTGGGCGAGGCCGGGCAGGGCGAACAGTGCCCCGCGCAGCAGACAGCGGACGGTGTCGGGGCGCCAAGGGTCGGGGGCGGGCGGGGGCTCGGGGAACACCCGGGGGACGCGCTCGTACAGGGCGGAGGCCAGGGAGAACACGGTCGGATGGCCGTACTGCCTCGCGATGACGTCCGCGGAGAGTCCTTCCGCCTCCAGCAGCGCGGCCACTTCGTAGGGGTGGACGGCCGGGCCGATGCGGTCGGCCATGTCGGCGGCGAGGCGGTCGACCTCCTCCTGATCCGGTACCGGCCGTGGCAGCCGCACGACGAGGGTGGGGTCGTCCGCGGGGCGGGGCCGTGACAGCCGCCCGGCGGTTCCGGCGAGCCGGAGCGCCAGCGTGTCCTGTTCGGCCCCGCCCGGCTCCAGCGCCATGGGCCCGCTCATATGGCCACGCTCCTCGTCGCCAGGGGTGCGGGAACGTGCGGCGGCTCATGCAGGGGCCGGACGTCCGTCACGGTGTCCGGGGCGTGCGGGTCCCCGCCGGGACGCCGGTCGTCCGGGGTGGCGGGGCGGGCCGGCGGCTGTCCGCGGGTGCCCGTTCCCTCCGGCGCGGCCGTCCGTGCCGGGTGCCGCCGGGAGCCGGACAGTTCCAGGTAGATGGCGCGGAAGGTGTCGACGGTACGGCGCAGGGTGAACTGCTCGATGACGCGGAGGCGGGCCGCCTCGCCCATGGCCCGGCGCCGTGCAGGGTCGTCGAGGAGTTTCAGCGCGGCGGCGGCCATGGCGTCCGGGTCCCGCGGCGGGACGACGAGACCGGTGTCCCCGACGGCCTCGCGCACACCGCCGACGTCGGTCGACACCGTCGCACGCCCGCAGGACATCGCCTCGATCAGGGTGAACGGGAAGCCCTCGCTGATGCTGGACAGCATCACGACGCTGCCCGCCGCGTAGGCGTCCTTGATGTCCTCGACGCGGCCCTCGAAGGTGACCGCGCCCCCGTGACCGAGTTCGGCGGCGAGCGCCTCGCAGCGTTCGCGGTACGCCTCCCCACCCCGGGGCGTCCCGCCGAACAGCCGCAGCCGGACGTCGGGGCGTTCGGCCCGGACGAGGGCGACGGCCCGGATCAGGGTCTCCAGGTCCTTGATCGGGTCGACGCGGCCGGCCCAGCTGAGGGTCGGTGCGTCCGGCTCGGGTCCGGCGGGCGGGAAGGCGTCCGGGTCGACGCCGTTGTAGACCGTGCGGATCGCCGCCGGGTCCGCCCCGCCCTCCTCCTCCCACAGCCGGTTGTAGCGGTTGCCGGGGGTGATCAGGGCGGCCCTGCGGTAGCTCTCCTCGGCCAGGAGCCGGAAGAAGCCCAGGATCACCGCCTTGACCGGCCAGCGGTAGGGGGCGGTGCGGTAGCCGAGGTAGCGCTCGCGGAGGTAGACGCCGTGTTCGGTGAGCAGCAGCGGCACGCCGTGCCGTTCCAGGGCGGCGAGTCCCGGCAGCGCGGCGATGCCGCCGCTGACCGCGTGGGCGACCCCTTCCCGCGGCAGGGGCGCGGCCAGCGGGCGCAGGGCGTGCTCCAGCAGTCCGGTGGCGGTGACGGCGTCGTGCAGCGTGGGCCAGGCCTCGCGGACGACCAGACCGCGGCGGTTCCACACGGCGCTCATGACGGCGACCGCCCGGTCGCCGCGCAGGAACGGGCCGAGACTTCCGTCGGCGGCGGCCCGCGCCATCGTGTACAGGGCAGGGGCGAACCCGGTTTCCGCGCAGGGGTCGAGCAGCGCGGTCAGGAACTGTTCGTAGGCGCCGGTGAGGCGGTTGCGCAGGCGTCCGCGGGGCGGACGCCCCTGCGGCGGAGTCCCCCACATCGGGACGGACAGGACGTCCGAGACGTGCGCGGGCAGGTCCCACACGACCGGTTCGCGCCCGGTGCCGGTGACGGCGAGGACGGCGAAGTCGATGTCGGGCATGCCCCGGACGAGCTGGTCGCACCAGACGCTCACACCGCCGTGGCTGTGCGGATAGGTGCCTTCGGTGAGCAGGGTGACGCGTGCCGCGCGGTGGCGTCGCGCGCCGCGGTGAACGTGCATCGGTGTGCTCCACGGGCGGGTGTGGGTGTGGTGGTGCCGGTCCCGGCCGCGGGTGGGCGGACGGGGCGTGGGTGTCGGTGCGCCGTTCAGCTCCGTGCCGTGTACGGGACGCGTGCGCGCACTCCGGCCGGGACCCGGGTGTCCGGGGCCGGCTCGGCGGGCCCGGTCGTCGTGTCCGGGGCCGGTGCGGTGGCGGCATCGGCCGGGGCGGACGACGGCAGGGTGAGGGTCAGCGGCTGTCCGGCCGACGGTGTCCAGCCGGACGCCCGGCCGGCGTACGCCTCGCCGAACTCCCCGCCCGCGAGGGTGGTTCCGGTGGGCATGGTCGCGGTGACGGTCGTGCCGGCGGGCGCCTCGACGGTCACCGTGGAGCCGATGCGGTAGGCGGTGACCCGGTCGTCGTGCAGGGCGGCGGCCCAGGCGGCGCGGCGCTGGAGTTCGCGTCCGATGTCCTTCATCCGCAGGTTCACCACGGGGGCGCTGTCGGCGAACAGGGCCTGGTAGCCGTCGAGTACGCCGTCCAGTACGGGGTAGGCGATGCGGTCCTCGGCCAGGTTGGACTGGTGGATGAAGTGTGGCTTGGGGTCGTTGGCGAGGACGTGCCCGAGCGCGATCCGGGTCTCCAGGGGGACGATGTGCTCGGCGTACCCGCTCGCGGTGTCCAGCGGGGCCGGCAGGCACGTGGTGGTGTCCGGGTTGTCCTCACAGATGCCGCTGCCGCCCTGGGCCCGGCCGGTGTAGATCCAGTTGTACTCGTCGACCTGCTCGGCTGCCCGTCCGGCGTTGTAGAAGACGTTCATCGGGTGGCGGGAGACGGTCGTGGCCGGGCCGACCCGGCGCTGCACGGGGTCACGGGAGTTGTCCGAGGCGAGCCATGCGATGCCGTTGTCGGCGAGGGCGGGCGCCAGGTTGGGGTTGTCGCCGGGCTGCTGCGGCAGAATCTTGAGCCCGGAGTGCTCACCGGTCACCAACTCGTCGTCGTGCAGCGGGAGTCCGGCGGTCCTGCCCCAGACCCGGTTGGTGGCGATCTCGTCGGAGATCGTCGTGCGGCCGACCCACTGGGTACTGCCGTCCTGGGTGGTGGCGCATCTCCACGGCACCACCGTGGTGTCCTGCTCGCAGCCGAGGAAGGCGTGCGTGTACGTGTGGTTGATCCAGCGGAACCGGTCGCGCTCGGCGATCAGTTTGTCCGCCAGCGGGTCGTCCCCGTCGTGGTCCTCGCGCTGGTCGACGCTGCCGGCGCCGTTGTAGGCGAGGTCCAGGGTGAAGTTCCGCCTGCGTTGCCAGGCGGTGGCGTGATCGACGTCGGCGGGGGTCATGCGGATGGGGTCGGGCGTGCCCTCGCCCTCGGGGCAGTCGACGTCGCCGGGAGTGCAGTTCAGCCGCGTGTCCCAGCGGTCGTCGGCGGCGAAGACGTCGTCGACGTGGACGGCGAAGTAGTTCCTGGAGGCGCCCAGGTGCGCACCGCCGGTCATCCAGTCGACGATGCCGCGTGCCAGGAGGCGGAACTGCTGCTGGTACTGGTTGTACACGAAGGTGACGACGAGTTCCCGCCGTCCGTCGTGCCGGTACTCACCGACCAGGGAGCCCCGCTGGGTCCGGCCGGGGATGGCGGCCTCGACGTAGGGGGTGAAGTCCGCGCCGGTCACGGGCGTGGAGAGGTAGGCGTAACTCTCGCCCACGGTGGGTGAGTTGTCCTCGAAGGGGACCTGGCCGTCCAGATAGCCGAAGGGGCCCTCCCGCCCGGCGGCGGTCACCTCGGCCCGCGTCCCGTCGATGCTGCCGGCGTAGCCGCCGTACACCGGGTACTGCAGGCCCGCTTCGGGGCGTGCGTAGGTGTAGGCGTCGACCTGCGGGATGTCGTAGGTGCGCTCGTAGGCGGCGAGGGCCGTCGTCTCGGGCGAGTCGGCCGGGAACGGGTTGTCGTTGGGCAGGACCACCGCCTGGTACTTGGCGCGTGGTCGTCCGTCCACCGTGTCGGCGAGGAAGCCGGCGTCGATGGCGGGGCGGTCGGAGCGGGTGAGGTCCACCTCGGTGTACGGAGTGCCGGCGGCCTCGAGTTCGGCCGCGATGGCGTCCACGGCCGGGCCTCCGTCGCTCACGACGAGGACGCGCAGGTCCACGCGGGGCAGGGCGTCGTCGGCGTGTGCGGCCGCGCTCGGCAGGCCGAGGGCGGCGATGAGCGCGCCCACCGTGAGCGCGGCGGTGCGTGTGGTCCGCTTCATGCGGTGCAGTCCCCTCCCGAGGGCAGGGGCGGACACCGCTCCGACGGAGCCGACGCACCCCCTTGCGTCGGGCCGGCGTCCCCCTCAGAAGCCAGTCCTCGACGCGTTCGTCGCGTCAATGGTGGTGTCTTTGTGTGCCAATTGTGGGCACGCTGCGAAACCTGACGGAAAAACGTGGGCGTCCATCAGGACATCAACGGTCCGAAAGTGACCGATGCGCGTACCGGGGCGCGGGGGGACGGAGCGGACCCGTGGAACGCCGGAGCAGGTCCAAGCGGTGACCGGAGCACCGGCGGGCCGTGGTGGCCCGTCGGTGCCACTGCCGGAGGTCTGTACCTCAGGCCGATTCGGTGCCGGAGCGAAATCGGTCACGGCGGCGTGGGCCGACCGGTCCGTCAGGCACAGAGCACCCGCGTGCGGGGCGTGTGGACGGGGCCGCCGCTCGTGTTCGCGCTGTCGCTGAACTCGGCGTAGTAGTACGAGTAGAAGCCGATGTCGCCGTTGCAGCCGGAGTCGGGCGCGATCCGGAGGGTCAACGTGACGGTCCGGCTCTGACCGGGCGGGACGGTGGTGCCGTAGTTGGCGCCGAGGTTGGCGGGCCCGGTGCCCGGGCAGGGAGTGCTGCCGTCCGCGGTGGCCAGGGTGCAGCCGGTGAAGCCGTACTTCAGGTCGGGGCGCTGGGTGGTGAGCCACGTGGGGTCGATCGTCTGGTGGACGAACCAGATGTCGTAGGTCCGGTTGTTGGTGAGGGTCATCGACAGCTGAACCGTGCCGCCGGGGGTGGTGGTGGCGGTGTCGGTGGTGAACGTCAGCTCGGCGGGCGCGGGTTCGGCCGCGCCGGCGCTGGGTGCCATGCCGGACACGGCGAGGAGGAGACCGAGAACGGTGGCCAGCCCGAGGCGTCTCAGTGGTGATCGCATGACCCGGGAGGCTAGGCACGCGACGCGGAACCCGTCTTCCCCACGAGCGCCGCAGGGCCCGCGCGCCGACCGAAAGCACACCCCTGTGAAGAACCTGTGCACGAATGGTGAGGTCCGCCGTCCGGTCGCGTCACCGCACAGCACGGGCGGTGCGGCGGAGGGGTCCGGATATGTGGGCGCGGCAGGGGACCGGGTCGTGCCGCCGGGGGATTTTGGCGCGTACCCCTTCGGTGCCGGCCGGTGGGCCCCAGGTCTCACCGACCACCATGTCCGGGCCGAAGCAAGCGCGCGGCCACGTTAGGCGATCGGCGCCGCCGGCCGTCCTCCACCGGGTGCGGCTCGCATGCACGCACAACCGCTCCGCGATCACCATCCACGGCGTACGGACCAGCCGTTCGCGGCGCGAGATCGACCACCGGGCGCGCGAACGCCTCCGCCGAAACCAGCACCGGCCGGGCGCGGGCACGACGGCGGCGTCGGTCCGCTTTCCCATGCGGGCCTGTGGCACCGGCGTCGGCGTCTCGGCCACCTGGATTCCGGCAGGGGTGAGGGACCCACCCGCCGGACCGGAGGTACGCGCCGCCGGAACCGCGTTCCCTCGGCCGTCGCGGCCGTCTCGCCTCCGGACGGCCGTTCCCCTTCCCCGCCTGCCCGAACCGGGACCTGGAACCGACGCAGCGCCCCCGGTGCCGTCGCCCGCCCTGGGCTCTGACTCCTCGGAGCCCGGGGTCGCGTCCCGCGACCATCGCGGGCCCCAGCCAGGTGACTCCGGTCCGCCGGAGGAGGTCCCGTGCCCGGTGGCGTGGCGCGAGCCGAGCGGTCGTCCAGGCATCTCCGGCGGACGGGGCCCGACCCGTGCGGCGGAGCGGTCCCGCGCGTCGGGGACGGCGGCACGTCGGCCGTCCCCGACGCGCGGCCGCGGGCGTCCGCGGGCGCGCGACAGGGGGCACTCACCGCTCGCGCCGATGACGTGCGCGGGCACGGTGCTCCCCAGCGGTGAGACATCGGTCTCGTCCCCGTGCACGCCCGCGCGGCGATTCGAGCCACCGCGGAATCAGGGTGGCCCTGCCGGGTCAGGCCTTCCGGCGGCGGCAGGCCAGCCAGACCAGGGCCGCGGCGCCTGCGGCGGCGAGCAGCACGGTGCTGTTGTCGCGGGCCGCGCGAACGCCCCGGGCCGTCTTCTGGCGTACCGGCTCCGGTGCCTTGTCCTCCCAGAGCCGGCCGGCCTGCGCGGCCCTGGCCCGGGCCTGCTCGGCCGCCAGCGCGGCCTTGCCCCTGACCGGCTCGGGCAGCTTGTCCTGCACCTGATGCGCCGCTTCGGTGGCCCTGGCCCTGAGTTCTCCCGCCTTGGCCGCCGCCTGCTCCTTGAGCTCACCGGCCTTGGCCGTCGCCTGGTCCTTCACCTGGACGGCCTTCGCCTGGGCGCGGGCCCTGACGTCGGTGCGGGCCGCGAGTTCCTCGACGGTCTCCCCGAGTTCCTGACGGGTCCGGGCAACCTGCTCGCGCAGTTCCTCGGGACTGGACGCGGTCGGCGCGTCGTGGGGTGGCTGGGTCATCGGTGTGCACTCTCCTCGGTCTCGGCCACATCGGCCTTCACGTTCTCGACCGCCCACTCGGGCGCGGGGGCGCGGCCGGGTCGACCTGCACGGCGCGGCCTGCCCAGGCGTGGGTCGGCTGCGTGCTCGACACGGTGGTCACCTCCCGTCTGCTCGGTCGTACCGGCCGGGGCCGTACTGGCGGGCCCCGGTGTCGGTGCGCACGCGAGTACCCCGAAAGGGCCGGTTCAGGGCGGGCGGCATGGGAGCCGTCCCCGGGCAGCGGCACCGGGGTGGGCGTCCGGGTTTGCGGGTCCGGGGCGGCGCGTCCGGGGCCGCGTGCGGGAAGGCGCCTACAGCCGACGGCGCAGAAACAGGCGCGGAGCGCGTCTGGTGAGCCGGGCGGCGGCCAGTCCGATGACGGCGCCGGCCGCTACGTCACTCGGGTAGTGGGCGCCGGACTGCACCCGCTCGACGAGCACCGTGGCGGCCGGAACCGCGCACAGGGCGGCGGCCGACGGCCACGTGGGAGCGACGGCGGCGGTGAAGGCGACCGCCGCCGCGGTGTGCCCGGAAGGGAAGGAGGAGGAGTCGGGGCGGTCGTCGACCTCGTCGTGCGGGATCCACTCCTCGGGCGGCCGGGGACGGTGTGTCAGCTGTTTGCACAGGCCGTTCGAGAGCAGCTGTGCAACAGCCATGGCCGCCAGGCCCGCCACCGCCGCCGCACGGCCCCGTCCGCCACCGCACCAGGCCATCGCCGCGGCGGCTCCCCACCACAGCTTGGTGCTCTCCGCCGACTCCTCCACGGTCGACAGCACCCTGCCGACACCAGGTGGAATGCGGGAAGCGGCCCGCTGGGTCAGACACCGGTCGGTTGCGCGCACTTCCGCCAGCAATCCCATGCACTGCCGGTTTCCCCGCAGGTCACGGCTCCACACCGGCGGGACACGGGCGGGCGCGGAGGGGCAGCCGCGCGGGCCTGCTTCCTGCGCGGTGGCCCGCCTCGGGCGATGCTGGAGGCGAACCGCCCGACCGGGTTGCCGTGGGGCCGGTCCTGCGGTTGGCTACGGCGGACACCGTGAGCACACGGCCGTGACCGGCGTGACGGCCCGCTCGGGGCCGCTCCCGCTGCCGGCGCCCCCGGAAGGCTCCGGTGCCCGCACCGGAGCAGAATCAAGGTGTCACGGCGAAGCCGACCCAGGATGGAGGTGCACGGTATGGCCCCCCGCGGTCGGGCTCGTCCGTCCGGGCGTTCCGGGCTCGAGCGGCTCGGTGGAACGTTCCGGCGAGTCGTGGACGCCGTCACCATGGGGGCCGAGGCGCGGCGCCTGGCATGGCTCAACGAGGCGGACGGGCGCATCGGCAGCACGCTCGATCTCCAGCGCACGGCACAGGAGCTGGCCGACTTCACCGTGCCGAGCCTGGCCGACGGGGCCGCGGTCGATCTGCTGGAGTCCGTCCTGCGCGGCGGCGGGAACGACCGGCCGGGGCCCAGGGTGCCGAAGACCAGGGCCATGGCGGTGGCGGTGATCGACGAACTGCGGCACCTGGAGCCCGACCCGGTGGGTGAGCTGTCCACCCTGGGCGAGCCGGCCGCCCCGGGTCAGGGGTCCGCCCTTCAGGCGGCGCCCAAACTGGCCTATCAGTGTCTCCTGACGGGCCGCCCGATCCTGGTTCAGCGGATCACCCCGGAGCAGTTCCGGAACATCGCTCCCACCCCTCACTCGGCGCAGCTGATGCGTCGGGCGGGCGTGCACAGCTACATGGTGGTGCCGCTCATCTCCCGGGGGCTGCTGATCGGTGCCGCCGACTTCGTCCGGTCCGGCGACCGGCCGCCCTTCGGCCCCGCCGACCTGGCGCTGGCCTGCGAACTCGCGTCCAAGGCCGCGGTCCTCGTCGACAACGCCCGGCTCTACGGCCGGGAGCGCGAGGTCGTCGTCACCCTCCAGCGCACCTTGCTGCCCCGTGCCGCGCCGCCCACGCCGGGGCTGGAGGTCGAGTCGAGCTACCGGCCGGCGGCCGACCCGAGCAGTGTGGGCGGCGACTGGTTCGACATCGTGCCGCTGCCGGGCGGCCGGACGGCGCTGGTCGTCGGTGACGTGATGGGACACGGTCTGGAGGCTGCGGCGACCATGGGCCGGTTGCGTTCGGTCGCCCGGACGCTGCTGAGTTTCGACTTCTCACCCGAACGGGTACTGGCGCGGCTGGACCTCGCGGCCCGCGATCTGGAGGAGGACCAGGTCGCCACCTGCCTGTGCGTCCTGTACGACCCGGTCGGGCAGACGTACCGCCTGGCCAGCGCCGGGCATCTGCCGCCCCTGCTGATCGACGCAGCGGGGAAGGCGGAGTTCGTGGACGTGCCCGCGGGCGCACCGCTGGGAGCGGGCGTCATCCCGTACGACCCGGTGACCGTGCGGGCGCCGGAGGACAGCCGGATCCTGATGTGCACGGACGGTCTGATCAAGGACCGGGCCGGAGACGTGGAGACATGGCTCGAGCGCCTTCGTCTCGCGGCCACGGGGCCGCGGCCGGCGATGCCCGGCAGCTGCGACGTGATCTGGGAGAGGGCGGCCGTCGACGCGGGGCCGAGGACGGACGACGCCATCATTCTGATCGCCGCGCCCCGGAAGCTCGACGGCCGGGTGATGTGCGAGTGGCCGCTGCCGGCCGACGGCACGGCGGCGAGGGTGGCCCGCCGCCTGGTGCGGGGACAGCTGGACCACTGGGAGCTGTCCGATCCGACCGAGGTGACGGAGTTGGTCGTCAGCGAACTCGTCGGGAACGCGATCCGGTACGGGGGCGGCCCGGGCCGGCTGCGCCTGCTGCGCCACGAGCGCCTGTGCGTGGAGGTGTCGGACACCGGGCCGGACCTGCCCCAGATCCAGCACGCCCTGCTCAGCGCCGAGGGCGGCCGGGGCCTGCAACTGATCAACACGCTCTGCCGACGGTGGGGCTCGTGCCGGACGCCGACGGGAAAGGTCGTCTGGGCCGAGCAGGACCTGGCCGCGGCGACGGCCGAGCCGTGAACGCCCCGCGCCCGCCCGCCGAGCTCGGCGCCCGACCAGGAGGTCGGTGACAGGTGACCTCCCAGCTCCTGCGGCGCCCCCGTACCGTCCTGGCGATGGACCCGTCCGTGCGCGAGGCACTGTTCGACGGGGCGGCGCTCGACCGGCTGACCGCGCTCGCCGACACCGATCCCGCGCTCGTGGTCCGGAACTTCGCGGCCCCGGCGGCCGCCGGGGCACTCGCGCGGGCGGAGGTGCTGCTGACCGGGTGGGGCTGCCCGTTGCTGACCGGCGAGGCCCTGGCCCGCATGCCGGAGCTGCGCGCGGTGATCCACGCGGCGGGCTCGGTCAAGCACCACGTCACGGACGCCTGTTGGGAGCGGGGCGTCACCGTCGCATCGGCGGCCTCCGCCAATGCCCTGCCGGTGGCCGAGTACACGGTCGCCGCGATCCTGTTCACCGGCAAGCGCGTGCTGCACGCCGCCCGCGTCTACCGCGAGGGGCGCACGCGGAGGAACGCCCTCGACGTCATCGGCACCGGTGGCAACCACCGCCGGACGGTGGGCGTCGTCGGCGCGTCCAGGGTCGGCCGCCGTGTCGTCGAGCTGCTGCGCCCCTACGACCTGCACGTACTGCTCCACGATCCGTACGTCGACGAGGACGAGGTGCGGGCTCTCGGCGCCGAGCCCACCTCGCTGGACGTGCTCGTCGAGCGGAGCGGCACCGTGACTCTGCACGCCCCCGAACTCCCGGAGACGTACCGTCTCTTCGACCGCCGTCGGCTCGCCCTGCTGCGGGACGGCGCGACCCTGGTCAACACCGCCCGCGGCTCGCTCGTCGACACCGAGGCGCTGATCCGGGAGCTCGTGCCGGGGCGGCTCAACGCCGTCCTGGACGTGACGGATCCGGAGGTTCTGCCGCCCGACTCGCCGTTGTACGACCTGCCGAACGTGCTGCTCACCCCGCACATCGCGGGTTCCCTGGGCAATGAGCTCGGCCGACTGGCACACGCGGCTCTGGACGAACTCGAGCGCTACGCGAGCGGCCTGCCGTTCGCGGACCCGGTGCACCCGGAGCAGCTCACGCGCTCGGCCTGAACCCCGCACCGACCGGATCAGGCGTGCCTCGATGAACGCCCGGACGCCCTGCTGACCGCGGCACGGGAGGCCGGGGTCGAACGCGTGGTGCTGCTCTCGTCCCGGATCAACTCCACACGCCGGCAGGCACCTTCGCACGCAGGGCTGCGTGCGTACGAGGCGGCGGTGCGCGGCTGCGGGCCCGACTTCACGGTCCTGCGTCCCGGCGGGTTCGCCTCCAACGCCTTCGCCTCGCGGACTCCGTCCGGACGAAACGCACGGTTTTCGCGCCCTTCGGCGATGTGGCGCTGCCGGTCGTCGATCCGGCCGACATCGCCGAGGTCGCCGCGGCCGTACCGCGCGAGGGCGGGCACTCGGGCCGTACGTGCGAGCTGACCGGCCCCGAGCCGATCAGTCCGCGCGGGCAGGCGGCGGTGATCTCCGAGGCACCGGGCGAGGAGGTGGCCCTTCGGGGAACTGTCCGGGGAGGAGGCCCGTGACCACCTGGCGCGGTTCATGCCCGAGGAGGTCGTCGGCGGCACGCTGGACGTCCTCGGCGTCCCGCTGCCGGCGGAGCGGGCGGTCGGCCCCGACGCGGCGCACGTCCTGCACCGCCCGCCGGGGCCCTTCGGCGAGTGGGTCACCCGTAACTGCCCGAATTTCGGTACGCGTTCCACCGACACGAGCTGTGCCTCCGGGCACACGGGTGTCCGCGCCCGGGGCACTCCCCCGTCAAGGGCCGGCCAACGCCTGCTCATGAATGCCTCATGGCCGGGTCACGAAGGGGACAGCAGGAGGAAGCGGCTCCGGCCCCGCACATACGTTTCCTTCATGAACTCTCCTTCGACCGCGGCGACTTCACAGCCGGCCGTCAAGACCGGACCTCCCCGCCGTTCGCTGCTGCGCGGTGCCCTGACCGGAGTCGCGGCCGCCGGCGCCGGGCTCGCCGTCGACGTCTCCCCCGCGTCAGCGGCGCCCGCGGCCCCGGCCGGCCGCTCTCGGCCCGGCACTCCCGACGAGGCGCTTCGCGCGCTGGCCGCGGGCAACGCGCGCTGGCGTGCGTACCGTGAGAGGCATCCGGACGAGAATCGGGCCGTCCGCCGCGAACTCGTCCACGGACAGCATCCGTTCGCCGTGATTCTCGGCTGCGTCGACTCCCGTGTCCCTCCTGAGCTGGTGTTCGACCAGGGGCTCGGTGACCTGCTCACCGTACGCAGCGCCGGCGAGGTGCTGGACGAGGCGGTGCTCGGCAGCGTGGCCTACGGGGTGCTGGAACTCGACGTACCGCTGGTCATGGTGCTCGGACACCAGTCGTGCGGTGCCGTGCGGGCCGCGGTGGAGGCCGAGGAGTCCGGCGAGCGGCTGCCGGCGCACATCCAGTACCTGGCCGACCGCATAGCCCCGGCCGTCGACCACGGCAAGGAGGGCAACGCCCGCGTCGACGCGACCATCGACGCCAACGTACGGCTGATCCACGCGCGGCTGCGGTGCGAACCGGACCTCGCCGCCCGGGTGTCCGCCGGCCGGCTCGCCGTCGTGGGAGCCCGCTACGAGCTGACGAGCCAGCTGGTGCACCGGATCGCGTGACGAGCGGGACGACGGACGGGGCCGGGACGGCACGGGGCACGTACGACCGGCCGGCGTTCCGAGGCCGGGCAGGCTACGAGCCCGCGGAACGGCGCGGGACCGGTGACCGGCGGCCGTGCCGGCCGCGCCCGTGGGCGACGTACCGAGCGGGCACCCCCGTATCCGGCCCCGCCGCCGTCCGGGCGGCGGCCGCCGACCCGTCGCTGCCGCTCGCCGTGTCTTGGAGGGGACGCCGTGCGGAGCCGCTATCCGGCGGTCTCCAGGCCCTTGAGCAGGATGCGTTCGACCGGCGTGAACGGGGGACCGGCCAGGGGCGGGCGCAGCGGGCCGAGCAGGGCGGTCAGCAGCACGCCCGGTCGGACCAGGGACGTGGGCGGGGCCTGGAGGGACAGGACGTCCGTCAGGGCGGTGGCCGCGTGGAAGGAACCGGTCGCGGTGCGGGACAGCCGGCTGACGTAGCGCCGCAGGAGACGGTCGGCGACGGTCGCCCGCTTGCCCGTCGTCGCCGGGAAGTGGACGTCCTGCCCCACCGAGAGGGCCCACGCCATGTCGACACGGCGGCCGATGGCGCGCTGGGCACGGCGGGCCGCGCCGGGCGTCAGGCCGTGCGACAGGCTTGCGCGCAGCGCGACGGCGCTCTGGGCGGCGACCGACATACCCTGCCCGTACAGGGGGTTGAGAGCGGCGACGGAGTCCCCCAGGGCCACGAGGCCGTCCGGCCACGGGGTGAGCCGTTCGTAGTAGTAGCGCCGGTTGGCGGTGCTGTGGGTGACCTGGACGTCGGTGAGGGGTTCGGCGTGCTCGAGGAGGTCCGCCATGACGGGGTGGCGCAGGGTGCGGGCGAAGGGGACGAAGGCGTCCGGGTCGCGGGTGGGCTGTCCCCCGGGTGCGCCCATGAGGCTGACGTGCCAGCGCTCGCCCTCGACCGGCAGGATGCCGCCCGCGTTGCCGGGCCGGGGCAGGCTCGGGTCGGCCTGGATTCCGATCACCGGCCAGTCGCGGGTGGGCACCGGGGCCCGGTAGAAGCGGCTGGCGTAGACGAGCCCGGAGTCGACGTGGTCCTCGGTCAGGCCGGTGACGCCCAGCTCGGCGAGCCATTGGGGCGTGCGCGAGGCCCGGCCGGAGGCGTCCACGACGAGGTCGGCGCGCAGCTCCGTCTCCGCGTCGTCCGCGGCCCGGATCCGGACGCCGGTGACCCGGCGGCGGTCGCCGAGCAGTCCGACGGCCCGGGTGTGCGTGCGTACCGCCACCCGGGGGTCCTGGAGGAGCCGGCCGCGCACGACGGAGTCGGTGAGGTCCCGGCTGGCGGTGATCAGGTAGTGGGTGGCGCGCTGCCAGCGGCGGTACCAGCCCTCGGGCGAGTGGACGACCATGCGGGTGGTCTCGGGTATGCGGTGGGCCCCCGCGGCGAGGAGCCGGCCGACGGTGCCCGGCAACAGAGCCTCGACGGCCTCGGCGCCCCCCGTCTGGAGGAAGTGGATGTGCACGGCCTGGGGGACACCGGTGCGCGGCTGCGGCCCCTCGGGCATGTCGTGGGCCTCGATGATCTCGACCTGGTCGACGTGGTCCCTGACCGCGGCCGCGGCGAGCAGGCCGGCGATACTGCCCCCGACGACGACGGCACGGGTCGCGCGGCGGCGCGGGGCATCACTCATGGTGGGCTGCTTTCTGCGGAGGCGCGCAGGGCGCGTGGAGGTCGTGGACGAGGGGCGAGGCGAGGGCCCGGGACAGGGAGACCAGATCCTGCGCTCGCCACGACAACGGAGGCGGGGTGTCCGGGAGTTCGTCCGGCACGGCTCGTCGGCGCTCGCGGGCGGCGAGGATCATGGCCGCGTCCGCGGCGAACGCGGCGTCGGCCTCGCCGCGGCCGTCGTTCAGTGCCGCGCGGTGGGCGGCCTCGCGCACCGCCGGGTCGCAGTAGGGGGTCAGCGCGAGGATGGCATCGTACAGGGCCGTTCTGCGCCCGGTCAGGAGCACGGCCGGGGGGTTGCGCCACCAGCACAGCGGGGCGCGGACCGCACCGGGGGTGGACACGTCCCGCAGGGCCCGCCACAGCGGATCGAGTTGCCGCAACTCCCTCACGACCCGGACGGTCTGTGCCACGCGCGGTCCGGCGAGCGGCAGGGTGAAGCCGAGGGCGCCCAGGAGGCACGCGGGGGCGGAGAGCCGGGGGGAGACCTCGTCCACGAGGAAGTCCAGGTCGTGCCCCGCCCAGCGGGCGGCCACCGCGACCAGCCTCAGGACGACGTAGCAGACGTTGAGCAGGTAGGCGACGGCGAGGACGAGCAGGCCGGCCCGCAGCGAACCGCGCACCTCGGCGGACCATCGCCGGCACAGGACGCTCGCCGCCATCATGGCCACGCCCTGGGCGACCAGATAGAGGACGATCATCTCCCGGATGAACGGCGTCGTGGCGTAGTAGGCGTCGAACAGGGTGCGTTGCTCGACGGGCGCGCTGCCCGCCCGGAACAGCACCGCGATGGCGAGGATGGCCAGGCCGTACACGCCGACGCACAGGCGGGAGTAGCGGCGGGTCTGTGCCGCGGGCGCCGGCCGCCAGTTGATGAGCAGCAGCAGGCTCGCGCCCGCGAACGCGGTCATCGTCATGTAGACGACGGGGGCGGCGAAGTTGGCGATCCCGGTACGGCGGTTGAGTTCCGCGATGGAGCGCGGAGCGGCGAGGATCATGAGGCAGCCGGCGGCCAGGAGCAGCAGACAGGCCGCGCGCAGCAGCGGGTCGTGCCGCCTGCGCAGCAGCGCCGGGACCTTCGCGGCGCAGACCAGCAGGAGCATGACCCCGTACAGGTAGAAGCCGAGGCTGCCGGGTGCGGATGTCACCTTGCTGCATCCTTCGTCGGTACGGGGAGGGGACGGCGGAGGGGGCGTGTCAGCCGCGGTGGAACCGGTGCGCCATGGAGGCCTGGAGGCGTCCGGCCAGGTGGTGCGGGTCGCCTGCGGCCCGGGCCTCCTCGAGCGCGGCGCGCACGTCCGTCGCGAAGCGGAAGCCGAAGCGCTCCGCGGCGAGTTCTTCGTCGGCCCTGCGGGTGTCGGCGCGCGCGGCGAAGTGCAGTGCGGCGTCCGTGGGTTCGGTGAGTGCCCCGGTCGTGCCGGTGGCCCGGGCGCACAGGGCGGCCACGAGCTCCGCCGTCGTCCGTGCCGCCTCGCCCCGGGACGCGGTGGGGCTGTGTCCGGTGCCGGCGCAGTGGCCCTGGAACATGTGCCACACCTCGTGGCCGATGATCACGAGCTGGTGCTCGGGGTCGGTGTTCTCCTCGTAGACGATCAGGTCGTGGTCGCCGCGGTCGATCCACACCCCGCTGGCGGTCGCGGGCGGGAAGGCCGCGGCGTGCAGCCGGACGGGGCGCCCCCGCACCCGGCTCAGGGCGTGGCCCAGTGCCGGCACGAGGTCGCCGTCACCGGTGGTCCGCGGTAAGTGCTCCACCAGTCGGGCACTGAGCCGCCGCATCCCCTTCGCTCCCGTACTCATCGGTCGTCTTCGCTTTCGTCGAGTTCCGGCAAGGACCTGCCGCTTGCATCGGGCACCGGAGGTGCGCGGCCGCACCCTAGCGCGCCCGTCCGGAGGGGGAAGCTCGACGATCGCTTACCGGCCACCCTCCGCCACCCCTTGATAGGCAAGTCCATGCTTGCCTATCGTGCGGTCGTGGCCGATGATGTTTTCAAGGCACTGGCCGATCCCACCCGTCGGCACATCCTCGACGAGCTGGCACAGCGGGACGGGCAGTCGCTGTTCGAGATCTGCGCCCGGCTGGCGACCAGGCACGGTGTGGGAATGTCCCGCCAGGCGATCAGCCAGCACCTGGCGGTGCTGGAGGCGGCGGACCTGGTCCGCACCCGGCGCGAGGGCCGGTACAAGTTCCACGATCTGAACACCGATCCGCTTGAGCGCATCGTGACCCGGTGGCTCAGGCCCGAGGGCCCGGAGGGCACCGCATGAGGATCCATCTGTCGAGCATCCACGTCGACGACCAGGACAAGGCGCTGCGCTTCTACACCGAGGTGCTGGGCTTCGTGAAGAAGACCGAGGTCCCGCTCGGCGAGTACCGGTGGCTGACCGTGGTCTCACCGGAGAACCCGGACGGCACGGAGCTGGTGCTGGAGCCCGACGACCATCCGGCCGCGCGGCAGTACAAGGCGGCGCTGGCCGCCGACGGCATCCCGATGACCTCCTTCGCCGTGGACGACGTGCAGGCGGAGTTCGAGCGCCTGCGCGGGCTGGGGGTGCGGTTCACCCAGGAGCCGGTGGACATGGGCCCGGTCACCACCGCGGTACTGGACGACACCTGCGGCAATCTGATCCAGATCGCCCAGGCGAAGTGACCGCCACGCGGGCGCCGGGCGGCGGCCCGGCCGTCAGCGGCCGGCGCCGGCGGCCGCCCCGGTCTGCCGTGCCGCGCTCTCCGGCTCCCAGCGGAGCAGGTCTCCCGGCTGGCAGTCCAAAACCTCGCAGAGCGCGGCCAGGGTCGAGAACCGCACGGCCTTGGCACGGCCGTTCTTGAGGACGGCCAGATTGGCGGGGGTGATGCCGACGCGCTCGGCCAGCTCCCCCACGGACATCTTCCGCCGGGCCAGCATCACGTCGATGTCGACGGCGATCGGCACTCAGATCACCTCCGCCAGCTCGGCCCGCATCCGCGCCGCCTCCACGTCGCGCGCGACGGCCTGGGCGAGCAGCATCCTCAGCACCAGCACGATCAGTGCGACGGCGAGGATCGCCAGGGCGACGCCGCCCAGCAGCAGCACGACGCCCGGGGCCACGGCCTCGCCCGGTGCCAGTACCACCCCCAGCGCGCACACCAGGAGCGCGGCGGCCACGAACGCGCCGATGACGACGTGCACGTACCGGAAGGCCGCGTGGGAGAACACGGTGCCGCGGCGCACCATCGTGACCAGCCGCCACACGCAGACCAACACGGTCTGCGCCGCCAGGAGGCCGAGGACCACGATCACCGGGACGGCGGTCCGCAGGTGTGCGACGTCCGCGTCCAGGTCCTCCAGGTCCGCGGCCAGCAGCGGCACCATCACCGTCTGCACGAGGACCGAGCCCGCAAGCAGCGCCGCCAGCACCGTACGCAGGGCGAGCACCGTCAGGTGTCCCATCACGCCTCCTTCTCTCGACCAACGATGGGAATCTATCGTTTGTCGATAGACACGACAAGTGACACCGGAGGGGTGGTGATCAAGGTGACCCGGAGGGCTTGAGCCGGCCGTTCCCGGGTAGCCGTAGGCTGCTGACCGGGGACGGGCCTGACGCCTGGGGAGGTCGAGCGGGTCCGTCCCCTGTCCGTCGCACCGCGTCCGGACGGGTCCACGCACACCGGGGCGCCCGACCGGTCCCGGTCACAGGACCACGGCCGGGCCGACGAGCGACACGGCCGCGCCGGGGAGCGTCGCGGACCCGCCCGGGAGCGGCGCGGACACGCCGGGGCCCTTTTACCACGCCGAGCACCGCCGTTCACCGGATGCGTCGGCGGCTGAAACCTGATGGACTCCAACCGCTCATCTACGCACGACTCTTGACGTCATTTCATCTGTTCGGCCGGTGATACGATCACCGCGTTTGCGGAGCGGGCGGACGAGTGAACGACGACATCTCCGACTGCGGGGACAGCCTGGGCGGCGATCCCGGCGTGGGCGGTCCGCCCGACCGCCCGCATTGACGGGACATCAGCAAGCCGGCCGTCAGTCGCCTGAAGAGAGTCTTATGACCGAGTACACAGGGAACCCATTGCTCTGGGCTGTTCTCGTCGCCCTCATTGCCGCCGTCGCCCTCGTCGTCCGCCAGCGCAGGGCGGCGCGTGCTCTGCGGCAGGAGATCGAGGGCCTGAGGAGCCACTACGCGGAGCTGGAGCACGATTACGGAAAGTCGGTGCGGGCGGCACAGGAACGGGCCGAGGAAGAGACCAAGACCGTCCTGAAGTCCGCCATGCGGACGCTTCAGGGCCTCGCCGCCGAGCAGCAGCTCGTACTCTCCCGGCTCCAGACGAAGTACGGCGACTCGGCGATCCTCCAGGACCTGCTGGAGATCGACCACACCAATTCCCAGTTCGGCCGACGTGCGCAGTCCATCGCCGTGCTGTGCGACGGCTGGCTGGGCGGACGGCGCGACACCGCCTCGGTGTACGACGTGGTGCGCAGCGCCCAGGGCCGGATCCGGCACTTCCGCCGGGTCGAGATCCTTTCCCAGGTCGACTTCGGCATCACCAGCCGGGCCGTCGAACCCGTCGCCCTGGCCCTGGCCGAGCTGCTGGACAACGCCACCAGCTACTCCAGCCCGGACACCGTCGTCGAGATCAACATCCGCACCGTCCCCAAGGGCATCTGTGTCGTCGTCGACGACGCCGGTGTCGGCATGAGCGACGAGGAGCGCGCCCGCGCCGAGAAGCTGCTCTCCAGTGAGCGCGCCTCGGGCGTGGCGGGGCTCGGCAACCCACCGCAGTTCGGCTTCGCGGTCATCGGCCTGCTGTGCGAGCGCTTCGGGTTCGAGGTGTCGGTGGACTCCTCCTCCCCCTACGGCGGTGTGCGCGCGGTCGTCCTGCTGCCGCACGAGCTGCTCACCGCCATGCCGGAGAAGAGGACACCGGCCCCCGCCGTCCGCCCGGCCGGCCGGCCCGTCCTGGAGGGGGGTCCCGACGCCGTGCTCCCGCCGTCCACGACCGCCGACGGCCTTCCCAAGCGGCGCCGCAAGCGGCCGATGGCCATCGTGCCCGGCAGCGCCGCCACCCCGCGTGCCGCGGGCCGCTCCGAATCCGAACAGGCCCAGATCATGGGTGCCTTCCAGCGGGGCACGCAGTCAGGCCGGGCCGCGCAGCCCCAGGCCGCGGACCGGACGAGCAGCACACCTGGTGCAAGCAGTGAAGGACATGAGGTCTCGTGAAAGACGATCTGTCATGGATGCTCGACAGCGCCCTGGAGATTCCCGGGGCCCTGCACGCGGTCCTGATATCCGCCGACGGGCTGCTGATGGCCCGGACGAAGGACTTCGACAAGGATGACGCGGACCGGGTCGCCGCCGCGATGAGCGGTGTGCAGTCGCTGAGCCGCACCCTCGGGTTCTTCTGCGAGGACCCGCATCACCGCTGGCGGCAGACCCTGGTCGAGTTCGACGGCGGCTGGGTCTTCCTGATCTCCGCCGGTGAGGGCGCCTACCTCGGCGTCTCCGCCACCCCCGACGTCGACATGGCCGACATCACCTTCCGGATGCAGCAACTGGTCGCCCGGCTCGGCAAGGAGCTGACGACTCCGCCGCGCGAGAACCTCGGCACCCGCTCATGACGGGGCACGACGGCTGGGAGCCGGAGGCCCCGGAATTAGTGCGGCCGTACGTCATCACCAAGGGACGGGAATTGCCCGACGACGAGCAGCTGTCCCTGATCAGCCTGGTGACCGCCGCACCCGACCGGGGGCAGCGGCCCAAGCGGCTGTCGCCGGAGGAGCAGACGCTGCTGGACCTCTGCTCCGCCGGCTACCTCTCGGTCGCCGAGATCGCCGGGCACACCCGGTTGCCCCTGGGCGTCGTGCGGATCCTGCTGGCCTCCCTGAGGGAGGGCGGCCGGCTGATCACCCGCCCGCCGGTGGCGCCCGCCCGCCTCGCCGACAGGGAGATCCTGGAGGAGGTGCTCAATGGTCTCCGCGCCAAGTTTGGGTGAGCAGGCCTACGTCCGCGGCGGGGCCACCCAGACGGCGGTGAAGATCCTCGTCGTCGGTCACTTCGCGGTGGGCAAGACCACGTTCATCGGCTCGATTTCCGAGATCGAGCCGCTGTCCACCGAGGAGACGATGACCCGGGCCGCGGAGTCGGTCGACGACCTCAAGGGCGTCCAGGGCAAGACCACCACCACGGTCGCCATGGACTTCGGGCGTCTGACCATCAGCGACCGCGTCGTGCTCTATCTGTTCGGGACGCCGGGCCAGCAGCGCTTCGTGCAGATGTGGGAGGACATGGCCCGCGGCGCGCTCGGCGCGCTGGTCCTGGTCGATCCCGAGCGGCTGGCGGACTCCTTCCCGGTGATCGACCTGATCGAGCAGTACGGGCTGGATTACGCCATCGCCGTGAACCACTTCGACGGTGCGCCGCCGCGCGACGAACGCGCGCTGCGCGAGGCACTGGACCTGCTCGACGACACTCCCGTCGTCACCTGCGACGCGCGCGACGAGGGCTCCTCGGCCGCCGCACTGACCACGCTCGTCCGCTATTTGCTGGACCGTGCCCACTAGGAACCTGAGAGCAGACATGGACGCTCACGACAACGCCCCGGCCCCTCCCCCCGGCTGCCCGGCCCACGGCTCCGGCGGCCGGGTGCCGCTGTACGGGCCGGAGTTCGCCGCGGACCCGCAGGCGTACTACGACTACCTGCGTCACTACGGGCCCGCCGCGCCCGTCGAACTCGCCCCTGGTGTGGAGGCGACGCTGGTGACGGACTATTCGGCGGCGCTGCAACTGCTGCAGGACTCCGGCACTTTCCGCAAGGACGCGCGCCGCTGGCGGGCCTTCAACGAGGGCAAGGTGGGTCCGGACAGCCCGGTCACACCGCTGCTGGCGTACCGGCCCAACTGCATGTTCGCCGACGGCGCCGACCACCTGAGGCTGCGTCAGGCGGTCACGGACAGCATGGCCCGGGTGGACCCGCGCCGGCTGAGCCACAGCACCGAGCAGATCTCCGGCTACCTCATCTCCCAGTTCAGCGCCCGGGGTTCGGCCGACCTGCTCGGCGACTACGCCAAGCAGCTGCCGTTGTTCGTGTTCAACGAGCTCTTCGGCTGCCCCGCCGACATCGGCGACCGGGTGCTGTTCGGCATCTCCGGCATGTTCGACGGCATCAACGCCGACAAGGCCACCGAGGTGCTGTTCCAGGCCGTCGGGGAGCTCGTGGCGCTCAAGCGACGCAAGCCGGGCGACGACGTCACCTCCTGGCTGATGCAGCATCAGGCCCGGCTGGACGACGAGGAGATGGTCCACGAGCTGGCGCTGCTGCTGGGCGCGGGCGCCGAGCCCCTGCGCAACCTGATGGGCAACACACTGCACCGGCTCCTCACCCACGAGCGGTACGCCCGCGAGGGGGGACTGATCGACGAGGCGCTCGACGACACGCTGTGGGAGAACCCGCCCATGTCGAACTACGCGCCGCACTACCCGGCCACCGACATGGAGTTCGCCGGACAGCAGCTGCAGGCGGGCGACCTGGTGCTGGTCAGCTTCGCCGCGGCCAACACCGGCCCGTCACTGGCCGCTTCGCGTCAGGCCGGAAGCAACCGCGCGCACCTGGCCTGGAGCGCGGGCCCGCACGCCTGCCCGTCCAAGGAACCGGCCCGGCACATCACCGTCACCGCGATCGAGAACCTGCTCAACGAGCTGCCCGACATCGAGCTGGCCGTCCCCGAAAACAGCCTGACCTGGCGTCCCGGTCCCTTCAACCGTGCGCTGGCCACCCTCCCGGCCCGTTTCACGCCCGTGCAGCCCGTGCGGCACGGCGGCCGGCAGAGCGCACCGGCGGCAACAACCCCGCCCGCGCAGCAGGCCGTTGCTGCAGGCAGGCCCGAACGCGCGGGGCTGTGGAGCCAGTTCCTCAACTGGCTCACACGGTGACGTGCGCGACATCCTCCCAACCAGTCGCTTCCGCATGAAGCTTCAACGGCAGGGGTAGTGAGCAACGCGGCATTCGAGTAGCTCACGAAGCAAAGGAGGTGTCATGGACCACATATCCACCGACGCCGCATTCCTGCCGAGACCCCCGATACCCGCCCTCCGGGGCGGGTATCTTCACGAGCGCGGCCGCCGGCCGGGGACGGGCCGGTGACCGCCCGCACGGCCGGTGCCGAAGTGCCCGGCATACCCACCCTCGGCGCCTTCACCGGCGGCCAGTTGCGCGGACTGTGCGAGGTCGCCGGTCTGTCCGACGCCGACGCCGAGGTCTACGTCCAGGTCCTCACCGAGTACCTGGGCCCGGTGGCCGCACGGCCGCTGGACCTGCCGCCCCCGAACCCCACCTTCCTGTCCGACGACCACACCCCGGTGGAGTTCTCGCTCTCCTTCCGGGCGGGCACGGCCCCCTCCCTGCGGGTCCTCGTGGAACCGGGCTGCGGCGCAGACAGCCTGGCCGAGAACGGCCGCGCCGGACTGGAGGCCATCCGTGCGATGGCGAGGCGCTGGGACTTCGCCACCGATCCGCTCGAGGAACTGCGGGACCTGTTACTGCCGGCCTCCCCGCGGGGACCGCTGGCCCTGTGGTGCGCACTGGAGCTGCGGCCCGGCGGCGTGCCCCAGGTCAAGGCGTATCTCAACCCCGCTGCCCGCGGCGCGGACCGAGCGGGGCGCACGGTGCGCGAGGCCCTGGAACGGCTCGGCCACCGGCGCGCCTTCGGGAGCCTGCCCGAGGCGGACGGGTACCCGTTCCTCGCCCTGGACCTCGGGGACTGGGAGGAGCCGCGGGTGAAGGTCTACCTGCGCCACGACAACCTCTCGGCGGCCGAGGCGGGGACTCTGTCCCGCATGGAGGGCGGCCCCGCTCCCGCGACGGTCGAGGAGTTCTTCCGCGCGGCGGCGGGCGCGGGCGACGAGGGCGTGTGGCTGACCGGCCGGCCCGGCCTGAGCTGCCACTCCTTCACCGACACCGCGACCGGATCGCCGAGCGGCTTCACCCTGCACATCCCCGTCCGGGACTACGCCGAGCACGACGGGGAGGTACTGGAGCGTGCGGTGACCGTGCTGCGCGGGCACGGCATGGACCCCTCGGCGCTCACCCGCTCCCTGGCCGCCGTCACCCACCGGCGTCCCGAGGACGGCGTGGGCCTGATCGCCTACCTGGCGCTGGCCCACCAGCGGAACCTTCCGCCGCGGGTGACCGCCTACCTCTCCGCGGAGGCGTACGCGGTCGGACCGCCGGCCGGGCGGCTGCTCGCCGCACAGGGGCGGTAGACCGTACCGACCCCTGGCCGCACGGGCCGGGGGTCGGGTGTTCGGATCAGGTCGGCCTAGACGCTCAGGACTTCCCGCAGGTCCGCGGAGTACGGGCCCACGTCGACCTGGATGGAGGCTCCCTGGGTACGGCCGTAGCGCCGGACGATGTCGTCGAGGTAGGCGGTGATCTCCTCGTGCATCACCTCCGCCGGCGGCAGCGCGACCCCGCCCTCGATGATCCGCGTCACCCACTGGGCCTGGGCCTCCACCAGCCGGGTGATCGCGCCGACGGGGCGGACCAGGCCGACGAAGTACAGGCCCGGAGTGCCGGGCGCGACGACCCGCTTGTAGAGCTTGACCGCGCCGTCGGGCCCCGCCGGGCAACCGTCGGGGAGGAAGGGGAAGGACATGCGGAATCCGGTGCAGTAGACGACCGCGTCCGCCTCCTCGCAGGTTCCGTCGGTGAAGTGGACCCGGCCGCCGTCGAAGGAGGCGATGTCGGGCCTCGGGGTGACGGCGCCGTGGCGTATCCGGCTGAGGATCTCGTCCGAGATGGTCACGGCGGAGGAGAAGACCGGGTGGTCGGGCTCGGGCAGCCCGTAGTCCGAGAGCTTCCCGCGCGACACCAGCAGCGCCTGCTCCACCCAGTCGCGCTTCTCGGCCAGGGACATCTCGTTCCACCAGGGGGCCTCGGCGATCTCGTCGAGCGACTTCCCGTAGAGCTGCTTGGGCACGATGTGCAGGCCGCGGCGCACCGAGAGCACGGTCCGCGCGGCGTGCCGGGAGAGGTCCGCCGCGATGTCCACGGCGGACGCGCCGAGGCCCACCACGACCACGCGCCGACCGGCGAAGTCGCTGCCGTCGCGGTAGTCGATCGAGTGCAGGACCGTGCCGGCGAAGGACTCCGTACCCGGCGGAAGGGGGTCGGGCAGGGACGGCTCCCGGTGGTGCCCGGAGGAGACGATCACGTGGTCGAACCGCCGCCGCACCTCGGAGCCCTCCGCGTCGCGGCTGACCACCGTCCAGGTCCCCACGGCGTCCTGACGCACGGAGACCACCTCGGTGCGCAGTTCGACGCGGTCCAGGACGCCGGCCCACTCGGCGAAGGACCGCAGATAGGCGGCGACGTCGCTGTGGCGGGGGTAGAGCGGATAGGAGTCCGGCATCGGGTAGTCGGCGTAGGCGGTCAGTTGCTTCGCGGTGTTGAGGTGCAGGGACAGATAGCCGGGGCCCCGCTCACCGGCCTGGGGCTGACGCCAGATGCCGCCCACGTCGGGCGCCTGCTCGAGGCAGTCGAATTCGATGCCCCGGTCGTTCAGGGCATGGGCCACCGCCAGCCCCGACAGACCCGCACCGATCACGCACACGCGCACAGTTTCTCCCCAGTTCGGGCACCTCTTCCCCGGCACGCATTCACTGCCCACCCGAAGCTTCTCGCACACCAGCACCAGTACCGAACAGGTGTGTTGGTACTCACGTTTCCCCCCTGGTGGGCCGCACCGGTCGGCGGCGCGGGCCCCGTCACCCCGTCCCCTCACCCGTCCGGCACGCCCGGGGGGACGGAAGCGGAGGGGACGGGTCCGGTGAGGCACACTGAGGTCATGGGCGACCTCCCTGTCCCTCGGGCATCGTCGCGCCGGCTCCCGCGGGAGCCGAAGAGCGCGGCCAAGGCCCGGCGGTTCGTGCGGGCCGCCCTCGGCGACGTCCCGCCGGACGTGGCGGACACCGTTCAGCTCCTGGTCAGCGAGCTGGTGACCAACGCGGTGCTGCACGCCCGCACGGAGGTCGAGGTGTCGGCCCGGGTCGACGACGGCACCGTCCGGGTGGAAGTGACCGATCGCCGGCCGGATCTCGCGCTCGTGCCGCAGACGTGTCCGCCGTACGCCGGTACGGGTCAGGGGCTCGCGCTGGTCGAGCGGCTGGCGTCCCGGCACGGCACCGACACCGGTGACGGGGACAAGACAGTGTGGTTCGAGCTGGGGCCGGAGGGCGCGCCGTCCCGGTCACAGGGCTGGGAGGCGGCGGAGCTCCGCCCCGGGACCGGCACCGGATCCGCCACCGGCCTGGTGGGCACCGTGACGCTCGTGGACGTGCCCACCGCGCTGTACTCCGCGTGCCGGCAGCACCGGCACGCCATCCTGCGCGAGGTGGGCCTCGCCGTGGCGGCCGGACACGACGTCGGAGTGTCGCCGGAGGACCTCGTCGCCGCCCAGGACGTGAGCAACCTGATCACCGCCTGCGTGGCGGCCGCGCTGCGCGGCCGGGCCGGAGAGACGGAGGTCGGGTCCCTGCCCCTGGCCGTGCCGCCGGACGTGGGACCGTCCGTGCGCACGCTGCGCGCCGTTCTCGACCTGGCGGAGGAGGCGGCCCGTGAGGAACGTCTGCTGACCCTGCCGGCCCTGCCGCGCCGGCGTGTCTTCCACCAGTGGCTGTGGGACCAGATCATCGACCAGCTCGACGGGGGGCAGCCCACCGCGTGGACGGTGGTGCCCCACGAGCCGGGCGCCGGCCCCTCGGAGCTGGTGCCGTGGGAGCCCGGACAGGTCCACACGGGCAGGGCCCCGACGATCGCCGCCGACGAGCGGGACCGGATCGTCGCGGTCAACGGCCCGGCGGCGGACCTGCTCGGCTGGCACCCGGACGACCTCGTCGGCCGGCCGCTCACCATGCTCGTCCCCGAGCACCTGCGCAGGCGCCACCTCGCGGCGTTCACCTCCCTGTTGCTCAGCGGGCAGCCCCGGATCCTGGGCCGTTCGGTACCGCTCCCCGCGCTGCACCGTGACGGCACGCTGATCCCCGTCCGGCTGTTCCTCCAGGCCCAGGAGACGACCGACGGCCGCACCGTCTTCGTGGCTCAGCTGTCCCCCCGGGCCACCGAGCCGGGCCCGTCGGCCCGCCCGCCCACCCGCGTGCGGGCCACGCCGCCGGAGACCGCCGCTGCACCTGCCGCCGCGCCGGGGACCGCCGGGGCGTCCGTCACCGCCGAGGCGCGGCGCGGCCCCGTCCCCGCGGGCGTGTCCGCGCTGGAACGGCTGACGCTGCTGGCCGACACCGGGTCCGCGCTGAGCAACGCACCGGACCTGGACGAGGGACTGCAGCACGTGGGCCGGATCCTCACCGACCGGCTGGCCGACTGGTGCGCGGTGGACCTTTTCACCGAGGACGCCCGGGTGGAACGGGTCTGCATCGTCCACCGCCCCCCGCAGGCAGGATGTCCCGAGGGATACGAGGGCCGGCTCCCCGCGGTGACCGAGTCCGACCGGGGTCCCCTGGCCCGCGCGCTGCGCGGCGCGGGCCCCCTGCTGCTCGCCGGGCCCCTGTCACCGGAGGAGTCCACGAGCCCGCTGGACTCCCACTTCCTCGGGCTGTTGCGGGACATGGGGACGAACAGCGCCGTCGTCGCGCCGCTCCGGGCCCCCCGGAAGATCATCGGTGCCCTCACCGTGGCCCGCAGTGGTCGAGAGAGGCCCTTCACGGAGAACGAACTGCCGCTGGTCGACGACCTGGTGCGGGCCATCGCCCTGGGCGTGGACAACGCCCGCCTCTACCAGGAGACGCGGAACATCGCCGAGCGCCTCCAGCGCTCGCTGCTGCCCGTGCTGCCGGAGATCCCGCACCTGGAACTGGCCGCCCGCTACGCGGCCTCCTCCACCACGGCGCAGGTCGGCGGGGACTGGTACGACAGCTTCGTCCTGCCCAGCGGGGACACGGCGCTGGTGATCGGCGACGTCACCGGGCACAACCTCGACGCGGCGATCGCCATGAGCCAGTTGCGCAGCATGCTCCGCGGCATCGCCGTGGACCGCCAGGAGCCACCGGAGACGGTCCTGCGCCGCCTGGACATGGCGAATCACAGCCTGCACCGGGAGGCCACCGCCACCTGCATCTACGGCTTGATCAAGGGGCCGGAGGACGGGCCCTGGGACCTGGTGCACTCCTCGGCCGGGCATCTGCCGCCGCTGCTGGTCAGCGAGGACGGCCGCACCCGGTTCCTCGAGGACGGTGCGGGCCTGCTGCTCGGCATGGATCCCGACATGGCGCGCCCGCGGGCGCGGGACGCCGTCCCGGCCCGCTCGACCGTGCTGCTGTACACCGACGGACTCATCGAACGCCGCCACGAGTCACTGAGCCGGGCCATGGAGCGGTTGAGCCGGCATGCCGCCGAACTGTCCCGCGAGCCCCTGAACGTCTTCTGCGACGAGCTGCTGATCGGACTGGGCGCCGACAGCGAGGACGACATCGCCGTGCTCGCGGTCCGCCCCGCCCCGCCACCACGCTGACGGTTGTGCCGCCCCGGTCTCCGCCCGTGCCGGCTCCGGTCGCGGCGGCGGGGAAGGATCGAGCCGCCCGGCCGCGCCCCGTGCGCCGGCCGGGCCCGGGCGGGTACGGGGGCGAGCAGACCAGGGGGTCGGTCACGGTCCCCCAGGAGCGCGACACCGCCGGCCTCCGCTGCCGGAGGAGATCCCCTCTGCCGGACGGCACCGTCCAGGTGTGCGCCCTGATCGTCCTCCTGGCCGCCGAGGCGGTCACCGTCGCGCTCACGGTGGAACGCGCCGCTCGGCGCGCGCTCCCCCGCGACCCCTCGCCGCGACCACGGCGGCGACGGGCTGCCAGGAGGTCCTGGTCCTGAACCCGGCCGGGCCTCTTCGGGAAGGACCCCCACGGGGCGTGCGGGACGTCATCATGGGCGTCATGAGCGATGCGGCGGCGGACACGGACGGCGGCAGGGGCCCGCGCGAGGCGGGCGAACCGGTGAACATCCAGCAGGCGGCGGCGTGGAACGGTGACGAAGGCCGCCACTGGGCGGAGCACCAGGACCGCTACGACGCCATCAACGACGGGGTCAACGCCCCGCTGCTCGACGCGGCGGCCCTCACCCCCGCCGACCGCGTCCTCGACATCGGCTGCGGCACCGGCCGCGTCACCCGGCTCGCCGCCCGCCGCGCCGCCTACGCCCTGGGCGTCGACCTGTCCGCGCCCATGCTGGAACGGGCGCGGGCGAGCGCCGCCGCCGAGTCGCTCGGCAACGCGGAGTTCCTGCAGGCCGACGCGCAGGTGCACCGCTTCGAGGAAGGGGGTTTCGACGCCGCCGTCAGCCGCTTCGGCGTGATGTTCTTCGCCGACCCCGTCGAGGGGTTCCGCACCGTCGCCCGCGCGCTGCGCCCGGGCGGCCGGCTCGCCTTCGTGTGCCCGCAGCGCTGGGACCGCATGGACCAGTCCGCCGTCTTCGCGGCGATCGGGACCCACGTACCGCTGCCCGACCTGTCCCGGCCCTCCGGCCCGGGCCCGCTGGCCTTCGCCGACCCCGCCACCGCCCGCCGGGTGCTGGACGGTGCCGGCTTCGTGGACGTGGCCGTCCAGGGCATCGAGCGCACCGAGTACTGGGGCAAGGACGTCGACGACGCGGTCGGGTTCCTCTTCGGTTTGAGGCCGCTGCGCCACTGGCTGCGCGAGGCGGACGCCGACGACGCCACGGAGCAGCGCGCCCGGCGCGCCGCGGCCGACGTCTTCCGCACCTTCCGGCACACCGACGGCATCCGGCTGACCGGCCGCTGCTGGCTGGTCACCGCCCGCCGCCCCTGAGTCCGCGAACCGGTACGGGCACACGGACCGACCAGGTACGCGTACTCAGGCGTGGGGGCGGTGGAGGCATCAGGCTGGCGGCCAGTACCGCACTCCGAGAGGAACACCCTTGCTCAGTCGTGCCGCCGACGCCCTGGTTCCGTTCTTCGGCCGGCTCACCGTCACCCGTGAGGCGGACGCGCCGCTGCTCGCGGGCAGTCTCTTCGTCGCCAACCACGACTCCCTCGCCGACCCCGCGATCGTGCTGGCCGCGCTGCGGTCGGTGGACGTGACGCCTGTCGTCATGGCGGCGGCGGGGCTGTGGCGCGTGCCCGTGCTCGGCAGGGCGCTCACGGCGGAAGGGCACATCCCCGTCCACCGCGGCTCGGCCCGTGCGGCCCGGGCGCTCGACCTGGCGGCGGACGCACTCAGGTCCGGGCGTCACGTCCTGGTCTACGCCGAGGGAGGGCTTCCCCCGCGCCGGGACGCGGCCAGTGCCCCACCGCTGCCCTTCCGCACCGGCGCGGCCCGGCTCGCGGCCGTCACCCGCGCCCCCGTGGTCCCGGTGGGCCAGGCGGGGGCCCGGCGTCTGACCTCGGGGTCGTCGGTGAAGCAGGTGGCCGGCGTGCTCACGGCCCCGGTGCGCCGCCCGCGCTTCCACGTCCACATCGGCACCCCCGTGCGCCTGCCGGCGGACACGGCCGACGGCACGGCGGCTGCGCACCGTGCGGTCAGCACGGCATGGCGGCGAGCGGCACGGGCGATCGGGGAGCCGGTGCCGACGGGCTGAGGCCCGCGGGGCGGCCCGGGACCGGCACTCCGAACGCGGCCGCCACGCCCCCAAGGCCCCGGTTCCCGCCTCACGCCGACGATGATGTCGTGGACGGCCGCTTGCGCACGCCGGCCGTCCGTACGTCGGCCTCGGGCCGGGAGCAGAGAGGGAGCACTGCGATGAGCCACCAGAAGGTGCGCGACGTCATGAGCGACGCGGTCGTCCGGATCCAGAGCGGGACGCCCTTCAAGGAGATCGCCCACCTGCTGCTGGAGTACGACATCACCGCCGTGCCCGTCGTGGACGACGACAACCGGCCCGTGGGGGTGGTGTCGGAGGCGGACCTCCTGCACAAGATGTGGGGCCGCCGGGCCGACGACGGCAGGGAGCACGACGGCATGGAGCGGGGGGAGGCGTCCCGGCCCGCCAAGGCCCGGGCCATCGACGCCGCGGGGCTGATGACGTCGCCCGCCCTGTGTGCCACCGGGGACTGGAGCGTAGTCGACGCCGCACGGGCCATGGCCCGGCACGGCATCAAGCGGCTGCTGGTGATCGACGGCGAGGGCCGGCTGACGGGTGTGGTGAGCCGGAGCGACCTGCTCAGGGTGTTCCTGCGCCAGGACCGGGCGATCCGCACCGAGATCGTCGAGGAGGTCCTGGTCAAGGCGCTGGGCGAGGCGCCCTCGGCCGTGCACGTGGATGTGACGCACGGGCACGTGGTGCTCAGCGGAGCCCTCTCCTCCGCCGACACCGTCCGCGAGCTGGAGGAGCTCTGCCGCAACGTCGACGGGGTCGTGGACGTCGAGTTCCGGCCGGTGCCCCAGGGGCCCCCGTCGGGTGGTGACGGCGGCCCCTGAGGGGTGGCGACCGGTCAGGGGGCCGGGACGTCGTCGACGAAGGACGTGCCGGCGGTGCGGTAGGCGGCGACCTTTGCTGCCACCTGGGACGGTGTGAGGACCTGGTCCTTGACGTGCAGGACGTGGTCGACCCCTTCGTCGTAGGCGCGCGGTGTCGTGGACGTCTGGCCGGCGAGGTCGATCAGCCACTGGTTGAAGTTGATCGACATCGGACGCTCGGGCAGGTAGCGGGCGTCGTGCGTGCCGAAGTGCCGGCCGTCGACGTAGTAGGTGATCGCACGGTCGTCGATGGTGACCACGAGGTCGTGCCAGCCGGCGAAGCTCTGCCGGCTCTCGGTGTGCTGGTTGACGGCCTGCCAGGGGTCGGGGTCGTAGGTCTCCCAGGACGTCGTGTACAGGATGTTCGAGGGCTCGCCCCAGCCCCCGTTGGGCAGGTACTCGAAGTCGTACTCGGCATAGTCGTCGGCCATCGGTGCCTTGAGGTCGTTGATGGTGAAGAACGTCTGCACCAGGCGGTCGCCGTCGGGGCCGTACGTGGGTGCGTCGGAGAACCTCACCCGGGCGGCGTAGGTGCCGTTCCGGAACTTCGTTTCCTGGGTGAGGACTTCGGTGTGCCGGGTGGACGCGCGTACGTTCACTCGCTCTACCGAGGGGACCGCTACCGCATCGTGTCCCGGCTGACGCTGGGCCCGCGCACCCGGCCCTCCGGGGCCCCGGGGGCGCCCCGCGAGGGGCACCACCCCGGGATCCCCCCGGGCGACCTGGCCGACGGCAGGCCCGTCACCCTCTCACCCGCGGGGTGGTCCAGGACGGCGACGGCGCGGCCGCCGGCCCGGGCTAGCGCCCGGAGCGCCTGCCGTCCGCGGCGCGCAGTCCGCGTCACCGCGCGCGTCCGGTCCCTCCCGCCCTCCAGTACGCGCGTCGTGATCGCCTCGACCGGTCCGACGGCGGGCACGGTCGCAGAGCCGCGTAGTGGGCGGTCCGCGGGGCGGTCCGGCTCCGTGCACGCGCTGCCGGTGCCGGATCACGTCCTCGCGGTCGTCGGGCCGGCCACGCCTCAACAGGCGTCCGACCACGACACGGACGACGGAGCGCAGCCCCACGCGCCGCAGGTGGCCGGCCTCGCCGGCCCAGCCCGCCGGAACATGACCCTGGATCACCACGACGCCGGACGTGAGCGACACGCGACCTCTCGCGGACTGGGGTCCGCACTGTTGGCAACCTTGCTTTTTCCTGCTTGATTGGCCGATAACACTGTCGTGAAGCCGAACACCGAGCCAGGCGCCCGGGCCGGGGCGCGGCACCTGCCCGTTCGGACAGGGTCCGGGTGCCCGGCCGGCCGGCTGTGTCGGCGAGGGCGTTGCGGACACTAGTCGGTCGACCCCGTTCTACGGCAGGGGAAGCAGATGTCACAGCAGGGCACGGATCTCCGGGAACGCCGGGCGGCGCTGGAGAACGAGTGGTCGCGCTGGGTGCCGAGGCTCAGGGTCCCGGGGACCCGGCCGGGCGGCAGCGAGGCGCTGCGCCACGAGGTGACCGAGTCCTGGGTGCGTTCGCTGATCAGCGTGGACCCCGGCCGGGACAGCGCCCCGGTGGCCGACGGCGGCACCGTGCACCAGCGCTGGCGGTCCTCCCCGCTGCGCCGTCCGGTCGCCGACCTCGCCGACGAGCTGCACAGCATCGCCGAGGACGCCGGGTTCGTCACCGCGGTCACGGACGAGTCCGGCACCATCCTGTGGACGTGCGGCGGGCGGACCATGCGGCTCCGCGCCGAACGCGTCAACTTCGCGCCGGGCGGCCGGTGGGACGAGCAGGCCATGGGCACCAACGCCCTGTCGCTCGCGCTGCGCACAGGCCGCCCCTGTTCCGTCTTCTCGGCCGAGCACCTGGTGAGCGCCCTGCACGGCTGGGTCTGCTACTGCGCCCCGATCCACAGCCCGGAGGGCAGGGTGCTCGGGGTCCTCGACCTGTCCACCACCTGGGACCGCTCGCATCCCCTGGCCATGTCCACGGTCCGCACGCTGGTGTCCACCATCGAGACCCGGCTCGCCGCGGAGCCCGTCGGCACACCCCCGGCCCCCGGCGCCTCCCCGACGGTGCACCTGACCTGCCTGGGCAGCGAGCAGGCCGTGCGCGAGGCCCGGCCGCTGCCGCTGCGCCCGCGGCAGCTGGAGATCCTCACCCTGCTCGCGCTGGAGCCGGAGGGCTTCTCACCGGACCGGCTGCGCGAGGCCCTCTACGGCGACCGGCCCGTGACGGCGTCCACGTTCAAGGCGGAGATCTCCCACCTGCGCCGGGCCCTCGGCGGCGGGATCGCCACCCGCCGCTACGCCCTGACCGTCCCCGTGTGCTGCGACGCCACCGATGTGCTGCGGGCCCTGGAGCACGGCGACACGGACACGGCGCTGCGGCTGTACCGGGGGCTGCTGCTCCCCCGGTCCGAGGCGCCGGGCATCGAGGAGTGGCGCACCCGCATCGAGGTGGCCGTGCGCGAGGCGGTGCTCGCCAGCCCCAGCCCGGAGCACGCGTTGCGCTACGGCGAGCGGGCCCCGTACGACGCGGAGGTCCACGAGCACGCGGTGCGGCTGCTTCGCGCGGGCGACACCCGGCGTGCCCTGGCGGCGGGCCGGCTGACCACGGCCCTGCGTGACTGATTCCGGTGCGCCGGCGGCACCAACCTCACGCCAACCTCCCGGCGGGACAGTGAGCGGCGTCACGGCGGCGTGGGCCGTCGGACGACCGTTCCGCCCTTCACCGAGGAGAGCCGCCATGGTGTACGCGCAGCCCGGATCAGACGGCAGCATCGTCGAGTTCGCCCGCCGCTACGACAACTTCATCGGCGGCGACTGGGTCGCCCCCGTCGAGGGCCGGTACTTCGAGAACATCTCGCCGGTGACCGGCAAGGTGTTCTGCGAGGCCGCACGCTCCACCGCGGCCGACGTCGAGCTGGCCCTGGACGCCGCGCACGCGGCGGCCGGCCAGTGGGGCCGCACCTCCACCACCGAGCGCGCCAACGTCCTGAACCGGATCGCGGACCGGATCGAGCAGAACCTCGAGAGGATCGCCGTCGCCGAGACGTGGGAGAACGGCAAGCCGGTCCGCGAGACCCTGGCCGCCGACATCCCGCTCGCGGTCGACCACTTCCGCTACTTCGCCGGGGTGGTGCGCGCCCAGGAGGGCAGCATCGCCGAGATCGACGCGGACACGGTGGCGTACCACTTCCACGAGCCGCTGGGTGTGGTCGGCCAGATCATTCCCTGGAACTTCCCGATCCTGATGGCCGCATGGAAACTGGCGCCCGCGCTGGCGGCCGGCAACTGCGTGGTCGTCAAGCCGGCCGAGCAGACCCCGGTCAGCCTGCTCTACGTCATGGAGCTGATCGCCGACCTGCTGCCGCCGGGCGTGGTCAACATCGTCAACGGCTTCGGCGTGGAAGCGGGCAAGCCGCTCGCGTCCAGCCCGCGCGTGGCGAAGGTGGCGTTCACCGGCGAGACCACGACCGGCCGCCTGATCATGCAGTACGCGAGCGAGAACATCATCCCGGTCACGCTGGAGCTGGGCGGCAAGAGCCCGAACATCTTCCTGCCGGACGTCACGGCCGCCGACGACGACTTCCTGGACAAGGCCGTCGAGGGCTTCGTGATGTTCGCGCTGAACCAGGGCGAGGTGTGCACCTGCCCGTCCCGCGCCCTGATCCACTCCTCGATCTACGACGAGTTCATGGCCCGCTGCGTCGAGCGCACCAAGGCCATCGTCAGCGGCGACCCGCTGGACCCGGACACCATGATCGGCGCCCAGGCCGGCAACGACCAGTACGAGAAGATCCTGTCGTACATCGACATCGGCCGGCAGGAGGGCGCCGAGGTGGTCACCGGTGGCGGGCCCCGCTCGGTGCCGGGCCTGGAGGGCGGCTTCTACGTCGAGCCGACCGTCTTCCGCGGCACCAACGACATGCGGATCTTCCAGGAGGAGATCTTCGGCCCGGTGGTGTCGGTGACCACGTACGACTCGGTCGACGAGGCCCTCAAGATCGCCAACGACACCCTCTACGGCCTCGGCGCGGGCGTGTGGACCCGCGACGGCAACACGGCGTACCGCCTGGGCCGCGAGATCAAGGCGGGCCGGGTGTGGACCAACTGCTACCACGCCTATCCGGCGCATGCGGCGTTCGGCGGCTACAAGAAGTCCGGCATCGGCCGGGAGAACCACAAGATGATGCTCGACCACTACCAGCAGACCAAGAACCTGCTGGTCAGCTACTCGGCGAAGAAGCTCGGATTCTTCTGATGGGCACCCGGGTGACACGGGTGGAGCTGACGCCGGCCGCCGAGGACCTGGTGCGGCGGCTGGCCGGGACGCACGGGCCGGTGATGTTCCACCAGTCCGGCGGCTGCTGCGACGGCAGTGCTCCGATGTGCTACCCGCGCGGCGAGTTCCGGGTCGGTGCCTCGGACGTGCTGCTCGGCCACGTGGCCGGTGACACCCCGTTCTGGATGAGCGCGGACCAGTACGCGTACTGGTCGCACACCCACCTCACCGTCGACGTGGTCGCCGGCCGGGGCGGCGGCTTCTCCCTCGAGGCCCCGGAGGGCGTGCGCTTCCTGCTGCGCTCCCGTCTGCTCACGGACGAGGAGCTGGAGCGGGCCGGCACGGAGCCGCCGCTGCCGAGCGGGGCGGACGACCCCGGCGCGGGCGGCTGATGCGGCGCGGGCGGTGACGGGGGCGGGGCCGGGCCCGGTCGGGCGCGGCCCCGCCCGGACGTTCCTCGACGTCTGCCGCGACGGACGCCCCCAGGCACGAAGGCCCGGGGAGACCGGGCGGCCTCGACTCCGCCCCGGCGCGCGGTCACGAGGCAGCACCCTTGACCGTCCCGTAATCGCGCACGTGAGCGATCGGCGCGGGGCCCCTAGGCACCCCGCCCGGTGGCCGGTATCTTGCGCCCCCTGCCCACCGCGAGGTGCGGCACAAGAATGGCTCAACCAGGGGGTGTCGTGCGCGAATTCAGCCTCCCGCCGCTGGTGGGGACCCTGCCGGCCGGTGGCCTCGCGGACTCGGTGTACGAGGTCGCCGAGCGTGATCCGAAACTGGACCAGCTGTCCAGGCGGGCCGACGGGGAATGGCTGCCGGTCACCGCGGCCGAGTTCCGCGACGAGGTCACGGGGCTGGCGAAGGGGTTACTGGCCAACGGCATCCGGTTCGGGGACCGGGTCGCCGTGATGTCCCGCACCCGCTACGAATGGACGCTGTTCAGCTACGCGCTGTGGGCGGTCGGCGCCCAGGTCGTCCCCGTCTACCCCACCTCCTCGGCGGACCAGGTCCGCTGGATCCTGTCGGACGCGCAGGTGACAGCCGTGGTGGTCGAGCACGAGGACCATGCCATGACCGTGGGCGCAGCCTGTGACGGGCTCCCGATGCTGCGGGCGATCTGGCAGCTCGACGCGCACTGCGTGCGGTGGCTGACGGCTCAGGGCCGGGTCGTGCCGGACTCCGTGGTGCACCGGCACCGCCACGCGGTGCGGCCGGAGTCGGTCGCCACCATCGCCTACACCTCCGGCACCACCGGGCCCCGGCCGAGGGGCTGTGTGATCACCCACGCGAACCTCGCGGTCGAGTGCGACACCCTGTACGCGGGCTGGAAGGAGGTCCTGGCCGAGCCCGGGGAGCAGCCGACCGTCCTGGCCTTCCTGCCGCTGTCCCACATCTACGGCCTGATGGTCCAGGTGGTCTGCCTGCGCGGCGGCATCCTGCTGGGACACCAGCCCGACCTGTCCCCCGCCGCGCTGCTGCCGGCACTCGCGTCGTTCCGGCCGACGTACGTCTTCGCCGTGCCGTACATCTTCGAGAAGGTCTTCGCCGCGGCCCGGCGGGCCGCCGAAGAGGCGGGCCGGGAGGGGCTGTTCGACCGGGCGGCGGACATCGCGGTGCGCTACTCCGAGGAGACGCAGCGCCGGGACAGGGGCGAGGGAGCGGGGCCCGGGCCGATGCTCAGGGCGGCGCACGCGGTCTTCGACCGCCTGGTGTACGCACGGCTGCGGGCCGTGCTGGGCGGCCGTGCCCGGTATGCCACGTCCGGCGGGTCGCCGCTGGACCGGGAACTCGGCCTGTTCTTCGCCGGCGCCGGGATCACCATCCACGACGGCTACGGACTCACGGAGTCCACCGCCGCCGTGACCGGCCAGCCGCCGGGCCGTCCCCGGTTCGGCACCGTGGGCAGACCGCTGCCGGGGTGTGCCCTGCACATCGCCCGGGACGGGGAGATCTGGGTGCGCGGAGGCGTCGTCTTCGCGGGCTACCACCGGGACCCGGTGGCCACCGAGGCGGTGCTGCGCGACGGCTGGCTCGCCACCGGCGACGTGGGCTACCTGGACGACGACGGCTTCCTGGTGATCACCGGCCGCAAGAAGGACATCCTCATCACCAGCGGCGGGAAGAGCGTCAACCCCCGGGTGCTCGAGGAGCGGCTGCGCCGGCACCCGCTGATCTCGCAGTGCCTGGTGGTCGGTGACGACCGGCCCTACGTGGCGGCCCTGCTCACCCTCGACCCCGAGGCCGCGGAGCACTGGCAGCGGCTGCCCGGCCGGGCGCTGTCGCGCTCCCACGGGGTGACGGCGGAGCAGGAGCTGCACATGGAGATCCAGCGGGCCGTGACCATGGCGAACAGCGCGGTCTCGCGGGCCGAGGCGATCCGGGCGTTCCGGATCGTCCCCAACGAGTTCAGCACGGCCGACGGCCTCATGACACCGTCGCTCAAGCTGCGGCGGGCGGCGATCGTGGAGGCGTACGCGGCGGAGATCGAGGCTCTGTACGAGAACTGACGGTCGAGCGGACACGCGCACCGGGCCGACGTCACCGATCCGTAAGACGTCGGCCCGCTGACCGCGTGCGCCGCTCCCGGTACGGTCGCCGTCGTACCGACCCCGAGGAGTCCCCTTGCGCGCCCGCATCCTGCTTCCGGCCCTGCTGACCGCCGTGTTCGTCACCGTCACCGGTTGCGGCTCGGACGACCGCTCCCCCTCCGCCGCGGATACGGCGGAGGCCGCCCCGTCGAAGGCGGCGCCCGCCTCCGGGGGCGGCGGATCGAAGGAGGGCGCAGTGCCCGGTGTGCTGGACTTCACCGCCACCACGGTGGACGGCAAGCCGTTCGACGGGGAGTCCCTGGCGGGCAGGCCCACCGTGCTGTGGTTCTGGGCGCCGTGGTGTCCCACGTGCAAGGGACAGGCCGCGCGGACCGCCGAGGTCGCGGCCGACCACGAGGGCCGGGTCAACGTCGTCGGCGTCGCGGGCCTGGACGGGACCGCCGCGATGCGCGACTTCGTCGCCGACACGGGTACCGGCGCCTTCCCCCACCTCGCCGACGAGAGGGGGGACGTGTGGAAACGGTTTGGGATCACCGAGCAGAGCCACTACGTGATCCTCGACAAGTCCGGGAGGACCGTCTACGAGGGCGTCCTTCCCGGCGGCGAGGGCCTGGCCGGCAAGCTGGCCGGCCTGACGGGCTGACGGGCCGACGTCATGACGGACCTGCCCCTCGCGCTCGCACTCGGCGCCGGCCTGCTCGCCGCCGTGAACCCGTGCGGCTTCGCCCTGCTGCCCGCCTACCTGTCCCTTCTCGTGCTGGGCGACGAGGCTCCCGGGCGCGTCGTCGCCGTGGGCCGCGCGCTCGCCGCCACGGCCGCGATGACCGCCGGATTCGCCGCTCTCTTCGGCGTGTTCGGCCTCGCCGTGCAGCCCGTCGCCGGTCAGGTCCAGGAACACCTGCCCTGGTTCACCATCGCCTTCGGCGTGCTCGTCGCCGCCGCGGGGGCGTGGCTGCTCGCCGGGCGCCGACTGCCGGCCCCGAAGCTGCGCCGCGCCCCGGTACTGACGCGCTCCCTTGCCTCGATGGCGCTGTTCGGCATGGCGTATGCCACCGCCTCCCTCGGCTGCACCATCGCCCCGTTCCTCGCCATCGTCGTCTCCGCCTTCCGCAGCGGCTCGACGGGTGAGGGCGTGGCCCTGTTCGCGGCCTACGCCGCCGGGATGGGGCTGGTCGTGGGCGCGGCCTCCCTGACCGTGGCGCTGACCCGCACCACAGCCGTCACCCGGCTGCGCCGCCTCGGGGCGATCGCCCCACGGCTCGGCGGCGGCCTGCTCCTCGCGGCGGGCGGGTACGTCGCGTACTACGGCTGGTACGAGATCCGCGTGCAGCGCGACCCCGCCACGACCGACCCGGTCGTCGAGGCGGCGGGCACGGTCCAGCGCACCGTCGCCGACGCACTGGACGCCGCGGGCCCGGCGCTCCTGGCCGTGTTCGTGCTCCTGCTGCTCGGTGCCGCGGCAGTCCGCCGCCGGCGCTCCCGTTCGACCGCGGACTCCTGACCGGTCCCGCGAAGCGGCTCATTGCCCGGCCTGTTTCCGGGCATATACCGTTATGTCCGGCATCGTGCGAACAGGCCGCCCGGCCGCTCCCGCACCCGCCGCCAGGAGGGCCGTCATGGATCCATGGCTGATCTGGTTGATCGTCGCGGGGATCCTGGTCGTGGCGGAGATCTTCACGCTCACCGCCGCGCTCGGGCTGCTGGGCGCCGCCGCCCTGGTCACCGCCGGGGCCGCCGCGCTCGGTGCCCCGGCGCCCGTGCAGTTCCTGATCTTCGCCCTCGTCTCCACGGTCACGGTGCTCTTCGTCCGCCCCCTCGCCCTGCGCCACATGGTCCAGCCCCAGACCCAGCGGTTCGGCACGGACGCCCTGATCGGCAGGGCCGCCCACGTGGTGTCGGAGGTGACGGCCCTGGGCGGCCGGGTGCGCATCGACGGCGAGGAGTGGACGGCACGCGCCTACGACGAGACGCTCGTGATCCCCGCGGGAGCGACCGTCGACGTCATCGAGATCAGTGGCACGACCGCACTCGTCTACCCCCGGGAATGAGCCATGGAAGTCTCCGCCCTGCTCATCGCCGGCCTGATCGTCGCGCTCATCGCCGTCTTCACCATCGTGCGGGCGGTGCGCATCGTGCCCCAGGCACGCGCCCGCAACGTCGAACGGCTCGGCCGGTACCACCGCACCCTGAATCCGGGGCTGAACCTCGTCATCCCCTACATCGACCGCGTTCATCCCGTGATCGACCTGCGGGAACAGGTCGTCTCCTTCAAACCGCAGCCGGTCATCACCGAGGACAACCTGGTCGTCGAGATCGACACCGTGCTGTACTTCCAGGTCACCGACCCGCGAGCGGCCTTCTACGAGATCGCGAACTTCCTCCAGGCGGTCGAGCAGCTCACCGTCACCACCCTGCGCAACGTCGTGGGCTCCATGGACCTGGAGAAGACGCTCACCTCCCGGGACACGATCAACAGCCAGTTGCGGGGTGTGCTGGACGAGGCCACCGGGAAGTGGGGGCTGAGGGTCAACCGCGTGGAGATCAAGGCGATCGATCCCCCTCAGTCGATCAAGGACGCCATGCAGAAGCAGATGCGGGCCGAGCGCGACAAGCGGGCCGCGATCCTCGGGGCCGAGGGCCAGCGCCAGTCGCAGATCCTGACCGCCGAGGGCGACAAGCAGGCCGCGGTACTGCGGGCGGAGGGCAACCGCACCGCCGCGATCCTCAAGGCAGAGGGTCAGTCCCGGGCCATCGACGAGGTGTTCCAGGCGGTGCACCGCAACGACCCCGACCCGAAGCTGCTCGCCTACCAGTACCTCCAGATGCTGCCCCAGCTGGCGCAGGGTCCCGGCAGCACCTTCTGGGTGATCCCCAGCGAGGTCACCTCCGCGCTCGAGGGGGTCTCACGGGCCTTCGGGGAGGTGCTGCCCCGGTCGCCCGCCACCCGTGAGGAGCCGCGGGACGACAGGGCCGCCCAGGCGGCCGACGACACGGCCCGCGCCGCTCAGGCCGCGGCCCAGGCCCTCGCCGACGCCGCCGAGGCCGACCGCACCGCACCCGAGGCCCTCTCGCCCGCCCCGCCCGGCCCCGGGCCCGACGGCGCACCGCCGTCGGCATGAGCACGGCACCGCTGCCGCTGGGGCTGCCCGACGGGCTCTGTGGGTACGTGCCGGTTTCTGGATGAGGCGCCTGACCTGGCCCATCCCCAGGTCAGGCGCCCTCTCCCCTCGCCGCGTGCCGCTCGGCAGGCTGGAGCGGGTCGCGACGGCTTCCGGCCGGCGAGTCGGCCGGAGACCGTGGTGCCACTTGTCCGCCACGCCCCATTCGCGGCCGGTGCAACGGCCGACCGGCGTGGGACGGACGCCGGCGGTGGGGCGTGGCGGACCACCGTCCGACGGTGGCAACCGGGTGGCCGGACGGCGACCGGAGCGGGAGGGCGTCGAGTCGGTCACGGCCTCGGGCACGAGAAGACGAGGCCGGCCGACCGCGACGGTCCGTGGATCCTCCCGTCCGGTCAGGGCAAAGCCTGCCCTGCCGCGGGCCCCCGGCACCCGGGCCGAACGGCCCTCCCCCCACTGTCCGCCGGTCCTCGGTCATCCCTGCCGGGGAAGGCCGAAGGGCCCTGTGGCAAAAGGTCCTTCGCCCCGGGTGCGGCGCACCCGTGCCCGTCTAGCGTCCGACCCATGGACCACGGCAGCCATCCGCACCACCCGGACCTCCGTGCGCGGCGACACCGTCGTCGCCGCGCCGGACGCGTGCTGCCCCGATGTCAGGCGGGCTGACGGACGACCCCCGCTTCCTCGTGCGAGGACCGCGTGTCAGGGGCGCCGGCCGGCGCCCGGCACCCCTGTGGCGCCGTGCGGTGTGACCCACCCCCGCCATTTCTCGGACGCCGCCGCCCGCTACCCCGGACAGGCGCCGTCCTGTGCCGGGCTGCCCCCGCCCACCGCCCGTCGGTCCCTCGACGCCTCCTGACCCCCGCTCCCACGGCGGACCCCACGCGCGCCGGCCCCACCGCACCGCCCGCCCCCGCGCACGCTCCCGCCGCACCCGCGCCGTGCAGCCGACGACGACGCCGCGCACCACCGACCCGCCGCAACGCTCGCAGAAAGACGCCCCATGATCCTCGAAGATCTCCGGACGGCCTGCCGGAAGGACCCGGCCCTGCACGGCGCGCACCGCGTCGAGGTGCTGCTGTACCCGGGGCTGTGGTCCCTGTGGTCCCACCGGGTCGCCCACCGGCTGCACCGGCTCGGCGTACCGTTCCTGCCCCGGCTCATCTCCCAGGTCACCCGGGCGTTGACCGGCATCGAGATCCACCCCGGCGCGGTCATCGGCCGCCGCTGCTTCATCGACCACGGCATGGGCGTGGTGATCGGCGAGACCGCCGTGCTGGGCGACGACGTGATGCTGTACCACCGGGTGACCCTGGGCGGCACCGGCTGGTGGACGGACACCGGCTCGGCCCGCCGCCATCCCACCGTCGGCGACCGGGTCGTGCTGGGCGTGGGCGCGACCGTCCTCGGCCCCGTGCACATCGGGCACGACACCGTCGTCGGTGCCCACTCCCTCGTCCTGCGCGACGTCCCCGCCCGCTCCCGGGTCCGGACGGCGCCTGCCGACGTCGTCACGCCCGCTCCCGGAGCGACGACGACCCCGACCTGCTCAGCGCCCCCCGCGAGAAAGAAGGAACCCCATGGTGGCGATACACCCGACGATCACCACGCTGATCGGACGCACTCCCCTGGTGGAACTGCGCCGCTTCGGTGACGACCTGCCGGCGCGCCTGGTCGCCAAGCTCGAGTCGGCGAATCCCGGCGGCAGCGTCAAGGACCGCATCGCCCTGGCGATGATCGAGGACGCCGAGGCCTCGGGCGCCCTGTCGCAGGGGCAGCGGATCATCGAGCCGACCAGTGGCAACACCGGCGTCGGCCTGGCCATGGTGGCCGCCGCCAAGGGGTACCCGATGACCTTCACCATGCCCGAGAGCATGAGCCTGGAACGGCGTGCCCTCCTTCGGGCCTACGGTGCCGAGCTGGTCCTCACCCCGGCCGCCGAGGGCATGGGCGGCGCGATCGCCCGCGCCACCGAACTGGCCGGGCGCAACGGCTGGTTCATGCCGCAGCAGTTCCGCAACCCCGCCAACCCGGACGTCCACCGCCGTACGACCGCCCAGGAGATCTGGGAGGACACCGCGGGCGAGGTCGACGTCCTGGTGGCCGGTGTCGGCACCGGCGGCACCGTCACCGGTGTCGGGCAGGTGCTCAAGGAGAAGAAGCCCGGACTCACCGTGGTGGCCGTCGAACCGGCCGAGTCGGCCGTGCTCTCGGGCGACTCGCCCGGCCCGCACCGCATCCAGGGTCTCGGCGCCGGCTTCGTCCCCGAGGTCCTCGACACCGGCGTGTACGACACGATCCGGCGTGTGTCCCTCTCGGAGGCGCAGGAGGCGGCGCGCCGTCTGGCCCGCACCGAGGGCATCCTCGCCGGCGTCTCGAGCGGTGCGGCCCTGCACGCCGCCGCCACCGTCGCCCGGGACACACGGCACGCGGGCGCGCTCGTCGTGGTGGTCCTGCCGGACACCGGGGAGCGGTACCTGAGCACGGATCTGTTCGGCTAGTGCGAGGGGCCTGCGAGGGGCCTGTCGCCCGGAACAGGACGCAGGGTGGCGACGGCGCCGTGTCACCACCGTGAGCGGAGTCCGGTGCACAGCAGCCGCAAGGCGGAGGAGGGCGTCGACGCGGAGCGCCGGCGACCGACGACAACGCCGCGGATGCGCGTACCGGACCCCGCGTCCGCGGCCTGAGCCGAACGACCGGCCCCAGGGCACCGCACGCGGGGGCCGGCGGACGACAACCGCGTCCGCCGGCCCCGCGCGCCGGGTCCCGGGCGGCCCGCCTCGCGCATCTCTCAGCCGGTGCCCCTCCCCCACGGCAGGACACGTCCGAGGCGGGAGCCCCCGGCCGGTACGGCCGTCCTCGGGGGCGCGGTGACGGCGCGTACCTCGCGCAGCCCCGGGTGGCTCCGCCGCAGCTGGTGTTCCAGACGGTGCCGGAGCGTGAACCAGGCGGCGGGGCAGCCGTGGCAGGCGCCGCCGAAGCGGAAGGTGACGATGCCGTCGCGGACACCGACGAGCTCGATGGTGCCGCCGTGGGCCCGGGCGACGCCGCCCGTCGGCCCGGCCAGCAGATCCCGTGCGGCGGCGTACAGCCTCCGGTCGTCCACCGTCTCCGGCGGCCCGTCGTCGTGGGCGGCCCCCGAGGGCCCGCCGCCCGTGTCGCCGTCCGGTACGCCGGGCAGCCATCCCTCGGGCAGTTCCAGCGCCGCGTGCAGCGCGCTGCGGACCCGAGGCCCGTCCCGCCGCCAGGAGCGCCCGGCGCCGAGGCGGGTGACGACCGCGCCCGCCTCCACCGTGATCCGGCTCAGCACGCCCTCCGTCAGCAGTGCGGCCAACGGCTCCGGGACGGCGGCGGGCCGGCCCGTGCAGGAGAGGAGGCCCGCCGGGACGATCCAGCGCAGCCGGTCGGGCCGGCCCGCGACGGGCTGGGGGTGCAGGGGGATCATCGTGGCCTCAGCCGGTGAACAGGCCGGTGAGCGTGCGGGCCAGCCAGGCCATCAGCCACGCCAGCGCCGTGAGGTACGACAGGGCGATCGCCGGCCAGCGCCAGGTCCCGGTCTCCCGGCGCAGCACGGCCACGGTGGCCATGCACTGGAGCGCGTAGACGAAGTACACCAGCAGAGCGGCGACGGTGGGCGGCGTGAAGACCTTCTGCCCGGCGCGGGGGCCGTCGGAGAAGGTCATGTCGCGCAGTGCCCGCGCGGGCTGTTCGGGGTCCTCCGCGGCGGCGACCTGCCCGAGGGTGGCGACGAAGGTCTCGCGGGCGGACTGGGCCGACAGGACGGCGACGTTGATGCGCCAGTCGAAGCCCAGCGGGTCGAACACGGGGGAGACCAGCCGGCCCAGGCCGGCGGCGTAGCTGTGGTCGACGCCGTAGGCGGACACGGCCGTGGCGTCGGTGGTGTCGACGCCGTCCGCCCGCATCTGGGCGACGGAGTGCAGCGGCAGGTTCAGCAGCAGCCACAGGGCGAGGGTCGTGGCCACGATGACGGTCGTGCACTTGCGCAGGAAGGCACGCGCCGAGGACCAGATCGCCACCAGCACCGCGCGCGGGGCGGGCAGCCGGTAGGGCGGCAGCTCCATGGTGAACGGCATCCCCTGGCCGCTGCTGCCGAACCTCTGGAAGACCCAGGCGGCCAGCAGGGCGGAGACGGCACCGAGCAGGTAGAGGCCGAACATCACCAGTCCCTGTGCGCCGAACGGGCCCGCCTTCGCGGACGGGTCGACGAGCAGGCCGATGAGCAGCACGTAGACGGGCAGTCGCGCCGAGCAGGTCATCAGCGGCGCCGCCATCATCGTGGCCAGCCGGTCCCTGGCCGAGGGCAGCGTGCGGGTGGCCATGATGCCGGGGATGGCGCAGGCGAACGCCGACAGCAGTGCCACGAACGCGCGTCCCTCCAGACCGAACCGGGCCATCACACGGTCCATGAGGAACGCCGCGCGTGCCATGTAGCCCACACCCTCGAGCAGGGCGAGCAGCAGGAACAACAGCACGATCTGCGGTACGAAGACCAGCACACCGCCGACGCCGCCGATCAGGGCGTCGCCGAGCAACCCGGCCAGCCAGGGGGTGTCGATGTGGGCGGTCACGAGGTCCGACAGCCCGGCGAACAACGCCTCCACGCCCGCCTGGAGCGGGGCGGCCACGGTGAAGACCGTCTGGAAGAACAGCACCATCACCGCGAAGAACACCGCGCTGCCCCACACCGGGTGCAGCAGCACGGCATCGACCCGCCGGGTGATCCGGTGGCGTTCGGGGGCCCGGTAACCGGCGAAGGCCAGGACCGACTCCGCCCAGGCATCGCGCTCGGCGGGATCGTCGGGCGGGGTGAGGGCGGGGGCCGGCCAGTCCCGCCAGCCGGTGAGCCGTTCGCGCAGTTCAGCGATGCCGTGGCGGCGGTGGCCGACCACCGGCAGGGCCGGCACGCCGAGCGCCCGGCCCAATGCGTCGGTGTCCACCTGCCCCTGGCGACGGGCCAGTTCGTCGGTGAACGTCACCACCACGCAGGTCGGCAGGCGGCGGGTGAGGATCTGCGCGACGAACGCCAGTGAGCGTCGCAGGGTGGTGGCGTCGACGACGACCAGCAGCGCGTCCGGCCGGTCCGCGCCGTCCAGCCGGCCGTCGAGCACGTCGACGAGGATCCGCTCGTCCGGGCTGATCGGCTCGAGGCTGTACGCGCCCGGCAGGTCCTCCAGCACGAACGAACGGCCGCCGGCCCGGCAGGTCCCGACGGACCGGGCGACGGTCACCCCGGGGTAGTTGCCGGTCTTGGCGCTCAGGCCGCTCAGGGCGTTGAAGACACTCGTCTTGCCCGCGTTGGGACTGCCGACCAGGGCGATCCGGGGCGCGTCGGCCAGGGCCGCCCCCGCCCCCTCACCGGCGTCGTGGCAGCCCTTGGTCACCGGTCCACCTCGACGACGTGCACGTGTGCGGCCTGCGCGCGGCGCAGGCACAACTCGTAGTCCTTGACGCGGTAGACGACGGGATCGCGCAGCGGTGCCCGTCGTACGACGTCCACTACGGAGCCGGGGGTGAACCCGAGGTCGTGCAGGCGGCGGGCCATGGCCGGCCCGCCCTCGACGGCGATCTCCGCCACCACGGCCCGGGCGCCGGGCGCCAGTACGGCCAGGGGGCGGCGCCGGGCACCGATCGTCGCGACCGCCGGGTCCCCCGTCCTGTCGGGCTCCCACTGGGCTTCCGTCATGTACCCCTCCGCACCACCTCGTGCCGGGCAGACGGGCCCGGCACCGACTCACAAAGGTGAGGCTAGCCTTACCCACTCTGCGGGAACGGGGGCCGACCGGTCCGCGGGCGGGGGCCTGTCGGCCCTGCCGAGGGGCCGGGTGGCCCGTGGCGTGCGCCCCGCGGCAGGGCTCGGGCCGGGGGGCGCATGCTACGGTGGCGTGCAGTTGCGGTAGTGGTTCCCAGAGTGTGGCCAGTTTTTCCGGACGGGCAATCATCACAGCGGCGTGGGGCTCTCCAAGCAGACCCCCGGTACTGCCCCCGTACGGAGAAGCGTCGACATCAGAAGGGCCAGAAGGTGAACTTCGCCGCCACGCGGGGCCGGAAGGCCCCGCGATCCGAGAACGCCGCCCGCGCCTGACGCGCCGCGCGCACACCGCAGCTCGGGTCCGCACCACGGGGTGCGGGCCGACTCCTTGTTCCGCTCAGGAACTCCCCTTCACCAGATGCACTGACTCCGGCTTTCCCGAAGCCCCGGACTCGGCTGCGTCGTCTGTTCGGGTCCCCCTCGTGACTCCCGCGGCCCACCGTGCCGCCGGGACCGCGTCGGGGCCGAACCGCATCGAGAAAGGTTCTGCATGAGCCGATCAGCCGACCGGAACGACCGCTCCTCCCGCACGGCCCGCTCGGGCCGCTCCGACAACCAACGGAACGGCCGGGGTTTCCAGGGCCGGCGGCGCAACGGCGTTTCCGGCTCCGGTGGTCGTCGCTCCACCGGAGCGCAGGGCGAGTTCGCACTCCCCGTCACCCTCACCCCCGGTCTGCCCGCCGTCGAGGCGTTCGACGAACTCGACCTGCCGGCACCGCTGCTGGCGGCGCTGCGCGGCGCGGGGCTGACCGTCCCGTTCCCGATCCAGGCGGCGACGCTGCCGAACTCCCTGGCGGGCCGGGACGTCCTCGGCCGCGGCCGCACCGGTTCGGGCAAGACGCTCGCCTTCGGGCTGGCGCTGCTGGCCCGTACCGCCGGCCGGCGTGCCGAGCCCGGTCTGCCCCTCGGCCTGGTCCTGGTACCGACCCGGGACCTCGCTCAGCAGGTCACCGAGGCGCTCACCCCGTACGCCCGCGCGCTGCGGCTGCGGGTGGCGACCGTGGTGGGCGGCATGTCCATCGGGCGGCAGGCCGGCGCGCTGCGGGCCGGGGCCGAGGTCGTCGTGGCGACGCCGGGACGGCTGAAGGATCTCGTCGAGCGGCGGGACTGCCGCCTGGACCAGGTGGACATCACCGTCCTGGACGAGGCCGACCAGATGGCCGACATGGGCTTCATGCCCCAGGTCACCGCGCTGCTCGACCTGGTACGGCCGGGCGGTCAGCGGCTGCTGTTCTCCGCCACCCTGGACCGGAACATCGACCTGCTGGTGCGCCGGTACCTGCACGACCCGGTGGTGCACTCCGTGGACCCGTCGGCGGGCGCGGTCACCACGATGGAGCACCACCTGCTGCACGTGCATGCCGCCGACAAGCAGTCGGCCACCGTCGAGATCGCCGCCCGCGACGGGCGGGTGATCATGTTTCTGGACACCAAGCACGCCGTGGACCGGCTCACCACGCAGTTGCTGCGCAGCGGTGTGCGGGCCGCCGCCCTGCACGGAGGGAAGTCGCAGCCGCAGCGCAACCGGGCGCTGGCCTGGTTCAAGACCGGGGACGTCTCGGTGCTGGTGGCTACGAACGTCGCCGCGCGCGGCATTCACGTCGACGACCTCGACCTCGTCGTGAACGTCGATCCGCCGGGTGACCACAAGGACTACCTGCACCGCGGCGGCCGTACCGCCCGGGCGGGCGAGTCCGGCAGCGTCGTCACGCTGGTCCTGCCGGAACAGCGCCGGGAGGTGAGCCGTCTGCTGGCGACCGCGGGCATCACCCCGACGGTGACCGAGGTGCGTTCCGGTGAGGCGGAACTGTCCCGCATCACCGGCGCGCGGCAGCCCTCGGGGGTTCCCGTCGTCATCACGCCGCCCGTGACCGAGCCCGCCAAGCGCCGCTCCTCGGCGTCCCGCGGCCGGGCCGGCCGGCCCGGCCGCGGCGGGCGCGCCGGTGCCGGGTCAACGGTCCGCGGGCAGGCGGGCGGGGGCCGGTCCGCACGCAGCGGTGCCGCGTGACGACCGGCTGACGGCCGCGCACCCGGAGGGGGGGGGGGGGGGGGGGCGCGGGGGGGGGGGGGCCGGCGCGCGGGCGCGGGGGGGGGGGGGGGCCGCGGCCGGGGGGGGGGGGCGCGCCCCCCCCCCCCACGACGGACAGTTCGTG
>NZ_JBIAIG010000008.1:0-260289 GCF_042871235.1 Streptomyces sp. NPDC005931
GGGGGGACCCTGTGGGAGAGTAGGACGCCGCCGAACGATTATTACGGGAAACCCCGCACCATATGGTGCGGGGTTTTCTGCGTTTAGGGCAGGGAAAATCGCTCTCCTACGAGGGCTCCACCAGTTTGGTGTCGTACGCCAGGATCACCGCCTGGATGCGATCCCTCGAGCCCGTCTTCGCCAGGATGCGCCCCACATGGGTCTTCACCGTGGACTCGGCGAGATGGAGACGCGTGGCGATCTCCGTGTTGGTCCAGCCCTTGCCGATGACGGTGAGGATCTCGCGTTCCCGCTCCGTGAGCGCGGCCAGGCGCGGGTCCGGTGGGTCGTCCTCGGTGACGCTGCTGGTCGGCAAGTGGTGGGCGTAGGCGTCCAGAAGCCGACGGGTCAGACTGGGGGCCACGACCGCGTCGCCCGTCGCCACGGCGCGGATGCCGGACAGGAGTTCCTCGGGCTGGGCATCCTTCACGAGGAAGCCGGAGGCGCCCGCTCGGAGGCCGGCGTAGGCGTACTCGTCGAGGTCGAACGTCGTGAGGATCAGGACGCGGGTTCGGTCCCCCGAGGCGACGATGCGGCGCGTGGCCTCGATGCCGTCGAGGCCCGGCATGCGGATGTCCATGAGGACCACGTCGGGGTGCAGTTCCGCCGTCATGCGGATCGCTTCGCTGCCGCCGGACGCCTCGCCCAGGACCGTCATGTCGTCCTGGCTCTCCAGGAGCATGCGGAAGCCGAAACGCTGGAGGGGCTGGTCGTCGGCGATGAGGACCGTGGTCACTGCGGGGTTTCCTCCGGGAGGTGCAGGTGGACGCGCCAGCCCCGGTCGGGGCGGGGGCCGGCCTCAAGTGTGCCGCCGTACAAGGCGGTTCGCTCGCGCATTCCGGGCAGGCCGCGGCCGTCGGACGGGACTCGGGACGCCCCGCCGTCCTTGCCCCGGCCCGTGTCGGTGATCGTGACGTCGACGGCACCGTTCCTGCTGTGGGAGATGGTGATCGCGGCGGTCGCGTCGGCACCGGCGTGCTTCAGCGTGTTGGTAAGGGCTTCCTGGACGACGCGGTAGACGGTGAGCTGGCGGCCGGGAGACAGGGTGGCCCCGCCCCGGACCGTGGTGTGGACGGGGAGGCCCGCGCTGCGGACGCCGTCGACGAGCTGGTCCAGGTCGGTGAGTGTGGGTTGCGGGGTGAGGTCGGCGGGACGGCCGTGCTGGTCGTCGCGCAGGACGTCCAGGAGGCGGCGCAGTTCGCCCAGAGCCTGGCGGCTGGTGGTGCCGATGGCGTCGAGGGCCTGGGCGGCGCGTTCCGGGGACTTGGCGGCCGCGTACTTGCCGCCGTCGGCGAGGCCGGTGATGACGGAGAGGTTGTGACCGATGATGTCGTGCATCTCGCGGGCGATGCGGGCGCGTTCCGCGGCGGCGGCGAGCCGGGCCTGCTGATCGCGTTCGATCTCCAGGCGGCGGGCGCGGTCCTCCAGGGCCTCGGTGTAGCTCTGGCGGGTGCGGACGGTGATGCCGATGAGGGCGGCGACGACGACGGACGTCAGTTGCGAACCGATCTGCTGGCTCCAGTCCCCCTCGCCGTAGCGGGCGGTGGAGACCAGGACCGGAGTGAGGACCAGGGCCGTCGCCCACCACAGGGCGCGCAGGGGCAGGCGCAGGGCGATGTGATAGATCACGACGAGCTGCAGCAGGGCGGCCTGGAGGGCGGCCCCGGACCAGGCGTTGACCAGGGCGAACGGGGCCATCGCCAGCAGGACCGCCGCCGGGTGCCGGCGCCGCCACAGCAGGGGGACCGAGAGGCCGAGGCTCAGGGTGAGCAGGAGCCAACCGGGCACGTCCGGATTGTGGGTCACGTTGCGCCAGCCGTCGCCGACGTGGTCGACGAGGGCGGCCGTGACCCAGAAGGCGGTGAAGTGCAGGTCCCACAGGAGCGGACGGCGGCGGTCGAAGGCGTGCGCCCGCCTGTTGAGCCGCTGGAGGTACTGGGTGAGGGGTTCCGCCGTCCGCTCGGCCGCGGGGGTGCGTGCGGTCGGCGTTCGCGTCCGCTCGGCCGCGGGGGTGCGAGCCGTGGGTGTCTCCGTCTGCTGGGCCACGGGGTCCATGGTGGGGGGTCCGTCCGTCCGGAGGAACACGGTGCGGGCCACGCGGGTCAGACGTCCCGCCGCCGCAGGGCCGTCGCGGCCGCCGCGAGCGAGGCTGCGGCCCACAGGGTCAGGGCGAGCAGCGCGGTGCCCGGGGAAGGGCTGCCCGGCATGGGCTGGGCGGTGGTGAGGGCCTCCAGGGCCCTGCTGGGGAAGAGGCGCACGGCGTCGTCGACGGCGTCGTACTGGAGGATCGCCAGGACCTCCGGGAGGATCATGACGAGGCCGATGTAGACGCCCGAGGCGACCGGGACCGAGCGGGTCAGGGCGCCGATGCCGAGGGCCGTGACGGTGAGGAGCGTGAGGCCGGCCGCGTTGCCGGCGAGGGCGCGCAGCACGCCGGGGTCGCCGAGGGCGGCCGACTGGTCGGTGCCGTCCAGGAAGGACTGGGCCAGCGGGAAGGTGAGGAGGTTGGTCCACAGACACAGCGGGAAGGTGACCGCGGCCAGGACCGCGGCCTTGGACCACAGGACGGGCAGGCGGCGCGGGACCGCGGTCATCGTGGCCCGGATCTGGCCCGTCGAGTACTCGCCGGCGGTGGCGAGGATGCCCAGGACGGCCAGGTTGATGGTGGCGAACTGGGTGCCGAGGAGGACGAAGACGACGGTGTCGAGGCCGCCCTCGCCGGTGCCGTCGTAGGCGGCGCCGAGGCCGACGCCCATGGCGAGGGTCAGGGCGCTGGTCACGGCGAGGTTGATCGAGGTGGAGCGCAGCGTCCACAGCTTGTGCCATTCCGAGCGCAGGACCCGGGCCGGGGTCACGCGGTGGGCCGGGGCGCCGGTCACGGTCGCGGTGCTCATGCGGCTGCTCCTTCCGGGGTCGCGGCGTACTCGACCGCGTCGCGGGTGAGGTTCATGAACGCCTCCTCCAGGGAGGCCGAGTTGGGGGTGAGTTCGAACAGGGGGATGCCGTGGGTCGCGGCCGTGCGGCCGATGTGCTCGGCGTCGGTGCCGTGCACGGTGAGGGTGCCGGGGGCGTCGGTGGTGAGGGTGACGCCGGGGGCGGCCAGGAGGCCGGCGAGGGTGGCTGCCCCGGGGGTGACGACCGTGACGGTGCCGGCGCCGGAGCGTCGTACGAAGTCGGTGACGGTGGTGTCGGCGAGGAGCCGGCCGCGGCCGATGACGATCAGGTGGTCGGCGGTCAGGGCCGTCTCGCTCATCAGGTGCGAGGAGACCAGCACCGTGCGGCCCTCGCCGGCCAGGGACTTGAGCAGGTTGCGGACCCACAGCACGCCCTCGGGGTCGAGGCCGTTGACCGGCTCGTCGAGGACGAGGGTGGCCGGGTCCCCGAGCAGGGCGGCGGCGATGCCGAGCCGCTGCCCCATGCCGAGGGAGAAGCCCTTGACGCGGCGGTGGGCCACGTCGGTCAGGCCGGTCTGCGCCAGGACCTGCTCCACGCGGCTCTTCGGGATGCCGTGGGTGTGGGCGAGGGCGCGCAGGTGGTGGTACGCGGTGCGGCCCGGGTGAACCGAGCGGGCCTCCAGCAGGGCGCCCACCTCGGTCAGCGGTGCGGTGTGGGTGGCGTAGGAGCGGCCGCCGACGGTGGCGTGGCCGCGGGTGGGGGCGTCCAGGCCGAGGATCATCCGCATGGTGGTGGACTTGCCGGCGCCGTTGGGGCCGAGGAAGCCGGTGACGGTGCCGGGGCGGACGGTGAAGGACAGGTCGGTGACGACGGTCCGGTCGCCGTAGCGCTTGGTGAGTTCCTGTGCGGTCATCATGCTTCGATGCTCGTCCGCGCGGGGGCGGCGGGCGTCCGACCGTGGGCAGTGAACCGGGTGAGGGCGGTAGTACCCGGGTACTACGGTGACCGGCATGTGGAGCCCGCCCCCAGAGGCCTGTGTGATCCGGTCGGTGCGCGCCGAGGAGTGGCCCGCCGTCAGGGAGCTGCGGCTGGCCGCACTGGCGGACCCGGTGGCGCACCTGGCGTTCCTGGACACGTACCAGGAGGCGGCGGCCCGGCCGGACTCGCACTGGCGGGAGCGGACGGCGAACGCCGCGGAGGGGGCGACGGGGGCGCAGCAGTTCGTCGCCGAGGCCGGGGACGGGCGGTGGGTGGGCACGGTCGCCGTGCTGGTCGAGGAGGCCGGTACGACGGACTGGGCCGGGTTCCCCGTGGAGCGGCGCCAGGGGCATCTGGTCGGGGTGTACGTGCGTCCGGAGCTTCGGGGGAGCGGTGTGACCGAGGCGCTGTTCGACGCCGCGCTGGAGTGGGCGTGGGGGCGCGGGGCGGAGCGGGTGCGGCTGATCGTGCATCCGGAGAACACGCGGGCGCTGCGCTTCTACCGCAGGGCGGGGTTCGTGGAGAGCGGGGTGACCGTGCCGCTGGACGGGGAGCCGGGGGTGCGCGAGGTGGAGATGGTGGTCGAGCGGCGACCCGGCGCGGGGATCGGCGAACGCCTGGGGTCAGACCGGTAGTTCGTCGTGCGGCCAGCGGGTCCTGCCCTGCTCGCGGGATCGGAGCAGGGCCAGGGTCGGCATGCCCAGGTCGGTGCCGGTGGCCAGGAGGTCGGGGAGCTGGGGGAGGGGGGCCACAGCCGCCACGTCGTCCAGGACGAGGGTGAGTGGTGGGTCGAGCCGACCGGAGGATGACCGTTCGGCCATGCGCCGGCCGTGCTCGACCACGCTTGAGGCGAGCGCCGTCAGCAGGGGCATCGCGCCCGGATGGGTCCGGGGATCCTCGATGGATTCACCCACCACATAAAGCGTGCCCCCTTCGTGGACGAAGGAATCCAAGGCGAGGGCATCATTTCGATGGGGAGTGCATGCCTCGCGGACGTTGACCGTGGACAGGGCGGCCAGCGTACGGGTGGTCAGTTGCTGTGCCATGTCGCGGCGTTCGGGGTGCGCGGTGAGGGCCGCCTCGAGTTCGCCCGCGGCGCCGGGGGCGGCCTTCTGGTGGGTGCGGAGGATGCGGACCGCGTCCTGGACCTGGGCGCCCTGGGCCCAGCGGTGGATGTGACGGACGGTGCGGCCGTCGACCGCGGCGGCGTGGAGGTAGCTGCGCAGGAGGAGTTCCGCGGTGTCGCCGACGGCCTGGTCGAGTTTCGCGGTGGGGCGTACGGCGGCCAGGAGTGCGGCGGCCCGCCGGGTCGCCGTCGTCCTGTCCTCGCATCCGGTCGTGGGGGACCAGTGGAGGCGGGAAGGGGTGTCGCAGAGGTGGGTGGGGTCGTAGAGGAGGACGGGGCCGAGTTTGGCCCGGGCGTCCTTGGTGTCCGCCCAGAGGGCCGGGTTCGAGGTCAGGACGAGGACGGGGCCCGCCGCGTCGTGTACGGCCCGGGTCGCTGTGGTGTGGCGGGTGGCCGGGGGGCCGTAGTGGACCGCGTGTTCGGGGCGGTGGGTGTCCCACCCGGTCACGGGTCCGTCTTCGGTGACGGGCGCGGTGACCGGCTCCTCCCGTGCCGGGGCCTTCTCCTCCTGCGGCGCCCGGGGTGTCGGTACCTCGTGCTGCGCCGGCGCGGGGGCGGGTTCCGGTGCCGCCACGGCCGCCGCCGCCCGGTGCGCCCGTTGGCGTGCCCGTACCGCCCGCCAGCGGGCCACGGTGCCCAGGACGAACACCGTCAGGACGACGAGGATCATCAGTTGGCCGATGAGCAGGCCCCAGAACAGGCCGTACCCGGAGAGGCCGGCCGGTGGGGTCTCCGGCCAGGCGCCGGGCAGGTCGTGGGGCTGCGCGGCGAGCCGGCGCATGGCCAGGGGGGTGCGGGCGAAGGTGACGCCGGACGGCCAGGAGCCGTGGGCGAAGAGGCCCGCGAGACCCGTGGCCGTCCAGACCATCACGGTGATGCCGAGGAGGAACGCGAGGAAGCCGATCAGCAGCCCGTCGGGAATGCCGCCCTGGCCGTCCCGCCCGTGTGCGCGGTGATCGCCCGGTCTCACGTGCCCTCCTCCTATGCCACCGTCGACTCGGAGTCGCCGACGTGCTGCTCCACGAAGGCCGCCGCGCGTTCCTCCGCCTCCAGCTCGGCGGCGTGCAGCGCGTCGTCGTCGAAGTCGGCGGAGGACTCGGTCATCGCGCGGTCGGTGAAGACGAGGGGGCGTTCGGTCTCGGTGACCAGGTGCTTGACGACCTGGACGTTGCCGTTGACGTCCCACACCGCGATGCCGGGGGTCAGCGTGGGGATGATCTCCACGGCCCATCGGGGCAGGCCCAGCACCCGGCCGGTGGCCCGGGCCTCGTCGGCCTTCTGGGCGTAGATCGTCCGCGTCGACGCCATCTTCAGGATGGCCGCCGCCTCCTTCGCCGCCGCTCCGTCGACCACGTCGGACAGGTGGTGGACGACGGCCACGAAGGACAGGCCGAGCCGGCGTCCGAACTTCAGCAGCCGCTGGAACAGCTGCGCCACGAACGGGCTGTTGATGATGTGCCAGGCCTCTTCGACCAGGAAAATGCGCTTCTTGCGGTCGGGGCGGATCCAGGTGTGCTCCAGCCACACGCCGACGATCGCCATCAGGATCGGCATGGCGATGGAGTTGCGGTCGATGTGGGACAGGTCGAAGACGATCAGCGGGGCGTCCAGGTCGATGCCGACCGTGGTGGGGCCGTCGAACATGCCGCGCAGGTCACCGTCGACCAGCCGGTCCAGGACCAGGGCGACGTCCAGGCCCCACGCCCGTACGTCGTCTATGGCGACGTTCATCGCCTCGGCCGACTCCGGTTCGGGGTGGCGCAGTTGTTCCACGATGTCGGAGAGGACCGGCTGGCGTCCGACGATCGTCTCGTTGACGTAGGCGTGCGCGACCTTGAGCGCGAAGCCGGAGCGCTCGTCGAGGCCGTGGCCCATCGCGACCTCGATGATGGTGCGCAGCAGCGCGAGCTGTCCCGTCGTGGTGATCGACGGGTCCAGGGGGTTGAGCCGGATGCCGTGGTCGAGGGCGGCCATCGGGTCCAGCCGGATGGGGGTGATCCCCAGCTCCTGCGCGATGAGGTTCCATTCGCCGACGCCGTCCTCGCCCTGGGCGTCCAGGACGACGACCTGGCGGTCCCGGAAGCGCAGCTGGCGCAGGACGTAGGTCTTCTCCAGGGCCGACTTGCCGTTCCCGGACTCCCCGAGGACCAGCCAGTGCGGGGCGGGGAGTTGCTGGCCGTAGAGCTGGAAGGGGTCGTAGATGTAGCCCTTCCCGGAGTAGACCTCGCGGCCGATGATGACGCCGGAGTCGCCGAGGCCGGGGGCGGCGGTGGGCAGGTAGACCGCCTGTGCCTGGCCCGTGGACGTGCGCACCGGCAGACGTGTCGTCTCGACCTTGCCGAACAGGAAGGACGTGAAGGCGTCGGTGACGACGGACAGCGGATCCCGCATATGGGCTCAGCCCCTACCTTCGAATGCCGGTGGCGAACGGGAGTGTGTTCACGAAGGCGCGGTGGTGCTCACGGTCGCACCACTCCAGTTTCAGGTACGACTTTCCGGCCGACGCCCTTATCGTGCGCTTGTCGCGGGCCAGGGCCTCGGGCGAGCGGGAGGACACGGTGATGTAGCCGACGAGGTTGACGCCGGCCGCGCCGCTGGCGAGGTCCTCGCCGCGCTGGTCGAGGCGGCTGTGGGCGGCGATGTCGCGCGGGTCGACGGTGCGGTTCATCTTGGCGGCGCGGGACGCCTCGGCCTCGTCGTTGGTCTTCTCGGTCAGCATCCGCTCGATGGCGACCTCGGTGGGTTCCAGGTCCATCGTGACGGCCACGGTGCGGATGACGTCGGGGGTGTGGACCAGCAGCGGGGCGAGGAAGTTGACGCCCACGGGGGTCATCGGCCACTCCTTGATCCAGGCGGTGGCGTGGCACCAGGGGGCGCGGGTGGCGGACTCGCGGGTCTTGGCCTGGAGGTAGGTGGGCTCCATGGCGTCCAGTTCGGCCGGCCAGGCGTTGCGCTTGGTCATCGCCTGGATGTGGTCGATCGGGTGGTCCGGGTCGTACATGGAGTGGATCAGCGAGGACAGCCTGCTCTGGCCGAGGGGCTGCCGCACGCGGATGTCGGCCTCCTGGAGGCGGGAGCAGATGTCGGTCAGCTCACGGGCCATGACGACGGCGAGCCCGGCGTCGCGGTCCACCTTGCCGCCGCTCTGGGAGCGCATGGCCCGCGCCATGGTGTTGGCCTCGGCGGCCAGCTCGCGGGTGTAGTGCATGCAGGCGACGAGGTAGGCGCGGTGCTGCTCGCTGCTGGTCGACACCATGGACTGGAGCTGGTCGTAGGACTGCTGGAGCCAGGCCGGTGTCTTGTCGTCGCCGCGGACGGCGACGTCCTTGGCGTGTGCGTCGGGGTCGGCGGGCAGGGTGCGGGCGAGCATCTGGATGCGGGTGACGAAGCCGTCGCCGTTGGCCACGTGCTTGAGGAGGGTGCCGAAGCGGTCGACGAGGGCTTCCTGGTCCTCGGAGTCGCGCAGGCCGACGCCGGGGCCCTCGATCTCGATGGCGGCGGTGACGGTCTTGCGGTCGGCGTGGAGCAGTACGGCGATCTCGTCCGGGCCGAAGGGCGCGGCGAGCCAGGTGATCCGGCCGATCCCGGGCGGCGGGCCGACCTCGACCTCGCGCCCGTCGAGCCGGGTGCCGGCCTCGACGACCCCGGAGCGGTAGGTGGCGCCGCTGCGCAGGGTGCGCTTGTAGCTGCGGTTGATCTCGAACCACTTGTAGAAGGTGCGGTGCTTGTACGGCACGTACACCGCGGCCAGCGCCAGCATCGGCAGGCCGGCGAGCAGCACGATGCGCAGGGACAGGACGGGGACGAGGAGCCCGCACATCATGCCGAGGAACGCGCCGACGACGATGAGCGCGATCTCGCCGGTCTCCCGGTTGCGGCCGACGATCGCGTTCGGCCGGGCGCGGCCGATCAGATACGTACGGCGGGGCGTGACCGGATGGGACAGGTGGGACTCGGTCGTCAACGCCCTTCACCTCCCGTGCTGTTGGTACTGCTGTTGCGGGCACTGCTGGCGTGCGGGGTGTTCACCGGACTGCTCGAGCGGGGTGCGGGTGCGGCGGAGGGGACGGATCCGCCGGTTCCGCGGGAGCTGTGCGCGGCGACTCCGCCGGAGGCGGGGTTGGCATGGCGGGGACCGGAGGACTGGCTGCCGCCGTTGTTGTCGGTGCGGGAGCTGTGGGTCTTGATGCCCTGGGCGACGAGGGTCGCCGGGGAGCTGATGACGGCGGCGGCCTTGCCCTCGGCGCCCTGCATGAGGCGGTTGTTGCGGGAGCCGGCGATCTCGTCACCGAAGCCGGGGACGAAGCGGTAGATCATCGCGGACGCGAAGATGGCGAGCAGGATGATCGCGAGGCCGGAGACGACGGCGGAGAAGGCGTCGGGGCCGTCGTCGGCGGACAGTGCGCCGGCGAGGCCGAGCACGATGACGATGACGGGCTTGACCAGGATCACCGCGATCATGATGCCCGCCCAGCGGCGGACGTGGCCCCACAGGTTCTTGTCGACGAGCCCGGCGTAGACGACGGTGCCGAGCAGGGCGCCGACGTAGAGCAGGGCGGCGCGGATGACGAGCTCCAGCCAGAGGACGCCGGCGGCGAGGATGGACACGAGGGAGACGACGATCAGCATGATCGGGCCGCCGCCGATGTCCTCGCCCTTCTCGAGGGCGGCGGAGAACGTGCCGAAGAACGTGTCCGTCTGATCGCCGGTCGCCTTCGCGAGGACCTCGGAGACGCCGTCGGTCGCGGAGACGACGGTGTAGAGGATCAGGGGCGTGAACGCGGAGGCGAGCACGGTGAGCCAGAGGAAGCCGATGGCTTCCGACAGGGCGGTGGTGAGGGGGACGCCCCGCACGGCCCGCTTGGCGACGGCGAGCAGCCAGAGCAGCAGCGTGAGGATGGTCGACGCGGCGAAGACGACGGCGTACTGCTGGAGGAACTTGGGGTTGGTGAAGTCTACGGTGGCGGTGTCCTCCACGGCGGCGCTGAGCTTCTTGACGGTCCAGGAAGCGGCGTCTGCGCAGCCCCTTGCCAGGGAGGCGAGGGGGTCGAGGGTGGAGGTGGGGTCGTTGAGGGAACCGGCTCCGCCGGAGCTTCCGCCGCTGCCGCCTTCGCCGCGTTCGCAGTAGTCCTTGGCGGGGCCGCGAACGAGGTCACAAGGATCGTTGCTGTTCGTCGGCGTCGGCGTTGGGGTCGGTGTGGGTGCGGCGTCGGCTCGGGTGGCGAGCAGCACCGTGGCGGCCTGCACGGCGGCGACGGAGGCTGCGAGCCCGAGGAAGCGGTGGTTAGCGCGCATAAGTGAACCCTCCGTACTCCTCGACAGCCTTCGTCATGTCGTCGGCGGTGGAGGCCTTCTGGTCGCGCCCGACCGGGACTGGTCCGTCCTGCTGCTGGAAGTCGGTGACCTTCCAGTCGTTGTTGATCCACTTCAGCTGGTACGTAGTCGTGTACCAACTCTCGGTAACCGGGTTGGTGGAGCCTTCGCCGGACAATCCGAACAGCGAGGTGTACCAGACCTCGACGGTGGCGTCGTCCGCGCCGGAGGCCGTCACCTTGGTGCCCACTGGGACCACACGGGAGACGAAGGTCTGGCCAGCTGGCGGCTTTCCGTCCTTGTCGAGTCCGATGTTTCGGAGAAACTCCTTGCTGGAGTACGCCTTGTCCAGATCCGCCTGCCGGGCGGCGGCGATCTCGGGCGCGTAGACGGTGGTGACGATCTGATGTCGGCGGCCTTCGTCGAACATCTCGGCGGAGCCCAGCACCACCGCGTAGTTCGCTGCCGCGCTCTCCGCCCCCTGCCGGTCGTGCGCGAACCCCGTCGGGATCCCCGACGACTTCGTGTCGACCGGGTTCTTGCCCGACGGTTCCGTCGCCGCTGCCTTCGGGGAGTCGTCCGTGTCCGCCGACGGGGAGTCCCCCTCGCCGCGGTTCGCGAAGGCGATCGCGGCGATGAGGAGGACGACCACGCCGACCACCGTGACCAGGCTGCGCGACGACGAGCGGGTGCCTCTGCGGGCGCCGCCGTACGGGCCGCCGTCCCCTTCGGGCAGGCGGGTGCGGGTCTGGCCCGTGCCGCCGTAACCGCCGGAGGCCTCGTGCTGGTCTCCGAGACTCATGCCGCTACGCCCCCTCGACGTCGTGCGGAAACACCTCGTGCTCCGTGTACTCCACGTACGACGGTAGCCGTGCTGGTTCCCGCGCGGGCGCGGTGTGGTGACTCGACATCAGGGAGACGCAACCTCAGCCGGTGGGCACGACGGGCGAATGGGGTGGGGAGGCAGCCGGGCGTGCCCGGTCGGACCGATGGGGCGGGGGCTACACGGCCATGCCGTACACGATGGTGAACAGCGTGCCCAGCGAGCCGATGATGAAGACTCCTGTCAGCCCCGCGATGATGAGGCCCTTGCCCTGTTCGGCGCTGAAGGTGTCCCGGAGGGCCGTCGCACCGATCCGCTGTTTGGCGGCGCCCCAGATGGCGATGCCGAGGCAGATCAGGATGGCGACCGCCATGACCACCTCGATCATCACCTTGGCCTCGTTGCCCAGGCTGCCGAAGGGGCCCCAGTCCGGAGCGATCCCGCCGATGATGGTGTTGATGTCTCCCTTGTCGGCCGCAAAGAGCATGTAAGTCACCGCCCCTGTTGGGTAGTTCCGCATCCTCTGCGGTCGTGCAGAGGTCAGGCCTCATTCTCGCCGACAATGACACTGTCGCATGTCGACTTGGCGTCATTGGTTGGCGGGTTTCGTGCGAATAGCTTGCCACCGGCGCACGCCGGTCTGCGGCAGGGGCGTGCTCCAGTGGGTGAAGAGTCGTATCGTCACTCTGTGTATCACGGTGTGTTACGCCCGGCAACGAGGTGGGAGCGGAACCTGTCGCCCGGTTTTGTCGTTGACGGTTTTCCTGTGCAGTGTGACGTTTCTGACGGCCTGTCGAGTGGGGTCAGCGGGGCTTCAGGCCGTGCAGCAGGAGGTGGATCAGTTCCTCGACGCCGGTCGCGGGCGAGGTGCCGGCCAGCGTGTCGACGGCCGTGAAGGCGGCGAGCCCGTGGAGCGCGGCGCCGACGGCGACGGTGAGCTGGTGGGGGTCGCCCGCGGCGATCTCGCGCCGTTCCTGCGCCTCGGCGATGAACCGGCCGATCGAGCCGATCGTGCGGTCGATGGCGGCGGCCATGCGCCCGGCGGATTCCGGATCGTGCTTGCGGGCGTACATCAGGTCGAGCAGCGCGGCGTTGCCGACTGCGAAGTCGAGGTACGCGCGGGCGAGCGCGGTGAGGCGGGGCTCCAGGGGGAGCGCGGGGTCGTCGGCGGTCTCCAGGGCCTGGGCGAGCCGCTCGTAGCCGCTCAGGGCGAGGGCGTCGAGCAGGGCCTGCTTGTCCTTGAAGTGGCGGCCGGGCGCGGCGTGGCTCACCCCGGCCTCGCGGGCCAGTTCGCGCAGGGAGAGTGCGCCCGTTCCCTTCTCCCGCAGGGTGCGCTCGGCGCCGGCGAGGAGGGCGGAGCGCAGGTCTCCGTGGTGATAGGGGCGGCTTGCGGGCATGGCCTCATCGTATCTCGATGTTGATGTCATCAACTTTGTTGTCATTGACAGCATTGTTGCCGCCGTCTACATTCGGCGCATGGCTGAGACGAGCGAGCACGCGTGGAACGAGACCGACCTGCCCGACCTCACCGGACGGACGGTCGTCGTCACCGGCGCCAACAGCGGCATCGGCCGCACCGCCGCGGAGGCGCTGGCACGGGCGGGGGCGCACGTCGTCCTCGCGGTACGGGACCCGGAGCGCGGGCGGGCCGCCGCCGTGACGTTGTCCGGCAGTACGGAGGTGCGCCGGCTCGACCTGGCCGACCTAACCTCGGTCCGGGAGTTCGCCGCCGGCTGGGACCGGCCGCTGGACATCCTCGTCAACAACGCCGGCGTGATGATGCTGCCGAGGCAGCGGACCAGGGACGGGTTCGAGATGCAGTTCGGTACCAACCACCTGGGCCACTTCGCGCTGACGAACCTCCTGCTGCCGTACCTCACCGACCGCGTCGTGACCCTCTCCTCCGCCGCGCACCGCTGGGGTGACGCGACCATCGAGTTCGACGACCTCGACCTCACCGCCCGCTACACCCCGCGGCGCGCCTACGCCCAGTCCAAGCTGGCGAACCTCCTGTTCACCCTGGAACTCCAGCGGCGCCTGACGGAGGCGGGCTCGCCGGTGCGGGCCCTCGCCGCGCACCCCGGTTACGCCGCGACGAACCTCCAGAGTCACGCGGCCAGTCCGGTGCTGCGGGCGTGCATGAAGGCCGGCAACAGGTTCCTCGCCCAGGACGACCGGGCGGGCGCGCTGCCCACCCTGTACGCGGCGACGCAGGACCTCCCCGGCGCGAGCTACGTCGGCCCCGACGGCTTCGCGGAGACGCGCGGCGCTCCGACGCTCGTCGGCCGCTCGCGGGCGGCCGCGGACCCGCTGACGGCACGTCGGCTGTGGGCGGTGTCGGAGGAGCTGACGGGTGTGGCGTTCCGGCTCGTCGGTGGAGACGTCGCGCGTCCGTAGTGCGGTGGGGCGGACGGGGGAACCGGTCCGTGTGGCATGGTCGGTGCCGTGCAGTCACTGAAGCCCCAGGATCCCGCGTCCATAGGTACGTACACCCTGCTCGGACGGCTCGGCGCCGGAGGCATGGGGCAGGTGTACCTCGGACGGTCGCCGGGTGGGCGTCTGGTCGCCGTCAAGGTGATCCGGGACGAGATCACCGACCACCCCGAGGCACTGGCCCGCTTCCGGCGCGAGGTGGAGACGGTCCGGGCGGTACGGAGTGCTTACACAGCGAACCTGATTGACGCCTCGTTGGACTCCGCCCCCTACTGGCTGGCCACCGAGTACGTGGCCGGACCGACGCTGAACAAGGCGGTGGAGGACCGGGGGCCGCTGCCTCCGGAGACGTGCCGGGGTGTGTTCGCCGCCCTCGCCGAGGGGCTGGCGGCCGTGCACGCCCACGGGGTCACGCACCGGGATCTCAAGCCGCAGAACGTCATCCTGGCAGCGCAGGGGCCGCAGCTCATCGACTTCGGCATCGCCCGCGGCGCGGGCCAGACCGTCCTCACCGAGGCCGGGCTCGCCCCGGGCACCCCCGGCTTCACGGCGCCGGAGGTGCTGCTGCGCAACGAGGTGGGACCGGCCGCCGACGTCTTCGCGCTCGGGGCCACGCTCGCATACGCGGCGACGGGACGGCCGCCGTTCGGCGCGGGTGAGCCCGCCGGGGTGAGCTACCGCGCGGTGCACGAGTCGATCGACCTCGCCGGTGTGGAGCCGGGGCTGGCGGCGCTCATCGAGGCGTGTGTCGCCAAGGACCCCGCGGCCCGCCCCGGCCTCGCCGAGGTGATCGCGCGCTGCGGCGTGCGGTCCGCGCTCGTCGAGGACGGGTTCTACCGGTCGCTCTCCGGTCCCGCCGAGCCGGTGAGCGCGCCCGCTGCGGTGCCGTCCGCCGCCTTCCATGCCCTGCCGACGGCCGCGTCCCCGTACCCCTCCGGGTACACGCCCACGCAGCTGAGCCCTCCCGCACCGCCAGGGCGCAGGCGCCCCGCGCCCTGGCTGATCGCAGTGGGCGCGGGGCTGGTGGCCGGGGCCGTGACGGCGGTCTTCCTGCTGCCGGGCGGGGACGGCGCGGACCAGGACGGGCAGGCCCGGCCGCGGGGCACCACGCAGGCGCCCACGCAGGGGGCCGACAAGGAGCCGACGGCCCGGCCGCCCGCCTACGTCGAGGCGACCAATCCGAACGTCGACTACTGGACGGCGGATCCCGACTCCCCGTCCGGAGGGTCGTGCCAGCTTCCGTCCGAAGAACGGAACATCAACTTCCAGAGCTCCATCACCGCGGCCGACTCGCGGTCTCCGTACACCTCGGGCAAGGGTCGGATCGCCATCCGGCTGAAATACCCCGCTTCCCGGCCCGGTGAGACGTACTACGTCTCGGTCGCCGTCAAACCCCCGCACGAGATCGACACGGACACGGGCCGGCCGATCGAAGGGCTGTCCACGGAGAACCGGGGCCTCGGGTACACGAGCGAGCCCGTCGACCTGTACGCGCGCCACGACGGTGACGCGGCGTCCGACACCGTCGTCCTCACCTACCCCGACGACTTCCACGCCCACGTGCGCGGCAGGAAGGCCGATGAGGCGATACCCGTCGAGAACGATCCGGGGGACTGGACCGTTCTGTTCCTGCATGTCGAGCGACCGGGGAAGTACGCGACCATCGACTGCCGCGGATTCACCGTGACGTAGCTGACACGGCGGCGGCAGGCTGGTAATTGACCCGTAAAACGGGTTTGCGTGGGGGAGAGTTGAAGCGTGCGGAAGGTATGGGTGGTCGGCGCGGCGGCGGTCGCGGGCGGACTCGGCTTCGTGATGCTGCTCGTCGTCGGCGTGTACGTGGTCGCCGGAAACCTCGTCAACGGTGCGACGGGCGCGGGCAAGAGGCTCGCCGAGGGCTCCGTGCCCGCGGCGTACCGGAAGCTGGTGCAGCAGTGGGGCAACCTGTGCCCCGCGATCAACCCCGCCCTGCTGGCGGCCCAGTTGTACCAGGAGAGCGGGTGGAAGCCGAACGTCGTCAGTCACGCCGACGCCCGCGGCATCGCCCAGTTCATCCCCAGCACCTGGGCCACGCACGGCATCGACGGGGACGGTGACGGGGACCGCGACATCTGGGACCCGAAGGACGCGATCCCGTCGGCCGCGTCCTACGACTGCGAGCTGGCCGGGTACGTCAAGAAGGTCCCCGGAGACGTCACCAACAACATGCTCGCCGCCTACAACGCCGGTGCCTACCGCGTCATCAGGGCGGGCGGGGTGCCCGCGATCACCGAGACGCAGAACTACGTCAAGCGGATCCGCGCCCTGGAGAAGAGCTTCGCCGCCCCCGTCGGCCGGGTCGATCCCTCGAAGCAGGCCGCCGGCGCCATCGCCTACGCGCAGAAGAAGCTCGGGACGCTGTACCTGTGGGGTGGCAACGGGACGGCCGAGCAGGGTGGGCGGTTCGACTGTTCGGGGCTGACCAAGGCCGCGTACGAGAGCGTGGGGATCACGCTGCCGCGAGTGGCCAACGACCAGTACAACGCGGGGCCGCATCCCAAGCGTGAGGAACTGCTGCCCGGGGACCTGGTGTTCTTCTCCGACGACCTCACCAACTCGCGGGCCATCCGGCACGTCGGCATCTACGTCGGAGGCGGGTACATGATCAACGCGCCCCGGCCGGGCGCGGTGATCCGGTTCGACCCGATCGACACCCCGGACTACTTCGGGGCCACCCGGGTCACCGAGGATGGCGCAAAAGCGTTGCCCACGGCGTTGTGAGCGCTGCGTGAACCGACCCCCTGAACTGGGGCGACGAGTCTCTCTTCGATAACGTCTACGTGATCATTCGGTGGAGCGTGGAACGTATCAGCGGGGGCCGTGCGTTCCTGTTGTCGTAGCCCGAGCAGACGAGCGGATCTACGAACCACGGGGGTGGCAGGAGCGGCGTACGCACGGTGCGCCGGGAGAGAGGACGAAGGGGCCGCAGCACCATGGCTGGACTCGCCGAATCCGGGTCGAACCCCGACGTCGACCTGCTGTACGACATCAACGGCCTGGCCAAGCAGGCCCCGCCGTGGTTCGACCGGATCATGGAGTACGTCGGTGAGTACGGACTGCTGCTCGCCATGGTCCTGCTGGTGCTGTGGTGCTGGTGGGGCGTGCGGCGGCGCGGCGGTGAGGACGCCGCGTCCTCCGTCGCGGCGCTGGTGTGGGCACCGCTCGCGGCCGGCGTCGCGGTCCTGGTGAATGCGCCGATCCGCGGATTCGTGGAGCGGCCCCGTCCCTTCTACGACCACGAGGGCCTCGAGGTCCTGGTCTCCGGCAAGACCGACTACTCCTTCGTCAGCGACCACGCGACCATCACCATGGCGCTGGCGGTCGGACTGTTCGTCGCCAACCGGAAGTTCGGGCTCGTCGGGCTCGGCATCGCCCTGTTCGAAGGCTTCTGCCGCGTCTACATGGGCGTGCACTACCCGACGGACGTGGTGGGCGGGCTCGCCCTCGGCACCGCGGTCGCGCTGCTGCTGTCGCCGCTCGCCATGGCCCTGCTGACGCCGGTCACGCGGGCGATCGAGCGGTCGCCCCGGGCCGGGTGGCTGATCAGGGCGCGGGGGCGGACCGACGGGCAGCAGGACACGCTGCTCCCGGGCGCCCGCAGCGGGGCCACGGGCCCCGAGGAGCGGGACCTGGCGGCGTAAGCGCCGAGGTGCTCACAGGGACTGCGGGTGGCCGAACAGGCGGTTCGGGTCGTACCGCTTCCTGAGTTCGGCCAGGCGGGGAGCGGCGTCGCCGTAGTACGCCGCGCGCCAGTTCTTCAGCGTCGGGTCCGGGTAGTTCTGGTAGGCCGTCCCCGACGCGTGGGGGCGCATGGCCCGGTGGGCCGACGTCAGCCACGCCTCCGCGGCGGAGCCGGAGGTGCCCTCCCGCCACGAGGCGAGGTACTGCGCCAGCATCCGGGAGCGGCGGTGCACGAACGCCGTGGCGGTGGGCGCCACGCGGTTGACGGCGCCGCCCAGCGCGGTGAGGGCGATGCTGCCGGAGCCGCCGCGGACGGCGCGGATCCGGGACAGGACGGTCTGGATCCCGGCGGCGGACAGCGGCCGGTCGAAGAAGTCCGAGCGGGCCGAGTACGTCTCGCGGCGCAGCGCACCCTTCGGTGAGCGGCCCGGCGTCCGGCCGGGCAGGTGGCACTGGGCGTCCTCGGCGAACGACGAGCAGCCGGCGTACATCTCCATCGACTCCTCGTACGAGCGCCGCCGCAGGGAGACGCTGCTCGCGGAGGCGCCGACACGGTCGGCGAGGCGGTCGACGGCGTTCTGCAACTCGCCGTGGGTGCCGAGGGAGAAGACGGTGACGGAGACGGTGGGGGTGCCGCCTGGGCGGTTCCCCAGGTGCAGGGACGACCAGATCTCGTCCGGCTGGGCCGGGCCCCACTCCTGCCACGCCTTCACCACCGCGGCGGCCCTCGGCCAGGGCCAGGTCAGGTACGCGGTGACGCTCCGCGGGGCCGGGTGGGTGCGGAAACGCAGCTCGGTCACGACGCCGAAGCTCGCGTGGCCGGCGCCGCGCAGGGCCCAGAAGAGCTCCTTGTTCCTGGTGGCGTCGGCGGTGAGCCGCTTGCCGTCGGCGGTGATCAGGGTGGCCTGGGTGAGGCTGTCGCAGGTCAGGCCGTAGGCCCGGGAGGCCACGCCGTGGCCGCCGCCGAGGGTGAGGCCGGAGATCCCGACGGTGGGGCAGGAGCCGCCGGGGACGGTGACCCCCTTGGCGGCGAGGGAGCGGTAGACGTCGATGAGCTTGGCGCCGGCGCCGATGACGGCGGTGCCGGCGGAGGCGCGGACGGCGGCGATCCCGGAGACGTCCAGGATCAGGCGGTCGGTTCCGGAGGACCAGCCGGCGTAGTGGTGGCCGCCGTTGCGGATCGCCACGGGGACCGCGTGGGTGCGGGCGTAGGCGAGGGCGGTGCGGATGTCGTCCTCGTGGGCGACGTAGGCGACGGCGGCGGGGCGCAGGCTGTCGAAGCGGGTGTTGTAGAGGCGGCGGGCGGTCTGCCAGTCGGCGTCCCCGGGGCGGACGAGCTGCCCGTCCAGGCCGCGGGCGAGGGCCTTCCAGTCGGCGGGGGCGGTGGCGCGGGTGGGCGTGAGGGGGGTGGTGGTGGCCGCGCGGGTCCTGGTGCCCCCGTCGGCGGTGCAGGCTGCGGCGGCGGTGAGGGCGGCGGTGAGGGCGGCGGTGGCGCCGGCGGTGAGGAAGGTGCGTCGTTCCATGGTGTCTCCCGGGTCCGTGGAACGAGACGGGATGCGGGGCGCACGGGTTCCATGCCGGGGGAGGCACGACGGTCCGCAGCGTGCGGGGGTCCGTTCACTCTGCGGTGTGGTTCTCGGCGTCCGTGCGGGCCTGGCTCCTTGCTCTTCTGGCGGGACCCCGCCAGCCGCAGGAGCAGCGGGCCACGCAGAAGGGGCCCTGTTCGGTGGTGGTCGTGATGTGTTCCCGGGGCTCCGCCCGCACGTCCTGATACGCCACGCCGACCACCGTACCGCTCCCACGGGCCCGCGTGACGGGGGCGATTACCGGTCGTTAACGGGAACGACAAGCGGCCCGTGTCGGACGGAGCGGGGGTAGGCGGACGATGGCTCGACGGCAACTGCGGCGCGGGCGGCTGGGCGATGGGGTGGTTGCGGTCGCGGTCGTCGGCTGTCTGGGACTGGCCGGCGCCGGATGCGCGACGAGCGGTGCCGCGAGCGTGGGTGCGTCCGGCGGGGATCCGGTGCGCGTGGTGCGGGCCGCCGCGGACGCGCTGGTGGACGCCGGGAGTTCCAGGGCGCGTACGGCCATGGAGATGGCGACCGGCGGCACCCGGGTCACCATCCGGGGGGAGGGCGTGTACGACTTCCGCAGGCGGCTGGGGCGGCTGGAAGTGCGGCTGCCGCAGGATCCCGCGGGGGCGAGCGCGCGGCGGGCCATCACCGAACTGCTCGCCCCGGGCGCGCTGTTCATGAAGAACCGGGGCGCCGGGGTGCCCGCCGACAAGTGGGTGCGGGTGGACACCGGGACGCTGTCCGACGGGAACCTCGTCACCGGCGGCGCCACCGATCCGTACGCCGCCGCCGAGGTGCTGCGCGGGACGCGCACGGCGACGTTCGTCGGGCGGACGCGGGTGGCGGGCACCGAGGTGCGGCACTACCGGGGGACGGCGGACCTGGCGCGGGCGTCGCGGGCCGCATCGGACGCCAACAAGGGGCCGTTGGGGGCGGCGGCGAAAGGGTTCGCCACGGCCGAGGTGCCGTTCGACGTCTACCTCGACGACCAGGGCCGCATCAGGAAGGTCCGGCACCGGTTCAGCTTCGTCAACGGGCGCCAGGAGCAGCCCGTCGCCGTCGCCTCCACCACGCTGCTCCACGACTTCGGGGCCGCCGCCGATGTGCGGCTGCCCGAGGCGGAGGACATCTACGCGGGCCGGATCGCCGAGGAGTGACCGGCGTGAACTAGCCCTTACGTGCCATGCGCGGGGAGTGGGGCGCTCCCTACTCTAGGAAGCCGGTGACGGCAGAGACGAGGTGACGCGTGTGGCTCCGCTCGGCGGTGGGACGGTTCAGGACCACGTGGCCCTCGCCGAGATAGAGCTGTGCGGAGAGCTGATCATCGCCGCGTCCGAGGCCGAGGACCGGCTCAGCCTGGAGAGCATCGACCAGGTGCTGCGGGTGGCCGAGGCCCGGGGCGAGAGCCCCGGCGACTGAATCCGGCCGCCGGACGCCCCCTCGATCGGCGTGCGCCCCCTGGTCAGGTGCGCAGCATGCGGGCGATCGCCTGCGTCGCCTCCTTGACCTTCGCGTCGATCTCGTCGCCGCCCTTGACGGCCGCGTCCGCGACGCAGTGGCGCAGGTGCTCCTCCAGCAGCTGGAGCGCGAAGGACTGCAGGGCCTTGGTGGAGGCGGACACCTGCGTGAGTATGTCGATGCAGTAGACGTCCTCGTCGACCATGCGCTGAAGGCCGCGGATCTGGCCCTCGATGCGGCGCAGACGCTTGAGGTGTTCCTGCTTCTGGTGGTGGTAGCCGTGGACGCCGTGGTCGTGGTCCGTCACGATGCCGGTGACGGCCCCGGTGTCCGTGACCTCCGTCGCGGTCGTGACGTCCGTCGCGTCCGTCCTCTCCGGGGAGGAGGGCGCACCTGCGCCGGCCTCGGTGGTCGTCATCGCGTCCTCCTGGTGCACTGGCAGCCGACACATACCCCTGGTGGGTATATGGTACCGAACTTTGCTGGGTATAGGCATCTTGGCCGATGTCGTGCGCGGCGGCCGGTTCCCGACCCCGGATCGCCCCAGTGCTCATCACTGTGCCTGATGGGCGACACTGGGGGGCGGCCCGTTAGTCGTGGCCGGATGATGCGCCTAGCATCAGCCTGACCGAAACCGATGCATACCGAGGACCCCACGTGCGCTTTCGTCTGACCCCCAGGGAGACGAGCTTCTACGACATGTTCGCCGCGTCCGCGGACAACATCGTCACGGGCTCGAAGCTCCTGATGGAACTGCTCGGGGCGGACACCTCCGCCCGGGCCGAGATCGCAGAGCGTATGCGGGCCGCCGAACACGCGGGTGACGACGCCACGCACGCGATCTTCCACCAGCTGAACTCCTCGTTCATCACGCCCTTCGACCGCGAGGACATCTACTCCCTCGCGTCCTCCCTCGACGACATCATGGACTTCATGGAGGAGGCCGTCGACCTGGTCGTCCTCTACAACATCGAGGAACTGCCCAAGGGCGTCGAGCAGCAGATCGAGGTGCTGGCCCGGGCCGCCGAGCTCACCGCCGAGGCCATGCCGCACCTGCGCACGATGGAGAACCTCACCGAGTACTGGATCGAGGTCAACCGTCTGGAGAACCAGGCCGACCAGATCCACCGCAAGCTGCTGGCCCACCTCTTCAACGGCAAGTACGACGCCATAGAGGTGCTCAAGCTGAAGCAGATCGTGGATGTACTGGAGGAGGCGGCGGACGCCTTCGAGCACGTGGCGAACACGGTGGAGACCATCGCCGTCAAGGAGTCCTGACCCTATCCATGGACACCTTCGCTCTGGTCGTGACCATCGGGGTCGCGCTCTTCTTCACGTACACCAACGGCTTCCACGACTCGGCCAACGCGATCGCCACGTCCGTCTCGACGCGGGCGCTCACGCCCAAGGCGGCGCTGGCGATGGCGGCGGTGATGAACCTCGCCGGCGCCTTCCTGGGGTCCGGGGTCGCCAAGACGGTCAGCGAGGGGGTGATCCAGACCCCCGAGGGCTCGAAGGGGATGGGCATCCTCTTCGCCGCGCTGGTGGGCGCCATCGTCTGGAACCTGATCACCTGGTACTTCGGCCTGCCCTCGTCCTCCTCGCACGCCCTGTTCGGCGGCATGGTCGGTGCGGCGCTGGCGGGCGGGACGACGGTGTACTGGCACGGTGTGCTGGAGAAGATCGTCATCCCGATGTTCGTCTCGCCCTTGGTGGGTCTGCTCGCCGGTTACCTGGTGATGACGGCGATCCTGTGGATATTCAGGCGGGCCAACCCGCACAAGGCGAAGCGCGGTTTCCGCATCGCACAGACGGTGTCGGCCGCGGGCATGGCGCTGGGACACGGTCTCCAGGACGCGCAGAAGACCATGGGCATCGTGGTGATGGCGCTCGTCATCGCCGACGTCGAGGACCACGGCGACCCGATCCCGGTGTGGGTGAAGATCGCCTGTGCGGTGATGCTGTCGCTGGGCACGTACGCGGGCGGCTGGCGCATCATGCGGACGCTGGGCCGCAAGATCATCGAGCTGGACCCGCCGCAGGGTTTCGCCGCGGAGAGCACCGGGGCGACGATCATGTTCGGGTCGGCGTTCCTGTTCCACGCGCCGATCTCCACGACGCACGTGATCACCTCGGCGATCATGGGCGCCGGGGCGACGAAGCGGGTGAACGCCGTGCGCTGGGGCGTCGCGAAGAACATCATCCTGGGCTGGTTCATCACCATGCCGGCGGCCGCGACGGTGGCGGCGTGCTCCTTCGGGCTGGTGCACCTGGCGTTCCTGTGAGGTCCGCCGGCGCGGCGGCCGACCGGGTGCGTGCACGGTGCCAGGGACACGCGGTGCTCCGCGCAGGGCGACCGGCCGGCCGGCGGTCGCGAAACGTGGACGGCTGGGGGAAGGCCGGCGCCGGAGGGACGGTCCGCCAGGGCAGGACGGCGGCGGCCACCACACCCGCGCCGCGTCCGGAACACGCGACGGGCCCGCCCCCCGGGAGCCGGGGGGCGGGCCCTTCTGCGGCCTCGCGGTGGCACCGCCATGCAGCACCGCGAGGGGTTCGGATCAGCCGAAACGGCCGGAGATGTAGTCCTCTGTGGCCTGGACCGACGGGTTGGAGAAGATCCGCTCCGTGTCGTCGATCTCGATCAGCTTGCCCGGCTGGCCCACGGCCGCCAGGTTGAAGAACGCGGTGCGGTCGGAGACACGCGCCGCCTGCTGCATGTTGTGCGTCACGATGACGATCGTGAACCGCTCCTTCAGCTCACCGATCAGGTCCTCGATGGCGAGGGTGGAGATCGGGTCCAGGGCGGAGCAGGGCTCGTCCATCAGCAGGACGTTCGGCTCCACCGCGATCGCGCGGGCGATGCACAGACGCTGCTGCTGACCACCGGACAGGCCGGAGCCGGGCTTGTTGAGGCGGTCCTTGACCTCGTTCCAGAGGTTCGCGCCCCGCAGGGACTTCTCGACCACGTCGTCCAGCTCGGACTTCTTGTACTTGCCGTTCAGCCGCAGGCCCGCCGCGACGTTGTCGTACACGGACATCGTGGGGAACGGGTTCGGGCGCTGGAAGACCATGCCGACCTCGCGGCGCACCGCCACCGGGTCGATGCCCGCGCCGTACAGGTTCTCGTCGTCGAGCATGACCTTGCCCTGCACCCGGCCGCCCGGCGTCACCTCGTGCATGCGGTTGAGCGTGCGCAGGAAGGTGGACTTGCCGCAGCCGGACGGGCCGATGAAGGCGGTCACGGAGCGGGGTTCGACGGTCATCGAGATGTCCTCGATGGCCAGGAAGGAGCCGTAGTAGGCGTTGAGGCCGCTGACATCGATGCGCTTGGCCATGGGAATCACTGCTTCTTTCGGGTTCGGATCGCTGACTTGTCTCGCTCGTGGCCGCGCGTCAGCGACCCGTCTTGGGGGCCTTCCAGCGGGCGATGCCCCGGGCCACCAGGTTGAGGACCATGATGAACGCGATGAGCGTCAGGGCCGCGGCCCAGGCACGGTCGTAGGCCGCGTCGGAGCCGTTGGTGTACTGCAGGTAGATGTACATCGGCAGCGAGGCCTGCGGGTCCTGGAACGGGTTGGAGTTGATGAAGTTCGTGCCCCAGACCAGCAGCAGCACGGGGGCGGTCTCACCGGTGATACGGGCGATCGCCAGCATCACGCCCGTGGTGATGCCGCCGATGGACGTCGGCAGGACCACCTTGAGGATGGTGCGCCACTTCGGGACGCCCAGGGCGAGGGACGCCTCGCGCAGCTCGTTCGGGACGAGCTTGAGCATCTCCTCCGTGGACCGGACGACCACCGGGATCATCAGGATGGACAGGGCCATCGAGCCGGCGAAGCCGGAGTAGCCCATGCCGAGGATGAGGATCCACAGGCTGAGGATGAACAGACCGGCGACGATCGACGGGATGCCCGTCATGACGTCGACGAAGAAGGTGACGGCCTTGGCGAGCTTGCCGCGTCCGTACTCGACCAGGTAGATCGCGGTGAGCACACCGATCGGCACCGAGATCAGGGTGGCGAGGCCGACCTGCTGGAGGGTGCCGAGCAGGGCGTGGTAGACGCCGCCGCCGGGCTCGGTGTCGGCGACCACGCCCATGGAGTGGCTGAGGAAGTGGCCGTCGAGGACCTCGGTGCCGCGCTTGACGGTGTCCCAGGTCAGGGACGCGAGCGGGACGACGGCCAGGATGAAGGCGACCCAGACCAGACTGGTCGCGGTGCGGTCCTTGGCCTGGCGGCGCCCCTCGACCTTCGCGGAGATCGCGTACGAGCCGAGTACGAACAGCAGGGAAGCGATCAGCGCCCACTGGATGTCGCTGTTCAGGCCGGCCGCGGCGCTGATGCCGAGCCCGAGGGCGATCGAGCCCGCGGCGACCGCCCAGGCGAACCACTTGGGCAGGGTCGCGCCGCGCAGCGAGGAGCGCTTGGCGGTGACGGATGCGTGGCTCATGCGTTGGCCCCCGAGTACTCCTTGCGGCGGGCGATGATCAGGCGGGCCGCGCCGTTGACCAGCAGCGTGATGACGAACAGGACGAGACCGGAGGCGATCAGCGCGTCCCGGCCCATCTCGGTCGCCTCGTTGAACTTGCTGGCGATGTTCTGGGCGAAGGTGCCGCCGCCCGGGTCGAGCAGGCTGGCGTTGATGTCGAAGGACGGGGAGAGCACCATGGCCACGGCCATCGTCTCGCCGAGCGCGCGGCCGAGGCCCAGCATCGAGGCGGAGATGACGCCGGAGCGGCCGAACGGCAGCACCGACATGCGGATGACCTCCCAGCGCGTGGCGCCGAGGGCGAGGGCCGCCTCCTCGTGCATCCGCGGGACCTGGCGGAAGACCTCACGGCTCACGTTGGTGATGATCGGCAGGATCATGATGGCGAGCAGGATGCCCACCGTGAACAGCGAGCGCGGGGCGCCGTCGTTCCACTCGAGGATGCCGGTCCAGCCGAGGTAGTCGTCGAGCCAGCCGTACAGACCGTCCAGGTGCGGCACCAGGACGAGGGCGCCCCACAGGCCGTAGACGATGGACGGGACGGCGGCGAGCAGGTCGATCACGTACGCGATGGCACCGCCGAGGCGGCGGGGGGCGTAGTGCGTGATGAAGAGGGCGATGCCGACGGCGATCGGGACCGCTATGACCATGGCGATGACCGACGACACGACGGTGCCGAAGGCCAGGACCGCGATGCCGAACTCCGGCGGGATGCCGCTGGGGTTCCACTCGAAGGACGTGAAGAAGTTCGCCTCGTCCTTGCTGATGGCCATGGTCGCGCGGTACGTCAGGAAGGCCGCGATCGCGGCCATGAGTACCAGGACGAAAATGCCGGAGCCGCGGGAGAGCCCGAGGAAGATCCGGTCGCCGGGGCGGGTGGCGCCGCGGGCGGCGCGCTTGGCCTCGGCACCGGCCGGCGGCTGGGGTGCTGGGGGAGCGGCGGGTTTCTGGGTGGTTATGTCCATCGGGGTTCTCCGGTCTGCGGAACCGCCGGGGCGGGCGGCTCGGTCGGAGCCGTCCGGGGGCCGGGGGCTCCTGATGGCGGTGCACCGGACGGTGCGGGGCCGGTCCCGGTCCGGGACCGGCCCGCACACTCGGGTCAGCTCAGGCTCGAGATGGTTTCGCGAACCTTGGTGATGATCTCCTCGGGCATCGGGGCGTAGCCGGCCTCGGCGAGCACGCCCTGGCCGTCCTCGGAGGCCATGTAGTTCAGGAAGGACTTGGTGGCGGGCAGGGTGTCCGACTTGTTGCCCTTGTCGCAGACGATCTCGTACGTCACCAGGACGATCGGGTAGGCGCCCTCGGTGGACGGGGTGTAGTCCAGCTCCAGCGCGAGGTCCTTGCCGGTGCCGACGACCTTGGCGGCGCCGATGGCGGCGGTCGCGTTCTCGATGGTGGCCTTGACCGGCTCGGCGGCCTCGGTCTTGATGTCGACGGTCTTGATGCCGTCCTTGGCGTAGGAGAGCTCGAAGTAGGAGATCGCGCCCGAGGTCTGCTTCACCTGCTGGGCCACACCGGAGGAGCCCTGCGCGGACTGGCCGCCCTTGGCCTCCCAGGACTTGCTCGGCTCGTACTTCCAGTCCTTGGGCGCGGCGGCCTTGAGGTACTTGGTGAAGTTGTCCGTGGTGCCGGACTCGTCGGAGCGGTGGAACGCCTGGATCTTCAGGTCGGGAAGCTTCGCGTCGGGGTTGAGCTTCTTGATCGCTTCGTCGTTCCAGTTGGTGATCTTGTTGTCGAAGATCTGCGCAAGCGTCGGGGCGTCGAGCGCGAGGGTGTCGACGCCGGGGACGTTGAAGCCGACGGCGATCGGGCCGCCGACCATCGGCAGGTCGATGCCCTGGCCGCCGGAGCAGATCTTCTTGGACGCCTCGATCTCTTCGGGCTTCAGCGCGGAGTCCGAGCCGGCGAAGGCGGTCTGGCCCTGGGTGAAGGCGGTGATGCCGGCGCCGGAACCGGTCGGGTTGTAGTTGATCTGGACGCTCTTGCAGGCGGCGGTGTACTGCCTCACCCAGGCGTCGATCGCGTTCTTCTGCGCGGAGGAGCCGGAGGCCTGGAGCTGCCCCTTGGCGTCCTCGCACTTGATGTTCCCGGCCTTGGCGCTCGCGGAGGCGTCACCGCCGTTGGAGGTGCCGGTGTCGTCGGAGCCGCACGCCGTGAGGGCCAGGGCGCCGGAGACGGCGAGAGCACCGAGAGCGAGGGCCCGCCGGTTCATGCGCTGAAGCTTCACTTGACTTCCTTCCGAGAGCCGCCGTCCTGAATTCGGCGGCGTGCGCAGTCTGGGGTGACACGGCTGCCGCTGCTTCCCGGCGATCCGCGTCGCGTAAGGCCGAAATTAGGCAGAACAGGTGAAGGCGCCGATGGGCGTAAATGAACGAGGGGTGAACCCCTGTGGACGGTGCGGTGAGGTCACGGAACGCTTACGTCGAGGACACGGGGGGATACCGGACGCGGGCGAGGATAGCGGTCGGCCGGGGGACGGGGCTGCCGGGACACGTGATGACGACGGGCCCGGTGGGGCCGGACGCGGGGCCCGGCGCGGCGCGCTCGGTGCGGCACCGGTGCGCGGGCCCGGGCGTGGTCAGGCCGGGCGCAGCGTGGTCAGGAGCGCGTCGACGAGGTCGCGGTCGCGGGGCTGGGTGAGGCGCCGGCGGGCCGCGGCCGGGGAGAGCCACAGGACGCGGTCGACCTCGTCGGTGGGGGTGAAGGTGCCGGAGAGGGCCTCGGCCGCCCAGTAGCGGACCTCCTTGGGGCGGCCGTTCGCCACGTAGTGGGCGGCGGGCAGTTCCGCGCCGGGGGCGGCGCGGTGGCCCGTCTCCTCCTCGACCTCGCGCAGCGCCCCGGCCAGCGCGTCCTCGCCGCGCTTGAGCTTGCCTTTCGGCCAGGACCAGTCGTCGTACTTCGGGCGGTGCACGAGGCACAGCTCCAGTCCCCCGGTCGCGGGGGAGCGGCGCCACAGCACGCAGCCGGCCGCCCGCACCGTGAGGGTGTCCGGGGCGGAGTCGCCGGAGTCGCCGGGATCGTCTGGGGAACTCACCGGGTGCCTCGCCTCCCTGTGACGTGCCGAATCCCTGTGACGTGCCGAAGGCCTCCTCATAACGTGCCGATGGCTTCCTTCCGCCAGCAGCGCTGGAACGCGTACCGCGCCGCCTCGACCTCATGCCGCTGGTCGGCGTGCAGCACGCCCAGCGCGTACGCCGTGGCCGGGGCGATCCGCGGGGTCCGGGCCGCCTGGGCCGCGGCGGCCGCCGCCTCGGAGGCGTCGCGGTGCCGGTCTAGGGCCTCACTGGCCATGAGGAGGTGGACGTCCACCGGTGAGCTGTCGTCGTGTCCGGCACGGACGCCGTGGTCGCCGTGGTCGGCGGGGTCGGCGGGGTCGGCGTGGAGGACCTCGCGGGCGTAGCGGTGCAGGCGCAGCAGCAGGCGGACCTGGTGCCAGGGGGCGTCCTGCGGGTGCGGTGCCGGGTCCGGGGACAGGCCGTGGATCAGCGCCTCCGCGTTGTACGGGCTGCCCGCGGTGATCAGCGGCAGCGCGGCGACGGCGTCGGCCAGCCGCTCGTGCGCGGCGCCGGCCAGCGGGCGCAGATCGGCGCCGGCCGCGGCGGGGGCCAGCGGCACCTCGCTGGCCAGCACGGCGACCTTGTCGGCGACCGCGTGGAACCGGGAGGAGCCGAGGGCCTGGAGCGCCGTGGAGTGGGCCCGCGTCCGCGCGAGCGTGAGCTGCCGGTCCAGCAGCGCCCCCGCCTTGGCCGCGCCCACGGTGAGGTTGCCCCGGTCGGGGGCGGGGACGGCGGCGGTCGTGGCCACGCCCGGCATCCCCTGGGTGCGGGCGTCGCGGGTGCGGGACGGAGCCTCTCCGGTACGGGTGGGGGTGCGGGCGGCGCGGCCCGCCCCGTCGGCCCGGCCGGTGCTTGGGCGGGCCGTGTCCGTGGCCGTGGCGACGGAGCAGGCAGGGTCGGCGGCGGTGCCCGGCGGACCGTCGGCCGCGTCCGCGCCGGCGCCCGGCCCGGGGACCAGGTCGGGTGCCCCCGCGGCACCCGGCTCCGTGCCCGTGCCAGGGCCGCGGTCCGCCGCGCCGGCGGCTCTGCCCGTGCCACGCGCCGCCGTTCCGCGGCCGTGGCCGGCGGCCGGTGCGCCACCCCGTCCGGCTGTACCGGTCCCGAGCGTGGCCACACGGCTCACCCCCGGTGGCTGGAACGGGGTCGCGCCCGAGAGGCGGTGCAGGGCCAGCAGGAGGCGGTCCAGACGGGAGGTGTAGGCGTGCTCCTGCGCGAGGGTGCCCGAGACCCACGCCAGTTCGGGGCGCATCGCCTCGGACCAGTCCGGGTCCAGCAGGGGCTGGAACGTGTGCAGGGTGCCGCTGATGCGGCGGGCCGAGCGGCGTAGCGCGCGGGCCGCCTCGTCCGGGCCCGGCGAGCCCGCCGCGCCCGCGCCGGTCTCCCGGTGCAGACGCAGCGCGCGGAGGAACTCCGTCGCCTGCGCCCGCAGGTAGCCCGCGAGCGCCTCCCCCGTCACCGGCGAGGCCGTGGGGTCCGTCGGGTCAAGGTGCTGCTGTGCCACGCCGGCGCCTCCGGGCGTCTATGAGCATCTCCTGGATGTTGCGCAGGGGCCCGCCGTCCGCGTCCGTCGCGTGCCGGCTCCACTCGCCGTCCGGGCCGAGGTGCCAGGACGCGGTGGCGTCGGACACGCCGGTTTCCAGCATGCGGTTGAGGGCCGCGCGGTGGGCCGGGTCCGTCACCCGGACCATGGCTTCTATCCGGCGGTCGAGATTGCGGTGCATCATGTCCGCGCTGCCGATCCACACCTCGGGCTCGCCGCCGTTGCCGAAGGCGAACACACGGGAGTGCTCGAGGAAGCGGCCGAGGACGGAGCGCACCCGGATGTTCTCCGACAGGCCCGTCACGCCCGGCCGGATCGCGCAGATGCCGCGCACCCACACGTCGACCGGCACACCCGCCTGGGACGCCCGGTACAGGGCGTCGATGATCGCCTCGTCGACCATCGAGTTGACCTTGATGCGGACGTACGCGGGCCGCCCGGCGCGGTGGTGCTGGGCCTCCTTGTTGATGCGGGAGACCAGCCCGTCGCGCAGGGACTTCGGGGCGACCAGCAGCCGCCGGTAGGTCTCCCGGCGGGAGTAGCCGGAGAGGCGGTTGAACAGGTCGGAGAGGTCCGCGCCGACCTGGGGGTCGGCGGTGAGCAGGCCCAGGTCCTCGTACAGGCGGGCGGTCTTCGGGTGGTAGTTGCCGGTGCCCACGTGGCTGTACCGCCGCAGCGTCTCGCCCTCCTGGCGCACCACGAGGGACAGCTTGCAGTGGGTCTTCAGGCCGACCAGGCCGTAGACCACGTGGCAGCCGGCCTCCTCCAGCTTCCGCGCCCACTTGATGTTGGCGTGCTCGTCGAAGCGGGCCTTGATCTCGACCAGGACGAGGACCTGCTTGCCGGACTCCGCCGCGTCGATGAGCGCGTCGACTATCGGGGAGTCGCCCGAGGTCCGGTACAGCGTCTGCTTGATGGCGAGCACGTCCGGGTCGGCGGCGGCCTGCTCCAGGAACGCCTGCACCGACGTGGAGAACGAGTCGTACGGGTGGTGCAGCAGCACGTCCCGGCTGCGCAGCGCGGCGAAGATGTCGGGCGGGGACGCCGACTCGACCTCGGCCAGGTCGCGGTGGGTCCCGGCGATGAACTTGGGGTACTTCAGCTCGGGCCGGTCCAGGCTGTGGATGCGGAACAGGCCCGTGAGGTCCAGGGGGCCGGGCAGCGGGTAGACCTCGGCCTCGCTGATCTTCAGCTCGCGCACCAGCAGGTCGAGCACCTCCCGGTCGATGGACTCCTCGACCTCCAGGCGCACCGGCGGACCGAAGCGGCGCCGCATGAGCTCCTTCTCCAGGGCCTGGAGCAGGTTCTCCGCGTCGTCCTCCTCGACCTCCAGGTCCTCGTTGCGGGTGAGCCGGAACGCGTGGTGCTCCAGCACCTCCATGCCCGGGAACAGCTCCTCCAGGTGCGCGGCGATGACGTCCTCGACGGGGACGTAGCGGCCCGGGGAGCTCTCCAGGAAGCGGGACAGCAGCGGCGGCACCTTGACCCGGGCGAAGTGCTTGTGGCCGGTGACCGGGTTGCGCACGACGACGGCCAGGTTCAGGGAGAGGCCGGAGATGTAGGGGAAGGGGTGCGCCGGGTCGACGGCGAGGGGGGTGAGGACCGGGAAGATCTGGTGCCGGAACAGGGTGAACAGGCGGGCCTGTTCCTTCTCCGTCAGCTCGTTCCACCGGACCAGGTGGATGCCCTCCTCCGCGAGCGCGGGGGCGACGTCCTCGTGGTAGCAGGCGGCGTGCCTGGCCATCAGCTCGCGCGAGCGGGCCCAGATCATCTCCAGCACCTCGCGCGGCTGGAGGCCGGAGGCGGAGCGGGTGGCGACGCCGGTGGCGATGCGGCGCTTCAGGCCGGCCACCCGGACCATGAAGAACTCGTCCAGGTTGCTGGCGAAGATCGCGAGGAAGTTGGCCCGCTCCAGCAGGGGGGTGCCGGGGTCCTCCGCGAGTTCGAGGACGCGCTCGTTGAACGCGAGCCAGCTGCGCTCCCGGTCGAGGAAACGACCCTGCGGCAGCGGGACGGTCGAGCCGTCGGTCGGTGACTCCTCGTAACCGTCGAGGTCCGCGTCGATATCGGGTTCCAGGTCGGAGACCGCTGCCGCCACGGTGTGCGGGCGGTGCGCGGCTATGGAGCCCACGGAGGGCTGCGCGTGCTGTACCTGTGCCTGGGTGTTCGGCTGGCTCATGGACCCATTGTTCCGCGCCAACAGCGTCACGGGCGCGTCGGAAAGCGCGGGCGGGAGCGGTGGTACGCCTGGGGCGTCCCCGTTCCCCCCGGGGCCCCTTCGGGGTGGCGAAGGCTCTGGCGCGGCGGGATTCATTGGCCGAGCGTCGCAAGCCTGTCTGAATCGGTGGTTACGGAGACATGACGTGCGGGATAGCGGGGGGCGGCCCGCGGACGTCCGCCCCACCCCGCGGCGGCCGTCCCCCGGGGTGCCGCGGGGAGTCCGCGGGCAAGTTGCCCCGGGCGTGTCGCGGTGGCCGTCCTCCATGCGCGGTGGGGGCCGTCTCGGTGTGCCGTGGACGGTCCGACGGGGGTGGTGTGCGGGGGCCGTCGCGGGCGTACGTCCCTCCCCCCGTGGAAGGGACGTACGCCCGCGGACGTCCGGCCGCGCGACGGCGCGGCTGCGCACGCGGTGGCGGCGGCGAGGGCGGCACCCGTCGGCACGACGCCCGTCTCCACCAGGTGCAGCGGCCGGAAAGGGGCGCCGGGTGGTACGTGAGGCAGTGGTCGGCACCAGTGAGGGCCCCCTCCCACCTGCCAGACGTCGTCCGGCAGCCCGGGGTTGCCCGGTGAGGTGTGCGTCACCGCCGGCCACGGGTACGGGCGGACCTGCTCCGGCACCACGTTGAGCAGCTAATTCGAGGCCACGGCCACGGCCACGGTCATGGTGAGGTGGGCAGGGCGCGTCACGCAGCAGCAGCGCGGTGAGCGTGCCGACCGTGAGCCCGCACAGGGCGAACGCCACCGCCGCCGGGCCGTGGGGCGCGAAGACGTCGGCGAACGCCCCGTGGCCGGTCGGTCGGGTGCCGGTGCGCCGCCCGGCCCCGGCGGAACGCCACGACCAGGACCGTGCGGCCCACGCGGTGAGCGCCGGCGCGGGCGGGCGAACCTGGCCACGGTCCACCTGCCACCTGCCACTCCCACCTGCCACTCCCACCTGCCACCGTCCACCTGTCACCGGGAAGGGATGATGCCCCGCGTCCGGGTCGGCCGCGCGGCAACGGACTCCGGTTCTCCGCCGGTGAGCGCGGCGCCGGCGCGGGCGGGCCCGGCGAGCAAGCCGTGGCAGATGAGGAAGCCGGAAGCCGACGTAGCCGGTCGGCCGCGTGGGGTGGGGGCGACGAACAGCACCCGGACGATCAGGGCAGGGCGGTGCGGTACGGGCGCAACAGGATGCCGGAGAGTTCCGGGGACGGTGCCCGCGGCGGGTCCGGGGAGGTGCGGGAAAGGGCCGAAGGCTCGGGGAGCAGGGGACAGGGCCGAGGGCGCGGGGATGGTTGGGCGGGGCGGGGCCGTTCCGGTGGCCGGCCCGCCGTGCCGGTGCGGTGGCGGAGCAGACGGAACGCGGCCGGGGCCGGCAGGGCGGTGACGGCGAGGAGCACGCCGGCGGCCACGAGGTGGAGCGGCCGGGAGGGGGGCGGCGGGATGGACGTCCCCGTGGAACCGGTGGCGCCCGGCGCGGCCGGCTCCGCCCGGCGGTCGTACAGCGGCGCGCTGCCGCGGGGAGCGGGCAGATGGTCGCCGCCGACGGTCACGATGTGCTCGGTGACGGGATGCGCCTGCCCGGTGGGCCGTCGCGCAGGATGCTGACCCGGACGACCGCGTGCCACAGGAGTGGAAGAGCATCGGAAAGTCGACCGCGATCGAGTGAACCGGTCGGCGGGGCCCGTCCGATGAGGAGACGTGAGCGAAACGAGAAGCGACGGGGAGCTGTTGCGCGCCGTCGCGTCGGACGGCGACCGGCACGCCTTCGAGGAGCTGTACCGGCGGTACGCGCCGTGGCTGACCGCGCGCATGCGCAGCCGGTGCGCCGACGCGGGGATCGTCGACGACGTGGTGCAGGAGACGTTCCTCGCCGTGTGGCGGGGCACCGCGCGCTACCGCGGGGACGTGGCCGGTGCGGATGCCGCCGGCTGGCTGTGGCGCATCGCCTCCCGGCGGCTGGTCGACGCGCTGCGCGGCGCGGGGGCGCGGGGCCGGCTGCGGCAGGCGCTGGCGCGACTGCGGCACCGGGACGAGGCGTCCGCGGAGGAGCGGGTGCTGGCCGGGGTGGAGCACGGGGACCTGGCCGGTGCGTTGGTCCGGCTCTCGCCGGAACTGCGCGCGGTGCTCCAGGCCACGGTGGTCGACGGGCTGACCACCCGTGAGGCCGCCGTCCTGCTCGGCATCCCGCCGGGCACGGTCAAGACACGGGCGATGCGGGCCCGCAGGCAACTCCGGGAGGCACTGGCATGACGGACGGAACGACGGACGGTGTGACCGGTACGGGGGCGCCCGGCGCGGGGGAGCCGCCGGTCGGCGCGGATGCGCCCGGTGGTCCCGCGGCCGGTGCTGCCGCCGGGGTGACCGGTGCTGCCGCCGGGCCGGTGGCGGACGTCGGCGCCGGCCACGGGGACGCTCCCCGGGCCGGGAGCGGCGGGCGGCGTTGGCATGTGCCCATTGAGGACCTGCTGGCCTACGGCCGCGGGGAGTTGGAGCCGCCCGTGCTCTGGTCGGCCGACACCCACCTCACCACCTGTGCGCGGTGCCGGGGGGTGCTCGCCGACGTCGGTGACCGCACGGTTCTGGACGCCGGGTGGGAGCGGCTCGACGCCGAACTCGACGCGCCCCGGCCGGGGTTCCTCGAAGCGCTGCTGGTGCGACTCGGCGTCGCCGACCACACCGTACGGCTGCTCGCGGCCACGCCGGTGCTGCGCCGGTCCTGGCTGGGCGCGGTCGTCGCCGTGCTGCTGCTGTCCGTCGCCGCGACCCACGCCACCCGGTCCGGGGGCTCCCCCACCCTCTTCCTCGCCCTCGCCCCGCTGCTGCCGCTCGCCGGCGTCGCCCTGTCGTACGGGCCCGCGCTGGATCCGACGTACGAGATGGCGGTCGTCGCCCCGATGCACGGCTTCCGGCTGCTGATGATCCGCACCGTGACGGTGCTCGGCGCCGCGCTCGCGCTCAACGGGCTCGCCAGCCTCGCCCTGCCCGGCTACGGACTCGCCGCCCTGGCCTGGCTGCTGCCCGCCCTCGCGCTCACCGCGACCGGTCTCGCGCTGACCCCCCGGCTGGGCCCGGTCCTCGCGCCGTCCGTGGTCGGCGGGTCCTGGGTCGCGCTGCTGCTGGCCGCCGAGGCGGTCCGCGAGGGCGCCGACCCGCTCGCGCCGTTCACCGCGGCCGGCCAGGGCGTCTCCGCGGCCGTCGCCGCACTCGCCGCCGGACTGCTGTTCCTGCTCCGTGACCGCTTCGACCTCAGCCGGGGCCGGGCCCGCGGGGACCTGGCGTGACCGCCGGTTCCCTTTCGCTCCCCGCCCCGCCCGCCCTCCGCGACCTCTACAGGAGTGCCGTATGACCCCCACCGTTTCCGCCGCCGGGCTCAGCCTGCACTACGGCAGGACCCGTGCCCTCGACGACGTGTCGCTGCGGCTGTCGCCCGGCGTCACGGGGCTGCTCGGGCCCAACGGCGCCGGCAAGACCACCCTGCTCCGGGTGCTCGCCACCGCCGTACCTCCGGACCGGGGCGGCTTCACCGTGCTCGGCCACGACCCCGGCACCGCGCGCGGCCGCCAGGAGGTGCGTCGCCGCCTCGGGTACCTGCCGCAGAACCCCGGCTTCCACCCCGACTTCACCGCCTTCGAGTTCGTCGACTACGTGGCGATCCTCAAGGAACTCACCGACCGCACCGCGCGGCACCGCGAGACGCGCCGCGTCCTGGACGAGGTCGGTCTCGCCGACGTGCGCGGCCGGCGCATCCGCAAGCTGTCCGGCGGCATGCGCCAGCGGGTCGCGCTGGCCGCCGCCCTCGTCGGCGACCCCGGTTTCCTCGTCCTCGACGAGCCCACCGTCGGTCTCGACCCCGAACAGCGCATGCGTTTCCGCGAGTTGATCGCCCTGGCGGGCGAGGGCCGGACCGTGCTGCTGTCCACCCACCAGACCGAGGACGTGGCGATGCTCTGCCACCGTGTCCTGGTCATGGCCGGCGGCACCCTCCGCTTCGACGGCACCCCCACCGAGCTGACCGCACGGGCCGCCGGGCGCGTGTGGAGCAGTACCGGACGCGATCCCGGGGCCATCGCCGGCTGGCGCACCGGCACGGGCACCTTCCGTAACGTCGGCGACCCACCCGCCGGCGCCGACCTCCTCGAACCCACCCTGGAGGACGGCTACCTGCTCTCCCTCGACGGCGCGGATGCGGAGGTGGCGGCATGACCACGACCACCCCCCTCGAGACGGCGGCCCCGTCCGCCGGACCCGCCGCGCACGGGACCGCCCCCGCGGCCGTCCTCACCCTGGCCCGCTTCGAGGCCCGGCGCCTGCTGCTGAGCGTCCCGGTGCTGCTCGCCTTCGCCGTGTACGCCGGCTGGACGGCGTGGCGCACGACCGACTCCTGGGACGGCTTCCCCGCGCTGCAGGACGCGGACCGGGCCACGCAGACCGGGCCGCTGCTCGTCGGGCTCGCGGTGCTGCTGGCCGCCAACCACGCCGTGCTGCGCTCCCACCGTCACGACACCGAGCGGCACTTCGCCGTGCTGGTGGTCTCCAGGTGGCAGCGCACGGTCGCGCACCTGCTGTCCGTCGTGCCCGCCGCCCTGCTCGCCGCGGTGGGGGTGGTCGGGCAGTTCACCTGGGAGGCGCTCAAGCCCGGCGCGGTCGGGCACGGTTCGCCCGCCGAACTGCTCGTGGGGCCGCTGTCCGTGCTGCTGATGGGCGCCGGCGGGGTGCTGCTCGCCCGCCTGGTGTCCTCCTCGCTGGCGGCCCCGCTGCTCGTCGTCTTCTTCCTGCTCTATTTCTTCGTGGTCGCCGCTGCCGGCGACGCCTGGTCGCGGTGGCTCGTCATGGTGGTCCACGAGCCCAGCAGCCAGACGCTGCCCTCCGAGCTGGTGGGCCGTCCCGCCGCCTGGCACGCCGTGTACCTCGCCGGACTGGCCCTGGTCCTGGGCCTGCTGGCGGTCCTGCTCTCGGGGGGCGCCCGGCTGCGCACCGTCCGGGCGGGCCTGGCGCTGGCCGTCGCGGTGACCGGGCTGGGCGCGGTGTACCAGGCCGGCGGCGTCCCGCCGGAGACGACCGAGGCCCGTACCCGCTTGTCGGTCACCCCGGAGAAGGAGCACGCGTGCGTGCGGCGGGACGGCTCCACGTACTGCGCCTTCCCGGAGTGGGGGCCGCGCGTCGACGACTGGGCGGCGGCCGTGGAGCGGGTGCGCTCCCTCGCGGGCGGTGCGGCCGGGGACCGGGCCCTGACGGTGCGGCAGCGGGTCGAGGCCCGTTACGGCCTGTCCGGCGACGCGGCGATCGCACCGCTCACCCGCCCGGACGAGGTGACCGTCGGCACCTCCTGGGGCGGCAACCGGGTTCCGGAGTTCTCCGTCGCGGTGGCCGGTGTGCTGGTCGCCGGCACCGAGGAGGCCGCGAGCACGATGTGCGACGGCCGGATGGTCACCGTGATGTGGTTGGCGCTCGGCGCGTCCCCGGACCCGATGTCCGACCTGCGCCGGGTCCGCATCGACGACAGCGTGAGCGGCGGAGCGGTGGTGATCTCCCGGACCGAGCCGGTGTACCTGAATGCGGCGCACACCGAGCTGGTCCGTGAACTGTTGGCACAGCCCCGAGAGGCGGTCGCCGCGAAGGTCCGGGCGCACTGGGACGAGCTGACGGCTCCCCGGCTGACCACCGACCGGGCGGCGCAGCTGCTGGGTCTGGCCGCGCCCGAAGAGGCGGACGAATGTCTCTAGGGGGCGCGCAGCCGGAGCGGACTTCGCCGGTGGACGGGGAGCCGGAGCGGACGGCGTCAGTGAGTGCGGAGCCGGAGCGGACTTCGCCGATGCACGCGGAAGGGAAGCGGACGGCGCCGGTGGACGGGGGGCCCAGGCCGACGGCGCCGGTGGGCGCCCGGTGGCGTGCGCTGGTGCGCCCCGTGGCGCGGACGGTGCCGTGGCGCTCGGTCGGCGCGGCCGGCGGTGTGGGGCTGCTGCTCGCCGGGGTGCCGCGGCTGATGGGCGACGACGGCGCGAACGACTGGCTGGTCGTGACCGTCCTGCGCGCGGCCGCCGTCGCCTTCGCGCTGGGCCTGGCCTTCCTGCTGGACGACCCGGCCCGCCACACCACGGCCGCCGTGCCGACCCGGTGGGCGGTCCGCCACACCCTGCGGGTGGCCCTCGTCGCCCCGGTCGCCGCCCTGTGGTGGACCGTCGCGGTGCTCCTCGTGCCGGAGCCGGTACGCCCCCCGGTCGACGACGTCACCCTCGAGGCGGCGGCGACCTTCGTCCTCGCCCTGGCCGGTGCGGCGTTCGCGGTCCGCCGTGGCGGAACCCTGCCCGGCCGCGTGGTGGCCGGTGCCCTGCTCGTCTCGGCCGTCCTCGCGCCCCTGCTGCTGCCGGGACGCTGGGAGCTGTTCACCACGCCGGGCGAGGAGGGGTGGGCGGCGGCGCACGACCGCTGGGCGCTGCTGCTGGGCGCGGCGGTTGCCGTGGGGGCCGCGTGCGCTGCGGAGCCGGTGCGTCGGCGGCCATGGGGACGAGGCGCGGCGTGAGACCACCGTCCGCGGCGTGAGACCACCGTTCGCGGCCTGCACCTGACGCGGGGTCACCTCCGCCCGGAGGTGACCCCGCGTCCGCCGTCCCTCGGCACCGCGGTCCGCTCACGTGCCCGCCCGGTACGTCCCGTACTCACGTTTCCGTGCGGTACATGAGGTCCGTCTCGTGGGTGACGAACCCCAGCCGTTCGTAGACGGACACCGCCGCCTTGTTGTCGGCGTCGACGTACAGCATCGCCGTCGGCAGACCCCGCCCCGCCAGGTACCGCAGGCCGATCGTCGTGAGGGACTTGCCGAGTCCGCCGCCCTGGGCCTGCGGGCTCACCCCGAGGACGTAGACCTCGCCGAGGCCCTCCTCGGCGTGCACCTTGGTCCAGTGGAAACCGACGAGGCGCCCCTCCCGCTCGGCCAGGAAGAAGCCGTCGGGGTCGAACCAGGGTTCGGCCTTGCGGTCGTCCAGGTCGCGCTGGGTGAGGGAGCCCTGCTCGGGGTGGTGGGCGAAGGCGGCGGCGTTCACCGCGAGCCAGGCCGCGTCGTCCTGCCCGGGGACGAAGGTACGCACGGTCACGCCCTCCGGCAGCACCGGCTCGGGCAGCTCCAGTCCCGCCAGGGGGCGCCGCATCTGGCGCAGTTCCCGGAACAGCGTGAGCCCGAGCACCTGGGCCAGGTGCCGGGCGGCGGAGTGCCCGCCGTGCGCCCACACCCGCAGCCGCTTGCCGGAGGCGGCCAGCAGCGCGGCGCCGAGCGCCCGTCCGTGCCCGTGGCCGCGGTGCGCGGGGTGCACCACCAGCTCGGCGGCCGGCGGCTCCACCGGGTCGGTGTCCTCCAACTGGGCATATCCGACAAGTTCGTCATCGACGCTCAGCAGCAGATGAGCCACGCCCTCCCGCTCCCCGCCGCGCAGTTGCAGGCGCCCCTGCTCGGACACCGCCTGCTGCCCGTCGGTACGGGCGGCCTCCGCGAGCAGGGCGAGCACCGCCTCGGTCTGCTCCGGGGAGAGGGCGGTGTACGTCTGGAGCGAACGGGGGCGGCCGGGCCGTGCGATGTCGTCGCTGGTCATGCGTACGAGGGTAAGCCGACGGCGCAAGAGGCAGGGCGAAACTGGCGCAAAGGTGACGGTGTTGCCGTCGCCGGCGAAGCCGGGACAGGGCCCGGACACGGGCCCGCCAGAGGGACGCCGAAAGATAAATCAGGATGTAACCCGGAACCCCCTGTCGCGCTACGCGCGTTGACTCTAGGCTGCGCCGGGCGGCCCGCTGTCCCATGCGGCCCCGCCAGACCCACGTAGACCCACAGGGGGGCGTATGCCAGCCACATCCCCGGCGCACCACCAGCGCCGCAGACGCCGTACCAACCGCTTCCTCGCCACCGCCGCCGGACTGGTCACCGCCGGCGCGCTGGCCGCTGCCGCGCTGCCCGGGTCGGCCGGAGCGGCCGAGAGCGAGGGGACCCCGGCCGAGTTCCCGGGCCGCTACCAGGACGTCCAGCTGCTGTCCTTCAACGACCTGCACGGCAACCTGGAGGCTCCGGCGGGCTCCTCCGGCCGGGTCACCGAACTCCAGCCGGACGGCACCACCAAGACCATCGACGCGGGCGGTGTGGAGTACCTCGCCACCCACCTGCGCAAGGCCCGTGAGGGCAACCGGTACTCCATCACCGCGGCCGGCGGCGACATGGTCGGCGCCTCCCCGCTCATCTCGGGCCTCTTCCACGACGAGCCCACCATCGAGGCGCTGAACAAGCTCGACCTGGACGTCACCTCCGTCGGCAACCACGAGTTCGACGAGGGCGCCAAGGAACTGCGCCGCCTCCAGAAGGGCGGCTGCCACCCGACCGAGGGCTGCTACACGGACGAGGAGTTCGAGGGCGCCGACTTCCCGTACCTGGCGGCCAACGTCCTGGACGAGAAGACCGGCAAGCCGATCCTCAAGCCCTACTGGGTGTGGAAGAACAAGGGCGTCAAGGTCGGCTTCATCGGCGTGACGCTCGAGGGCACCCCGGACATCGTCTCGGCGGAGGGCGTCAAGGGCCTGTCCTTCAAGGACGAGGTCGAGACGATCAACAAGTACGCCAGGGAACTCCAGCGACAGGGCGTGAAGTCCGTCGTGGCGCTCATCCACGAGGGCGGTATGCCGGCCTCGACGGCGTACAACTACGACTGCGACTCCCCGGGCGCCGGCGACGGCATCTCCGGCCCGATCGCCGACATCGCCAAGAACATCTCGCCCCAGGTGGACGCGCTGGTCACCGGCCACACCCACGCGGCGTACGTCTGCACCATCCCCGACCCGGCGGGCAAGCCCCGCATGGTCACCTCGGCCGCGTCCTTCGGCCGCCTCTACACCGACACCACGCTGACGTACGACCGCTGGACGGGTGACATCGCCCGTACGGCCGTGAAGTCCGCGAACCACGTGGTCACCCGGGACGTCCCCAAGGCGCCCGACATGACCGCGCTGATCGACAAGTGGAACACCCTCGCCGCGCCCATCGGCAACCGCCCGATCGGCTACATCTCCGGCGACATCTCCCGCGACGGCACCGAGTCCCCGCTCGGCGACCTGATCGCCGACGCGCAGCTGGCGCACGGCAAGGCGCTGGACCCGGAGACCGACCTGGCGCTGATGAACCCCGGCGGCATCCGCGCGCCCCTGACCTACGCGGCCAAGGCCGGTGAGGGCGACGGCGTGGTCACCTACGCCGAGGGCTTCACCGTCCAGCCCTTCGCCAACACGGTCAACCTCCAGGACTTCACGGGCGCCCAGGTGATCCAGGCGCTCAAGGAGCAGGTGAGCGGCCCGAACGAGGCGGCCCCGAAGATCCTCCAGATCTCCTCGGGCCTGACCTACACCCTGGACCTGACGAAGACGGGCGCGGACCGCGTCGTCACGGACTCCATCAGGCTCAACGGCGAACCGATCAACCCGACGGCCACCTACCGCGTCGCCACCAACAGCTTCCTCGCGGGCGGCGGCGACGGCTTCCCGACCCTCGGCCAGGGCACGAACGACCTGGTCGGCCAGGACGACCTGACCGCCCTGGAGCAGTACCTCACGGCCAACTCGTCCCCGACGTCCCCGATCGCCCCGCCGAAGGCGGACCGCATCACGATCGTGAAGTAACCGCACGACCGGTGACCCACACGAGGGGCCGGGGGGGGGGGGGGGCCCCCCCCCCCCCCCCCCCCCCCCCCCCGGGGGACGCCCCCGCGGGGGGGGGGGGGCCCCGCCGGGGGGGGGGCCCCAACCCCCCCCCCCCCCCCCCCCCCCCCCCCCCCTCGGGCCCACCCACCCCCCCCCCCCAACAACCCCCCCCCCGGGGCCCCCCCCGGGGGGGGGGGGGGCGGGCCCCCCCCCCCGGCCCCCCGGCCCCTTCGCACGGGGTAACGCCCTTGCGGGGTGTGCCCTTCCATGAGGTGATCTGCTTCCACCGACCGCCGCACCACGACGGCCCGCCCCTCACTCCGCGCGCGGCGCGATACGCCCACCGCGGCTGACCGCGACGCGCAGCACGTCCTCCAGTGATTCCACGGCCCGCACCAGCGCGAACCGCACCGCCCGCTCACCGGCCCCCCGGTCCGCCAACACGGCCCTCGCCCCGCCCAGCACCTCCTCCCCGGACCGCAGTTGGGCCGCCTCCACGTCGTCCGCGATCCGCGAGAGCAGGCTCCGGTCGCTGTCGGTGCTGAGGTAACAGGGCTTGCCCTCGGGGGTGGTCCAGGGCAGGAGGCGAAGATCCATCGGTGCGGTGCTCCCTGTGCGACGAGCGGTGATTACGGAACGTGCCCCCATCGTCACCCGACGCGCGTACGCTGCGGAAGGGGGCCGCCGTTGTCCGGGGCCCCGGACAACGAGGGAGGGACGAGGTGACCGAACCGGCGGACGTCGAGCGGGAGTCGGGGCGCGCCGTACTCGGACGCACGCTGAAGTTCCTTCGCGAGAAGGAGGGCCGGTCCCTCGGCCAACTGGCCGACGAGACCGGCTACGACAAGAGCTACCTGAGCCGCCTGGAGTCGGGGCAGCGCCTGTCCAAGGTGACGGTGATGGAGGACCTGGACAGCTATTACGGGTCCGAGGGGCTGCTGGTCAGCCTGTGGAAGATCGCTCGGTATGACGCGTTCAAGGACAAGTACCAGGCATACATGCGCCTTGAGGCAACCGCCCGCATCCTCTGGGTCTACACGCCGGACGTCCCCGGACTGCTGCAGACCGAGGAGTTCGCCCGGGAGGTGTTGTCTGGGCCCCGGGCAACGGGGCACAACAAGGAAGCCGTCGACGAGCAGGTGGCGGCCCGTCTGGGGCGTCAGCTGCTGCTGAGCCGGGCCCCGGTGCCAAGTGTGCGCTTCCTCGTCGACGAGTCGGCCTTCCGCCGACCCTCCGCCAGCGCGGAGACATGGGAAGGCCAGCTGCTGCACATCGAGGCCGTCGCGCAGTGGCCCCACATCGTCGTCCAGGTGCTGCCGTTCTCGGCAGGGGTGCACCACCTGGTGGCCAAGGGGTCACTCACCCTTCTCTGGCAGGGAGACGGCAGCGCCGTCGCCTACACGGAGGGTGACAGCAGCGGCCTGCTGATGGAGGATCCGGAGGACGTTCTGAGACACCGTTTGTCCTACGATCGCCTCCGCGATCTGGCGCTGCCTCCGTCAGACTCGCTGAGGTTCATCAGGGACGTACTGAAGGAGCGCCGAGCATGAAGACCACTCCCGACCTCAGCACGGTGATATGGCGCAAGTCGAGCTACAGCGACGGCGGAGCGAATAACTGCCTGGAAATCGCGGACGGTTACGCGCACGCGGACATCGTCCCGGTCCGCGACAGCAAGACCCCGGCGTCCCGCCCGCTTCTCCTCTCCAGGGCGGCGTGGACGGCGTTCGTGACCCATGCCGGTGAGTCCGCCGGCGGCCCTACGAACGGAAACCGATGACGCCGAACCCGGGCCGAGCCTGCGCGTGCCGCATCCAGGCGAGGCACTGCATGACGGCGTCCACGACATCCGGCTCGAGGGGCGGCGGCGCCTGCCTGGACGCGTCGACCTCACGCTTGGTCGCCTCGAACTGCTCCAGCGCCCGGGCTATGTTCTCGGGCGTCCACTCACCGTATCCCGGGGTGTGGCAGTACGGCAGCGGAGCGGGCAGAGCGCCTTGGTCGAAGTCCTCGACGGACACGGCGGTGATGCCCAGCGCCCGCAAGCCCTGGTCCACGACCGACAGCCAGGCGCCCCGGTAAGGGGTGAAGCAGCTGTTGTCCAGGAACGATCCGGTGAGCGAGCACAGCCGCTGGTACGCGTAGCCGTACTGGAAGGCGTGCTCCTTGTCCCCGCTGAACGGACCACCGTGGACGACCGCGTGCAGCGCCTCGTAGGCGGTGGGCGCCCCCTGCCCGATGGCGTCACTGAAGTAGTCGTCGTCGCCGGCCAGTTGACCGGCGAACTCGGTGCGGATCACCTCGAGCAACTGGTCGTCGCGGGAGCCCACCAGGGCCCGTGTGGCAGCGACGTCGATCAGGAAGAGATTCAGTCCGGAACTCATGAGACGAACGTAGACTCGCGCACTGACACAGCGAGGCTCGGGGGGATGACGTTGTCCGGTACCCGTGACGTCGGGCGGCCGGTCAGGAAGCTGCCGCCGGACGCGGAGGCCGCTGCCGTGTTGCGCGCGTGGGCCGAGCGGGACGACTCGCTCCTGGACGTCTCGGCACTCGACCTCTCCGGAGCCGACCTGTCCGGCGCGGACCTGGGCATGGCACTCCTGCCGGAGACGATCCTGCGGAACACCGGACTCGTCGGTACCGACTTCTACCGAGCCCACCTGGAAGGCGCCGTGCTGGACGGTGCCGACCTCTCCTCGGCATCGCTGATCAAGGCCGAGCTCGACGAGGCGTCCCTGCGCGGCGCCACCCTGGACGGCGCGGACCTGGGCAGCGCGAGCCTCTGGTCGGTCGACGCCCGCTCGGCCCGCTTCCGGTCGGCGAGACTGAACGGCGCGTCCTTCACCGACGCCCGCCTGGAGGGCGCCGACCTCACGGACGCGTCGGTGCGCGAGACGTCCCTGAAGGCGGTCCTCGACGCGCACACGACCGTGCGGGGCCTGACCGGTACTCTCTTCGGCCCGGCGGTCATAGCCCGGGACGGCATACGGCAGGAACTCGCCGGACCGGACCTCGAACACTGGCTGAACAGCCGCGGAGCGCGGATCCGCGTCCTCGTCCCACGTTCCGGCGCCCTCGATGCAGCTACACCTTGAGCACTTCCACGGTAGGGCCGCAGAGGAGCTTCAGGTCCTCGGGGTCGGACGTCAGGAGGGTGACCGGCGGGGGAGCGGCGCGGGCGATGGCGGCCAGCGCGGCGTCGATCGCGTACTTGTGGCCGTGCAGGCGATGGGTGCGCAGGAGCGTCGCGGCGTGGTCGGTGACCACCCTGGTGACGTCGTGGACGTCCACGCGGGAGAGGACCCACCTGATGCGGGCGGGGTGGACCCGCTCGTAGTCGGCCTCCAGCGTGGTCATGGCGCTGGTGGCCACGCGGATGCCCTCTTCCGATGCGGCCTGTACGAGAGCGATGACGGCGCGGTCCTTGCGGTAGAGCTTCGAGAGGCCCTCGCAGTCGAGCAGGAGGGTTCCGGGCATCAGGCGGCGGCCCCGCCGGACTGCCGGTGATCATGGCGCAGCAGTGCCCGGGCGGCTTCGATCTCTTCGCGGGTGAGCTCGTCGTTGTCGGTCTCGAAGTCGGTGACGATCTCCCTCAGCTTGTCCATGGCGACCCGCTGCTCCAGGGCTTCTGCGACGTAAGCCGAGAAACCCCCAGGGCCGACGTGGGCGCGCACGGCTTCTGCCAGGTCCTCGGGCAGACTGATCGAGTACTTCTTGCTACTGCTCATGGTGCTGATGCTACCGCTGGTATGTCATCTCGGCGAGGTGAAGGTGCAGATCACGCCAACTGCCGTGTCGGCATTGCGTTTGTCTGCGGAACTATCTAATCCAGGCTCGCATCATATTCATCGAATATGGCCCAGCTCCGAAGTAGATGTGGATAACATGGAAGGCGTGTCACGTGGTGGTGAGTGAATCGGATCTGCAGGAATGGGTCGAAGGTGAACGCCGGAACATCATCGGCATGGCGGACATGCTCGGAGTGCCTTCTGAGATCTACAGCCGTGATCCGATGAGTCTCATTCCGGCCCTCCAGGATTATGTTTCACGCGCCCCGCTTGATGAATTCGAGCAGTCTGACTGGATTACGCTGCACGCCGACTTGATGTCCTATGTTGCCGATTACCTCATTCAGAAGCACGGTGCGCGTTGGACTGTTGCGGACGATCCCGCAGCACCGCGCGGATACCGCTGTGTCATCGAGGCGATGGGGCGTGACGGACAGACCCGCCGGATCGACCCCTTCGACGTGGTGAGCAAGGAGTTCGGCAGCCTCCCGATCGAGATCACCCGGATGCTGGCCAGCGCGGAACTCACTTTGCGCCTCGCCTCCCAGGCCGAAGAGGGCGAATGACGCACGCCGTCGGCCGCCTACCCCTGCCATGGCAATGATCGTACGCAGCCCCCTCGGAGGGATGGGCAGGAGAGTTTGTGACCGCTCACGACTACGACAACCAGCTCCTCGAGTCCGTATCCGTCCGTCGGCGGCGGCTGCGGGATGCCCTGCTCTTCGGGGCGCAGCGGCAACGGCGCACGCTGGACGAGCGGTTGGGGAGGGTGTCCGTCGGACTTGTGGTCGCGGCGGTGCTGTGTGCCGGGTGTGTGGGGTGGTCGTTCCTGTCCCACCGGGTGATCGGGAAGAGTCCGTACGCCACGCCCACGGCTCCCCCGGCCCAGCCGCCCTCGGCATCCTCCGCAACCCCGTCCGCGCCTTCCTCGGCGTCCTCCGTAACTCCCGCCACCCGGTGATAGGTTCGAACACGTGAAGCCACGGGGGCCCTGAGCACGTCCGCGACCGGTGGCCGTACCGCACTCAGCCGTGTCACGCTCGTCGGTGAGCGGCGTCGGGTCGATCTCGTCCTGCCGTCGCGGGAGCCCGCCGGTGTTCTGTTGCCGGAGGTCATGCGACTGCTGGACGACCGCGTCGGCGACCGGCCCGAGGTGCGACACCTGGTCACCCCGGACGGCTCCGCGCTCGCGCACGACAGCACGCTGGAGTCGGCCGGTGTCGCCGACGGGACCGTACTGCGGCTGGTACGCGCCGAGGACGCACCCACCGCGCCCGTGGTCCACGACGTCACCGACGAGGCGGCCGACGACCTCGCCGCACGGGGTGGCGCTGGCGGCCCGAGGTGAGGCAGGTCGTCGCCGGATGCGCGACCGCGGGCTGGTCCCTGACCGCCGGGATGCTGGCACGGGGCCAATTCGACCTGGCGGGCGTGGGAACCGTGCTGCTCGTCGCAGCCCTCGCCTGCGCGGTCACCGGTGGCCTGTGCGGGCGGCGGCGGTGGCAGGCCCCGGCCGGGACCCTCCTCGGCACCGCCGGTGCGCTGGGTGTGCTCGGGGTGTGGACCGCCGCGGACGCCCACGACTGGAGCGGTGCCGCGCGGCTCGCGGGGGTCGCCGGTGTCCTGGCCGTCGCCCTCGCGCTCGCGGGGCGGTTCACTCCGCTCGGGCGCGGTGCGGTGATCGGTGCCGGGAGCGCCGTCGGCTGTCTGGCGTTGTGGGAAGCGGCGATCCTGCTCCAGGGTGGGGCCGGCCATACGGGGGTGGTCCGCCGGTCAGTCGCCGCCCCGCGCCGAAAGGTTGCCGTGCAGGGGGGCCGCGCCCGCCCCGCTGTCCGTACCGGCCGCCCTCACGGCACCTCGGGCGGCGGGGACGGCGCGCCCGGCAGCCGGACGGTGGCGGTCGTGCCACCGCCCTCGGCCGGGTCCAGCCGCACCTCGCCGCCCGCCTGCTGGACCGTACGCGCCACGATGGACAGGCCGAGCCCCGAACCGGGCAGCGCCCGCGCGCTCGGGGACCGCCAGAAACGGTCGAAGACGTAGGGGAGTTCGTCGGCGAGGATGCCGGGACCGTGGTCGCGGACGGTGAGCACGCCGTCGTCGAGCCGGACGTCGACGGTGGAGCCGTGGGGACTGAACTTCACCGCGTTGTCCAGGACGTTGACCACGGCCCGTTCCAGTGCGCTCGGCTCCGCCCGTACGTACCAGGGCCGGACGTCCGCCGTGATGGTGAGCTCCGGTCCGCGCAGCCGGGCGCGGCGCAGGGCGGCCTCGACGACCTCGTGCCAGGCGACGATCTGCGCCCGGCCGGTGTGCTGGCCCGGATCGGGGCGGGACAGCTCCTGCAAGTCACCGATGAGCGCGGCCAGTTCGGTCATCTGCGCCGTCACCGAGGCGAGCAGGGCCGCGCGGTCCTCGGCGGGCAGCGGGCGGCCGGTCTCCTCACTGCGGGTGAGCAGCTCGATGTTGGTCCGCAGGGAGGTGAGCGGGGTGCGCAGCTCGTGGCCGGCGTCGGCGATGAGCTGCTGCTGGAGGTCGCGGGAGCTGGCCAGGGCGGAGGTCATGGAGTTGAAGGAGCGCGACAGACGGGCCACCTCGTCCTCCGACTCGTCCTCCACGGGGATGCGGATGCCGAGGTCCTCGGTCCGGGCCACCTGCTCCACGGCCTCGGTCAGCCGGTCCACGGGCCGCAGCCCGGCCCGCGCGACGGCGAGCCCGGCCGCGCCGGCACCGAGGACGCCGATGCCGGAGACGAGGAGGAGGATCAGGGCGAGGTCGTCGAGGGTGGACTCGGTGCCCTCGACGGGGACGGCGATGAGCAGGGCGGCGTCGTCGGCCAGGTACGTGCCGTCGGCGCCGTCGACGACCAGCGCCGTGGTCAGGACCCGCACCGGGTTGCCCTCGCTGTCGGTGCCGTTGCGGAGGCTGCCCTCGCCGGGCGCCGGGTCCGTGGCCACGGCCCGGTCGCCCGCCGCGACCTTCACCAGAGCCGTGGAGGTGCCGTAGAGGCAGGCCGTGCCGTCCGCCCGGACGATCTGCGCGTAGCCCTTGACCCGTGCCCCGAACGGGAAGGACTGCGACGGTGACTGGGGGCAGGTGTCGATCGTGGCCGCCACCTGGCTCGCCGGCAGCGAACGGGGAACGCCCGACCGGAGGTCGTCGTCGATCTCGCCGTACAGCTTCTCCTTCACGACGAACCAGCACGCCACCGACACCACCGCCACCGCGAACGCCACCGCCGACGCCACCAGCAGGGACAGCCGCGCCCGGATCGGCAGCGCGCGGAAGCGGCGCAGCACGGTTCTCACTCCGCGCCGCCCTGCCGCAGCACGTAGCCCACGCCCCGCACGGTGTGCACCAGGCGCGGCTCGCCGCCCGCCTCCGTCTTGCGGCGCAGGTACATCACGTACACGTCCAGGGAGTTGGACGAGGGCTCGAAGTCGAAGCCCCACACCGCCTTCAGGATCTGCTCCCGCGTGAGCACCTGGCGCGGGTGCGCCATGAACATCTCCAGCAGGGTGAACTCCGTGCGGGTCAGCTCCACCTGCCGCCCGCCCCGCGTCACCTCCCGCGTCGCCAGGTCCATGCGCAGGTCGGCGAAGGACAGGACGTCGCTCTCGTCGGCGGCACCGGCCACGGCCGCGACGTAGGAGCTGCGGCGCAGCAGGGCGCGGATACGGGCGAACAGCTCGTCCAGTTCGAACGGCTTGACCAGGTAGTCGTCGGCGCCCGCGTCCAGGCCGGTCACCCGGTCGCCGACCGTGTCGCGGGCCGTGAGCATCAGGATGGGCGTGGTGTCGCCGCCGGCCCGGATGCGGCGGGCCGCCGTCAGGCCGTCCATGCGGGGCATCTGGATGTCGAGGACCACCAGGTCGGGCCGGTACGCCGCCGCCTTCTCCAGCGCTTCGGCGCCGTCCCCGGCGACCTCGGTGTCGTACCCCTCGAAGGCCAGGCTGCGCCGGAGCGCTTCGCGTACGGCCGGCTCGTCGTCGACGATCAGGATGCGCTGCGGGGCACGGTCGCCGTCTGCGGGGCTCATGGGCTCGGGTTCCTCTGCTGTCTGCACGGGGAGCGCGGCTGGTCTTCGGTGCTGCGGTGCTGCGGTGCTGCGGTGCTTCAGCGTCGCATGTTTCCCGAGAGGTGCGGAGGAGACGGCCGGGGTGCCGTGCGCAGGCCCTCGCGCCGCCTCAGGTGGTCGAGCCCGCCCGTAGCTTCGCCAGGTCCGCCTTGACCGTGTTGACCGGGATCGCGAAGCCCAGGCCCACGCTGCCCGCGTCGGCGGAGCCGGCTCCGTTCGCCGAGTACATCGCGGAGTTGATGCCGATGACGTTGCCGTTCATGTCGATCAGGGCGCCGCCGGAGTTGCCCGGGTTCAGGGAGGCGTCGGTCTGGATCGCCTTGTACGTCGTCGTGGACGCGCCGGTGTCGCCGTTGAACTCCCGTCCGCCGAACTCGAACGGCCAGCCCTGCTGTCCCGGCTGCCGCCCCTGGCCCTCGTCCGTGGAGACGGTCACGTCACGGTCGAGCGCCGAGACGATGCCGCTGGTGACGGTGCCGGTCAGGCCCTCGGGGGAGCCGATCGCCACGACCTGGTCGCCGACCCGGACCCGGTCGGAGTCGCCCAGGCCGGCCGGTGTCAGTCCGGAGGCGTCCGCCAACTCGATCAGCGCCAGGTCCTTGGAGCTGTCGCTGCCGACGACCTTCGCGGTGTAGGTCGTGCCGTCGTGGGTCCGGACCTTGATCGACGAGGCCCCGGCGACCACGTGGTTGTTGGTGACGATCTCGCCGTCGTCCGTGACGATCACGCCGGAGCCGGTGGAGGAGCCGGTGTCCGAGGTGGCCCTGATCTCGACGATGCTCGGGCTGACCGCCTTCGCGACGCCGGCCACCGTGCCCTTCTGGCCGGTGGGCACCACGGTGGTGCCGGTGGCGCTCGAGGCGGCGACGGTGTCGTCGCCGGTCAGCTCCTGGATGCCGTAGGCGGTGCCGCCGCCCACCGCTGCCGCGACGATCGCCACGGCGGCGAGCACCGCGACCGGGCCGCGGGTGCGCTTCCTTCCCCGTGGTCGGGACGCGGGACCGGCGGCGGGAGGAACCGCGGGCGCGTAGGCCGGGGGAGGCGGCCACTCGGGGTTCACCTGGTCGGGGCTCTCGTGCGCGCCGCTGGGGCGGGAACTCTCGGTCATGGCAGAGAGCCTCGCGCGCCACCATGAGAGCTTTCTGAGTGCCCGCTGAGAAGCCCGACAGAACCGCGTATGCCCGAAACAGGGACACCGGGCGGAGGCGGGGCGGGGGACGGGCGCGCGGGTCGTGCCTCACCGGGACAGACACCGGCACGGGCACAGCGCGCGGTGTGGGGTGCGGTGGATCGCGATTCCCGCGGGCCGGCCTACGCGCAGCCGCAGGAGTGGCGGACGACCAGGCGGGACGGGAACACCTTCAGCCGTTCGCGGTGCGAGCCGGCCACCCGCAGACCGTCGTCGAGGACCAGGTCCACCGCCGCGCGGGCCATCGCCGAGCGGTCGGAGGCGACCGTGGTCAGGGGCGGGTCGGCGAGCGCCGCCTCCTTGATGTCGTCGAAGCCGACGACCGCGAGCTCGCCCGGCACGTCGATGCGCAGCTCGCGCGCCGCGCGCAGCAGGCCGATCGCCTGGTCGTCGGTGGAGCAGAAGATCGCGGGCGGGCGGTTCGGTCCGGAGAGGATGTCGAGGCCGACCCGGTAGGCGTCGTAGCGGTTGTACGGGGCCTCGAAGAGTCGTCCCTCGGTCGGGATGCCGGCCTCCTCCATCGCGCGCCGCCAGCCCTCGACGTGGTCGGAGACGGGGTCGCCGACGGCGGGGGTCTCCGCGGTGCCGCCGACACAGGCGACGTACGCGTAGCCGTGCTCCAGCAGGTGGCGGACGGCGAGCTGGGCACCGCCGAGGTCGTCGGTGACCACGGCGACGTCGTCGATGGCCTCGGGGCGTTCGTGCAGCAGGACGACCCGGGCGTCCCACGCCTCGATCTCCGCGGCCGCCAGGTCGTTGAGCGCGTGGCTGACCAGGATCAGCCCGGAGACGCGCATCCCCAGGAACGCGCGCAGGTAGTGGACCTCGCGCTCGCCGATGTAGTCGGAGTTCCCGACCAGCACCATCTTTCCGCGCTCGGACGCGGCCTGCTCGACCGCGTGCGCCATCTCCCCGAAGAAGGGCTGGCGCGCGTCCGGCACGATCAGACCTATGAGGTCCGTGCGTCGTGACGCCATCGCCTGGGCGACCCGGTCGGGCCGGTACCCCAGCTCCTTGATCGCGGCGAGAACGCGCTCGCGCGTGGCCGGGGCGACCGGCCGGGGTCCGTTGTTGATGACATAACTGACGACGGCGGTGGACGTCCCCGCCAGCCGCGCCACATCATCCCTGGTTACCTTGGCCACGCGCGGAGTCTACGCGGATATACCCGCTCTGGGCAGGGCGTAAGGGAAGTTCCGTACACGCGATCGGGCGCGCTTGTGTGCGACCGCAACGCCCGCGCGGGCCCCGTTCAGGCCTGTGCGCGGGCCTTGGCGGATCCCCGGGCGGGTGTCTCGTCCGGATCCGGTGCCTTTTGCCGGTCGGCCTTGGCCTTGGCCTCCTCGGCGGCGCGCTCGACCTTCTCCGGGGTAACGAATCGATAACCCACGTTCCGGACGGTGCCGATCAGCGACTCGTGCTCCGGCCCGAGCTTGGCGCGCAGCCGCCGTACGTGCACGTCGACGGTGCGGGTGCCGCCGAAGTAGTCGTAGCCCCACACCTCCTGGAGCAGCTGGGCGCGGGTGAAGACCCTGCCGGGGTGCTGTGCGAGGTACTTCAGCAGCTCGAACTCCTTGAAGGTCAGGTCCAGGACCCGGCCCTTCAGCTTCGCGCTGTACGTCGCCTCGTCGACCGACAGGTCGCCGTTGCGGATCTCCATCGGGGAGTCGTCGTTGACGATCTGCTGCCGGCCCATGGCCAGGCGCAGGCGGGCTTCGACCTCGGCGGGGCCGGCGGTGTCGAGGAGCACGTCGTCGATGCCCCAGTCCGCGGTGACGGCGGCGAGGCCGCCTTCCGTCACGACGAGGACCAGCGGGCAGCCGGGGCCGGTGGAGCGCAGCAGCTGGCACAGGCTGCGGACCTGCGGGAGGTCGCGGCGGCCGTCCACGAGGATCACGTCGGCACCGGGGGTGTCCACCAGGGCGGGGCCCTCGGCGGGGGCCACGCGCACGTTGTGCAGGAGCAGTCCGAGGGCGGGGAGCACCTCCGTCGACGGCTGGAGGGCGTTGGTCAGGAGCAGCAGCGAGCTCATCGCGCCCCACCTGCCAGGGTCGTCCGGTGTTCGTGCACGGTTCGCTCGCCCATAACGTCTGGTTCCTCCTCGGTCCCTGCGAGGACGTTTACGGCCTTGCTGCGTGCGATCGACGGCCCGTACACCGGCGGTCTCCCGCGTCGTATACAACGCTGCCGAAAGCACAAAAGGACCCGGGGGCTTCGCTGCCCGAGTCCTCTGCCCAGCAGAATAGCCGACATGAGCACCGGTCCGGCAGGTCATGTGGCGCGTTCCACCATTCGTCCGCATTCCGAGACGGGGGTTGAGGGGCGTAAGGGGCCTCTGCGGACGTTCCTGAGCACATGGGACGGGGTGCGGATCGATTCCGTATACGAACCGGGAGCAGTCGTATACGAAGAGTCCGGGACGCGGTCGGGCCGGCCGGGGTCCCCGTCGGGCCGGGATGGCCTCGTGTTCGTGGTGGCGCACGGGTTCACCGGTGACGCCGACCGGCCGCACGTGCGCAGGGTGGCGCGGGTGCTCGCCGGGTACGGGGCCGTGGTCACCTTCTCCTTCCGCGGGCACGGGGCGTCGGGTGGGCGGTCCACCGTGGGCGACCGGGAGGTGCTCGACCTGGCGGCGGTGGTCGACTGGGCGCGGGGGCTCGGGCACACCCGGGTGGCGGTGGTCGGGTTTTCCATGGGGGGCTCCGTGGTGCTGCGGTACGCGGCGCTGTCCCGTGTGGGCGGCGGCGCGGGCACGGGCGGGGGCGAGGTTCTGGGGGCGGGGGTGGACGCCGTCGTCTCCGTGAGCGCGCCGGCGCGGTGGTACTACCGCGGGACCGCGCCCATGCGACGGCTGCACTGGCTGGTGACCCGGCCCGCGGGGCGGCTGGTCGGGCGGTACGGGCTGCGGACGCGCATCCACCACCGCGACTGGGATCCCGTGCCGCTGTCCCCCGTCGAGGCGGTGCCGCGCATCGCGCCCACGCCGCTGCTGATCGTGCACGGCGACCGGGACGGGTACTTCCCCCTCGACCATCCGCGGATGCTGGCCGCGGCAGCCGGTGAGCACGGGGAACTGTGGGTCGAGCCGGACATGGGACACGCGGAGAACGCGGCGCCCGAGGCGCTGTTGCGCCGCATCGGGGAATGGGTCGTCGGCCGGGCGGGCTAGCCTGGCGGTGTTCACCGTCGAGCGATTGAGGAACCAGCAGATGGCAAAGGTCACGGTGCGGTACTGGGCCGCAGCCAAGGCCGCGGCCGGGGTGGCCGAGGAGCCGTACGAGGCGGGCACGCTCGCCGAGGCGCTCGACGCGGTCCGCGAGCGGCACCCCGGGGAACTGACGCGCGTCCTTCAGCGGTGCTCGTTCCTCGTCGACAGCGATCCGGTGGGGACCCGCGCGCACGACGCCGTGCGGCTGGCCGACGGCGGGACCGTCGAGGTCCTTCCCCCGTTCGCGGGAGGGTGAGCGAGGGATGACGAACCAGCCGTACGAGGGCCATGACGCGTCCAGCGCGTCCGCCGGACACGACGCCTCCGGCGCGTCCAACGGGTACGACGCTTTCAATGGGGCCAACGGGTATGACGCCTCGCGCGGGTCCGCTGGGTATGACGCCTCGCGTGGATCCGCTGGGTATGACGCCTCGCGTGGGTCCGCTGGGTATGACGCCTCGCGTGGATCCGCTGGGTATGACGCCTCGCGTGGATCCGCTGGGTATGACGCCTCGCGTGGGTCCGCTGGATATGACGTCTCCGGTGCGTCCAACGGGTACGACGCGTACCACGGCGGCGCGTATCAGCAGCAGGCCTGGCCCGGGCAGCAGCCCGCGTACGTGGATCCGGATTCAGGGCCGCACACCCAGCAGTGGCAGGGGCAGACCTGGGAGACGTCCGTGCAGCCGCCGGTCGCGCCGGTCTCCGTGGAGGAGACGGCGTACCTGCCGCCGCAGGCCCACGCGGGGCCCGCGGTGGCGGCCACGTACGGGGGTGGGGCCGAAGCGGCGGCGGCGTCCGGCGCCGCGCCCGCGGCGTCCGTGGGGCCGGGGCAGGGTGACGGGCCCGGGTACGGGCCTGCCACGCTCGCCGGCAACGCGCGCATCACCGATGCCCAGCGGGCCCGTGCGGAGGGGCGTTCGCCGGTCATCGAGCCCGGTATGCAGCCGGCCCTGCTCACCGCGGCGCTGGGGCTGCTGCTCGCCGGTGGCGCGGCACTGGGTACGTACGCCCTGCTCGTGCCGCTGGTGATCCTCCAGGGCGTCACCGCCGCGGGGTGGTTCCGGCTGAACGGGATGTGGCCGGCGCGCCAGGGCATCGCGCTGGGCTTCCTCGGGGCGCTGGTCGCGGACGCGGCGCTGCTGGCGTCCGACCGGTCGCCGGGGGCGATCCTCGGGGCGCTGGGGGTGTGGGTGCTGCTGTCGCTGGTGCTGCAACTGCGGTCGCACGCGGATCCCGACGAGCGGATGTACGGGCTGATGGCGACGGTCGCGGCGGCGGCGCTGGCGATCGCGGCGGGCGGGTATCTCGCGGCGGACGCGGACGCGGTGACCGTCGGGGCGGTCGCGGTGGCCGCGGCGGTGCTGGCGCGGGCACTGCCCGTGCCGGCGGTGGCGGCGCCGGTGGCGGGGCTGCTCGCGGCGGCCGGTGCGGGGGGCGCGGTCGGTGCGATGACCGGCGTCGGCGGGTCGGGGGCCTTGCTCGGGGCCGGGGCGGCGGTGTGCGCGCTGATCGGGCACCGGGTCGCGAGCTACGACTACCCGTCGCGGTTCGTGCACTTCACCGCGGGTGTGGCGTTGCCGCTGGCTGCCGCGGCGCCGGTGGTGTACGTGCTCGGGCGCGTGGTCGGCTGACCGGGCGTGGGGGTGCGCGTCCTGGTGCCTGCGGCGCCTGTGCGGGTTCGGTGGGGGCGGGTGCAGCGCCCTCGGTTCGGTGGTGGGGCGGGGCCGGGTCGGGGGTGTCCGTCCTCGGTCCGGCGCGGAATCGGTCGGCCGGGAAGCGGGGGCGTTGACGCGCCGGCCGCTGCGGGCGGGCACCCCCGCCCCGTCCCCTTCCCGCCGTGGGCGGCCTTCTCCGACGCCCACTCCGTCCGTGTGTGGTGCGCCGAGTGCGGCTTCGCCCTCGTCCGTTGTGTCTCGTCGCCCGAGCGCAGGGCGCGGCGGCACCTGTCACAGGTGATCGACAAACTCGCGGGTCCCCTCTTGTGCGGGGTTACCCTCGCGCTGGACGGCCACCCGGGTCGTCGGTGAACGCCGTCGGAATGCCAAGGTGGGGGAAGCACCGCATGCGCGCACTGCGAATACTGCTCGTCATCGCCGTGATACTGGGCGGGATCTTCGTGATCGTGGACCGTGTAGCGGTCAGTTTCGCCGAGGGGGAGGCCGCGGAACGGCTGAAGGCGAACGAGAATCTGGCGACCACGCCCGACGTGTCCATCAAGGGGTTTCCCTTCCTCACCCAGGTCGCCGACGGCACGCTCGACGAGGTGCAGGTCGGCATCGAGGACTACGACGCCACCACCGGCGACGGCAGGATCCGCGTCGAGGAGCTGAGGGCCGACCTGGAAGGCGTCGAGTTCTCCGGGGACTACAGCTCCGTGAGTGCCGCGACGGCCACCGGGATCGCCACCGTGTCCTACGACGAGCTGCTGAAGACGGCCAAGTCCGAGCCGACGCAGGTCGCCCCCGGTGTCACCGCCGAGGTCGTGGGTCTGTCCGACGGGGGCAACGGGAAGATCAAGGTCGAGGTGGAGGCCACCGTGCTCGGGGCCAGGCTGCCGGAGCCGGTGTCCGTGCTCAGTTCGGTGACGGTGGTGGACGGTGACACCGTGCGGGTGCAGGCCGACGCGCTGCCCAGCTTCGGCGGGGTGAAGCTCGCCGAGAACCGGGTGCGCGGCATCACCGACTTCCAGCAGAAGATCGAGGGACTGCCCGGCGGTATCGGGCTGGACAGGGTGGAGGCCGCGAAGGACGGGGTCGACATCTCCGTGAAGGGCTCCGACGTGCGGCTGGACGGATAGCGTCCGGAAAGCGAGACGGCGGCGTCCGCAGGGCAGATGGGGCGCCGGGGGCCCGGGTGCGCGGGTGGTGCGGGGAGGCACGTCGGGGGGTGTGCATCCCGTATCCCGGACGATCGCGTCTCAAAATGCGACACAACGGTGACACGCCTGCCCTGCCGTCCCTACGATCGACGGCATGAAGCGACAGGCGGATCTCACGAAGCGGCGGGCAGTAGACCTGTGCCGTGTCGCCGCCATGCTCTGTCGCACCTTCTGAGCGGAAGCTCCGACTTCCGCGTTCCCACCCCGCCCTGCTCAGGGCATTTCGTGTGCTGCCCCGCCATGGGCGCGCACCCCTCACTCGCACGCCCCGCCGCAACTGCCCCGGAGGAGAAAGAGCATGAGCCGCAGCGACGTCCTGGTCGACGCCGATTGGCTCCAGGAGCACCTGGACGACCCGAGCATCGCCATCGTCGAGGTGGACGAGGACACGTCCGCCTACGAGAAGAACCACATCAAGAACGCGATCCGGATCGACTGGACCCAGGACCTGCAGGACCCGGTCCGCCGCGACTTCGTCGACCAGGAGGGCTTCGAGAAGCTCCTGTCGGAGAAGGGCATCGCCAACGACCACACGGTGATCCTCTACGGCGGCAACAACAACTGGTTCGCGTCCTACGCCTACTGGTACTTCAAGCTCTACGGCCACGAGAACGTCAAGCTGCTCGACGGCGGCCGCAAGAAGTGGGAGCTGGACGCCCGCGAGCTGGTCGCCGGTGACGAGGTGCCGGAGCGGCCCCGGACCGACTACAAGGCCAAGGCGCAGAACGCGGCCATCCGTGCCTTCCGCGACGACGTCGTGGCCGCCATCGGCAACCAGAACCTGGTCGACGTGCGGTCGCCCGACGAGTTCTCCGGCAAGCTGCTCGCCCCGGCGCACCTGCCGCAGGAGCAGTCGCAGCGCCCGGGCCACGTCCCGACCGCCCGCAACATCCCCTGGTCGAAGAACGCCAACGACGACGGCACCTTCAAGTCGGACGAGGAGCTCAAGGAGCTCTACGCCGCGGAGAACGTCGACCTGGCCAAGGACACCATCGCCTACTGCCGTATCGGTGAGCGCTCCGCGCTGACCTGGTTCGTGCTGCACGAGCTGCTGGGCGTGGAGAACGTCAAGAACTACGACGGCTCCTGGACCGAGTACGGCTCCCTCGTCGGCGTGCCGATCGAGCTCGGCGCCGCGAAGTAATCCACCCACCGACCTTTCCAGACCTTCAGGAGTAAGCATGTGCGGTGCGAAGGCCGGCGGCCCGGACGCCTCGACGATCAAGCCCGGTGAGACCACCATCCAGGGTCAGGTGACCCGCAACGGCGAGCCGGTGACGGGCTACGTCCGGCTGCTGGACTCGACCGGCGAGTTCACCGCGGAGGTCCCGACCTCCGCCACCGGACAGTTCCGCTTCTACGCGGCCGAGGGCACGTGGACGGTGCGCGCCCTGGTGCCCGGTGGTTCCGCCGACCGCACGGTCGTCGCCCAGCAGGGCGGACTGGCCGAGGTCGCGATCGCGGTCTGACCGCGACCGGAGGAGGACCGCATCCCGCGGGTTGGACGCCTGGGGTGCGGTCCTTCCGCGTGTCCGGACCTACGCTGGGGGTATGTACGCGCGGAGGCGGCACGTGTACTTCGCCATGATGGGCACCTGCATCGCGCTGTTCGTCCTGGCCTGGGGAGTCGTGCGGCTCTGGTCGACGCCGGTGGCCGTGGGCATGTGCCTGGTGGCCATGGTCATCCCGCCGGTCGCCGCGATGGTCGCGAACCGGCGGGGCCCGGAGGACCGCTGGTGGGACGACCCCTCCGGCGACCCCCAGTCCGACGAGTGGTGGGACGAGCTGGACGGCAGGAAGCGGCCCCGGTGAGCCTCAGTAGACGAGGGCCTGGGTGTCGTCCCCCAGGGCCTCCTGCACGAAGACCTGCGCGCCCGCGATCCGTACGCCCTCGATGACGTCCTTCTCCGTGATCTCCCGGCGGGCGGCGCACTGCGTGCACAGCGTGACGCGGCCGCCCGCGAGGAGCGAGTCGAGCAGGTCGGGCAGCGGGGCGGCGTGCGGCAGCTCGAACTCGGCGGCACGGCCCGGCAGCGCGAACCACGAGGACTCCCCGGTGAGCCACAGGGAGACGTCCACACCGCTGGCCACGGCCACGGCCGCCACCGTGAACGCCTGCGAGCAGCGTTCGGGGGCGTCGGCCCCCGCGGTCACCTTGATCACAAGCTTCTTCGCCATGACCGGAAGCGTAGTCCCGGCGCGCACGGGCTCCGCGGTCGGTGGTGGGTCCGCGGTGGCTGCCCGCCGGGGAGGGCGTACCTCACAAGGAGTACCGGGCCCCGGCCGCGTAAGCTGGGCCCCGGCCCTGTGGCACACCTACCGCACCCGCTCAAGGAGCACCTCGTGGAACTCTTCTTCGAAATCCTGCTGGTCCTGGTCGCCGTCGGCGTCCTCGCCTTCGCCGGGCTGACCGTGAAGAAGCTGTTCCAGGGCCAGCGCTGACCCGCATCCTCCGTAACGACCGAAAAGCTGCTGATGATCGAGATCCCGTCCGACCTCCACAAGGACCTCGTCCCGCTCGCCTTCCTGCTCGGCACCTGGGCGGGCGCGGGCGTGCACGACTTCCCCGGTGCCGAGAAGTGCAACTTCGGCCAGGAGGTCGCCTTCACCCATGACGGCCGGGACTTCCTCGAGTACCGCTCCCACACCTGGGTGCTGGACGGGGACGGCAACAAGGTCCGGCCGCTGGAGTCCGAGCACGGCTTCTGGCGGATCGACGCCGAGCGCAAGGTCGAGGTGACGATGACCCGCGACGACGGCGTCATCGAGATCTGGTACGGCGAGCTGGCCGACAAGAAGCCGCAGATCGACCTGGTCACCGACGCCGTGGCCCGCACGGCCGCCGCCCGCCCCTACAGCGGCGGCAAGCGGCTGTACGGCTACGTCAAGAGCGACCTGATGTGGGTCGGCGAGAAGCAGACCCCCGAGGTCGAGCTGCGCCCCTACATGTCGGCCCACCTGAAGAAGGTCGTCACCCCGGAGGAGGTCGAGCGCTGGGCCAAGGCCCTGCCCGACGACATGCCGGACGACGGCATCGCCTTCTTCAAGTAGGTCTCCAGGTCTCGCCCCCCGGAACACCCTCCGGCGGCCCTAGACTCGTGGTGTGGTGAGCACCGACTGGAAGAGCGACCTCAGGCAGCGCGGCTACCGGCTGACGCCGCAGCGCCAGCTCGTCCTCGAAGCCGTCGACACCCTCGAGCACGCGACCCCCGACGACATCCTCGTGGAAGTGAGGAAGACGGCGTCGGGGGTCAACATCTCCACCGTGTACCGCACGCTGGAACTGCTCGAGGAGCTGGGCCTGGTCAGCCACGCCCACCTCGGGCACGGCGCCCCCACCTACCACCTAGCCGACCGGCACCACCATCTCCACCTGGTCTGCCGCGACTGCACCAACGTCATCGAGGCGGACCTGGAGGTGGCCGCCGACTTCACCGCGAAGCTGCGGGAGGCGTTCGGCTTCGACACGGACATGAAGCACTTCGCGATCTTCGGCCGCTGCGAGGACTGCTCGCTGAAGCGTTCAACTACCGAGTCGTAGGCTAGGCGTATGAAGAGCCCCCTGCTGATGCTGCCCGGCGCCGTCCCCGCCGAGGGCGTGGACGAAGGCGTGGCCGCCCACTACGGCGACCTGTTCCTCGAGCAGCGCGCCCTCTCCGACGGCACCGGCTTCGTCGACCTGTCCCACCGCGGCGTCGTCACCGTCTCCGGTGAGGACCGGCTGAGCTGGCTGCACCTGCTGCTCACCCAGCACGTCAGCGAGCTCCCCCCGCACCAGGCCACCGAGGCGCTGATCCTCTCCGCGCACGGCCACATCGAGCACGCGCTCTACCTGGTCGACGACGGCGAGACGGTCTGGGCGCACGTCGAGCCCGGCACCCGGGAGGCGCTGATCGCGTACCTGGAGTCGATGAAGTTCTTCTACCGCGTCGAGGTCGCCGACCGCACCGCCGACATCGCCGTGGTGCACCTCCCGGCCGGCTCCATCGCCGAGGTCCCCGAGGGCGTCCTCACCCGTGAGACGCCGTACGGCCGCGACCTGTTCCTGCCCCGCGCCGACCTGGAGTCGTACGCCGGGAAGGCGGGGCCGCCCGCCGGGATCCTGGCCCACGAGGCGCTGCGCGTCGAGCAGCACCGGCCCCGGGTCGGCTTCGAGACCGACCACCGCACCATCCCGCACGAGCTGGGCTGGATCGGCACCGCGGTGCACCTGCAGAAGGGCTGCTACCGGGGCCAGGAGACCGTCGCCCGGGTCCACAACCTCGGCAAGCCGCCACGCCGGCTGGTCTTCCTGCACCTGGACGGCAGCGAGGTCCACCTGCCGGCGCCCGGCACCGAGCTGCGGGTCGCGGACGACGGACCCGACGGGCGGAAGATCGGTTTCGTCACCACCTCGGCCCGTCACCACGAGCTCGGCCCGGTCGCCCTCGCCCTGGTCAAGCGGAACGTCCCCGTGGACGCGCGCCTGCTGGCCGGGCAGACCGCGGCGGCGCAGGAGGTCGTGGTCGAGCCCTGAGGTCCGGGCGGCCGCCCCGGATCTCCACGCGGCCACCCGGGGCGCTCAGATCCCCAGCAGCACCGTGAACGGGCCGTCGTTCGTCAGGGACACCCGCATCCGCGCGCCGAAGCGGCCCGTCGCCACCGTCGCGCCCAGCGCACGCAGCTGCGCGACCACCTCGTCGACCAGCGGCTCGGCCACATCGCCCGGGGCGGCGGCGTTCCAGGTGGGGCGCCGGCCCTTGCGGGCATCGCCATAAAGGGTGAACTGGCTGATCACCAGCAGCGGGGCGCCGGTGTCGCTGCACGACCTCTCGTCCTGCAGCATCCGGATCGACCAGAGCTTGCGGGCCAGCTGGGCCGCCTTCTCCTTGGTGTCCTCGTGGGTGACGCCGACGAGGACACACAGCCCCTCGCCCTCGATCGCCCCCACCGTCTCGCCGTCCACGACGACGCTCGCGCCGTCCACCCTCTGCACCACTGCACGCATACGACCATCATGCCGGGCGGCGAACGGACGCCCGAGGGCGGTCCGCAGGGCCCCCCGGTCGGGCTATTTTTACTCCTTAACCCCCATCTGGGGCCGATCGGGGGCACTCGGTCACATAGCGGCCACTTGGGGTGGCACGATGCTTTGCACAGCCGGTCGAGGGGACGGTAGAGGCACATGAGCACATCAGGTACCGGGCAGCCGCCTGGGGCTGTCTCGTCGACCCACGCGCACCGCGCGGGCGTCGGGGAGCGGGAGTTCCACCGCCCGCCCGCACAGCGCACGGACAGCCCCGTGCTGCCCGAGGACCGGCCGGAGCACGATCTGACCGGGCTCAGCCTGCCGGAGCTGCGCACCCTGCGCCGGGAGGCACAGCGCGACGAGGCCGACCTGAGTTACGTACGGCGGCTGCTCCAGGGGCGGATCGACATCCTGCGCGCGGAACTGGCCCGGCGCGCTCCGGTGGGCACGGCCTCGGTCGCCGCACCGGCGAAGGCATCCGTGGTCGAGCGGCTCCCGGAGATCCTGCGCGACGCCCCGACCCGGCACCGTTCCTCCGCCCGCCACGTGACCCTCGGGACCCCGCAGAGCGAGGAGTACCGGCGGCTCGCGGCCGAGATGCTCGCCGACGTCGAGCTGTCCGACCTCGGGGCGCGCACCGACGGCGAGCTGAACGCCGCGATGGGACGGCTGGTGCGCCACGAGCAGCGGGTCTCCCGCCGGCGCCAGCGGCTGCAGCGCACGGCCGACGACTGCAGTGCGGAGATCGCCCGCCGGTACCGGGAGGGCGAAGCGCAGGTCGACGACCTGCTCGCCTGAGCCAGGCCGGGCCGGGCCGGGGTGGGGTGGCGCGGGGCGGGGTGCCGCCGCCCTGCCCGAAAACCGGGGGACACCCCTCGCCGACGCGACCTACGGTGAGGCCATGAGCTCCCGCGCCGACATCGACGTACGCCCGATCACGGAAGCCGAGTTCCCCGGGTGGCTGCGTGCCGTGCACGCCGGGTTCCTGCGGGAGCCGTCCGTCTCCGAGGAGGAGATCGAGGCGCGCCGCGGCCGGTTCGACCCCGGCCGCGTGCTCGGCGCCTTCGACGGCGACCGCTGCGTGGCGACGTTGGCGTCCTTCACGCAGGAGCTCACGGCCGTCGGTGGTGCGCCCGTGCCCGCGAACGCGGTCACCGGCGTCACCGTCACCGCCACCCACCGCCGCCGCGGCCTGCTCACCCGCATGATGGCCCAGGACCTCGCCGCGGCGAAGGAGCGCGGTGACGTCGTCGCCACGCTGATCGCCGCCGAGTACCCGATCTACGGCCGCTACGGGTTCGGGCCCGCCACCTCGGCGTCCGAGTGGACCGTCGACGTCCCGCGGGCCGGCCTGGACCCGCGCCGGGCGGTCCCGGAGGACGGCGGCCGCGTCGACCTGGTGGACGCCCCGGAGGTCCGCAAGCTCGGCCCCGAGCTGTACGAGCGGCTGCGCCGCGCCCAGCCGGGTGCCGTCAGCCGCGACGAGCGGTGGTGGAAGGTCAACACCGGCGCCCTGCGTCTGGAGCCGTCCTGGACCGAGCCCTTCTTCGCCTGCTACCGCTCGGCGGCCGGCGAGGTCGAGGGTCTGGTCGCGTACACGGCCGACGACACGTGGGGCGACACCAAGCAGCCGATGTGCACCGCGACGGTGAGGGGGTTGATCGGGGCGACCCCGGCTGCCGAGCGGGCGTTGTGGCGCTATCTGTGCTCGATCGACTGGATCGTGAAGGTGCGCAGCGGCTGGCGGGCCCCCGACGACCTGCTTCCGCACTTCCTGCCGGACCCGCGCGCCGCCCGCATCGCCACACAGGCGGACTGGCTGTGGGTGCGGATCCTGGACGTCGTACGGGCCCTGGAGGCGCGGACCTATGAGGCCGTGGGGTCGCTGGTGCTGGAGGTCGCCGACGGCGACGGGCTGACCGGTGGGCGGTACCGGCTGGAGGCGTCCGAGGGTGGGGCGGGGACCTGCGCGCCGAGCGAGGACGGCGCCGATCTCGCGCTCGGCGTGGGCGAGTTGGCGAGCCTGTGGCTGGGCGACGAGTCGGCGGTGCGGCTGGCGGCGCTGGGCCGGGTCCGGGAAGGACGAGCGGGCGCCGCCCGTCAGGCCGACGCCCTGCTGCGTACGTCCAGGCGACCTTGGTGCCCGGACATGTTCTGAGGTGGCCGAGCGCGGCACTCGTGCGCTCCTGGCGGGTGTGTCCCCTTCCGTCGACGGCTGATGGGCGCTCATCCGTAGCGAGCTGTTCAGTTGTGGTTGTGGTTGTGGTGCGGGTGGTGCCTCGGTGGTGCGTGCCGACGGGCTCCCGGCTCCCCTCCGGAAGGGAGCCCGACCGGCGGTCCGTGGCGGTGTGCTGTCAGCCGGACGGGGCGAGCAGCATCACGAGGATGACCGCGCCGATGCCGCTGATCATGGTGTTCCGCGCCTTGATGCCCACGGTGAGGGCGACGAAGGCGATGATCCCCATCGGCCCGTACCGCCACTGGACGAGTTGCTCGAATCCAATGGCCAGGGCGGCGACGACGATCGCGACGAGCGGCATGGCGGTCCCCCTTGGTGTCGGTGGTCACCAGCCGTCGTCGTGATGGCCAGCCTTCACAAGGTCGGACCATGTTGCTCAAGTTGGCGACCAACTTGCTTATGGTTATCTCCACTTGGAAGCGGCTCATAACCACCTGCACCTGAACTGCCCGAAGATGGCGGGAAGTTGTAGGGTTCACCACGTGGACCCGGAACACGGTGCGGCCAGTGGGCGGTCGAGGGCACAACGGCCACAGCGGACACATCGCGAGGTGGCCGACGAATTGCGGGCCCGGATCAGGTCCGGAGCGCTGCGCGTGGGCCAGCGCATGCCCACCCAGGCCCAGCTCGCCCACGAGTTCGGCGTCGATCGCGGTGCCGTGCGCCAGGCACTGCGCATCCTCCAGTCCGAGCAGCTGCTCACCCATGTGTCCAAGGGGGCCCCGGCCACCGTCGCCGCCGACCCCGACACTGCGCTGACCGGCCCGGCCGCACCGCCCTTGCCCACCACGGTGGCCCTTGCGCCCCGCATCGCCGCCGCCTTCGCGGCCGAGCACGTGGAGATCGACGCCGTCTGCCTGACCGCGGTGTCGCTCACCCTCGCCATCGGGGAACCGCTGCGCCGGATCCACGCCGGGCGGCTGAAACCGGCCAAGGTCGACGTCCGCGTCCTGCTGCCCAGCCGGGACATCGAGCTGGCCTTCCCGGTCCCGGTCGGAGGCCGGGACGGCACCGACGACCCGGTGCACGAGCGGTGGCTGGCCCAGCGCAACGCCCAGGGCCTGGTGCTCCGGCACAATCTGCTCGCCCTGCGTGCGACCCACGGGATCGACGTGCGGGTCACCTTCCGGGCCCTGCCGTTCACACCGCCGGTGAAGCTGTACCTGCTCAACGGCGAGGAGGCGCTGTTCGCCTACTACACGCTGGCTCGCCGAGAGCTGGAGATCGACCACGAACACCTGGAGGCGTACGACGCGCAGGGCATCCGATCCATGCTGTTCGCCTTCTCCCAGGACTCCGGGCTGCGGGACACCACGTTCGTGGAGCAGTCCCACCAGTGGTTCGACGCGCTGTGGGGGACGATCAGCTCGGACTTGGTGCTCACGGGCTGACGTCCCGGTCGTGGGCCGGTGTCCTGCCCGGGGCGGGCGTGCAGGTCTACAGGGCCGGCTTGGCGACCAGCAGCGCGAGCAGGACCGCCCCGGCGGAGCTGACCCCGGGGCGCCCTGCCTTGATGCCGACGGTGAGCATCAGCAGGCCGAGGATGCCGGCGATGCCGTACTTCCACTGGACCAGCTGCTCGAGCGTGATGACCAGGACTGCGGAGACGAGAGCGAGGACCGGCACGGTTTTCCCCCTTCGGGCGGCTCGGGTGGCTCAGGAGCGGTTCGGACGAGTTCGGGCACATTCGGGGCAGAAGAGCGAACGTATGTGGTACGAACGCATGAGCGGGTATGGGAAGCAGGGCCTCCGCCAACTCGACCAAGTTGGCAACCAACTCTGACTATGTTGTCCCCACTTGGCTAAGACCCATAAACAACTTCCAAACAACTCCCCTTAGATGGGGCAGGCTTGTAGCGTTTGGTCGTGACTCAGGAGAACGTTGCGGTGAACGGCAGCAAGAGACTCACACCCCAGGAGATCGCCGACATCCTGCGCGAACGCATCCGCGCCGGTGAGCTCAAGGCGGGTGACCGCCTGCCCACCCAGGCCGAGCTCGCCGAGGAGTTCGGCGTGGAGCGGGGCACCGTCCGCCAGGCCCTGCGCGCTCTCCAGGAGGACGGCCTGCTCAGCAACGTCAGCAAGGGCAGCCCGCCGAGGATCGCCGAGCCGACCCCGGCGCGCGAGGAGCCGCAGCCGACCATGGTCGCCCTGGCCCCGCGCCTGACCGAGGCGTTCTCCGCCCCCCACGTGCGCATCGACGTGGTGTGCCACACCTCCGAGACGCTGATGGTCGCCCTCGGCGAGCCGGTCCGCCTGATCCACGAGGGACGCATCCGGCCGAAGTCGATCGACTTCCGCGTCCTGCTGCCGTCCCGTGACATCAACCTGGCCTTCCCCGTCCTGGTCGAGGGCACCGACGGCAACGGCTCGGTGCACGACCGCTGGCTGTCCATGCGCAACGCCCAGGCCCAGGTGCTGCGGCACAACCTGCACGCCGTGCGCGCCACCCACGGCATCGACGTCCATGTGAGGTTCCGGGCGCTGCCCTTCACCCCGCCCATGAAGCTCTACCTGCTCAACGGCGAGGAGGCACTGCTCGGCTACTACATGCTCGTGCGGCGCGAGGAGGAGTGGGGCGACCAGACGCTGGACATGTACGACGTGCTCGGCTCCCAGTCCCTGCTGTTCTCCTTCGCCAAGCAGGCCGGGCAGCGCGACCAGGCGTTCGTGGAGGAATCCCAGAAGTGGTTCGACGCCCTCTGGGAAACCATCACGACGGACCTGACACTCTTCTAGTGACTTCTGAGACCACACAGACCCATCCGGTGGCGGTCGAGACCGAAACCGATCCGAAGGAACTCCGGAACCTGATCACCCGTGCCCGTGTCGTGCTGTGGGACTTCGACGGGCCCATCTGCCGTCTCTTCGCGGGCCACTCGGCCGATCGGGTCGCGGACGACCTGGTGTCCTGGCTCGAGGGGCGGGGCCTGCACGGCCTGCTGACCGAGACCGAACGCGGGTCCCTGGACCCGCACGTCGTCCTGCGCGCCGTGGACCGCCGGCACCCGGGCAGCGACCTGGTGGAGGAGCTGGAGGAACGCCTCACCCAGCAGGAACTGCGCGCCACCGACTCGGCCATGCCCACGCCGTACGCGGATCCGCTGATCCGCACCTGGACCGCGGTGGGCTCCCGCCTGGCCATCGCCACCAACAACTCTCCGCGCGTGGTCCGCAGGTACCTGTCCACCCGGCAGCTCGTCGACTGCTTCGTCCCCCACATCTACGGCCGCACCCAGGAACTCAACCACCTCAAACCGGATCCCCACTGCATCAACCGCTCCCTCAGCGCCATGGGCGCCGCCCCCGAGACGGCCCTGATGATCGGCGACACCCCGTCCGACCTGCACGCCGCCCGCGCGGCCGGGGTGCCCTTCCTGGGCTACGCCCGCAACGAGCACAAGGGCCGGCTGCTGCGGAACGCCGGGGCCACGGCCGTGGTGACGTCCCTGGAGCCGGTGCTCGAGGTGGTGCGGGGGTCGGGTCGGGCCTGAAGCAGCGGCAGGGTGGGCAGCACGGCCGTGCCGACGGCCGGACCGTCCCGCCGGGCGCGCGTCCACACGCCGATCAGCAACAGGAGCACCGCACCGACGGCGCCGCGTCTCGTCTGCGCGCGCAGACCCGGGCACAGCTCGCCGAGTCCCGTGAGCCCGTGGGCCGGGGACAACCATTCAGGCGCCCAACTGGGCGGCAACCGGCCTGGTTGTCGCAGGACCGGTCTGCCCAGCCCGTGTGATCCGGTCAATCGGCCTGCGGCGGCGTTCAGCCGAGGGACATTGGTTCGCCACTGGACGGCAAGCGGTACGGTCCACACGCGGACGGACACCAGGCCGGCAAGGGCAGCGGCGGCCGGGAGTTCCAGTGGGTCGCCGACGAGTTGCGGGGCCGGACGGCCGACGGGACCTACCCGCTGCGGTCCTTCCTGCCCTCACGGCGGGACCTGGCCGAGGAGTTCGGCGTCTCCCGCGACACCGTCCAGCGGGCCATGCGGGAGCCGGCCGGCGAGGGCTGGATCGAGTCGCGGCAGGGCGGCGGCTCGCGGGTGGTCACGTCGTAGCGCATCCGGAGTGTGCGCCCGGGACCCGCGGTGATTCCCGTATCTCGCAAGTGATCGTGATGTGCGGGTTTTTCCTGCACTCGATTCAGCAGGATCTTCAGTTCGTGCCAGTTACGTTTCGTGACACTTCGCGCATGCGCTCACGGTTTTCCGGGGAGTCGCGGAAGTACACAGTTCCGCGGGCAGGCCGGCGTTTTCGGGGGCCAGGTCGAGCTTGAAAAGTACGAGGGCGATCAGTGCGGCGAACGAGCGAATGCCGGACGCGTTCCGGCCCGCTCGGGCTGCCGCCCCTCGGACTGCGAGGAGACACCCTTCCCCCCTGTGCGCCGCGGACACGACGCGATGGCGACCCTCGTCGTTCCATGAGGCACACCATGACGCTCCGGCCAACTCAGTCGTGACCGGGGCTGGTTGAAGGAACGCGGCGCCTCCGCCACGGGAGTGGTCGAACCGCCGCCGAAAAGATCCGTCAAGCCGTCCGGGGGCAGTTGTCCTCGCACACGCGCACGCTCATTCACCGGGGAAAGGATCGGCCTGGCCCGAAGAGAGGTGGGTTGTGGCGCACCACCCGACAGCAAAGGAGTAGCCTTCTGTCACTTCTGCACCCTGCAAAAGGGTCCAAGGCGAGAGAAACGGGGAAATGTCACCCGAATCCGCATCCATCGCTCGACTGAACGCCGTCGAGATGAGTGGAGACGTGAGTGCGGTCGAAGGCCCACTCCAGGGCTACCACCATGAAACGTACGTCTTTCCGCTGCTCGGGAAGCCGGTGCCCGGGCCTCAGGTCCGATGGAAATGCCGGGAGCCACGCGAAAACCTGCTGTGGTTCGACCGGCGGTGTTTCGCCTCCGAGGAAGAGCTGCTGCGGGCACTGTCCGGGCGGATCTCGCGCATTCCTGACGTCATCGAGGTGGACCGTATCGGGCTGCAACGGTTCATCGAGGGACAGACACTCGGGACCCTGTGCGGCTCGGGGAAGGCGGTTCCCCTTCCCCTTGTCCGGCAGATCGTCGACGTGTTCCGGCAATTGGCGCGGGTGGAGACCACGACGCTCGAGATCGAGCGACGCTGTGATCCCGCCGACCGGCCGGCGGACGGTGACACCAACGGGTTCCTGGAACGCCTCGTCCAGTTCACCGAGGAACGCGTGTACAAAGCGAATCTCGACTCCTTCGGAGGCCTCTTCTCCGCTCTCGGTGTCGCGGGGGATTCCTTCACATGGCTGCGGAAGAACATTCTCGGCCTCGAGAGCCGTCCCTTCAGCCTGCTGCACGCGGATCTGCACCGTGAAAACTTCATCGTCGATCCGGATGGCCGGCTCTGGGTCATCGACTGGGAGTTGGCGATGATCGGGGACCCGTTGTACGACCTGGCCACTCATCTGCACCTCATGAGGTACCCGAAGCGGCAGGAAGAACGCGTCATCGCACGCTGGCGAGATGCCGTGGAGAGTGAGCGCCCCGGCAGCTCGCGCGGCTTCGAGGACGACCTTTGCCTGCTGGTCGACTACAAGAGAGCCCAGTCCGTCTTCACCGACGCCATTCGCCTGGCCCTGTCGTTGGTGTCCGGCGAGGACGTCACCAGGCGGCGATTGGTCAGTGCCGGATCAAGACTACGGGGGATCGTGGAGGCGGCCGCCGTGCCACTGGGGCTGGAATCCGTGCCGAGTCCGCAACAGGTCGTCTCGGCCCTGGACCGCTGGCACCGCGCACATGTGAGCCGATGACGGTGCTGTCCCGGTAGGGGCTGTCGGAGGCCGCCGACCCGTGTCTGGGCCGGGCCCCGGCGCAGCGGGTCCCGGGGAGCGGCCTGCGTAGGCTCGACGGCATGAGTGAGACCGGCCTGCGGGAGCGCAAGAAGCGGCGGATGTACCAGGTGCTGTCGGACACCGCCGTCCGGCTCTTCCTGGAGCGGGGATTCGACGCCGTGTCCGTCGCCGAGGTGGCCGCCGCGGCCGAGGTGTCGAAGCCGACGCTGTTCCGGTACTTCCCGGCCAAGGAGGACCTCGTCCTGTACCGGATCGCCGATCACGAGGACGAGGCCGCCAGGGTGGCCGGTCAGGGCCCTGCGCCCCTGGACGCGCTGCGGCGGCACTTCCTGACGGGGCTGGAGCGGTGCGACCCGGTCACCGGGCTCAACGACGGGCCGGAGGTGCTCGCCTTCCACACCCTGCTGTACGGGACGCCGGCCCTGGTGGCGCGGCTGCACGGGTACCTGGAGCGGTCCGAGGCGGCGCTCGCCGAGGCGCTCGGGAGCGGACTGGAGGCACGGCTGGCCGCCGGGCAGATCATCGCCGTGCGGCGGATCCTCGCGCGGGAGAACTGGCGGCGGATCGCGGCGGGGGAGCGGGTGGCGGACGTGCGCCCGGACGCGGTGCGGGCGGCGGAGCGCGCGTTCGACCAGCTGGCGGCGGGGTTGCCGCACCTCGCCCGGCCGCCACGCCCCGATGTGACCCAGTAAAAAATGTAACTTGGTTAAGTTATTGCGCTACGCTCGTCGGAATGAGCTCACCCGACCGCGCGTTCCGGCGCGCCCTCGACCAGGCCCTCGACCAGGAACGCGCCCACCACGCCCGCTGCCGCTCCGCGCTCGCCGCCATGGCCGCCGGAGCCGGCGAACAGGTCGTCACCGGCGAGGACGTCTCCGCCTCCGGTGCCGACGCCGAGGTGCTCGGCCGCCGTCTGCGCGGCCAGGCCCGGGAACTGCGGGAACTGCCCCGGGGGCCGCTGTTCTTCGGGCGGCTGGACTTCGGCGGGCAGGCCACCGGGCATGCCGGGCAGCGGTACCACATCGGGCGGCTGCGGATCACCGAGCACCCGGCCGCCCCGCCCCTCGTCGTCGACTGGCGGGCACCCGTCGCCCGGGCGTTCTACCAGGCGTCCGTCCGCGACCCCCGGGGTGTCGCCGTGCGCCGCCGGTTCGGCTGGGCGCCCGGGAGCCGGGGCGACTCGGCCGACCTGACCGGCCTGGAGGACGAGTACCTCGACGGCCCCGCCGGCAGCGGCGCCGACGCTGCCGGCACCGGCGGCCGAGCGACCGGCCGCCCCGCCACCGGCCGCCCCGCCGCCGGCGGCATCGTCGCCCGCGAGCTGGAGCGCCCCCGGGTCGGGCCCATGCGGGACATCGCGGCCACCATCCAGCCCGAACAGGACGACCTCGTACGCGCCGACCTCGCGACCTCGGTCTGTGTGCAGGGGGCTCCCGGCACCGGCAAGACCGCCGTCGGCCTGCACCGGGCGGCGTATCTGCTCTACACCCACCCGGAGCGGATCCGGCGCGGCGGACTGCTCGTCCTCGGCCCCAGCCGCACCTTCCTCTCCTACATCGCCGAGGTCCTCCCGGCGCTCGGCGAGACCGGCGTGCGGCAGGCCACACTCACCGAGGAGATCGCCCGGCATCCGGTCACCGGAACGGACGAGGAGCGGACGGCCGTCGTCAAGCACGACGCCAGGATGGCCGAGGTGCTGCGCCGGGCGCTGTACGCGCGGGTGGGCGCGGACGGGAGCGACGCGCTCGCGGTGCCCGACGGTGCGTACCGCTGGCGGGTCGGGGCGGCGGAACTGGTGCGGATCGTCACGGACGTACGGGCCGAGGAGCCGCCGTACGCCGTGGGGCGGGAGCGGGTGCGGGCACGGATCGTGCGGTGCGTGCGCGAGCAGGCCGAGCGGCGGAGCGGGCCGCGCGGTGCCGCCTGGCTGCGGCGGATCGAACGGTCCCGGCCCCTGTCCGCCTACGTCGACGCCGCCTGGCCACGGGTGCGGGCCGAGGAGGTGGTCGCCGGACTCCTCGGCGACCCGGAGAGCTTGGCGCAGGCTGCCGAAGGCGTCCTGGACGCCGCCGAGCAGCGGGCCCTGCTGTGGCGGAGGCCGCCGCGGTCGTGGCGGTCGGCGCGCTGGTCGGCCGCCGACCTGGTGCTGCTGGACGAGGTCGCCGGGCTCGTCGAACAGCCCGAGGGCTACGGGCACGTCGTGGTCGACGAGGCCCAGGACCTCTCCCCGATGGAGTGCCGGGCCGTCGCCCGCCGGGCCCGCTACGGCTCGCTCACCGTGCTGGGCGACCTGGCGCAGGGGACCACGCCGTGGGCGGCACGCTCGTGGCGGCCGGTGCTGCGCAACCTGGGCAAACCGGATGCGACGGTGGTTCCGCTGACCACCGGCTTCCGGGTGCCGCGGGCCGTCGTGGCCCTGGCCAACCGGCTGCTCGAACGGCTCGACGTCGACGTCCCGGCGGCCCGTTCCCTGCGCGGCGACGGCGAGTTGCGCGTCCGGCGGGTCGACGACCCGGACGCGGTGCCCGCCGAGGTGGTGGCGGCCGTGCGGGACGCGCTGGTCCGGGAGGGCTCCGTCGGGGTGGTCGCGGCGGACGCGGACGTGACCCGGGTGCGCGAGGCTTTGGCCGCGGCGGGTGTGCGGGTCGCCGGGCCGGAGAAACTGGGCTCACGTGTCGCGGTGGTACCGGCGCGGGCGGTCAAGGGACTGGAGTACGACCACGTGGTGGCCGTCGAGCCGGCGGCCGTGGCGGAAGCGGAGGAGCGTGGTCTGCACCGCCTGTACGTCGTGCTGACCCGGGCGGTGTCGCGGCTGGACGTGGTGGCGGCGAAACCCCTGCCGTTCTGAACGGGCCGCCCCGTACCGGCGGTTGTGCGGGGCGCCGGTGCGAGGCGGGGGACCGGCCCGTCAGTGCCGTCCGATGACCTCGGCCACCCTGATGAAGCCGTCCGTGCCGTGGCCCAGCCCGATGGCGCGGCGGGCCAGGCCCTCGGCCGTGCGTATGACGGACGCGTCGATGCCGTGGGACTCGGAGACGTGGACGACGTGGGCCATGGACGAGGCCGCCGAGGTGATCGGGTTGCCCTCGCCCGAGTAGGTGCCGCTGTCCACGTCGGCCGCGGTCTCCTCGAAGACCGGCGGCAGGATCGCGCCGATGCCCTGGGCGAACGGGGCCAGTTCGCGGGCGGTGATGCCCTCCGCGCGGGCCACCGCAAGGGCGTGCGCGTAGCCGGCCATCGCCGTCCAGAAGATGTCGAGCAGGGCGATGTCGTACGCCGCGGCCCGGCCCGTGTCCTCGCCGAGGTGGGTGTGGCTGCCGCCCAACGTCTCCAGCACCGGGCGGAGTTCGTGGTACAGGGACTCCGGACCGCTGTGCAGGAACACGGCGTCGGGGGTGCCGATGGTGTTCGTCGGCGTCATGATCGCGCCGTCCAGGTAGCGGATGCCGTGCGCCACCGCCCAGTCGGCGGTGGCGCGGGCGCGGTCCGGGGTGTCGGCGGTGAGGTTGACCACCGTACGGCCGTCGAGGGCGCCGGTGACGTCGTCCTGCCGCAGCACCGCGTCGACGGCGTCGTAGTCCACCACGCACACCACGGTCACCGCACTGGCCGCCACCGCCTGCGCCGCGCCGGGCGCGCCGACCGCGCCGCGCTCCAGCAGGTCCCGGTCCCGCCCGGGCGTGCGGTTCCAGACGGTGGTGCGCAGACCCGCGGCCAGGAACGCGCCGGCGAGCGCGCGGCCCATCGGGCCGAGGCCGAGGACGGTGACGGACGGCCGGCCGGAATGCCCGGACGAGTGAGAGGTGCTGTACGAAGCGGACACGCTTGACTCCCGTGACTGACAAATGCCTACGAAGGGGACGACGATGACCCGGCGCCGCCAGGACCCGAACGTCTGTGGAGTGACCGCCGCGATCGCCGTGATCGACGGCAAGTGGAAGACCGCCCTGCTCTGGCTGCTGGAGGCCGGCCCGCACCGGCCCGCGGAACTGCGCCGCCGGCTGCCGGGCCTCAGCGAGAAGGTGCTCACCGAGGCGCTGCGCGAGATGGAGGCGGACGGCCTGGTGCACCGCGAGGCGTACGACGTACTGCCCCCGAAGACGGTCTACTCCCTGACCGACTTCGGCCGCGACCTGTCCGAGGCCCTGGCCCCCCTGTCCGAGTGGGGTCACCGCCGCCTGGACGTGCTGGCGGGGGAGGAGCCGACCGCGCTTCCGGTCTCCTGACGGCCGCTTCCCGTTCTCCCTCCTGTCCGGCGCCGTGACCGCCCGCCCGCATCCAGGTTCGCCGCCCGGTGCCGCGGTGCCAAGTACGCACAAATAAGTGGGTGTACGGGCCGCTCGGGCCGGCCGCTCACCGCGTCGCGGCGTCCGCGAGGATCGCGCTCAGCCGGGCCCGGCACTCCGTGACGAAGGCCGGGTAGGTGTCCCGGTAGTACGACAGGCCGCTGACGCCCACCGCGACGGCCCAGGCCCGGGCCCGGGTCCAGGTCGGGTCGTCGAGGCCGAGGGTGTTCCAGTAGGCCTCGCGCGCCCGGGGAGGCAGGTCCCAGACCGGGGCGTGCTCGGCGTCGGGGTGACCGATCGAGAGGCCGCCGAAGTCGATGACCGCGTGGAGGGCGCCGTCCCTGGCCAGGAGGTTGGCGGGCCTGAGGTCGCCGTGCAGCCACACGTGCGGCGCGGACGGTTCCGGCAGGGCGAGCGCGGCCCGCCACAGCTCCTCCAGGGTGTCCACGCCCTCGACGCCGAGCTCCGGGTCGGGCGTGGCCCGGCAGTCCTCGAAGGACTCGCCGACCCACGGGCCGCAGTCCCGCAGGCTGCCCCCGCGGTACCAGCCCAGGTCGCCGCCCCGGGTCGCCCCCATCAGGTCGAGGCCGTGCAACTCCCGTACGAACGACGCCAGGTCGGATCCGAAGGCGGCCCAGTCACCGACGGTGTCCGGACCGGCCTCGGCGCCGTCGATCCAGCGGTGGACCGACCAGGGATGCGCGAGGGCGGTGCCGGGTGTGCCGGCGTGGACGGGCTCGGGGACGGCACGGGAGAGCAGGGGCGCGAGGCGGGGCAGCCAGCGCTGCTCCTTGCGCAGGGAACCGGCCGCGCCGGGGGTCCGGGGCACGCGGACGAGCAGGTCGTCACCGAGCCGGTACATGACGTTGTCGGTGCCCGCGCCCGCCGGTGACAGCGGCAGGTCCGCCCATGGCGGGCACTGCTCCTGGAGCAGCGCCCGGACCAGCGTCTCGTCGACCGCGATCTCGTCCTCGTGAAGAACCATGCCCGGAAGTCTCGCCGCCGGCCGGGGAACGGGACGAACGATTTTCCCCCGTGCGGCGGTTGGGGGCTCACGCCTCCCGGGCCACCTGCTCCAGCCGCTTCCGGTGCTGCTCCCACCAGGCCGGATCGTCGGACGCGAGGCTGGTGTTGCCCCTGTTCATCCCGACGGTGCCGTCCATGAGCTCCCGGAGGATGTCGGCGTGCCCGGCATGGCGGTGCGTGTCGGCGATCACCCGCACCACGGCATGGTGCAGCGTCACCTCGTCCCTGCCGTCGGGCCACCACGGCACCCTGCCGACGGTGTCCAGGGGCAGCGCGTCGAGGGTCGCGTCCGCGTGCGCCCACGCCCGACGGTAGAGGTCCGTGATCCGCTCCCGGGACTCGTCGGCGGTGGCCCACATGTCCGCGTTGGGCTCGGCGCCCTCCTCCAGCCAGGGCAGCGGCTCTCCGGAGGGCCGTCCGAAGGTGTCGCCGAGGTAGCCCAGCTCCACCCCGGCCGCGTGCTTCACCATGCCCAGGAGGTTGGTGCCGGTCGGGGTCATCGGGCGGCGGGCGTCGTACTCGGAGAGCCCTTCGAGCTTCCAGAGGAGGGCGTCCCGGGCGGACTGGAGGTAGAAGCGGAGGTCGGCCTTGGTGCCCCGTGCGGTCATGGGGGGGGGGTGTCCCGTCTCGTGAACTGCCGAGGTCGTGCGGTGCCCGGTGCGGGCCGTGCTCAGCTCAGGCGGGCGCGCAGGAGGCAGAACTCGTTGCCCTCGGGGTCGACCAGGACGTGCCAGGACTCCTCGCCGGTCTGTCCGACGTCGGCCGGTCGCGCCCCGAGCTGCAGGAGGCGTTCGAGCTCGGCGTCCTGGTCCCGGTCGGTGGCGTTGACGTCGAAGTGCATCCGCAGCGGGCCCGCCTTGGGCTCGGTCGTCGGGACGAAGACCAGGGTCGGCCGGAGTCCGCCGAACCCTTCCGGCGGCCCGATCTCCACCGCGCCGCCGTCGTCGGGGTCGAGGACGACGAAGTCCAGCACCTCGCACCAGAACGCCGCGAGCCGCTGCGGATCCCGGGCGGGGACGATCAGTTCGGAAATTCGGCAAGCCATGGCCGGCACCCTACGGGGCACCCTCCGAGGACAGCCACTCCTTAAGACGCCGCGGCCCACAGGCCCCTGGTGCCGGACCGCACCGTGGCGTGGCGCACTTTTGCAAGCGGGTGCTTGCAATAGTTAGCGAGGCGGGGCATGGTGGAGGCATGGCATCGCTCAACGTCGGCAACCTCGGTGAGTACCTGCGCGAGCAGCGGCGCAACGCGCAGTTGTCGCTGCGGCAGCTCGCCGATGCCGCCGGGGTGTCCAATCCGTATCTGAGCCAGATCGAGCGCGGGCTGCGCAAGCCGAGCGCGGAGGTGCTCCAGCAGGTCGCCAAGGCCCTGCGGATCTCCGCCGAGACGCTGTACGTCCGGGCCGGCATCCTCGACGCCGAGCGGGACCGGGACGAGGTGGAGACGCGCGCCGTCATCCTCGCCGACCCGACCCTGACCGAGCGCCAGAAACAGGTGCTGCTCCAGATCTACGAGTCGTTCCGCAAGGAGAACGGGTTCGGGGGCGCCGAGGACGCCCGGGTGACGGACGCGGGGTCCGACCAGGCCGCCGGGCCGGCCGGGTCCTTCGGCGACGGCGGGTCCGCCGCGCCGGACGGGCCTGCCGGGGACGCCGGCGGTGCCGCCTCACGGGTCCGGAAGCTCCCGGACGACGGCGGCTCCATACGCCGTACCCGTGAGGGCGACGGTCCCGCGTCCGCCGGGCGCCGTGGCTCCACGAACAAGGGCGGTACGTCCGCCGAGCGCCGTCCCCGCACGGCCGGCGGCAGTGACACCGATCCGCGTCGGACGGCCGGCTGAGCCGGACCAGGGCACGGCCGCCCGCCGCGGATCACTGAACCCTCAGCCGAAACGAACCGGGAGGAGCCAACACCATGGCCATCACCGACGACCTGCGCAAGACCCTCAGCGACCCGACCCCGCTCTACTTCGCAGCCGGCACCGCCGACCTCGCCCTGCAGCAGGCCAAGAAGGTGCCGGCCCTGGTGGAGCAGCTGCGGACCGAGGCCCCGGCGAAGATCGAGGCCGTGCGCAACACCGACCCCAAGGCGGTCCAGGAGAAGGCGACCACGCGGGTCAGGGAGACGCAGGAGACCATCCAGACGAAGGTCGGCGAGTTCATCGGCTCGCTCGACACCGACCTCAAGAAGCTCGGCGAGACCGCTCAGCACTTCGCGCTGCGCGGGGTCGGCGTGGCCGCCGAGTACGCGGTCAAGGCCCGGGAGACCTACGAGAAGGTCGCCGAGCACGGCGAGCAGGCCGTGAAGACCTGGCGCGGCGAGGCCGCCGAGGGCATCGAGGACATCGCCGTGGCGGTCGAGCCGAAGGCCGAGCCCAAGCCGGTCGAGGTCAAGGACGACAAGCCCGCCGCGAACGGGACCGACGTGGAGGACAGGCCCGTCGCCGCCAAGAAGGCCCCGGCGCGCAAGCCTGCGGCCAGGAAGACCACCCCGCCCGCCAAGTAGACGGCGGACGAAACGGTCGAAAGGGGCGGGCCGGGCACTCTCGCGGTGTCCGGCCCGTTCCACGGGTAGCCGGCCGGCGGTTGCGGGTACGGTGACCGCGTAAGGACGATCCGAGTCTGGTGGTGGGCGTTGTGCTGATGCAGGGCTTCACGGGGTTCATGTCGCTGCTGACCATGGCCCTGATCGTGTTCAGCGGTTTCGCGCTGATCGACGCCGCCACGCGGCGCGAGGACGCCTACCGCGCGGCCGACAAGCAGACCAAGCCCTTCTGGCTGATCATCCTCGGGATCGCCTTCGTGGTGAACCTGATCTTCAACATCCTGTCGTTCCTGCCGATCATCGGGCTGATCGCGACCATCGTCTACATGGTCGACGTCCGTCCCGCCCTGCGCGGCCTGTCCGGGGGCGGCCGCAGCCGCAGGGGCTCCAGCAGCGACGGCCCGTACGGCCCGTACAACGGCGGGCGGTAGCCCCAGCGGCGGCGCGGGGCCACCCGGAGAGCGGGGCGCCGCGCCCCGCGCGTGCCTCGTGCATGCCTGTGCCATCGGCGCGCCGCACCGTGCGCGTGCCCCGCATCGCATGCCGGGGCGTTCCGCGCGCCGCACCGGGCGCCGGTAACCGTGGCCGTGCCCTACCGCTGCGGTGCCCGGTCCAGCAGCAGCACGGCCACGTCGTCCGTCAGCTCGCCCCCGTTGAGGTCCTGGACCTCGTTGACGGCGGCCCGCAGCAGTTCCTCGCCGCGCAGGCCCTCGGAGAGCTGGCGGCGGACCATGTGGACCATGCCGTCCTGGCCCAGCCGTTCCCCGCCCTCGCCGACCCGGCCCTCGATCAGGCCGTCGGTGTAGAGCATCAGGCTCCACTCGGCGCCCAGCTCCACCTGCATCCGCGGCCAGCGGGCCCCGGGCAGCAGCCCGAGCGCCGGGCCGTTGTTGTCGTACGGCAGCAACCGCGCGGGCAGACCCGGGCGGGCGAGCAGCGGTGAGGGGTGTCCGGCCAGGCACAGGCCCGCCCGGCGGCCGTCGGGGGCGATGTCGACCGTGCACAGCGTCGCGAAGATCTCGTCGTCCGCGCGCTCGTGCTCGAGCACCTGCTGAAGCGTGCCCAGCAGCTGGTCGCCGCACAGGCCCGCCAGGGTCAGGGCGCGCCAGGCGATGCGCAGCTCCACGCCGAGCGCGGCCTCGTCAGGGCCGTGGCCGCAGACGTCGCCGATCATCGCGTGCACGGTGCCGTCGGGCGTACGGACCACGTCGTAGAAGTCGCCGCCGAGCAGGGCGCGCGAGCGGCCGGGGCGGTAGCGCGCGGCGAAGTGCAGCGAGGAGCCCTCCAGGAGCGGGGTCGGGAGCAGTCCGCGCTCCAGACGGGCGTTCTCCTGGGCCCGCAGCCTGCCCTCGGCGAGCCGCCGCTCCGCGGTGTCGGAACGCTTCCGTTCCACCGCGTAGCGGATCGCCCGGCTCAGCAGCCGGCCGTCCAGCTCGTCGCGGAAGAGGTAGTCCTGCGCCCCCACGCGCACCGCCTCCGCGCCGCGCTCGGCGTCGCCCGACGCGGTGAGCGCGAGGACGGCGTGCCGGGGCGCCAGCTCCAGTACGTGTTTGAGCACGGCGAGCTCGTCGTCGCCGTCGCCGACCCGGCCCGGCGCGGGCAGCGCCAGGTCCAGCAGGATGCAGTGGACGTCGTCGGTCAGCAGCCGCTCGGCCTCGGTGAGGTTGCGGGCGGTGCGGACGCGGATCGGCTTGCCGGCCTGGTCGAGCAGGTCCGGCACGATCGGTGACCCGGCCGGATCGTCCTCGATCAGCAGCAGGGTCAGGTTGGTGTGGGCGGTGTCGGCCCTGTCCGGCGTCTTCCTGTCCTTGTCGTCGAGGATGGCGGGGTTCTCGGCCTGTTCTGCCGTGGGCCGGCCTGCCGCCAGGACCTTCGCGGAGTCCCTGGTGGAGCCGCCGTTCAGTGACGCGGCCTGCGCCTGACCACTTTCCGCGGCCGGGATCGCTCTCTGCCGCGGTACGGGTACGGGCATGGTTTCCGGATTCCTTCCCTCCCCCCGAGGGCATGGTGGGGGCGAGGGTTCTCGGCCCTTCCCCGAGCTCGGTTCCATGCGAGCGCGGGTGCCCCTTCGATCCGGGACCATAGCGGGTGTCGGCGCCGCAGCGGAATGGTGTGAGGCACGCTGCTCGACCATCGGCCCCTGTCATATGCCGCGTTTGCCAACGCACTTGGACAGGCCGACGGCGCCGCGGGGATGACGAACGTCACGTCCCCCCGCGCGCGGTGGCCCGATCCGAGTGGAATGGGTCACGTGGCCCAGGTCACCGGCCCGTTGGGCGGGTGCGCGCCCCGCGGCCGCCGTGTCGCCCGGGCGAGGTGGGCCACCGCTCAGCCGGCGTCCGTGCGCGGGCCCGCGCCGGCGGGTGCGCCCCTCTCCGTCCGCGTGTCCGCGTCCGGGCGCACGACGCCGAGGATCGGCATCGAGCCCGCTCCCGCCGTGGTCACCGACCGTCCCGGGCGCGGGGCGTGGACGATCGTGCCGTCGCCCACGTACATGCCGACGTGGCTGGCGTCGTCGAAGTAGATGACGAGGTCCCCGGGCCGCATGTCCCTGATGTCCACGCGCCGGAGCTGCTTCCACTGCGCCTGGGAGGTGCGCGGGATGCCCCGGCCGGCCGACGCCCAGGCCTGGGAGGTCAGTCCGGAGCAGTCGTACGCCTTCGGGCCTTCGGCGCCCCACTGGTAGGGCTTGCCGATCTGTGCGGTCGCGTACGCGACGGCCTCGCGGCCCTGTGCCGTCGCCTCGCCCTTGATCTCCTCGAGGATGCCGGAGCTCAGCCAGTCGGACTGGGCCCGCTGCGCGGCGCGCTCCTGGAGCCGGGCCAGGCGTTCGCGCTCCTCCTTCTCGAGTGCCGACTCCAGCTTCTCGGCCGCCGCGATCCGCTTCTCGATCTTCTTCTGTGCCTTGGCCTTGGCCTTGCGGCCCGCTTCGAGCTTGCGCCACTGCGCGTCGGCGTCCTTCGCGTACTGCCGCAAGTCCTCCTGGGTGCGGGTCATTTCGCCGAGCAGGCCCTGGGCGGCGTGGTGTCCCTGGCGCACCCGGCCGGCGCCGTCGAGGAACTCCTGCGGATCGTCGCTCAGCATCAGGCGGGCCTCGGGAGGCAGTCCGCCGCCGCGGTACTGGGCGGCGGCCGCGGCGCCCGCCCGGTCCTTCAACCGGTCCAGTTTCTCCTGGCCCTTGAGGATCTTCTGCGCCAACCGGACCATCTGCGCGGACTGCAGCTTCGCCTTCTCCTCGGCGTCGTTGTACTCCTCGGTGGCGACGGCCGCCGCGCGGTAGAGCTCGTCGAGCTTCTTGCGCACGGCTTCCAGTTCCGCGGACGAAGCCGACCCGGTGGCGGGGCTCGCGCTCGCGCTCGGGGCGGTGCTCGGGGCGGGCGGGGGAGTGGGGTTCGCGAACGCCGTGCCCGGTGCCGCCAGGACGGTGACCGCGCAGACCACGGTCACGGCCGCCGCGAGAAGTCCACGCCTGCGCGTACCCATAGCCGTCCCCCAGCTGATTAACCATCAGTAACATCCGGTCGTCGGGGGGATGTTGCCATGCCGGCGCCCGAAACGACAGAGGGAGTGTGCTCCGCTCCCGCCGCCCCGGCACGACGATCGCCCCGTCGGTGTGACGCACGGCTCGCGGAGATCGTTCCCGGCCGTTTCCGCAGCCCCCGGGGCGGTTGTCAGCCCCGCGGGGCCAACGCCTCCCAGCGCACGGTCACTTCACCCTGCCGCCACCGCGCCGGCCCGTCGGTCACCGGCCAGTCGGCCCGGAGGTCCCGCACCGCCCGGATCCAGCGCTGCCGGGCCCCGTACGAGGCGTAGGGCGCGGCGGCCGCCCAGGCGCGGTCGAAGTCGCGCAGGAAGGCGTGCACCGGTTCGCCGGGGACATTGCGGTGGATGAGCGCCTTGGGCAGGCGTTCGGCCAGGTCCGAGGGGCGGTCCAGGGAGCCCAGCCGGGTCGCGAGGGTGACCGTGCGCGGCCCCTCCGGCCCGAGGGCGACCCACACGTGCCGGCGCCCGATCTCGTCGCAGGTGCCCTCCACCAGCAGCCCGCCGCGCGAGCCCCGCGCCGGATCGGCGGGCGCGAGCCGCGCGCACAGTCGCCGCCACACTCCGGCGACCTCCTCCTCGTCGTACTGACGCAGCACGTTCGCCGCGCGCACGAGGAGGGGGCGGCCCGGGACGGGGATCTCGAAGCCGCCGTGGCGGAAGACCAGACCCTCGCGCTCGTAGGGCCGGGCCGCCGCGACCCGGGCGGGCTCGATCTCGACGCCCACCACCCGTGTGCCGGGGGCCGCCGCGCGCAGCCGGTGCAGCAGCTCGACCGCGGTCCAGGGGGCCGCCCCGTAGCCGAGGTCCACGGCGACCGGATCACCGGCGCGGCGCAGTTCCGCGCCGTGCGTGGCCGCGATCCAGCGGTCCATGCGGCGCAGGCGGTTGGGGTTGGTGGTCCCGCGCGTCACCGTTCCCACGGGGGTCCCCGCACTCGGGCGCAGCCGAGGCCGGGGGAGGGAAGGGGGGCGGGCCGTCATGCGTACGAGGGTATGCGGGTACCCGGACCGCTGCGCACACCGCTGCCCGGTCGGCCGCCCCCCTTCCTGCCCGGTCGGCCCCCACCCTCCTGCCCGGTCGGCCGCCCCCCTTCCTGCCCGGCCGGTTCCGGAGGCCGCTGCCCGCTACGCCACGCCCCCCGCCATCGAACGGTTGAGCGAGCATCGGTAATGCTTCGGCAAAATCCCGGACTCAAGAGGTCACGCGGCAATGGGAAGGGGCCCTTCCGGCGTTCCCAGTCCAGAAGGGCGCGTGCGCCCCGCCCGAGCCATGCCCGCACCAAGGAGGAACGCCACGTGAGCCAGTACATCTCCAGGCTCGGACGGCGCTCCCCGGCGGCCTCCCCCCGCCTGAGACTGCACCGCAGGCCCCGCCGCGTGGCCATGCTCTCCGTGCACACCTCGCCGCTCCACCAGCCGGGCACGGGCGACGCGGGCGGCATGAACGTCTACATCGTGGAACTCGCGCAGCGCCTGGCCGCGATCAACATCGAGGTGGAGATCTTCACGCGGGCGACCGCCGCCGCCCTCCCGCCCAGCGTGGAAGTGGCGCCCGGGGTCCTGGTCCGGCACGTCGACGCCGGCCCCTACGAGGGTCTGGCCAAGGAGGACCTGCCGGCCCAGCTGTGCGCCTTCACCCACGGCGTGATGCAGGCGTGGGCCGGCCACCGCCCCGGCCACTACGACCTGGTCCACTCCCACTACTGGCTCTCCGGCCACGTCGGCTGGCTCGCCGCCCAGCGCTGGGGCGTGCCCCTGGTGCACGCCATGCACACCATGGCCAAGGTCAAGAACGCCCACCTCGCCGACGGCGACACCCCCGAGCCCGCCGCCCGCGTCATCGGCGAGACCCAGATCGTCGCCGCCGCCGACCGGCTCGTCGCCAACACCGCCGAGGAGCGGGACGCACTCGTACGGCACTACGCCGCCGACCCGGGCAAGGTCGCCGTCGTCCACCCCGGCGTCAACCTCGACCGCTTCCGCCCCGCCGACGGCCGCGCCGCCGCCCGTGCCCGCCTCGGGCTGCCCCAGGACGCCCTCATCCCCCTCTTCGCCGGCCGCATCCAGCCGCTGAAGGCACCGGACGTGCTGCTGCGCGCCGTGGCCGTCCTGCTGGAGCAGCGCCCCGACCTGCGCCCGCGGCTCTGCGTGCCCGTGGTCGGCGGCCCGAGCGGAAGCGGCCTCGCCAAGCCCGAGGGCCTGCAGAAGCTCGCCGCCCGCCTCGGCATCGCCGATGTGGTGCGGTTCCGCCCGCCGGTGGACCAGGACCAGCTCGCGGACTGGTTCCGCGCGGCGTCCGTGCTCGTCATGCCGTCCTACAGCGAGTCCTTCGGCCTGGTCGCCATCGAGGCCCAGGCGGCCGGCACCCCGGTCCTCGCCGCCGCGGTCGGCGGTCTCCCCGTCGCCGTGCGCGACGGCCGCACCGGCGTCCTCGTCCGGGGCCACGACCCGGCCGCCTACGCACGCGTGCTGCGGGCCTTCGCCGACGACCCCCACCTCACCGACCGCATGGGCGAGGCCGCCGCCCGGCACGCACGGTCCTTCGGCTGGGACGCCGCGGCCGCCGCCACGGCGGACGTCTACACGGCCGCGACACACGCCCACCGCCGTCACGTACGCTCCCACCATGGCTGAACGGGCTGAAGCAGAGCAGCGGGCGGCAGAGGTCGTCGAGGGTGTGCTGAAGGACGCCGAGCTGGAATGGGAGAGCCCCGCGCCCGGCACGTACGTCATGAAGCTCCCCGGCACGCGCAAGCTGTCCACGACGGTGTCCCTCATCGTCGGCCGGCACACCCTCTCCCTCAACGCCTTCGTCGTCCGCCACCCCGACGAGAACGAGCCCGCCGTCCACCGCTGGCTCCTGGAACGCAACCTCAAGCTGTACGGCGTGAGTTACGCCGTCGACCCGCTCGGCGACATCTACGTCACCGGCCGCCTCCCGCTCTCCGCGGTCACCCCCGACGAGCTCGACCGCATCCTCGGCCAGGTCCTCGAGGCCGCGGACGGCAGCTTCAACACCCTGCTGGAGCTGGGTTTCGCCTCGGCGATCCGCAAGGAGTACGCCTGGCGGGTGTCGCGCGGCGAATCCACGCGCAACCTGGACGCGTTCACGCACCTGCTCCAGCGCCCGTCGCCCGGTAACGACCCGGAGTGACCCCCACCAGCTTCCGGAAGTGCCGGGTCAGATGCGCCTGGTCGTAGAAACCGGTGGCGACCGCGACGCCGCCCGGTGACTGCCCCTCCAGCAGCAGCCGCCGGGCCCGCCCGACCCGGCGGGACGTCAGGTACTGGTGCGGCGCGATGCCGTACGCCCCGCTGAAGGCCCGTACGAGATGAGCCGGATGGGCGGACAGCAGCGTGCCCGCCTCCTCCAGCGTGAGGCCGTCGACCACCCGCTCGTCGAGCAACTCCCGTAGTCGGCGGGCGAGTACCGGATCCCGCCGGGGTGACCGAGCGGCGCCCCGCGATCGCAGATGCTCCCGCAACCGCTCCCCGACCAGCGCCAGCCTGCTCTCCGCCTCCAGCTCGTCCCCGGGCCGCACCAGAGCGGCGTGCACCTGTCCGACGCGCCGCCGCAGCAGGGGGTCGCGCAGATCGGGCCGATCGACGGCGGCCCCGATGAGGTCGTCGCCGAGCCGGCTGGTGTCGAGGTACAGCACCCTCTTGCGGAAGCCGCCGGCGGTGGCGGGGGCGCCGTTGTGGGGGACGTGCGGCGGCAGCAGGGACACCGTGTCGTCCGGGGTGCCGTGCTCGTGCCGGTCCAGGTCGTACCGTACGGCGCCGTCGTCCACGATGAGCAGCGTCCAGGCGTCGTGGACGTGCATCGGGTAGGCGTACTCGGTGAAGCGGGCGTGGAACACCTCGACGACGCCCGGCACCCGGGGCCGCCAGGCGGAAACCGACGCCCCTGAGGTCGCCTGGGAGGGCATGCAAACAACGTACAAGACGCCGGCGAGGGCGGATCGGCAGTCTCACTCCATGAGCACAAGCACCCGCTTCGACACGAAGATCGCCGTCCTGCTGCGCGAGGACCTGGAGACCTGGCAGCGCCTCAACGTCACCGCGTTCCTGGTCAGCGGCCTGGGCACCCAGCTCCCCGAGGTGATCGGGGCACCGTACGAGGACGCGGACGGCGTCCCCTACCTGCCGATGTTCCGCCAGCCGGTCCTCGTCTTCGAGGGCACCAAGGAGACGCTGACCGCGGCCCACGCGCGCGTGCTGTCCCGTGCCCTGCCCCGCGCCGTCTTCACGAGCGACCTGTTCACGACGGGCCACGACGACGCCAACCGCGCGGCGGTACGGACGGTGGCGACGGCGGACCTGGATCTGGTCGGGCTGGCGCTGTACGGCCCGCGGAACGCGGTGGACAAGGCGCTGAAGGGGGCGAGGATGCACCCGTGAGATCGACCGCCCCTGGTGGACGGCGGCCCCTCCGTCCCCGGCCCTGCTGCATCGGGTGGACCTGGCGAAGTGGCTGACGGAGGCGTAGTCCGACGCGCTGGAGGACTGGCTGCTGCGCCTACGTCGGTGAGGGCGCGGCACCGGTCGCCGGGCGCGGCTCGCCGTGGAAGACCTGCCGGGCGTGCCAGGCCCGGTGTGCCGCCGCTATGGGACGCGCGCCCGGCTGAGGCCCGATGAGCGGCCGCCCGGACAACTCGGTGACCTGCGTCCGGGCGGACGAACTGTGCCCCACGAAGCGCTGCGAGACCAGTATGCGGTGGCCTGCGCCGACGCCGAGGACGCCCTTGTCGAACAGCCTGTGGTGCAGCGAGCAGAGGCACAGCCCGTTGTCGACGTCGTCCGGCCCGCCGAACGCCCACCACCGCACGTGCGCCGCCTCCAGCCCGACCGGCACGGGTCCGATCCGGCCGTCGTACCCGCAGAACGCGCACCGGTACTCGTAGGCCGTCAGCACGATCTCCCGCATCCGCCGGTCCCGCTGCCGCCGGGCGGCCCAGAGCGGCTCCGTGGTCTCCCCCGGGGCCGACTCCAGCTCCAGGCCGACGGCTTCGCACAGCTCACCGTGCAGCGACGGCGGGAAGTTGGCGTCGAGCAACACGCGTGCCATGTGCCCGAGCAGGGAGGGCTCCCGCCGCAACGCCGCCCGCAAGTCGCCCGAGAGCCGGCCGGCCGCGTTCGTCGTCCGCAGCTCCCGCACACCGGTCCCCGGACTGCCGGCCCCGCGATCGCTGCTCACCTCCCACACGCCGTCGCTGACGAGATGGTGGAACGGGTAAGCGGGCGAGGTCCTGTGGGGCGGCCCGTACTCGAGCAAAAGTCGCTTCAGGTCCTCCTCCACCGAGCTGTACCGCAGCTCATCCGCACCGTCGCGCTGAAACCGCCCCAGGGCATACAGCAACAGCAACGGTTTGTGCGGGGCACGCGCCGCTCCCTTGCTCCACTGCCGCAACGCGGCAGCCCGCTGGACCCAGTTCATGCCCGGAATCGTAGTGACCGTTGCATGACCGACTCAGGCGCGTGTCAGGGCCACGTGCGGTTCGACGCGGTCGTGCCGAACGGTGTACGCCGCCGGTCCGCCCATCTCGAAGGCCCGGTGCATGCGTCCCGGTGGGCGACGAGCCGTTCGACCATCTCGATGGCACGGCCGAGCGCGAGGTCGCCGTAGCCGTCCTTGTCGAAGTCGCCGACGGTCATGGCTGCGCCCTTCGCGGACAAGGATCCGGCGGGCCCGGAAGCCGGACGGCGACCGGTGGCCGGCCGGCTCGGAGCCGGTGTCGGCCGGTCTGCGACTCACCGCGTCCCGGGGAAGTGAGCGGCCCGGTGCGCAGGCGCACACGGGGCCGGCCACGTCCCGCTGCCGGTGACGTACAACCATCGAACCCCGGCACGTGTCCAAGATCGCAACCCGGGCCTGCAAGCCACCCACCTCTCGGACGACGGAGACCCATGCGCGCCACCCGTACCTCCCTGGCCGCCGCGGCGGCCCTCGCGGCAGCGCTCTGCACCCCGCTGCTCGCCGCCCCCACGGCGTCCGCGGCCCCCGCCGGGCTCGCCGACGACTTCAACGGCGACGGCTATCGCGACTTCGTCCTGCTCGGCGGGGCGTACGGCAAGGACAACCGGGTGACGGTCGTCTACGGCACCTCGACCGGTCCCGGTACGCGCGTCCAGACCATTCACCAGGACTCCCCCGGCATACCCGGCGCCGTGGAGCTGGGCGACGAGTGGGGATTCGCGGCGACCACCGCCGACCTCGACCGCGACGGCTACGCCGATCTGGTGGTCGCCTCCCCGGGGGAGGACGTCGGCGAGATCGCGGGCCGAGGCGGGCTGACCGTCGTGTGGGGCAGCGCGAAGGGCCTCGGGTCCGGGACCGTCTTCCACTCGCCCGTGGCGCCGGAGTACGCGGGGTGGGGCGACCAGTTCGGGGTGGACGTCGTGGCCGGTGACTTCGACGGCGACGGAGACACCGACCTCACCGCGATCAGCGACAGCCGGGCCGGTGCCGTCCTGGTCAAGGGCCCCTTCACCCGGACCGGCGGGCACGGCGGCACGGAACTCCTCGGCGGCGGCTACGGCTACCTGAACGCCACCCAGCTGGAGGCGGGCCGGGTCACCGCCGATGCCGCCACCGACCTGTACATCCTCGGCCGCGAGCTCCAGGCCGGTTACTCCGACGGGGACCTGCGCGCCTACTTCCACCGGGGCGGCGCCGACTTCACCCGCCGCGCGGCCGAGCTGCGCGTACCCGACGACGGCGGTCACCAGATCGGCGGCGGCCCGGTCATGACCGTCGGCGACTTCGACAAGGACGGCTACGGCGACCTCGCGCTCGGCCGTGCCTACGAGGCGCCGGACGCGGAGCGGGGCTACGTCACCGTCCAGTACGGCGGTTCCGGCGGCCCCGACACGGCGCGGCCGCGCGTGAAGTTCACGCAGAACACGACCGGCGTTCCCGGCTCCTCCGAGAACGAGGACTACTTCGGCGCCGCGGTCGCCGCCGGTGACGTCAACGGCGACGGGTACGCCGACCTCGCCGTCGGCGCCCCCGGCGAGGACCTGGAGGGCCGGCGCGACGGCGGCAGCGTCACCGTGCTGCTCGGCCGTGCGGGCGGCCTGTCCGGCACCGGGGCCAGGACGTACCACCAGAACACGTCCGGCATCGCGGGCGCCGTGGAGAACGACGACCGCTTCGCCCAGAACCTCAAGCTCACCGACTACACCCGCGACGGCCGCGCCGACCTGGCGATCGACACGAACGAGCAGCTGGACAACACCCGCTGGGGCCTGGTCCACCTGCTCAAGGGCTCGACGTCCGGCACGACCGCCACCGGCTCGAAGACGTACTCGGTGACCTCCCTGGGCCTGCCGTACACCAGGCTCGGAGGTCCCTTCACCCACTGACGCGCCGCTGCCCCTGCCGGTGCCACCGTGTGACCCGAATCCGTCTCACACTCCGGCCCGGCACGGGTGCGGCCCGTCGGCCGGGACGAGCCGCACCCTCCGCCGTTCGGCGTCAGCTCACCGGCACCGGCAGGGTGACGGCACGGGTCTCGCTGTACGGCGAGTAGTTCCCGGCCGCGTCGTAGGTGCGCGCCCGGTACTCGTACGTACGCCCGTCGAAGGCGAGCGCGTCGCAGACACTGGCCGTGGCGGTGGCCAGGCGCGGGTCGTAGCCCTGATGCAGGACGACCGACCAGGTGCCCGTGCCGGCCTCGCGGCGCTCGATCTCGAAGCCGGTGAAGTCCCGGATCGGGGCCGGGGTGTCATCGGTGGCGGTCGCCCGGATGCCACCGGCGCAGGAGCTCAGGGCCAGGTCGGGGGCGTAGGCGGGGGCGATGCCGTCCGGAATGTCGAGCCAGAGCTCGTTCGTGGCGGTGGCGTCGAGCCAGTCCGGGTTGTAGGTGGTGGTGCCGCCGTCGTTGGTGACGAGGACGCGGTAGTGGCGGGTCTCGCCGTCGGCGGTGACGGGGCCGGTGGTCCAGGTGTTGCCCGTGGTGGTGCCGAGCGGGACCCAGACGTAGGAGCCGTCCACCTTGTCGTTGCTCAGGACCGTGTAGTGGTCGAAGTGCGGCTCGGTGTTGAGCGGCCACTTCAGGGTGACCTTGCCGGTCACCTTGTCGTAGGTGCCGGTGAGGGACGTGACGACGGGCAGCGGGCGCACGATGGTGTCCGTGCTGCCCGACGAGGTGTTGCCCGCCTTGTCCTTGGCGCGGACCTCGTAGTAGTAGGGCGTGCGGTCGTCCGGGTTCACCAGCGGGTCGGTGTGACTGCGGGCGGTGGTCGTGGTGACCCTCGTCCAGGTGCCGGAGCCGACGGGCCGCCGGTAGAGGGAGTAACCCGCCAGGTCCATCTCCTTGTTGGCGGACCAGGAGACGGTCGTCCTGCGGGTGGTGGTGTTGTAGGCGGTCTTCACTCCGGTGGGCGCGAGCGGCTTCGTCCTGTCGTACGTCGCCGACGTTCGCGGAGCGTAGGTGAAGTCGACTTTCGCGGCGCCGCTCCAGTTCACGTAGTCGACGCGGATGGTGTGCTTGCCGGAGGGGATGGTGAGGTTGACGCTCTTGGAGCGGGGAGTGTCGCCGGTGCTGGTCCACAGGTCGATTTTGCGGACACCGTCCAGGAGGACACGGACGCCGTCGGTGGCGGCGACGGTGAACGTGAAGGGGCCTCCGGAGCCGAAGTCCCGGGTCACCGACCAGCGGACCGCGAAGTTGTTCGACGGCACGCCGGTCAGCGGACTGCCGGACCAGCTCTGGCTGACGGCACTGTCGCAGTCGGTCTTCACCGGGGTGCTGGAGAACGAGGTGGTCTTGTAGAACGTCCGCTTGTAGACGTTGGCCGAACAGGTGACGCCGGCGGCGGCCGCCTGCGGCGCGGCGACCAGCAGGCTGCCGACGACCACGGCGGACAGGGCGGCACCGGCACCGGTCCGGACGGCGACGAGTCTCTTGGGGAGCACGGGGACCTTTCGCGCTGTAAGACAAAATGATCAGCGAGAAGACCCACGACGGGTGAGGAAGGTTGCACGGCGAGGTTGCACGGCGAGGTTGCACGGCGGGCCACATCTGCCGATGCCGTTTCGCCCCCGTACCCAGGTGCGGGCTGTCCGTGGGTGACTTGCTGTTCTCCGGTGTCTCCGCTCGATCGGGCGCGGAAGGGGCACGTCTCTCTACAGCCGCAGCCCTTCGAACGTCCTGCGCGCGGGCAGGACGCCGCCGGCTCCGGGCTCCGCCTTCCCCTCGGATCGGTCCGCTGGCTTCGTCGCTGTCCGGCCAGGGAAGAGCGGTGTGCTGACCCAGTATCGGTCAGTTATCGTTTCAGATTGATACAAGTCGATCAGATAGCGAAAAGTGCGGCCAGGGTAACGCACCCTCGGTAAAGTTAATCACATGACTCAGCAGTCTCAAGAGATGCCGACATGTTTCGTGATTTCCCCCATTGGGGCCGAAGAGTCCGACGTGCGGGTGGCTGCGGATGACTTCTTGGAGTTGCTTCTCGAACCGGTATTGTCCAGCTATCGCTTCAAAGTGGTACGCGCTGATCGGATGGCGACACCTACCGCCATTACGACGGACATTGTTCGCCTTGTCCAGGAGGCGGAGCTCTGCATCATCGATCTGACTGGGCATAATGCGAATGTATTCTACGAGTGCGGTCGCAGGCATGAGACTGGTCGGCCGTTCATTCAAATGGTGTCCAAGAGCTGGGAAGAGCGACTCCCTTTCGATGTCGCCGGAATTCGCACGCTGACCTACGACCTCAGCAGCCCGCGAGCCGTTCTGATATCTCAGAATGCGCTTCGTGCATTCATTGACGCTATCGCGAGCGGGGAGGTTGATCAGAGGTCTACGGGGGCGTCCATGTCCACGGTCGCGCAGAGCCTTCAGAGGATCGAGCGGAAACTCGATACGCTGACGTCGGCTCGTAGTCGAAACGCTTCCTCAGGACACTCCCTGGATAATTTGGACCTGCTGGTCATGCCGCCCCGGGAAGCTTGGTATACCTGTATGCGAGCGGGCGACCTCGTCGGTGCGACGGCACAGCTGGACCGACTCAAGCGGGCGGGTGACCCGAAAGAATATCTAGCGGCCGTCGGCCTTCTTCTTGCCGCTGGCCACGAAGAGGCCTTTCCCCGCATGGAAAGCGAGATCAACACGTTAGTGGATCGCATCAATGCGGGTGAGCTCGATGGCCAGGACTGGGCTGCTCTCGCTGCCGCATTGGCGGGTCTTAGGGGTTTCTTCGCGAATTATGGTCGCGCGCGAGAAGGTGTCACCTATGTCAGGAGAGTAATCTCGCGACTCCCTGACGATGATGAGCATTCTGAAGAACTCGCAAGAATGTATAACATCGTTGGCATGCTGGCATGGGTTTGCAGTGATTTCGATACTGTTATCGAATACACGTCGCGAGCCTTCAGTAAATTCGACGGAGAGCCGGCATACGTCTACAACTTGCTTTTGGCGTACAAGGAGACGCGCGGGCAGGATGACCCCGCATTCCAACAGTGGCTTGACCGACTTGCCGCGTACGATCGACTACCTCCCGAACACCAGGAATACCTTGCGGAACATGGAAGGGTCTATTCTGGTGGAACAATCAAGGAATCTTCGGAAGGCGTGAAAGGCGACTACTCGGCATGAGCTCTTGAAGCTGTCGGCGTAGGGGCGACCGGTCCATGTGAGGCATCCGTCATCGACATCCGGCGGAGGCGCAGATGGTCGCCCCGATCAGTCGACCACCGAGCACTGGGGCTGGCCGACTTCTGAAGTCAAAGTCACGGGGGGTACGTTGACCACTTATCTACTGGTTGGCGCAGCAATCATGCTGATTGCGGGGGTGGTCCTGCAAGTGTGGACTTTGCGTCCCGCCCGGGCCGGGTCGCAATATGCGCTACAACTCCCAGTTGTGTTGCTGTATGCCCTGTCAGGTGCCTCACTGCTTTTTACGCTCTTTCCGGATTCGGTTTCTGAAGGGCGCGCAATTGGTTTCAGGCTCGGTGGAGCTGCTGGCTTTGTTGGGTTTTTTGTTGTCTGCTCGTTTGTGTGGCTGGCCAAGACGCGAAGGATTGACGCGCTGGCCAAGAAGGTGGCTGAGCTCGAAAAAGAAAGTAAAGACATGTCCAGGCGACTCGTTGTCGCCAGCAAGGGGGAAACCGAGGATGTGCAACCAGTTGCCCATGAGCGCGTTCTTCGTCAATTGTGCGAAGCGAAAAAATTCAGGGTCGGCTTCATGGCCGGTGGCCTTTCTGACGTGAATGGCATCGACGTGTGGGTGAACTCTGAGAACACCCGCATGGAAATGTCTCGGATCACTGAACCAACAGTTTCTGCCACGATTCGTTACTTGGGTTCGGTGAAAGACGAGGTCGGCCAAGTGGTCAGAGACCTGGTCGCAGATGAGCTCAACGACCTCATGCGCGATGCAACGCACGTGCCTGCTGGCCATGTCTTTACAACTACGGCGGGATGCATTGAGTACTCGAATGGCGCAAAGCGTGTGCTTCACGTAGCTACTGTGGAGGGTGAGGCAGGACAGGGGTACAGGCCGGTCCGAGATATCGGTAACTGTGTAAGAAGCGTCCTGTCCGAGATTGACCGTCTGAATCGAAGTGGGGAAGAACTGCGATCGGTGGTGATTCCGCTATTCGGCACCGGTGGCGGCAATAGCGACTTGTCTCGCACTGCACTTGTTATGATCAAATCTTGTGTCGACTACCTGCTCAACCACCGAGACTCAGAACTGCGGACTATTTATCTGCTCGCCCACACAGGTGCTCACGTGGCTGCCTGTGAGGGCGCTCTTGAGGCAGAGACCCGCCTAGTCCCGCGGCAGGGCTAAGGGCTCCTGTGCGAGCGGACGACTACTGAGATATGCCACTTCTCCGCCTCGGTGCTCCTGGACCCGCGCGAGAACATCAAGGCCCTCGCCGAGTACCTGGGCCATTCCGACCCCGGCCCGACTCTGCGGGAGCGCCGGAGCCAGAGCGGAAGTGGAGACAGGAACCGGAGCCCGGTGAGCGCACGGCCCCCTCGCCCTGACGGCCCGGAGACGGCCCACAGGCAGCGAAAAGCCCCCTCTCGGCGGAATATCCGCAGGCAGGGGGCTTGTTCGTGGGCGGTTACTTCTTCTTGCCCTGGTTCTTGACCGCCTCGATCGCCGCCGCGGCCGCCTCCGGGTCGAGGTACTTGCCGCCGGGGGTGACCGGCTTGAAGTCGGCGTCGAGCTCGTAGTACAGGGGGATGCCCGTCGGGATGTTCAGGCCCGCGATGTCGGCGTCCGAGATGCCGTCGAGGTGCTTGACCAGGGCGCGCAGGCTGTTGCCGTGGGCGGCGACGAGGACCGTGCGGCCGGTCAGCAGGTCGGGGACGATCGCGTCGAACCAGTACGGGAGCATGCGGACGACGACGTCCTTCAGGCACTCCGTCTGCGGGCGCAGCTCCGGCGGGAGGGTCGCGTAGCGCGGGTCGGAGAACTGGGAGTACTCGGCGTCGCGGTCCAGCGGGGGCGGCGGGGTGTCGTAGGAGCGGCGCCACAGCATGAACTGGTCCTCACCGAACTCCGCGAGCGTCTGCGCCTTGTCCTTGCCCTGGAGGGCACCGTAGTGACGCTCGTTCAGACGCCAGCTGCGGTTCACCGGGATCCACAGGCGGTCGGCGGACTCCAGAGCGAGCTGCGCGGTGCGGATGGCGCGCTTCTGCAGGGAGGTGTGGACCACGTCGGGCAGCAGGCCGGCGTCCTTGAGCAGCTCGCCGCCGCGCGTCGCCTCCTTCTCGCCCTTCGGGGTGAGGTTCACGTCCACCCAGCCGGTGAACAGGTTCTTCTCGTTCCACTCGCTCTCGCCGTGGCGGAGGAGGATCAGCTTGTACGGTGCGTCGGCCATGGGCCCGAGCGTAATCGAATCCCCGCACGGGTTGCGCGCCCGCCCGCGGGTCGGACGGTTGACGGGATCTGTTAATCCGGTGGCCCGACACCGGCTCGCCTTTGTAAGTTGTGCCTGCCGTTTTAGCCGCTTACATCGGGGGTCGCTGCCATGTCGTCCGTCGTCCGTGCCAGACGTGCGGTCCGCGAGACCGTCTCCGGGCTGCCCCCGGCGTTCTGGTGGCTGTGGACCAGCACCCTCGTCAACCGGCTCGGTGCCTTCGTCGCCACGTTCATGGCGCTGTACCTCACCCTCGACCGCGGCTACTCCGCCACCTACGCCGGTCTCGTCGCCGCGTTGCACGGGCTCGGCGGGGTGATCTCCTCCCTGGGCGCCGGGGTGATGACCGACCGGCTCGGGCGGCGTCCCACTCTGCTCGTCGCCCAGGCGTCCACCGCCGTGACCGTCGCCCTTCTCGGGTTCGTGCACGACCCCGTCGCCATCGCCGCCGTCGCCTTCCTCGTGGGGATGGCGTCCAACGCCTCCCGGCCCGCCGTCCAGGCGATGATGGCCGACATCGTGCGGCCCGAGGACCGCATCCGGGCCTTCTCGCTCAACTACTGGGCGATCAACCTCGGGTTCGCCGTGTCCTCCATGGCCGCCGGCTTCATCGCCGAGTACAGCTACCTCGCGGGCTTCCTGATCGAGGCCGTGATGACGATGGCCTGCGCGATCGTCGTCTTCGTGAAGCTGCCCGAGTCCAAGCCCGTGCGCACGGCCGAGGAGGCGCGGCAGGACTCCGTCTCGCTCGGTGCGGTGCTGCGGGACGGGCGGTTCATGGCGGTCGTCGGGCTGTCCTTCCTCGTCGCCCTCGTCTTCCAGCAGGGGTCCGTGGGACTGCCCGTCGCCATGGGCGCGGCCGGGTTCAGCCCCGCCGACTACGGGCTCGCCGTCGCCGTCAACGGTGTCCTCATCGTGGCGCTCCAGATTCCGGTCACCCGGTTCATCGAGCACCGCGATCCGGGGCGGCTGCTGGTGATCTCCTCACTGCTCGCCGGGTACGGCTTCGGGCTCACCGCCTTCGCCGGGTCGGTCGGCGTCTTCGCGCTCACCGTGTGTGTGTGGACCCTCGCCGAGATCGTCAACGCGCCGACCCAGACCGGTCTCGTCGTACGGCTCTCCCCGGTGCACGGCCGCGGGCGCTACCAGGGCATGTACACCATGTCGTGGGCCGTCGCGGCGCTCGTCGCCCCGCTGATGTCCGGCGTCGTCATCGACCGCTTCGGGGCCGAGTGGCTGTGGGGCGCCTGCGCCGTCATCGGCACGGTGGCCGGGCTCGGGTACGGCGCACTGATGCGGCGGCTGCCGGACGAGAAGCCGGCCGACGTCCGGAAGGTGACGGTGGCCGAGAAGGCCGGCGTGGGTGAGGGCAGGCCGGAGGTCGGCGCCTCCTGAAACCGAGGGGCGCCCGCCCCGGCCGGCCAATTGCGCGGGGACCCCGTCGGCGCCCGGGACCTTGCCCGGCCGCCGCACGGGAAACCGGCCTCCGCCTGGCGGTCGGGGGGAAACCGCCCCCCGACCGGCCGTCGGTGGAACACCGGCCTCCGCCTGGCGTGCGGGTGGGAAACCGCCCACGGCCGACCCTCGGCGGAAACCGGCCGCTACCGGCCGCCCCGCGGGCAACCGTCCCCCGTACGTCCGGCCGCCGCGCCGGGGGAACCGCTCACGTGACCGACAGCGGCACCGCGTGGATCTCGTCGGCCTTGTGGCCGGTGCGTTCGTGAATGCGCTGGACCGCTTCCGCGGACGGCGCGTCGGAGAGGCAGTAGATCGTGCCGGTCTCCGGATCCGCCCACGCCTGCTGGAAGTGGACGCCCTCCTCCTCCTGAATCGCGAGGTCGGCCGCGTGCGCCTGCCTCAGCTGGTCCTCCGTGATGCCCTGCATGCCGTGGTGGACGTCCATGAACTGCGTCATGGTCTCGCACCCCCTTCGACGTTCGCCCTGCCTCCCTCCATGCTCCGCCCCGGAGGGGCTCTTGGCATGCGGAAGGCCCCGGCGGCCGTCGATACGGCGCCGGGGCCTCGCGGTGCGTACCGGTTACCGGGTGGTCAGCCGCACTGGCAGGGACTGCCCGACTGGCACCCGCAGCCGCAGCCCGAGCCGCAGCCGCAGGCGGCGATCAGCGTGAGGTTCCTGATCTCGGCGGGCTGCTCGGTCTCTCGCTCCTGCGTGGGGTCCGGGGTCGTGCCGGGGGATTCGGCCATGGGTCCCTCCTCGAGACTGGTGCCTGAGGCCATTGGACGTCCGCCCCGCCGGGCGCATCAACGGCGCACTGGGGCGAGGGCGCGCCCCGACCGACCCTCGCACGCCCGGTACCGGCGCCTCGCACGCCCCGACCGCCCGGGAGCCCGGAGCGCCTACGCCCCCTCCACCGCCTGGATCTCCGACTGGAGCTCCGCCTGGATCTCGTCCGCGTACTCGCCCGTCACCAGGTACACCACCCGCTTCGCCACCGAGACCGCGTGGTCGGCGAAACGCTCGTAGTAGCGGCCCAGCAGGGTCACGTCGACGGCCGTCTCGATGCCGTGCTTCCAGCGGTCGTCCATCAGGTGCTGGAAGAGGGCGCGGTGCAGCAGGTCCATCGCGTCGTCGTCCTGCTCCAGCTGCAGCGCCAGGTCGACGTCCTTGGTGATGATCACCTCGGCGGCCTTGGCCATCAGGCGCTGGGCGAGCTGACCCATCTCCAGGATGGTCGCGTGCAGGTCGCGCGGTACCGCGGTCTGCGGGTAGCGCAGCCGGGCCAGCTTCGCCACGTGCTGGGCCAGGTCGCCGGAGCGCTCCAGGTCCGCCGACATGCGCAGCGACGTCACGACGATGCGCAGGTCGGTCGCCACCGGCTGCTGGCGCGCCAGCAGGGCTATGGCCCGGGCCTCCAGGTCGTGCTGGAGCTCGTCGACCTTCTGGTCGGCCTCGATCACGCTCTCGGCCAGCTTCAGGTCGGTGTCGAGGATGGCGGTCGTGGCGCGCCCGATCGCCGACCCGACCAGCCGGGCCATCTCCACCAGACCGTCGCCGATCGAATCCAGTTCCTCGTGGTACGCGTCCCGCATCAGGGTTCCTCTCGTACGTCTCGTCGGGGGTTCAGGGGCCGGCTCCCAGGGTTGCGGAGGTCCGGCGCCGCACGGGGTTCAGGGACCGGGTGCCCCGCCACACAGTCGAGGTGCGAACCCCACGCTCCCACGTTCCGACCCTTACGCGTCTGATTCCGTCACCCCAAATGAACCATCCCTGGCTCCAAGGTGAACTCTGGGCGACGAGTGTTCGAGGTCGTCCTTCGACGGCTGTGGCCACCGCCCGCGCCATGCCTAACCTGGAGGCATGGACGTGAACGCGGCGGTCGCCGCAGCGGCAGCGATCGCCGGTGTGCTCACCGGCGTGATCGCCATGCTGGCGTTCCGTTGGAGCGAGCGCGAGCAGAGGCGCCCCACACGTACCTCCCTGCACACCGACCCGGTGCTTCCCCCGGGCGTGGACACCGTCCTGTCCGTGCTCCGCTCCTCCGCGGTCGTGCTGGACGAGGCCGACGGTGTGGTCAAGGCCAGCTCGGCCGCGTACGCCCTGGGGCTGGTCCGCGGCGGCAAGCTGGCCGTCGAGCCCATGCTCCAGATGGCCCGCGACACCCGGCGCGACGGCGAGATACGGCAGGTCGAACTGGACCTGGCCCGCCGCGGCACCGGCCGCGGCGAGGCCCTCGCCGTCTCCGCGCGGGTGGCGCCGCTGGGTTCCCGGCTCGTCCTCCTGCTGGTCGAGGACCTCACCGAGGCCCGCCGCATCGAGGCGGTGCGGCGCGACTTCGTCGCCAACGTCAGCCATGAGCTCAAGACTCCCGTCGGCGCCCTCTCCCTGCTCTCCGAGGCCGTCATGGACGCCTCCGACGACCCCGAGGCCGTGGAGCGGTTCGCCGGGCGCATGCAGATCGAGGCCACCCGGCTCACCAACCTCGTCCAGGAACTCATCGACCTGTCCCGGGTGCAGAACGACGACCCCCTCGAAGACGCCGAGCCCGTCCGCGTCGACGAACTGGTCGCCGAGGCCGTCGACCGCTGCCGGCACGCCGCCGGCACCAAGCAGATCACCATGGCCGCCGGAGGCACCGCCGACCTGGCGGTCTGGGGACACCGCGGCCAGCTCGCCGCCGCGCTCGGCAACCTGGTCGAGAACGCCGTCAACTACTCGCCCGCCCGCACCCGCGTCGGCATCGCGGCCCGCAAGGTCCCCCAGCCCGGCGGTGACATGATCGAGATAGCCGTGACCGACCAGGGCATCGGCATCTCCGACAGGGACAAGGAGCGCATCTTCGAGCGCTTCTACCGTGTCGATCCGGCCCGTTCCCGCGCCACCGGCGGTACCGGTCTGGGCCTCGCGATCGTCAAGCACGTGGCCGCCTCGCACGGCGGGGAGGTCACGGTGTGGAGCGCCGAGGGCCAGGGCTCCACCTTCACCCTGCGGTTGCCCGAGGCCGGTGCGGCCCGCGACCGCGCCCTTGAGACGTCCCGTCGGGACGGACCCGCGGGCCTCCACGGCGAGGCCGGCCGGTCGACCCCCGCTTCCCCCCACTCTTCCGACTCATCCGCGTACGAAACGCTTCCCTCCCCGGAGGTCCTTCCGTGACCAGAGTGCTCGTCGTCGAGGACGAGGAGTCCTTCTCCGACGCCCTGTCGTACATGCTCCGCAAGGAGGGCTTCGAGGTCGCCGTCGCGGCCACCGGGCCCGACGGTCTCGACGAGTTCGAGCGCAACGGCGCCGACCTGGTCCTCCTCGACCTGATGCTGCCCGGGCTGCCGGGCACCGAGGTGTGCCGTCAGCTGCGCGGTCGCTCCAACGTCCCCGTCATCATGGTGACCGCCAAGGACAGCGAGATCGACAAGGTGGTCGGCCTGGAGATAGGCGCCGACGACTACGTCACCAAGCCGTTCTCCTCGCGGGAACTGGTCGCCCGCATCCGCGCGGTGCTGCGCCGCCGCGGCGAGCCGGAGGAGGTCACCCCGGCGGCCCTGGAGGCCGGCCCGGTCCGCATGGACGTCGACCGGCACGTGGTCACCGTCGGCGGCACCAAGGTCGACCTGCCGCTGAAGGAGTTCGACCTGCTGGAGATGCTGCTGCGCAACGCCGGCCGGGTGCTGACCCGGATGCAGCTCATCGACCGGGTGTGGGGCGCCGACTACGTCGGTGACACCAAGACCCTCGACGTCCACGTCAAGCGGCTGCGGGCCAAGATCGAGCCGGATCCGGGTGCGCCGCGCTACCTGGTGACGGTGCGCGGACTGGGCTACAAGTTCGAACCGTAGGCGGCACACCGGGGGACAGGCCCCGGGCAACGGTGAAGGGCGGGACCCCGCACGGGGTCCCGCCCTTCACCGTCTGCATGTCTGCTGCCGCTCATCGCGGCCCGCTCGCAAGGGGGCGCGCAGTCCGCTTGCCGCTGCTCGCGGGCCGTCGAAGCGTACGAGCGCTCAGTGGCCGGCCGAGGGGCTCGCGGAGGCCGCGTCGGACGGGGTCCCGGACGCCTCCGCGGACTCCTCGGCGCCCGGCGTGCCCGTGGCGCCCTCGGTCGGCTCCCCGGAGGTCTCCGCGGACGGCTCGGCGGAGGCGCCCGGCGCGGCCGGCACCTCCTGCGGGCCCCACTCGCTGAAGAAGTGCTCGGCCGGGTACACGAACGCGCGCAGGCTCACGTCGCCGGTCCTGCTGAAGGTGAAGGTGACCTTCTGCGCGTTGCCGTCCTGAATGGCCTCGCCGGTGCTGGGCAGCACCGCGGAGGCGTTGTCCTTGCCGCCGAGGACCAGCGAGCCGCCGGCCGGGACGGTCAGGCTGCCGCCCTTGGCGGGGGTGAGCTTGACGCTCTCGCCGCCCTCGACGGTGACCGACTCCAGCGTCTGGTCGGTGCTGCCCTCGTTGAACAGGGTGGCGGTGACGGCGGCGGGGCCCGTGGACTCGCGGTCGGGCTGGGTGATGACAGCGGCGTTCTGGATCTCGATGTCGCCGACGGTCGTCGCCGCGTTGTCCGGCTTGATCTGCAGGGTCTGGGCGTTGTTGCCGGCCGCGCACGCGGAGAGCGAGGCGATGGAGAAGGCGAGGGCGGCGGCGGCGAGGGCGCCGCGTCGAAGGCTGCTGCTCACGGCGGCGGCAACTCCTTGACTCGAGCGAGACGGCCGGTGAAGCCGTATGCAGGGACTGTCAGCGGCCTTAGGTTACCGAGCCGTTCCCGCGCGGCTGCACCCGACCCTCCCCGCGGCGTGGCCGCTGTCGTGGAGGTGTCCGGCGTCCGACGAGCAGGTGCCCTCGCGGTTGCCCCGTCGAGCGTCGCCGCAGGCTCGCGGTCACCTGTGACCCACCGGTCACTTCGGTGTCCCGAGGCGCTTCACCGGCATTCACATAACCGCGTGCATTTTCCGTGGAGGAATGCGCGGGCGGCGCCGCGAATTGATCACCGGGCGGCCGTCGCGGGTGCCGTGTGATCAATTCCGGAATCGGCCGGAACCCGGCTCGGGTCACCGAACGGAGTAGCGGAACTCGAGCACCTGAAACCGGACATATGGGGATGTTCGGACACTCATGGGGGTCGCCGGATGCGTGTACCGTACGCGTTTCGCTCGCCCCGGACAGCCGCTCCGACCTGCGAATACCTCGTTCCGCTCGGCGGGCGAAGCACGTTCCTGGCGCACTTGTCAAGCCCCGAGAATGGCCCTGACCTGCGAAAACGCCATTCAGAAGACGCCGTATCCGTGTTACTCTGGATAGCCACGGAAGGGGTACCTGTCACATGACGTTCAAGGTTGGCGACACCGTGGTCTATCCCCATCACGGGGCCGCGCTGATCGAGGCCATCGAAACTCGCCAGATCAAAGGCGTGGACAAGACCTACTTGGTGCTGAAGGTCGCCCAGGGTGACCTGACGGTGCGTGTGCCAGCGGACAATGCGGAGTTCGTCGGCGTGCGTGATGTGGTCGGTCAGGACGGGCTGGACCGGGTCTTCGAGGTGCTGCGCGCGCCGTACGCCGAGGAGCCCACGAACTGGTCCCGTCGTTACAAGGCAAACCTGGAGAAGCTCGCCTCCGGCGATGTCATCAAGGTCGCGGAAGTCGTGCGTGACCTGTGGCGTCGTGAGCGCGAGCGCGGACTCTCCGCCGGTGAGAAGCGCATGCTCGCCAAGGCGCGCCAGATTCTGGTCAGCGAGCTCGCCCTCGCGGAGAACACCAACGAGGACAAGGCCGAGGCCCTGCTCGACGAGGTTCTCGCCTCCTGAGCCGAGGCGGAGCCCGTTCGCTCAGCACTCTGCACATCGAACTGCCGCGGTGCCCGATGACGACAAGCCGTCGCCGGGCGCTGCGGCATGCTCGTACCCGGACGCCGTCCGTACGCTGCACTTGCGCCGTGCCGGGGAATGTGTCATCACTCACGTCCCCATCCCTGGCGTGCCGGCCCCGGGCGGCCGGCCCGACCAGTGTCACGGAAGGGGCTGGTCGAGGCGTCGCGCCCGGCATTCCCCCCGCTGCCGGAGCAGGGGGTACGCCCAGGCCATACCCACGTACGCCGAGCACACAAACCTGACAGGAACCGATGTCTGACGATCCGCTTCCCCCGCCGTCGCCGACCCGTACGACCGCCCGTACGGCGGCCGTGATCCCGGCCGCGGGCCGGGGTGTGCGCCTGGGACCGGGCGCCCCCAAGGCGCTCCGCGTGCTGGGCGGCACGCCCATGCTGATCCACGCCGTCCGGGCCATGGCCGCCTCCCGCGCGGTCTCCCTGGTCGTCGTCGTGGCCCCGCCCGAGGGCGCCGCCGAGGTCAGGAACCTCCTCGACGCGCACGCGCTGCCCGAGCGGACGGACTTCCTCGTCGTGCCCGGCGGCCCGACGCGCCAGGCATCCGTACGGCTCGGCCTGGACGCGCTGCCGCCCGGCTTCGACATCGTCCTCGTCCACGACGCGGCCCGCCCGCTGGTCCCGGTGGACACCGTCGATGCCGTGATCGAGGCCGTCCGCGACGGGGCGCCCGCCGTGGTGCCCGCCCTGCCGCTGGCCGACACGGTCAAGCAGGTCGAGCCGGCCGCGCGGCCGGGCGAGCCGGAGCCGGTGGTCGCCACGCCGGACCGGTCGCTGCTGCGTGCGGTGCAGACGCCGCAGGGGTTCGACCGGGACGCCCTGGTCCGGGCGCACGCGTCGGTGACCGACGACGTCACCGACGACGCGAGCATGGTCGAGCAGCTCGGGCTCACCGTGGTGACCGTCCCGGGCCACGAGGAGGCCTTCAAGGTCACCCGTCCCCTCGACCTGGTCCTCGCGGAGGCGGTCCTGGCCCGCAGGAGGCTCAACGATGGCTTCTGAGGCGTACCCGCTGCCGCAGGTCGGCATCGGCACCGACATCCACGCCTTCGAGGAGGGCCGGGAGCTGTGGTGCGCCGGCCTGAAGTGGGAGGGCGAGGGGCCGGGCCTGGCCGGGCACTCCGACGCCGACGTCGTGGCGCACGCCGCCTGCAACGCCCTGTTCTCCGCCGCCGGTCTGGGCGACCTGGGGCAGCACTTCGGCACCGGGCGGCCCGAGTGGTCCGGCGCGTCCGGCGTGACGCTGCTGACCGAGGCGGCGCGGATCGTGCGGGACGCGGGCTTCCGGATCGGCAACATCGCGGTGCAGGTCGTCGGCCCCCGACCCAAGATCGGCAAGCGCCGCGAGGAGGCTCAGAAGATCCTCACGGAGGCCGCCGGCGCCCCGGTGTCGGTCTCCGGCGCCACGACGGACGGCCTGGGTTTCCCCGGCCGGGACGAGGGCCTGATGGCGGTGGCGACGGCCCTGGTCGTGCCCACGGCCTGAGCGGCGGGCCGGGCCCTCACCCCGCCCCCGGGCGAACGCGCGGAGCGCGAGCCGGGGCCGCGGGGCGGCGGTGAGGACGTGACCGAAGGGCCGCACGGCGGGCGGGCGTGACGGTGCCGGGATGGCGGTCGCGTGGGTATCGGGCGGGCGGTCGTGACGGTGCCGGGCGGCCGGAAGGGGACCGGGCACCGGCCGGGGCCCACTACCCTGGAGTGGTGACTATTCGCCTGTACGACACCAGCGCCCGGCAGATCCGTGACTTCACCCCGCTGCGGCCGGGTTGCGTCTCGATCTACCTGTGTGGTGCCACCGTGCAGGCGGCACCCCACATCGGCCACATCCGCTCGGGGCTGAACTTCGACATCATGCGCCGCTGGTTCGCGTACCGCGGCCTGGAGGTGACGTTCATCCGCAACGTCACCGACATCGACGACAAGATCATCGCCAAGTCCGCGGAACAGGGCCGCCCCTGGTGGGCCATCGGGTACGAGAACGAGCGCGCCTTCACCGACGGCTACCGGACCCTCGGCTGCCTGCCGCCGACCTACGAACCGCGCGCCACCGGCCACATCACCGAGATGGTCGAGATGATGCGCGGCCTCATCGAGCGGGGCCACGCGTACGAGGCCGACGGCAACGTGTACTTCGCCGTCACCTCCTTCCCCGAGTACCTGAGGCTGTCCAACCAGGAGCTCGACAACCTCCTCCAGCCCTCCGGCGAGGGCGAGACCGGTAAGCGCGACCCGCGCGACTTCGCCATGTGGAAGGCCGCCAAGCCGGGCGAGCCCAGCTGGGAGACGCCCTGGGGGCGCGGACGCCCGGGCTGGCACCTGGAGTGCTCGGCGATGGCCCACAAGTACCTGGGCTCCGCCTTCGACATCCACGGCGGCGGGCTCGACCTGATCTTCCCGCACCACGAGAACGAGATCGCCCAGGCCGTGGCCTACGGCGACGAGTTCGCCCGGTACTGGGTGCACAACGCCTGGGTCACCATGAGCGGCGAGAAGATGTCGAAGTCGCTCGGCAACTCGGTGCTGGTCAGCGAGATGGCCAAGCGGTGGCGGCCCATCGTGCTGCGCTACTACCTCGGCACCCCGCACTACCGGTCGATGATCGAGTACAGCGAGGAGGCCCTGCGCGAGGCGGAGTCCGCGTTCGCGCGGATCGAGGGCTTCGTACAGCGCGTGGTCGAACTCGCCGGGGGACCCGTCGAGCCGTCCGCCGAGGTGCCCCCCGCCTTCGCCGAGGCCATGGACGACGACCTGGGCGTGCCCCAGGCACTCGCCGTGGTGCACACCACCGTCCGCCAGGGCAACAGCGCACTGGCCGCCGACGACAAGGAAGCGGCCGTCGCCCGCCTCGCCGAGCTGCGCGCGATGCTCGGCGTCCTCGGACTCGACCCGCTCGACCCGCACTGGGCCGGCGACGGCGACCGCGGCGAGGACCTGCACGGCGTGGTCGACAGCCTCGTCCGGATGGTGCTCGACCAGCGCGAGGCCGCCCGCGCCCGCAAGGACTGGCCCACCGCGGACGCCATCCGCGACCAGCTCAACCAGTCCGGCCTGATCATCGAGGACAGCCCGCAGGGGCCGCGCTGGAGCCTCGGCCCGCGCTGAACAACGACGGGCGGCCCCGCGGCCGACCAAGATCGAGTGTGCCGTCCGGGCCTCCGGGCGGCACACTCGCAGACACAGACACAGACACACCACCGCACGCGACACCACTTCACGGAGACGGATACCTCATGGCCGCGAACAACCGCCGCATGTCCGGCAAGAAGGGCGCGCAGGTCGGCAGTGGCGGCCAGCGGCGCCGGGGCCTGGAAGGCAAGGGCCCCACGCCTCCCGCCGAGATGCGCAAGGGGCACGCCAAGCAGCGCGCCGCGCAGGCCAAGGCGCGCCGCGCCCAGGGCCGCACCCCGCGGCGCGGCGCGGGCCGCTCGACCTCCGAACTCGTCGTCGGGCGCAACCCCGTCGTCGAGGCACTGCGCGAGGGCGTGCCCGCCTCCACGCTGTACGTCCAGCAGTTCATCGACAACGACGAGCGGGTGCGCGAGGCGCTCCAGCTCGCGGCCGAGCGCGGCGGGATCAACCTCATGGAGGCCCCGCGCCCCGAGCTCGACCGCATGACCAACGGCCTGAACCACCAGGGCCTGGTCCTCCAGGTCCCGCCGTACGAGTACGCCCACCCCGAGGACCTCGTCGCCGCCGCCCACGACGAGGGCGAGGACCCGCTGATCGTCGCCCTCGACGGCGTCACCGACCCGCGCAATCTGGGCGCCGTCGTCCGCTCCGTCTCCGCCTTCGGCGGCCACGGCGTCGTCGTTCCCGAGCGGCGCGCGGCCGGCATGACCGCCGGTGCCTGGAAGACGTCCGCCGGTACGGCCGCCCGTACGCCCGTCGCCCGCGCCACCAACCTGACGCGCGCCCTGGAGGCGTACAAGAAGGCCGGGATCGTGGTCGTCGGGCTGGCGGCCGACGGGGAGGCCGAGATCGGCGAGCTGGAGGCGCTGGAGGGCCCGGTGGTGATCGTGGTCGGCAGCGAGGGCAAGGGACTGTCCCGGCTGGTGGGCGAGACCTGTGACTTCCGGGTGCGGATCCCGATGCCGGGCGGCGCCGAGTCGCTCAACGCCGGTGTGGCCGCGGGCGTCGTCCTGTACGAGGCGGCCCGCCGTCGCGCCTGAACGGGCGTTCGGCGTCATCACTCACAAGGAGTGTTCCGGACGGTCGGGACAAGCTTGACGCGGTCCGGACACATCCGGCGGGTCAAGGCAGTGTCCTAACACGGCGTCACTCGGTTAGATGAGTGTGGACACCAGAACACCCCGCACTCCCACGGGGGACCGCTCGTCGGGACACGACGACGCTCCCGCGCTGAGCATGGTGAAGGTGCCGAGCGATCCGGCGCAGGTCATCGTCAATCACGCCAGCTTCCGCGTGGAACTGGGCGCCTCGGCGCGGCGCGTGCGGTCCCCGCGGATCGCGCGGCACCTGAGCGCCGCCCAGGACACCGCCCGCATCCCCGTCGTCACCACCATGGGCACCGCGGGCCCGGCCGCCGCCCGGCGCCGCCCCGTCGTCTGGAGCGGCCGGTCCGCCCCCGACGACACCGGCGCGCACCGCCTGCTCCAGGCCGTGCGGCACGAAGGCGTGCGCCACGGCGACGAGCCGCTCGCCGACACCGGGGCCACCCGGGTCGTTCCCCGCGTCGGACACGGTGGTCACGGCGCGGACCCGGGCTACGGCGACCCCGCCCTCACCGAAACCCTGGAAACGCCCGTCGTCGGCCCCCAGCGCACCCACCACGACCGGCCCCTGCTGCCTCCCATGCGCACCGTGGGCAGTGCGTACGAGGAGCCGGGCTACGCGGACCCCGGCTACGCGGACTCCGGTTACGCGGTCCCGGGCTACGGCGAAGCGGACGACGCAGGTGACGAGTTCGAGGACTCCGGCGCCCACCCGGTCGTCCTGGACGGCGACGGCGAGCGGCGCGGCAAACGGCACGCGGATCCGTCGCGGCACGCCTACTTCCCCGGCCGCCGGATGAACCTCGGCGTCGTCCTGCTCCCGCTGCGCCTCATCCTCGGCGGCGTCTCCGTCTACGCCGGCATGGGCAAGCTGTGCGACCCCGTCTTCTTCGACGGCAGCAGCCGCGGCTCCATGGTCACGTACCTCACCTCCCTGCACCCCTGGGAAGTCGCCGAGCCGCTGCGGCAGTTCGCCCTCCAGCACCCGGTGGGCGCCGGGCTGGTCATCGCCTTCCTCCAGGTCGCCGTCGGGGTCCTGACCGTCCTCGGTTGCTGGCAGCGGGTCGCCGCCGCGGTCGGGGCGATGCTGTCGGCCGCGCTGCTGATCGCCGTCAGCTGGAAGAGCACCCCGGCCTACGAGACGCCCGACCTCCTCCAACTCGCCGCCTGGTCACCGCTGATCATCGCCGGTGCGCCGGTCTACTCGGTCGACGGCCGGCTCGCCGGCGGTGCCTGGCGGCGCCTGGGCCCCCGGGCCGACATCTGGGACCTGCGCCGCTACGTGCTGCGCCGCGGGGCACTCGTCACCGCGGTCGTCTGCGGGCTGACCCTGCTGGTCGGCGCGGTGCTCGGCGGTGCGGTCCGCGACACCGACCGCGTGGTCGTCCCCGGCCCGGGCGAGGCCCCGCGCAACGAACTTCCCGGCTCCCCCCTGCCGGAGGAGCCCGGCCGGTCGCCGGAGAAGCGGACGCCGTCCGCCTCCACCCCGCCCACCGAGGGCGCCACCTCCGGCTCGGCGACCCCGTCCGCCGGGACCACCACGCCCGGGGCGACCCAGGACACCGGTGCCGTCACCGGGGCCCCCAGCCAGACGCAGGGCAGCGCGGGCCAGGCCCCGCCGCAGCAGTCGTCGCCGGTCGAACAGGCCCCGAGCACCAGTTCCGGACCCACGTCGGGCGGCGGTACGACGGGCAGCGACGGCACGCCGTCCGGCGACGGCACCGGCGGCACCGACGGTTCCTCCACGGGCCGTCCGGGTCTCGTGGGCGGCCTGCTGGGGTAGTCCGGCCGCCCACGCACCACTCCGGGGTCCCGCACGCGTCAGGTGCGGGACCCCGGTGGTGTTCACTCGGGGTCAACGGGGCTGTGTGGCCAGTTCCTTGGCCGCCTCCGTGAGGTCCTTCGCCGTGTCGATGGCCCGCCAGTAGGAGCCCTGGGGGATCGGGAAGCCGGCCAGGCGGCGTTCGCGGGCCAGGTGGGGGAAGGTGGTGCGCTCGTGGTCACCGCGCTCGGGGAGCAGTTCGGCGAACCCGGGGGCGAAGACGTACACACCGGCGTTGATCTCGACGGTGGACGGCGGGGCCTCGATGAAGTCGGTGATGCGGCCGAACCCGTCGGTCTTGACCGCGCCCCACGGCAGGCGCGGCCTGGCCAGGGCGAGGGTGGCGAGGGCGTCCCGCTCGGTGTGGAAGTCGGCCATGTCGCGCAGGGAGAAGCGCGTCCAGATGTCGCCGTTGGTGGCGTACCAGGGCCGGTCGGGGTGCGGGAGATGGGAAGCGGCGTACTTGAGGCCGCCGCCGCGGCCGAGGGGTTCCGTCTCGACGACGCAGGTGACGGAGACGGGCAGATCGGCGGTCTCCAGCCATTTCTGGAGGACGTCGGCGAGGTGGCCGCAGGAGACCACCACATCCGTCACGCCCTCCTCGGCGAGCCAGGAGAGCTGATGGCCGATGATCGGCGTCCCCGTGCCGGGGATCTCGACCATCGGCTTGGGCCGGTCGTCGGTGTACGGACGCAGCCGGGAGCCTTGGCCGCCGGCCAGGACGACGGCTTGAACGGGGCGGGACGCGGCGCTCGGATCGGTCATGAGCGCACTTTACGTGGCGCCCCGCCCGTGGGTGCCGGGACCTGCGCTCAGCGGTGCGCGGCTACGACCCCCGAGGCGAAGGAGGTGTCGCAGACCGGGCGCGCGTAGGACTGGGCGCGGGTGGGGCCGTAGACCCGGACCGCGGCCCGGCCGAGGGCGCGGGCGATCGACGTGCAGTGCTTCGCCAGCGACGGCCGGTCGTTGACCGCCTCCTGGAGGTGGGTGAGCGCGACGCCCGGGTTCTCCTCCTGGAGCTCGGCCAGCAGCGTGTCGCGCAGGACGTCCTGCGGGGCCCGCTCGGCGGCACGCGACGAGGCGCCGGACGCGGCGGAGTCGGCGGCGGTGAGCACCGGGCTCGAGGAGTGCCCCGACCAGTCGACCCGGGCGACCGCGAGGGTCCCGGACAGCACCAGGACGACGGGCAGGACGAGGGCGAGGGTGCGGCCGATCCGGCGGGCGGGGCCCCGGCCGCGTCGCGTCTGAGGGTTCGTGGAGTGCTTCACGCGAGTGAGGGTAGCGTCCAGTGATGATGTGGAGACATTGAGTCACCGGTTCGGGGGATGGTTGGGGCGCGGCTTTCGGTGGGCATGTTGACGCACACTGCTCGAAAATGCCCGAAGTGCCGGGGTATTTGTCGACAACGAGAAGGGCCCCGCAGCAGCCTGCGGGGCCCCTTTTCGTCAGCTCGGGTGAATCACCTGGGCCGGTGGTTTCGCCGGTGCCTCAGTCGGACAGGCGGGCGCCGGTCGAGGTGGAGAACACGTGCGTCTCGCCGGCCCGGGGGACGACGTGCAGCGTGCTGCCCTTCTCCGGGACCTCGCGGCCGCCGACGCGCACGACGATGTCCTTCGACTCCCCGCCGACCTTGGCGGTGCCGTAGACGAACGCGTCGGAGCCCAGTTCCTCCACGACGTTGACGGTGACCGCGACGCCCAGGTCGGAGTCGGCGCCGGCGACGTCGAAGTGCTCGGGGCGGACGCCGACCGTGACGGTCTTGTCGGAGGCTGCGGCGAGCGCGTCACGCTGCACCTGCACCACCGAGTTGCCGAACTTCACGCCGCCGTCGGTGATCGGCACCTCGACCAGGTTCATGGCCGGGGAGCCGATGAAGCCGGCGACGAAGAGGTTCGCGGGCTTGTCGTACATGTTGCGCGGGGTGTCGACCTGCTGGAGCAGGCCGTCCTTGAGGACCGCGACCCGGTCGCCCATGGTGAGGGCCTCGACCTGGTCGTGCGTGACGTAGACCGTCGTGATGCCCAGGCGGCGCTGGAGGGAGGCGATCTGCGTACGGGTGGACACACGGAGCTTGGCGTCCAGGTTGGACAGCGGCTCGTCCATGAGGAACACCTGCGGCTCACGCACGATGGCGCGGCCCATGGCGACACGCTGGCGCTGACCGCCGGAGAGCGCCTTCGGCTTGCGGTCCAGGTACTCGGTCAGGTCGAGGATCTTCGCGGCCTCCTCGACCTTCTGCCGGATCTCCGCCTTGTTGACGCCGGCGATCTTGAGCGCGAAGCCCATGTTGTCGGCGACCGTCATGTGCGGGTACAGGGCGTAGTTCTGGAACACCATGGCGATGTCCCGGTCCTTCGGCGGCAGGTGCGTGACGTCGCGGTCGCCGATGCGGATGGCGCCGCCGTTGACGTCCTCGAGCCCCGCCAGCATGCGGAGCGAGGTGGACTTGCCGCAGCCGGACGGGCCGACCAGGACGAGGAACTCCCCGTCCGCGATCTCGATGTCGAGCGCGTCGACGGCGGGCTTGGTGGAACCCGGGTAGATCCGGGTCGCCTTGTCGAACGTAACTGTGGCCATGGTGAATGGACCCCTTCTACCGGCAGGAACGTGCCGGACGATCCGAGTAGGAAGGCGGTGCCACGACGGGTGTTCCGTTGTGGTGTAGTCCACGAGAGTGAACTGGCACAGGACGGTACCTGGCGTTCACCTGGTCTGTCAGCACCTGAGGGGCTGTGAACTTCGCGGGGAGGTTCCCGGCCGACCCGGTCACGCTCCGGTCACGTCGCGGTCGCGCCCGTCCGCGTACCGCCCGGCCAGGACGGCGACGGTCCCGGCTACGGCCCGCCGCAGGCTCTCCGGGCCGAGCACCTCGGCCTCCGCACCGAGCCGCAGCAGATCGCCGACGGCGACCGCCTCCGCCTCCACGGACAGCTCCACCTCCCGCCAGCCCGCCTCGTCCGCCGGCCCCGCGTCCTCGAGCGCCCGGGCACCGGCCGCGCCGAACTGCATCGGCAGCAGCAGCTGACCGCGCGGCGACAGCCGTAGCCGGGCCGTCCCGTGCCGCAGCGCCGCCTCCAGCCGCCGGGACGACTGCGTCCAGTACGCGGCCAGGTCGAAACCGGCGGGAGGGGCGAAGTCCTCGCCGGTCTCCTCCACGGCCAGGAAGCGCGAGACGCGGTAGGTGCGGACGGCGTCCTCCGCTTGGGCCACCAGGTACCAGATGCCGCCCTTCAGGACGAGACCCAGCGGGCCCAGCTCCCGGCGCACCTCGCCCCGCCAGCGCCGGTAGTGGGCCCGCAGCACCCGCCGCTCCCACACCGCCCGCGCGATCCGCTCCAGGTGCGGCACCGGGTCGGCGTCCCGGAACCAGGCGGGGGCGTCCAGGTGGAACCGTTCCCGAACCCGCCGGGCCTGCTCGGCCAGTTCGCCGGGCAGGGCCGCCTCCACCTTCAGCCGCGCGCTCGCCAGCACCGCGCCCAGCCCCAGGTCCCTGGCCGGCCCCGGCAGCCCGGCCAGGAACAGCGAGCCGGCCTCGGCGTCCGTCAGGCCGGTCAGCCGGGTGCGGTAGCCCTCCATCAGGCGGTAGCCGCCGTCGGGCCCCCGCTCGGCCCGCACCGGCACCCCGGACGCGCTCAGCGCCTCGATGTCCCGGTACACCGTGCGTACCGACACCTCCAGCTCCGCCGCGAGTTCGGGCGCGGTCATCCGGCCACGGTTCTGGAGCAGCAGGAGCACGGAGAGGAGCCGGTCGGCACGCATGCGGTCCATTGTCGCGGCCGTCGCGCGTACCTGACAGGAGGTGTCAGGTACGGCCGGGAGGCTGGTCGGGCACGGCCGGTCCGGGGGCGCGTCCCCGCACCGGCGGCCGTCGACACAGGCGGTCCGCGGGCGCGTCCCCGGACCGTCGGCCATCGACCCAGGACGCGGGAGGACACCCATGACCAGCAGCCGGACCACCGTCACCGGCCACTTCACCTTCGCCGACTGGAAGGAGACCCCAGTCGGCCCGGAGGGCCCCGAGAACCCCGGGAGCCCCGGGGACGCGGCGGGCGCCGAGGCCGCGTATCCCCGGCTCGCGCACGCCACGGTCACCAACGCCTTCTCCGGAGGCATCGAGGCCGAGGCCACGGTCTGCGACTACGCGATCGCCTACCTGACGAAGGAGACCGGAACCTTCGCGGGGATGGAACGCGTCACCGGCCGGGTCGACGGGCGCGCGGGCACCTTCGTCGCCGAGGAGCGCGGCGTCTTCGCCGCCGACGGCACGGTCCGCTGCACCCTCGAGGTCGTCGAGGGATCGGGCACCGGGGAGCTGACGGGGCTGCGCGGGAGCGGCGGGTTCACCTACCGGCACGGGGAGGAGAAGGTGGCGTACGCCTTCGCGTACGAACTGGAGTGAGCGGACCGGGGGCACCCCTGTAAGTGCGTGGCCCGGCGAAACCCGCTCTGTGTACAGTGGACCAGCCTTCGCGCACGCCGCGCGGTGCCTCCTTAGCTCAGATGGTCAGAGCAGCTGTCTTGTAAACAGCAGGTCGTCGGTTCGAATCCGACAGGGGGCTCGGCCAGCAGCCCGGACTGGGACTCTCCTCGGTCCGGGCTTCGTCATGCCGGGCGCGGTGGGCGCAGGCGGCGGGCCGTTCAGAGCGGGCGGCCGTCCGGCGGGCGGCCGTCCTCGACGTCCCACGGGACGTGCTGGAGGAGGCGGCCGTAGGTCCAGGCGCGGGCGCGTTCCCGGTCGAAGGTCCTTGGTCCCGGTCAGGGCGTCGAAGCGGCGGCGGACGACGTCGGCGTCGAAGTGGTTGTACAGCGCGGGCCAGAGCTCGAAGCCGGGGTCGCCGGCCAGGGGATGGGGGTCGATGGCGAGCCAGTGGGCGCGGTCGGAGCCCAGGACGTCTCCGTGGTGCGGGTCCCAGTGCAGAGGGCGGTCGCCGGGCTCGTCCACGACCTCCCGCACGGCCGCCGCGCAGTCGGCGACGATGCGGCGGACCGCCGGGTCCGGGATGCGGTCCAGGGCATGCGCCGCCTCGGGGACATGGCGCGGGCCATGCCCCCGAGGCGGCGCATGCCCGCGGGGGCGGGGCCGGCGTTGAGGTGGGCCGGCAGGCGGGCGATCACCGCGACGGCCTCGTCGTCGTCCGGGTGGTGGGAGAGCGTGCGGGAGGGGGCGAGGCGCTCCAGCAGAAGGGTGCCGGTGGCGTCGTGGTCCAGCAGGCGCACCGCGCCCTCACCGTCCCGGATCCGCAGGGCGTCCGGCTCGCCCGCGGTCTCCTCGTCGCCCAGCCGGGGCTTCAGTACCGCGGGTGTGCCGTCCGAGGGGACGACCGGGACGACCAGGGCGCTGACGCCGTGCATCGGCGCGTCGGCGACCGCGCAACTGCCGGCGGTGCAGGGATGCGGCGGTCAGCTCCGGCAGTTCGGCGATGAAGGCGCTGCCCGCCGCTCCGTTGAACTTCTCCTGTGCCGCGGCGAGCTCCCGGGGAATGTGGACCACCTCGCGCACGGTAGCGGGGTGCGGGACACCGGGCATGTGCACAAGGCGGTGACGGACCGAGGCGGTTCCGGACCGAGGCGGTGACGGTACGTGAGGCCGGGTCGGAGCGCGGGAGCGCGGAACCCGTGGGGCCGGCGGTCGCCGACCCCCGCGGCCCGCCGGTCGGTCAGGGTTCCAGGACGACCTTGCCGGTCGTGCCCCGGTTCTCCAGGGCCCGGTGCGCGGCAGCCGCCCCGGCGAGGGGGAAGCGCTGGACCGCCGGGGTGAGCCTGCCCTCGGCGGCCTCGGTGAGGGCGCGGAGTTCCAGCGTGCGCAGGGGGTCGGGGCCGCCGGCCCGGCGCATCATCTCGGGGCCGAGGATGTTCTGGGAGACACCGTCGACCAGGTACGGGCGGTCGCTGTCGAGCCCCTCGGCCGACCAGCCGAAGACCAGGTGCCGGCCTCCGGGGGCGAGGAGGGCGACGGCCGTGCGGGCGGCCTCGCCGCCGACGCCGTCGTAGACGACCGTGACCTTGCCTCGGTACGGCTCGAGCCGCTCGGGCCAGGCCGGGTCCGTGTAGTCGACCGCGAGATCGGCGCCGTTCGCTGCCACCCGGGCCGTCTTGTGAGGGCCACCGGCCAGACCGATCACGGTCGCGCCGGCGTTCCGGGCGTACTGCACGAGGAGGGTGCCGATGCCACCGGCCGCCGCGGGAACGACGACCACGTCACCGGGGCCGGGCTCCGCGAACTGCACGATGCCCATCGCCGTGCGGCCCGTGCCGATCATGGCGACCGCCTCGGCGAAGTCCAGCCGCTGCGGGATCTCGTGCAGGCGCCCGGCGTCGGTGACGGCCAGCTCCGCGTAGCCGCCGGGGACGAAACCGAGATGGGCGACCACGCGCCGGCCGAGCCAGTGCCCGGGGGCACCCTCGCCGAGCGCGTCGACGACACCGGCGACCTCGCGCCCCGGGATCGTCGGCAGGACGGTCGGGGCCGGGGCCGGGCCCTGCCGGCCGTTCCTCAGGGCCGTGTCCAGCAGGTGGACTCCGGCGGCCCGGACGGCGATGCGGACCTGTCCCGGTCCGGGCCGCGGGTCCTCGACCTCCTCGAGGACGAGGTTCTCGGCCGGGCCGAAGGCGTGCAGACGGACGGCGTGCATGGCGGGCTCCCCCCTACGGGTGCGGCTGCGTCGTGCACCCCACTCTTCGGCCTCAAGCGTGCTTGAGGTCAAGCTCGCGCCGGCCGAGGGCGAGGGAGACCGCGGTGAGGGCACTGTTGAAGGAGACCTCCGACAGCACACCGGGTGCGGCGACCTGGTCGCCGGCCAGGTACACCCCGTCGCCGCGGTCCACGGCGGGACGGTCGCGCCAGTTCGTGCCCGGCTGGTCGACGGCGCCGGTACGGCCGTTCGCCACCGCCTCGCGCCGCCAGGTGACGCGGTCCCGCCAGCCCTCGTAGCCCAGGTCGAGCAGTTCCTCCGCGCGGGCCACGCCGTCGGGCCTGGTCTCGTGCGGGGCGATCGGGATCTGGCCCTGGATCAGCTGTTCGCCGGCCGGGGCGAGGGTGCGGTCCTGGGCGGTGAAGCGCTCCAGCCAGCCCGGCGCGTCCAGGTCGGACACGGCGAACGCGTCCCCGCGGCGGGTGCGCACGGCGAGGTCGACGAGGACGGTGCGGCCGCTCGGCCAGGTCAGCGACGGGTCGCCGAGGAGACGCCGGGCGGAGTCCAGCGAGGTGGCCACGACGACCGGGGTGTCGGTGGGGAGCGTGTCGACCCGGGACAGCGTCTCCATCCGCACGCCCAGGTTCCACGCGCGGGCCGCCATCCGGTCGATGAGCGCTCCCCAGCCGCCGCGCGGGTAGTGCGCCTCCGGCGGCAGCTTGGTGGCGCGGCGCAGCCGCTCCTGGACGAACGCGGCGGACAGCGAACCGGGGTCGTGGTGGAAGAGCGCGACCGCCGAGTAGTGGGCGGCGGCCCGCGCGCCCTCCTCACCGGCGACCTCGGTGGCCCAGGTGAGGAAGTCGGTGTCGACCGGCGCCTGCGCCCCGCTGCGGCGCAGCAGCTTCAGCATCGCGAAGGGCGGCGTGCGGCGCAGCGCGCCCCGGTGGCGCAGCCGGAGCCGGGCGGCCTCCAGGGGCGGGAGGGGGGCGAGCGGTCCGATGAGGCCCCGCTGCCGCAGCCAGGCCCAGTGCGGGCCGCCGTTGTAGAGGGCGTGCGGCCCCTCGTTCGTCCGGTACGGGCCCTCGGCGGTGCGGGCCCGGCCGCCGAGCGTGTGGTGGGCCTCGTGGATCGTGACCTTGGCGCCCGCCTCGGCGGCGGTGATGGCCGCGGTGAGTCCGGCGAAGCCGCCGCCGATGACGGTGATGCGGTGCATGGCTGGGAGTCTCCTTGCTGTCGGTCGTGTTCGTCGGTGGTCTTCGTCGGTCGTGTTCCTCGGCCGCCCGGTGACTTCTTCTGCTGCCCTTACGACGGCGCGGGGCCGCGGAATGTGACATGCGGGCCGTTTGCGCACGTCGCAGCGGGGAGCGGTGGATTGTCAGTGGTGCGGTGCAGCATGGGGGCATGGCGAGGAGAGCGGTGGGCGGTACGGGGGCGAGGGGGGCGCGGCGCCCGGAGGTGCGGCTGCCCGCGCTGAAGCGGCACGACGGGGGTGGGCTGGAGCCCGACGGGGACTACGACGGGCTGGAGTTCCGGGACGCGGACCTCTCCGGCCAGGACGCGGGCGGCGCGCGGTTCATGGACTGCCGGCTGACGGGGTGCGTGCTGGACGGGACGCGGTTGTCCAGGGCGCGGGTGCTGGACTCGGTCCTGGCCGGCATCCGGGGCGTGGGCACGAACCTCGTCGAGGCGAACCTGCGGGACGTCGAGATCACCGACGCGCGTCTCGGGGGGACGCAGCTGCACGGGGCCGTGCTGGAGCGGGTGCTGGTCCGGGGCGGCAAGATCGACTTTCTGAACCTGCGGTCGGCCCGGCTCAGGGACGTCGTCTTCGAGAGCTGCGTCCTGGTGGAGCTCGACTTCGGCGGGGCCCGGCTGGAGCGGGTGGAGTTCGTGGACTGCGTGCTGAAGGGCGCGGACCTCACCGGCGCCGGCCTCACGGACGTCGACCTGCGCGGTGCCGCCCCGCTGGACATCGCCCGGGGCGTGGACCGGCTGGCGGGGGCGGTGATCGGCACGGGCCAGCTGCTGGACCTGGCGCCGGTGCTGGCTGCGGAGATGGGGATCCGGGTGGAGGACCAGCGGGAACGGGCCGGGTGAGGGCCGGGGCCCGGTGGTATCAGACCAGGCGGGGGTAGCGGGCCTGGAGGGTCCAGATCGCCGGGTTCTCGCCGAGGTCCTCGTGCAGGTCGATCAGATCGGCGAGCAGGTCGTGCAGGAAGTCGCGGGCCTCGCGGCGCAGTGCGGCGTGCGAGAAGCTCAGCGGCGGCTCACCGGCCGGCAGCCACTCCGCCTCGATGTCCACCCATCCGAAGCGGCGCTCGAACAGCAGGCGGTCGGTGGACTCGGTGAAGTCCAGCTCCGCCCGCTGCGGCCGGGAGGCGCGGGAACCGGCCGGGTCCCGGTCGACGCGCTCCACGATGTCGCACAGCGCCCAGGCGAAGTCGAGCACCGGCACCCATCCCCAGGCGGTGGAGATCTCGCGGTCCGACTCGGTGTCGGCGAGATAGACGTCGCCGCAGAACAGGTCGTGGCGCAGGGCGTGGACGTCCGCCCGGCGGTAGTCGGTCTGCGGGGGGTCGGGGAAGCGGTTGGAGAGGGCGTAGCCGATGTCGAGCACGGGTGTGATGGTGTCACGGCGACAGCGGTGCCCCGGCACGGGTGCGCGGCGCCCGGCCCCGGGGACGGCCGGCACCCGCCCGCGGTGCGGCGGGACGTGCGTCACGGCACCAGGCGGCTTTCCTTCGCGGCCGCCACCGCGCCCGCGCGGGTGTCCACGCCGTGGAGCGGCGGCACCCGGGCGTGGACTTCGGGACGATCTGGGCGGACTGGCTGTACGGCGAGGGCAGGCCGGAGCGGCCCTGAACCGGATCGCGGTTTTGGGCGAGGGTGATGGCGAGGCCGGCCGGTCCGCCCCCGCTGCGGGCGGGCAGACCCCGGTGCCCGGGACGGCCGGTTCGCCGGACACCTGCCCGGGCCGGACGTCGTCCGGGCCGGGGAAGTCACCGCTCATGGTGTGGAAGGCCCGGTGGGACGCGTGGAGAGGGGTGATCCCGGGCGGCAGCGGACCGGGCACGGTCGTCGTCCCCGGACCGGCGCTGGGGTCGGGGAGCACGCGGGCGACGTATCGCGGGCGCGGGCTCCCCGGGCCACCGTGCGCCGGGAGTCCCCGGCCGGCGTGGAGCGCGGCCGGGGACCTCTCGTGGAGCAGGTGGGCGCAATACGGATCAGACGCTGACGCCGAAGTCCTGGGCGATGCCCACCAGGCCCGAGGCGTAGCCCTGGCCGACCGCGCGGAACTTCCACTCCGCGCCGTTGCGGTACAGCTCGCCGAAGACCATGGCGGTCTCGGTGGCGGCGTCCTCGGACAGGTCGTAGCGGGCGATCTCCGCGCCGCCGGCCTGGTTGACGATGCGGATGTACGCGTTGCGGACCTGGCCGAAGTTCTGGCCGCGGTTCTCGGCGTCGTAGATCGAGACCGGGAAGACGATCTTGTCGATGTCGGCCGGGAGCCCGGCGAGGTTGACGTTGATCGCCTCGTCGTCGCCGGCGCCCTCACCCGTGCGGTTGTCACCGGTGTGGACGATCGTGTTGTCCGGCGTCTGCTTGTTGTTGAAGAAGACGAAGTGCGCGTCGGAGTAGACCTTGCCCTGCGAGTTGACCGCGATCGCGGAGGCGTCGAGGTCGAAGTCCGTGCCGGTGGTGGTGCGGACGTCCCAGCCGAGGCCCACGGTGACAGCGGTCAGGCCCGGAGCCTCCTTGGTGAGCGAGACGTTGCCACCCTTGGACAGGCTTACAGCCATTGTTGGGAGTCCCTTCCCTCGTTTGCGTCAGGCTAGAAGCTACAGCTACCCCCTTGAACGCGGAGAGGGGTACGCGAGGTTCCAGGTCCTTTACTTTCTTTACCGGCGATATTGGGATGACGTGGCCCGGTCAGGGCGGGACCATGGACGGCATGTCCGGTCCCTATGTCGTCCGAGGCTCCGTCTGTCTGCCCGAGGCGGAGCTCATGTGGCGTTTCTCGCGGTCGTCGGGGCCGGGTGGGCAGCACGTGAACACCAGCGACTCCCAGGTCGAGCTGCGTTTCGACCTGGCTCGCACCGAGGCCCTGCCCGAGGTGTGGAAGCGCCGCGCACTGGAGCGGCTGGCGGGGCGGCTGACCGACGGTGTCGTGACGGTCCGGGCCTCCGAGCACCGCTCCCAGTGGCGCAACCGCGAGACCGCGGCCGTGCGCCTCGCCGCGCTCCTCGCCGAAGCCACCGCGCCCCCGCCCAAGCCCCGCAAGCCGACCCGCATCCCGCGCGGCATCAACGAACGCCGGCTGCGCGAGAAGAAGCAGCGCTCGGAGACCAAGCGGGGCCGCTCCGCGCGGGACTGGGGATGACCGGGAGCGGGCCCGCGCTCGGTCCAGCGCCGGCACTCCGACCGTCTCCCCCTCCACGACCTCCCCGTTCGGGCGAAACTCCAGGGCCAGGTAGAAACCCTCCGGGCCCTCCCCGCCGGGGTGCCAGGTGACGTAGCACTCGGTGCCGCCCCTGCGGCGGATCTCCGCGGCCACCGACCGCACGGCGAAGCGGCCGTAGCCCCTGCCCCGCTCGCCGGCGGCGATGTTCAGGCGCCACAGGCCGGAGCGGGCGACGCTGCCGCCGTCCTCGTGCCGGTCGATGTCCAGGAAGGCCATCAGGAAACCGACCGCGCGGTCACCGTCCATGATCAGCCGGGGCCAGGCGGCCCGGGGACGGACGTACGCCTCGGTGAGGGACTTCACGACGGGGGCGACCGCGAATTCCTGGTCGGGGCGCACCCGTATGCCGAGGGCGGCGTCGATGTTCTCGGCGGTGATCTCTTCGAGGCGGGGCGAGGTCGTCGTCATCCCGGCACCCCAAACGCGGAATTCCCGGGAGCGGAAAGAAATTTCACCGAACCGAAAGTCCGGCTTCATCCGTCGCCGTTCAGCCCAACTGCCGGTAACGCCCACGGAAATGCACCAATGGGCCGCCATCCGCGCTCGGCACCCGGGCCGTCAGGACGCGGCCGATCACCAGGGTGTGGTCCCCGGCCGGCACCCGCTGCTCGGTGCGGCACTCCAGGGTCGCGAGGGCGCCGCCCACCAGCGGGGCGCCGCTGTACTCGCCCCGGACGTACGGGATGTCCTCGAAGAGGAGACGGTCGCTGATGCGGCCCTTCATCGCGAAGCGGCCCGCGATGTGTCGCTGGCTCTCCGTCAGGACGGACACCGCCCACCGCGGCTGTTCCTCGAGCAGTTCGTCCATCCTGGCCCCCTCGCGCAGGCTGACCAGCACCAGCGGCGGGTCCAGGGAGACCGACAGGAACGCGGTCGCCGTCATGCCGACGTCCTCGCCGGCCGGCGCCCGCGGGTCGTCCGGGTCCAGCCCGGGCTCGCGCGCGGTCACCAGGACCACGCCCGCGGCCAGGCGGGACATCGCCGCACGGAACTCGTCGTTGCTCACCCCCTCAGCATGCCGGGTGGCGGGCCGGTCGGTGATCGTGGACGGGGCGGCGGGAGTGTTCGGCACGCCGGAAACGCTAATCTCCGCTCCACCGGCACCGCATCGGGCCCCGGCCCGAGGGGAGACCCAGGTCCAGCGGCCGACCCGCGGCGGTGCCACGCACTCGGCCGCGAATTCAGCGTTCGGTAAAGGCGCGGAAACCGCGGGAAGACCCCGCAATTGTTCACGTTTCGCTGTGACTTGAGTCACAAGGGGCAGGAATTGTTGACCCTGTGTACCGAGTGGGCAGCGCGCTGTGATTCAGTGGCGGGGAAGCTGCCAGGACGATACGCCGAAGAGAACCCTTGATTCGCTGCGAGGTCTCGGGGGGAGGGCGAGCATGGAGACCGAGTCGGAACCCTACGTCCGTCTTGCGTCCCTGCGACAACTGCACCAGGTCATGGCCGACATGAACACGGCCCGCAGCCTGGCGGACACCCTGCAGACCGTTGCCAACGGCGTCGTGAACGCCCTCGGGTACGAGCTGGCCTGCGTCAACCTCGTGCGCCCCGACGGCGACCTGGTCGTGGCCGCCTTCGCGGGCAACCCCGCCGCCGAGGCCCTCATCACCGGCCGGGTCGGCTCGCGCGAGTCCTGGGACCGCCGCCTCACCATGGGCGAGCGCTGGGGCGACCTGATCTTCATACCCCACACCGAGGGCTGGGTCCTCGACGACGACGACGTCCCGCAGTGGTACACCGACGGACCCGCTCCCCGCTTCGAGGACGAGTGGCACCCCGCCGACCGGCTCTTCGCCCCGATGTACGCCCCCGGGCCCCAGGGCGGTGGCACCTCCGGCGAACTGGTCGGCGTCCTGTCCGTGGACCGCCCGCGCAACGGCCGCCGGCCCGGCGCCTGGGGCCGCGAGGCCCTCCAGATGTACGCCTTCCAGGCCGCCATCGCCATCAGCAACGCCCGGCTGCGCGCCAACATGCAGCGCGCCCTGGTCCGCCTGGAGCGCGAGCAGCAGGCCCTGCGCGCCAGCGAGGAGAGCTTCCGGCAGGCCTTCGAGTACGCGCCCTCCGGCATGGCCATCGCCGAGATGGGCGGCGACCAGCACGGCCGCATCCTGCGCACCAACGACGCCCTGTGCCGCCTGCTCGGCCGCCCCGCCTCCGCGATGCGCCGGTACTCCTTCTCCGACCTCGTCCACCCCGAGGACATAGGCACCCTGCTGCGCACCTCCGCCGAGGGCGGACGGGCGGAGCTGCGCCTCGGCCGCCGGGACGGCAGCTACGTCTGGGTGTCCCTGCGCAACTCCGTGGTGGCCGACGCCGCCGACGGGCCCCGGTTCCTGCTCACCCACGTCGAGGACATAGAGGAGCGCAAGCGCCGCGAGCTCCAGCTCGCCCACCGCGCCTCCCACGACTCCCTCACCGGACTGCCGAACTCCGCCGAGCTGCGCGCCCGCCTCTCCGCCCGGCTCTGCCGCCAGCACCCGCTGCCCGCCGCCGTGGACTCGATGGACCCCTACGAGTCCTTCGACTCCCTGGACGTGGCCTACGGCCCCCCCGCCTTCGACCGGGGCCACGACTTCGACTTCCCGCCCGGCGCCGACGAGTACGACGCCTACGACCACCACGTGCACACCGTCGCCCCCGTCGGGGAGCACGACGACGGCACCAAGGGGCTCGCGGTGCTCTTCTGCGACCTCGACGGCTTCAAGTCCATCAACGACCGGTTCGGACACAACGCGGGCGACGCGGTCCTCATCGAGGTCGCCCGCCGACTCAGCAACGGCGTCCGCGACGGCGACACCGTTGCCCGGCTCGGCGGCGACGAGTTCGTGATCCTCGCCGACGGTCTCGGCCGGGCCGACGCCCAGGACCTCGCCGTACGGCTGCGCAACGAGATCATCCAGCCCATCCGGGCCGAGGGGCGGGCCGTGCGGGTCGGGGCCAGCTTCGGCATCGGATGGGCGCATTGCGGGATGACGGCGGACGAAGTGCTGAAGTCCGCTGACGAACGGATGTACGTCGAGAAACGATCTCGTCCCAAACAGCACAGGCGGGCCGGCTGAGCCCCAGGTCAGCGCTTTGGTGCGGTCGGAGTCACCCTTTCGGGCCATGGGAAACGGGTAGGCTCGCCATCCTCACCACTCGTACCGCACCCGACCCGCAGCTAGGAGCACCAAGGGATGACGCCCGGCAGCAACGGCGCGAGCACGCCCGAGGACGACGACCCCTTCGGCTACCTCTACGCCGACGGACAGGCCAACGGGGCCCAGCCGCCGTCCGGGGGTTACGGCTACCCGAACTCGGTCAACCGGGTGCGGGCGGTCGGCACACGCCAGTACGGCCAGCAGAGCCCCGCGGCCCAGGTGCCGCAGCAGCAGGGCGCGTACGGCAGGCCGAACCCGCACTACGCGGCGCCCGAGACGCTTCCGGGCGGCGCCACCACGGCCCAGTCGCCGCAGCCGGGGCACGGCGCGGGTGGCAACGGCGGCGGGCGCGGCCGGGGCCCCAACACCAAGGGCCTGCTGATCGGCGCGGTCGCGGTGGTCGCCGCGGTGGTGATCGGCATCGGCGTGGCCATGATCGGCGGCGACGACGAGGACAAGGGCGGCGACAACCGGGCGGACGCCACGCCGACGCAGTCGCAGAGCAGCGAGCCGAGCCCGTCGGCGAGCACGGGTGTGCAGGATGCGGCCGAGCTGCCGAAGATCGACGCGAAGGCGCTCCGCCTGGGCGGTGGTGCGGCCCTGGCGTCGGACGTCCAGGGTGCGCAGTCGGACGGCGGCATCTATGTGACCAACCTCAACCAGCCCGGTGCGTCGGTCACCTGGTCGCTCAACGGCATCCCGAAGGACGGCGCCTACACCGTCTTCGTGCGGTACAGCACCACCGACGACCCCCAGTCGATGACGCTCACCGTCAACGGCAAGCCCTTCGGCGACAAGCTGAACATGGACAACTTCACCGGCACCAAGGGCGGCGACTTCTCCAAGGGCTGGACCAAGACCTTCGCCTGGCCGACCCTCAACAAGGGCGCCAACACGATCTCGGTCTCCTGCCAGGACGGCGACAAGTGCAACGTCCTTCTGGACCAGCTGTGGCTGAAGGAGGGGCAGGTCGAGAACTGACCCGGCTCAGGCCGCGCTGGCCTCCCCCGTCACCGTGACCCGGGTCAGCAGTTCCTCGTAGGCCGCGTGAACGAACTCGCCCGCCGCGGGGGCCAGTACCGTCGCCGCCGACAGGGCGGTCGCCCGGGCCAGGCGGTCCGGCCACGGGAGGCGTTCGACCAGGGCCGACAGCAGGCCCGCCACCGCCGAGTCGCCGGCGCCCGTGGGGTTGCCGTGGAGGCGGGCCGGTGGGGTGGCGCGCCAGCGGCCCTCCGGGGTCACCGCCAGCAGGCCCTCTGCGCCGAGGGACGCGACGACCGCGCCGGCGCCCCGTCGGCGGGCGTCCTGGGTGGCGCGCAACGGCTCGTGGGAGCCGGTGAGTTCGGCCAGCTCGTCGGCGTTCGGTGTGACGATGTCGGGGCGGCCGGCCACCCCGCGGCGCAGCGGTGCCCCGCTGGTGTCCAGCAGGACCGGCACCCCGGCCGCCCTCGCCGTGCGGACCAGGCCCGCGTAGGCGCCCACCGGGACGCCCGGGGGCAGGCTGCCGCACAGGGCCACCGCCGAGGCGGAGGCCAGCAGGTCCTCGTACGCCGTCTGGAAGGCCGACCACTCGGCGGGGGTGATCGTCGGACCGGGCTCGTTGAGCTGGGTGGTGGCGCCGGAGCGCTCGTCGACCACGGCGACGGTGCGCCGGGTCGTGCCGGACACCGGGACCAGCGCGTCCACCAGGCCCGGCACCTCGGCGAGCCGGTCCCGCAGGAGGCGGCCGGTCGGGCCGCCCGCGAAGCCGGTGACCGTCACCACGTGCCCGAGTGCCGCGAGCACCCGGGCGACGTTGACGCCCTTGCCGCCGGGGCGTTCCGTCACCTCGGAGACCCGGTGCGAGGCGCCCGGCCGCAGGGACGGCACGCGGTGCGTGATGTCGAGAGCGGTGTTCAGCGTGACCGTGAGGATCACCTGGGCCGACCTCCCCCGCAGAAGCGATCAAGAAAAAGGCAGTCAATGCGTCGCCGGAACAGGTCTTTCTCCTGTTCGGAGCCTGATCATGCCAAAGAGACGGCGGTCGGCCCACCCCTGGGACCGGCCGCCGTCCCGACGACGCACGGGACGATCAGCCCAGTGGGGGAGCGACCACCCATTCGCCCCGCCGCATCACACCCCTGAGGGCGAAGTCCGCGTCGAGGAGGACCAGGTCGGCGTCCTTGCCGGGCTCCAGGGAGCCGACGCGGTCGGCCATGCCCAGCAGCCGGGCCGGGTTGGCGGACAGGGCGGCCACGGTGTCCTCGACCGACAGGCCGTCGACCGTCACCGCCCGCTGGAAGGCGCGGTCGAGGGTGAGCGTCGAGCCCGCGATGGAGCCGCCCTCCACCAGGCGGGCCACGCCGTCCGCGACCTCGACCTCCAGCGGGCCGAGCATGTAGTGGCCGTCGCCGAAGCCGGCCGCGTCCATCGCGTCGGTGATGAACGCCACCCGCCCCGGGCCCGCGTGGTGGAACGCCAGCTGGAGCGCGGCCGGGTGCAGATGGGTGCCGTCGTTGATCAGCTCGACGGTGACCCGCTCGTCCTCCAGCAGCGCGGCGATCGGGCCGGGGGTGCGGTGCCCCAGCGCCGGCATCGCGTTGAACAGGTGCGTGGCGACCGTCGCGCCCGCGTCGACGGCCTGCACGGTCTGCTCGTAGGTGGCATCGGTGTGGCCGACCGCCGCGATCACGCCGAGCTCGGCCAGCAGGCGCACGGAGTCGAGGCCGCCGGGCAGTTCGGTGGCGAGGGTGACCATCTTCGCCCGGCCCCGCGCGGCGTCGATCAGCTTGCGGACCTCGGTGGGGTCCGGGTCCCGCAGCAGTTCCCCGGAGTGCGCGCCCTTGCGGCACGGGGAGATGAACGGCCCCTCGAAGTGGATGCCGGCGATCTCGCCCTGCTCGGCCAGCTCGCTCAGCAGACCGGCGCGCCGGGCGAGGAAGTCCATGTCACCGGTGACGGTCGAGGCGACCAGCGTGGTGGTGCCGTGCAGGCGGTGGGTGTGGATGCCCTTGAGGACGTCGTCGACCGTCCCGGAGGTGAAGGACGCCCCGCCGCCACCGTGGTTGTGGAGGTCGACGAAGCCGGGGACCAGCCAGTGTCCGGTGACGTCGATCACCCGGGCGTGCTCCGGGGCCGCCGCGCCGATGCGCGTGCCGTCGACGACCACCCGGCCGTCCTCCACGGTCCCGGTGGGCAGGACCACGCGGGCGCCGGCGAGCACCGTGGGCGCTCCGGCGGTCGCGGGCCGCGGGTGGTCCGTGGCGGGTCGCGCAGTTCCCCGCGCCCCTGGGGCGTTGGCCATCAGGCGCTTACCTCCGTACGGTCGGTGTGGTCAAGGAGATCCCAGGCCAGGAGCCCGGCGCCGAGGCAACCCGCGGTGTCACCGAGGGCCGCGGGGACCAGGGACGGCAGCCTCTGGAAGGTGACCCGTCGCCCGACGGCCTCCCGGAGCGGTGTGAACAAGGTTTCCCCCGCTTCGGCCAGCCCGCCACCGATGATCAGCGTGCGCGGGTCCAGCAGGGTGAGCGCGGTGACCAGCCCGTCGGCGAGGGCGTCCACCGCCTCCTGCCACACCTTCCGGGCCCGCGCGTCGCCCGACTCGACGGCCTTGGCGCAGTCGGCCGCGTCCGCACCCGGGTCGCCGCAGGAAGCGGCCCAGGCCTCGCCGACCGCCGCGGCGGAGGCGAACCGCTCCAGGCAGCCGCGCTGACCGCACGGGCAGGGGGCGCCCCCGGGCCGTACGACGATGTGGCCGATCTCGCCCGCGAAGCCGTGCGCGCCCGCCTCCACCCGGCCGTCGATGCCGATGGCACCCGCGATGCCGGTGCCCAGCGGGACGAACAGGAAACGGTCGGCGCCCCGGCCCGCCCCGATCCGCCCCTCGGCGAGCCCGCCGGCCCGCACGTCGTGGCCGAGGGCGACGGGCACTCCGCCGAGCCGCTCGGCGAGCAGGGCGCGCAGGGGGACGTCGCGCCAGCCGAGGTTCGCCGAGTAGACGGCGACGCCCTCCGCCTCGTCGACGATGCCGGGTACGGCGACGCCGGCGGCTGCCGCGGGCCCGCCGTGGTGGGCGATGCCGTGGGCGCGCAGGTCGGCGGCGAAGTCGAGGACGTCCGCCACGACCGCGTCCGGGCCGCGTCCGCGTCCGGTGGACCGGCGGGCCCGGTACAGCAGCTCGCCGCCCGCCCCGACCAGTGCGGCCTTCATCCCGGTGCCGCCCACGTCCAGGGCGATGACATGTTTCACGCAGACAGTGTGACCCCGGGACCCACGAGAGGTCTAGTCCACTCGCGTGGTGTAGACCTTATTCCGACTATCGAAAAGTTTCGGATGGCAGCAGTGCCAGGGTTGGGGCGAACAGCAGTGCAGCGGCGGATCGGGGCAAGGGTGATCGCGGTGGTGTCCGCGCTGGGACTGGCGGGCGTGCTCGCCGGCTGCGGCACCGGCGGTGGTTCGTCCGACGTGACGCTGAGGCTGGTCGCCGCCGACTACGGCGACAGCGCGGCCAACAGCTCCAGGAAGTACTGGGCCGGCCTGGTGGAGGACTACGAGGCCGCGCACCCCGGGGTGAAGGTCGAGGTCAGCGTCTATTCCTGGAACGACGTCGACCGCAAGGTCAAGGAGATGGTGGACGCCGGCGACCCGCCGGACCTGGCGCAGATCGGCGCCTACGCCGACTACGCGGCCGAGGGCCTGCTGTACAAGGCGGACGAACTGCTCTCCATACCCGTGCAGGCCGACCTGGTCTCCCAGCTGGCCACCGCGGGGCAGGTCAACGGCGTGCAGTACGGCATGCCGTTCGCGTCCTCCACGCGCCTGCTGTTCTACAACAAGGCGCTGTTCGCCGAGGCCGGCGTCACCCCGCCGCGCACCTGGGAAGGGCTCGCCACGGCCGCGCGGGCGCTGAAGGCGAAGGGCGTGAAGTACCCCTACGCGCTGCCGCTCGGCCCGGAGGAGGCGCAGGCCGAGACCATGCAGTGGCTGCTCAGCGGCAAGGGCGGCTACACCGACACGCTCGGCGGCTACGCCATCGACTCCGCGCAGAACGTCGAGACCTTCACCTGGCTGAAGGAGGAACTGGTCGACGAGGGCCTGACCGGTCCGGTAGCGCCCGGCAGGCTGGACCGGGCCGACGCGTTCGCGGCGTTCGCCGCCGGTGACGTCGGCATGCTCAACGGGCATCCCTCGCTGATGGGCATGGCGAAGAAGAAGGGCGTCGACTTCGGCATGGTGCCGACGCCGGGGGTCGACGGCGAGACCTCGTCCACGCTGGGCGTCGCCGACTGGATGATGGCCTTCAACGAGCACGGTCACCGCGACGCGATCGGCGACTTCCTCGACTTCGTCTACAGCGAGGAGAACGTGCTGGAGTTCTCCCGCGAGTACAACCTGCTGCCGGTCACCGCGTCCGCGTCCCAGGCGATGCAGGCGTCCGGCAAGGACAAGGACCTCGAGCCCTTCCTGGACCAGCTGCCGACCTCGGAGCTCTACCCGGTCGGTGCGACCTCCTGGGCGGCCGTCAACGCGGCGGTCAAGAAGCAGATCGGCCGGGCGGTCACCGCCGACGGCAGTCCCGCGGACGTGCTGGCCGGCCTCCAGGCGACGGCGACGCGCGCGGAGGACGCGGAGTAGCCGGGGCGCGGGGCGGCCGTTGTCGGTGGCCCGGGTTACCGTGCGGGCATGGACGAGGAAGGGCTGGGCCGCAGGGAACGGGACGTCCTCGCGCTGGAGCGCCGCGGGTTCACCGGCCCCGGCGCGAAGGAACGGGCGATACGCGAGGAGCTGGGCCTGGCCCCGGTGCGCTACTACCAGCTGCTCAACGCCCTCCTCGACGACCCCCGCGCCCTCGCCCACGACCCGGTCACGGTCAACCGCCTGCGCAGGGTCAGGGACGCCCGCCGGGCGGAGCGCTGAGCGGACCCGGCGGCCGGCCCAGGCGCGCCGCCAGCGCGTGCAGCAGACCCACGACGCCCTCGGGACCGGGGACGACCACGTCGGCGCGGTCGCGCAGTTCCCCGACCTCGTCGCTGCCGCTGCACACCAGCAGCCCGGGGACGCCGTCGGAGCGGAGCTTGTCCACGGCGGCGTAGGCCGGCAGATCACCCAGGTCGTCGCCGGCGTACAGGACGCAGCCGGCGCCGATCTCGCGGGCGTACTCCATGAGGGCGACGCCCTTGTCCATGCCCGGCGGACGCAGTTCCAGGACCATGCGGCCGGGCTCGACGACCAGACCGTGGCGGGTGGCGAGGTCGGTCAGGGGTTCGCGCAGCGCCTCGAAGGCGGCCTGGGGATCCTCCGCCCGGCGGGTGTGGACGGCCACCGCCCGGCCCTTCTCCTCGATCCACGTCCCGCGCCACGCCCCGACCCGGTCCAGCAGCCCCGGCAGCTCCGCGCGGGCGGAGGCGACCCCGGGATGCGGCGCGGGAGCGGTGACGGTGCCGCTGACCGCGTCCCAGCGCTCGGCGCCGTAGTGGCCGAGGACGACCAGGTGCTCGAGGCCGGGCACGCCCGCGAAGCCGCCGTAGCGCACCGCGACGCCGGGCGGGCGGCCGGTGACCACCGCCACGGCGGCCACCTTCGGCGCGAGCGCGGCGAGCGCCGGGACCGCGTCCGGGTGGGCGCGGGCCTGCTCGGGGTCGGGCACGATCGGTGCGAGCGTCCCGTCGAAGTCGAGGCCGATCAGTGCCCTTCCCGGCCGCGCGAGGAGCGCTTCCAGCCCCTCCCGCCCGGCCCGCGTCGCGGGCACCGGCAGGGTGTGCGTGGCCTTCGGGTCCGTGGAGTCCGTGTGGCTGCCCATACGCCCAACCTATCCACGCCCGCGCCCTCCCACGCATGGCGTGACCGGCCGTCCGGGGACGGCCGGGCTTCAGTCCCGCAACGCGTTCAGCTGGTCCAGGAACCACCGGCCCGGGGGCAGCGCGGTCGCCGCCTCGGCCAGGCGCTTGCTGCGGGAGACCCGTTCCTCGCGGCCCATGGTGAGGCCCTCGTGCAGGGCGTCCGCCGTCTCCAGGACGTCGTAGGGGTTGACGGGGATCGCGTCCTCGCCGAGCTCCTCGTACGCGCCGGCCTCCCGGGACAGCACCAGGGCGCAGCCCGCGTCGGAGACGACCGGGACCTCCTTGGCGACCAGGTTCATCCCGTCGCGCACGGGGTTGACCAGGGCCACGTCCGCCAGCCGGTAGGCGGCCAGGGAGCGGGCGAAGTCGTCCTCGAGGTGCAGCAGCACCGGCCGCCAGCCCGGCGTTCCGTACCGTTCGTTGATCTCCCCGGCGACCCGCTCCACCTCGGCCGTGTAGTCGCGGTACACGGCGAGGTCCTGCCGCGAGGGGTAGGCGAAGGCCACGTGCACGACGCGTTCGCGCCACTCGGGGCGGTCCTCCAGGAGCTGCCCGAAGGCGAGCAGGCCGCGCACGATGTTCTTGGACAGCTCGGTGCGGTCCACCCGCACCACGGTCCGGCGCGCCGTGCCGTCGGGTGCCGTGCCGATCTCGCGGCGCAGCGCGGTGATCCGCTCCTCGACGTCCGCCTCGTGGGACCGGGCGCGCAGGAAGTCCGCATCCGCCCCCAGCCCGTGCACGCCCACCCGCGTGTCGCCGAGCCCGCCCGCGAACTGCTCGCAGCACGCGGTGAACGCGTCCGCCCAGCGGCGGGTGAGGAAGCCGAGCCGGTCGGCGCCCAGCATGCCGCGCAGCACCTGGGCGGCGATGTCGCCGGGCAGCATGCGGAAGTACTCCGGCGGGGCCCACGGCGTGTGCGAGAAGTGACCGATGCGCAGGTCGGGGCGGAGGGCGCGGAGCATCCCCGGGACCAGGGTCAGGTGGTAGTCCTGCACCACCACCGCGGCGCCCTCGGCCGCCTCCTCGGCCAGCGCCTCGGCGAAGGCCCGGTTGTAGCTCTCGTACGACGCCCACTGCCGCCGGAACTCCGCGTCGAAGACGGGCTCCAGCGGGGTCTGGTAGAGCATGTGGTGCACGAACCACAGCACCGAGTTGGCGATGCCGTTGTACGCGTCGGCGTGCACGTCCGCGGGAATGTCCAGCATCCGCACGCCGTCCTCGCCGACCCCGCGCCGCACGGCCTCGCGGTCGCCGTCGGACAGCGCCGAGCACACCCACAGCGCCCCGGCGTCCGGCCCGATCGCCGACAGCCCGGAGACCAGCCCGCCGCCCCCGCGTTTGGCCCGCAGCGACCCGTCCCCGCCCACCGTGTACGAGACCGGCCCGCGGTTCGACGCGACCAGCACCTGAGCACCCTGAACTGCCTGAACAGCCTGCGTGGAAGCCATACGCCTCAACCTAGCCCCGCCCCGGAACGCTCAAACGTACGGATCGGCCGTATACGGCCGGACGCGTTCCCGGGCCCGCGGCGGCCACTTCGCGGCGCTTCCTCAGGCCACCCTGCGGGCCTGGTACTCCGCGATCTCCGCCATGGGCGGCCGCTCCTCGGTGTCCACCGAGTACGTACGCGGCTCGAACCCGTCGCCGGACCGCTCGAACTGGGTCAGCGCCGGGCGGATCAGGTGGCCGCGGGCCAGGCGCAGCTGGGCGGTGCGGTAGATCGCGGCGGCCATGCGGCCGAGGGCCTGGCCGTCCTGGTGGCGGTGCTTGCGCACGCCCACGTCGACCTGGGCCAGTGCGTCGAGGCCCACCAGGTGCAACGCGTCGACGAGCATGCCCAGCTCCACGCCGTAGCCGACCGGGAAGGGCAGCCGCTCCAGCAGGGAGCGGCGGGCCGCGTACTCGCCGCCGAGGGGCTGCACGAAGCCGGCGAGCTGCGGCCAGTGCATGTTCAGCAGGGGCCGCGCCATCAGTTCGGTGACCCGGCCGCCCTGCCCGGCGGCGGCCGTGCCGGAGGCGGGTCCGCCGGTCACCGTGAGGGGACGGTCGTACATGGCCTTCACCAGGGCCACGTCCGGCTCGGTGAGCAGCGGCCCGACGATGCCGGAGACGAAGTCGGAGGAGAACTCGCGCAGGTCGGCGTCTATGAAGCAGACGATGTCGCCCCGGGTCACCAGCAGCGAGCGCCACAGCACCTCGCCCTTGCCCGGCACGGCCGGGACGCGCGGCAGGATCGCGTCCCGGTGCACCACGGTCGCGCCCGCCGCGGCGGCCACCTCGGCCGTGCGGTCGGTCGACCCGGAGTCCACGACCACGATCTCGTCGACCAGCGGCACCTGGAGCACCAGGTCGTGCCGGACGACCGCGACGATGTCGCCGACCGTCTCCTCCTCGTTGAGCGCGGGCAGCACCACGCTCACCGTCTGCCCGGTGGCGCGCTTGGCGGCCAGGATCCGGTGCATCGGACGGTCGGCCACGGACCAGGAGCGTTCGATCAGCCAGCGCTCGACTTCTTCCAGCACCTTCCGCTGCTCCTCACCTGTGTGATCCATCTCGCGGTTCGGACGACTATCTCAACTGTCCTGGCCTTCGGTTACAGTCTTGAGCAACGCGGATGACCATTGCACGTCGGGGGCCGCGACCCAGCGTCCGCCAGAAACACCAGCGGAAACACAACCGAATACAGCTCATCCAGAGGGGCAGAGGGACACGGCCCGATGAAGCCCCGGCAACCCTCCAGCCGGTTCTCGTAGCCGATCACCGCGACAGCGGCGGTCGCTCCAGCGAGGCTCCCGGCTAGGGAAGGTGCCAAATCCGTCTCACGGCGAGATGCGTCGTGAGGAAGATGAGGAGAAAGGGCCTCGCCTCACATGGCTGTGCAGACTGTTGCAAGCACCACCGATTCCCCCGCCGGCTCCGTCGACCTGGGCCCCGCCGCAGCGCTCTCCTGTCGCGAATGCGGCCACCGCGTCCCCCTCGGTCCGGTCTTCGCGTGCGAGGAGTGTTTCGGCCCGCTGGAGATCGCCTACGACTTCTCGGCCCACGACACCGAGGAGCTCCGCAAGCGCATCGAGGCGGGCCCCGCGAACATCTGGCGCTACGCGCCCCTGCTGCCCGTCCCCGCCGACGTGGCGACCAAGCCGAACCTCAACCCGGGCTGGACCGAGCTGGTGCAGGCCGACAACCTCGCCCGTGAGCTCGGCGTCGAGCCCGGCAGGCTCTTCGTCAAGGACGACTCCGGCAACCCGACGCACTCCTTCAAGGACCGCGTCGTCGCCCAGGCCATCGAGGCCGCCCGCGCCTTCGGTTTCACCACCCTGTCCTGCTCCTCCACCGGCAACCTGGCCGGCGCCGTCGGTGCCGCCGCCGCCCGGGCCGGCTTCCGCTCCTGCGTGTTCATCCCGCACGACCTGGAGCAGGGCAAGGTCGTCATGGCCGCCGTGTACGGCGGTGAGCTCGTCGGCATCGAGGGCAACTACGACGACGTGAACCGCTTCTGCTCCGAGCTGATCGGCGACCCGGCCGGCGAGGGCTGGGGGTTCGTCAACGTCAACCTGCGGCCGTACTACGCGGAGGGCTCCAAGACCCTCGCGTACGAGATCTGCGAGCAGCTCGGCTGGCGGCTGCCCGACCAGATCGTCGTCCCGATCGCCTCCGGCTCGCAGCTGACCAAGATCGACAAGGGTCTCCGGGAGCTGATCGAGCTGGGTCTGGTCGAGGACCGGCCGTACAAGATCTTCGGCGCGCAGGCCGAGGGGTGCTCTCCGGTCTCCGCCGCGTACAAGGCGGGGCACGACGTGGTCCGGCCGCAGAAGCCGAACACCATCGCCAAGTCGCTGGCCATCGGCAACCCGGCGGACGGGCCGTACGTGCTGGACATCGCCCGCCGCACCGGCGGCGCCGTGGAGGACGTGACGGACGAGCAGGTCGTCGACGCGATCAAGCTGCTGGCCCGTACGGAGGGCATCTTCGCCGAGACGGCGGGTGGCGTGACGGTCGGCGTGACCCGCAAGCTGATCGAGAACGGTGTCCTCGACCCGGCGCTGACGACGGTCGTGCTCAACACGGGCGACGGCCTGAAGACCCTCGACGCGGTGGCCGGCACCGGTCCGACCGCCACCATCCGCCCCACCCTGGACTCCTTCCGAGAGGCTGGCCTCGCATGAGCGTGACCGTTCGCATCCCCACCATCCTGCGCACCTACACCGGCGGGCAGGCCGAGGTGAGCGCCGAGGGCGCCACCCTCGCCGAGGTCATCGAGGACCTGGAGAAGAACCACACCGGGATCGCCGCCCGCGTCCTCGACGACCAGGGCAGGCTGCGCCGGTTCGTCAACGTCTACGTCAACGACGACGACGTGCGCTTCGAGCAGGGCCTGCAGACGGCCACCCCGGAGGGGGCCGGCGTGTCGATCATCCCGGCCGTCGCCGGCGGCTGATCATTACCTTCGGTAACCACGATTACCGAGTGTTCATCGAATTGCCCCCTCCGTAAGAGAAGCGGAGGGGGCAATTCCATTGGATTGAGCGCGGTAGAGTTGGGGAACGCGCTCCTGATCCACTGATCGGGAACCCTGAATTCCTGCCGCAGACCCGACAAGATGTAGCCAAAGTGTGGGCCCCTTTCGCGGCTTTTGTGCCCTTTGCGTAGCCCGACTTGCCCTGAATTCAGGTGAATTGTCGCCACATTCCGGACCGGTGTCGTCCAGAATTCTCGTCCGATTGACCTGTTGCAGACGGCAGTTGGACAGATACATTCAGCCGCGGTCGACGCGTTCCGGCGCACGCCCCCAACCGTGGGGGGTGAGGTCTGACCCGGGTCCGCGAAGTGTGGATCTGTGCAAGGGCCAGTAATAGGGGAGTTAGGCATGGCTCAGGGCACCGTCAAGTGGTTCAACGCGGAGAAGGGGTACGGCTTCATCGCGGTCGACGGTGGTGCGGATGTTTTCGTCCACTACAGCGCGATCCAGATGGACGGCTACCGCACCCTGGAAGAGGGCCAGCGGGTCGAGTTCGAGATCTCGCAGGGCCAGAAGGGCCCGCAGGCCGACATGGTTCGCGTCACCGCCTGAACGCGCTACCAGCCGCACGCATCTTCTGCTGACGAAGGGCTCGCACCTCCCGGGGTGCGAGCCCTTCGCCGTGCCCGGGACCTGCGCGGCGACGCGGCGCGCACCTTGTTCGCGCGCGGCTGAGCGCCCCCGCCGAACCCCGGAGGCGCTTGCACTCGCATGGGCAGAGTGCTAATCATTGGCGTTAGCACTCTGAAGGTGAGAGTGACAACGTAAGGACCGGGTCGGTGAGGCCACGGGCCGGGTGGGGCAAGGAACCCCCGGCCGGGGCCGTCCGTCGCGGGCGCGGGCGCGGTCCGAAGTAATCACCCCCAGTCCTGGAGGGACCACTTCACATGGCCAAGATCATCGCGTTCGACGAGGAGGCGCGGCGCGGCCTCGAGCGCGGCATGAACCAGCTCGCGGACGCCGTGAAGGTGACGCTCGGCCCCAAGGGCCGCAACGTCGTCCTCGAGAAGAAGTGGGGCGCGCCCACGATCACCAACGACGGTGTGTCCATCGCCAAGGAGATCGAGCTCGAGGACCCGTACGAGAAGATCGGCGCCGAGCTGGTTAAGGAAGTCGCCAAGAAGACGGACGACGTCGCCGGTGACGGTACGACCACCGCGACCGTCCTCGCCCAGGCGCTCGTGCGCGAGGGTCTGCGCAACGTGGCCGCCGGTGCCAACCCGATGGCCCTGAAGCGCGGTATCGAGAAGGCCGTCGAGGCCGTCTCCGCCGCCCTGCTGGAGCAGGCGAAGGACGTCGAGACCAAGGAGCAGATCGCTTCCACGGCCTCCATCTCCGCCGCCGACACCCAGATCGGCGAGCTCATCGCCGAGGCCATGGACAAGGTCGGCAAGGAAGGCGTCATCACCGTCGAGGAGTCCCAGACCTTCGGTCTGGAGCTGGAGCTCACCGAGGGTATGCGCTTCGACAAGGGCTACATCTCGGCGTACTTCGCGACCGACATGGAGCGTATGGAGGCCGTCCTCGACGACCCGTACATCCTGATCGCGAACTCCAAGATCTCCTCCGTCAAGGACCTGCTCCCGCTTCTGGAGAAGGTCATGCAGTCGGGCAAGCCGCTGCTGATCATCGCCGAGGACGTCGAGGGCGAGGCCCTGTCGACCCTGGTCGTCAACAAGATCCGCGGCACCTTCAAGTCCGTCGCCGTCAAGGCCCCGGGCTTCGGCGACCGCCGCAAGGCCATGCTCGGCGACATCGCCATCCTCACGGGCGGCGAGGTCATCTCCGAGGAGGTCGGTCTCAAGCTGGAGAACGCCACTCTCGACCTGCTGGGCAAGGCCCGCAAGGTGGTCATCACCAAGGACGAGACCACCATCGTCGACGGTGCCGGCTCGGCCGACCAGGTCGCGGGCCGTGTGAACCAGATCCGCGCCGAGATCGAGAACAGCGACTCGGACTACGACCGCGAGAAGCTCCAGGAGCGCCTGGCGAAGCTCGCCGGCGGCGTCGCGGTCATCAAGGCCGGTGCCGCCACCGAGGTGGAGCTCAAGGAGCGCAAGCACCGCATCGAGGATGCCGTGCGCAACGCCAAGGCGGCCGTCGAGGAGGGCATCGTCGCCGGTGGTGGCGTGGCCCTGCTCCAGGCCTCCCAGGTGTTCGAGAAGCTGGAGCTCGAGGGTGACGAGGCGACCGGTGCCGCCGCGGTGAAGCTGGCCCTGGAGGCCCCGCTGAAGCAGATCGCCGTGAACGCCGGCCTCGAGGGCGGTGTCGTGGTGGAGAAGGTGCGCAACCTGACCCCGGGCCACGGCCTGAACGCCGCGACCGGCGAGTACGTCGACCTGGTCAAGGAAGGCATCATCGACCCGGCGAAGGTGACCCGTTCCGCGCTGCAGAACGCCGCCTCCATCGCCGCGCTGTTCCTCACCACCGAGGCCGTCATCGCCGACAAGCCGGAGAAGACCGCGGCCCCGGCCGGCGGCGGCATGCCGGGCGGTGACATGGACTTCTGATCCCCCGCGGATCGGACCCGTCCTTACCGGTACCGAGGGCGGCACTCCCTGGACGACAGGGGGTGCCGCCCTCGGGCGTGTCCGCGCACCGTCCAGGGGCGTGCGCGGGATCACACGCGAGCGGGGCGGAGCCGGGGAATGACCCCGTGGCCCGGGTGGGTTGGCGCTGGTAGGTTGCATGCGCATGCACATACTGACCGGTATTCCCATGATGTGAGGAGTCCCCCCGTGACCGTCACCGCCTCCGAGTCCACCGCCCGAGCCGCCGAGATCCTCTCCCGGCCCGTCACCCTCAACGGGCTGACCGTCCCCAACCGCATCGCCATGGCCCCGATGACCCGCATGTTCTCCCCGGGCGGAGTCCCCGGTGAGGACGTGCGCTCGTACTACTCCCGCCGGGCCGCCGCGGGCGTCGGACTGATCGTCACCGAGGGCACCTACGTGGGGCACGAGTCCGCCGGGCAGAGCGACCGCGTCCCGCGTTTCCACGGCGAGGAGCAGCTCGCCGGCTGGGCGGGGGTCGCCGAGGCGGTGCACGCCGCGGGCGGCCGGATCGTGCCGCAGCTGTGGCACATCGGCATGGTCCGCAAGCACGGGCAGGCGCCGTTCCCCGAGGCCCCCGCCCTCGGCCCGTCGGGGGTGCGCACCGACGGCACCGAGGGCACGGGCCGCGCGATGACGCAGGCCGACATCGACGCCGTGGTCGCCGCGTTCGCCCAGGCCGCCGCGGACGCCGAACGCATCGGCTTCGACGGGGTGGAGCTGCACGGGGCGCACGGCTACCTCATCGACCAGTTCCTGTGGGCCCGCACCAACCGCCGCACGGACGCGTACGGCGGCGACCCGGTGGCGCGGACGCGGTTCGCCGCGGAGATCGTCGCGGCGGTGCGCGAGCGGGTCTCGCCGGAGTTCCCCGTGATCTTCCGCTACTCGCAGTGGAAGCAGGACGCCTATGACGCCCGCCTGGCCGAGACCCCGCAGGAGCTGGAGGCCCTCCTGGCCCCCGTCGCGGCGGCCGGCGTCGACGCCTTCCACGCCTCGACGCGCCGCTACTGGCAGCCTGAGTTCGACGGCTCCGACCTGAACCTGGCCGGCTGGACCAGGAAGCTCACCGGCAAGCCCGCCATCGGTGTCGGTTCGGTCGGCCTCGACGGCGACTTCATCAAGGCGTTCCAGGGCGAGGGCGCCCCGCTCGGCAGCCTCGACAACCTCCTCGACCGCATGGAGCGTGACGAGTTCGACATGGTGGCGGTGGGCCGCGCCCTGCTCCAGGACCCGCAGTGGGCTGCCAAGGTCCTGTCCGGCCGCACGGACGAGCTCGCGCCCTACGACGCCGCGGCGGTGAAGACGCTGAGCTGAGCCGGCCGGCGCACCCGCCTAGAGGTTGCCCATGGGCTCGATGTCCACCCTGACCGGCGTGCCCCACACCCGCAGCACCTCGTAGTCGGTGAACTCGTGCACGATCCGGTAGGCCATGGCCGGCCGGGGCCCACGCCGCTGCGCCGCGATGTACAGCTCCGCCTCGCGGCGGTCGCGGCGCGGGGTGCCGCACAGCTGCCAGGACTGGCCGTTCCACAGCTCCGGCAGCCAGCGCTGCTGGGGCTGCGGCCGGTCGCCGCGCACCCCGTAGCGGGACGGCGCGGGTTCGGCCGGCGGGGGCGCGGGCGCGGGACCGTTGAACTCGGCGCGGCGGGCGGCACGGCGCCGGGTCTCGCACAGCAGGCACAGGTCCGGCGCGCTCTCGTCGACCGGCCCGGTGGGGTGCTCGGGACACCGGGTACTGGGCGCGGCCGTGGTGATGCCGGCCTCCAGCAGATCGAGCGCCCGCCGCAGATCGGCCCGCACCTCGTGCAGCCGGGCGTCGGGGGTGTCGGCGGACAGCGCCTCGCCGTGCTCGCCGAGCAGTCGGAGGGCGCGGCCTAGGGCGGTGAGCTGGGCGTGGTTCATCGGTGTCCATGAGGTCTGTGCGCTGACAGGTGCAGTATCCCAGCACCCGGGGTGGGTGCGGGTGCCGTCGCCTCCCCTCGTCCCGGTCCGGACGACAGGCCCTACCGGCCCAGCGCCGCGCGCAGGTGGCCGTTCGCGTCGTCCAGGAGGCGGGCGGCCGTGGGGCCGTCGACATCGGCGAGCAGGACCAGGATCGCGTTCTTGACCTCGCCGCCCGCGGCGGTCAGGGCCCGTTCCACGGCGTCGTCGTCGGCTCCGGTCGCGAGGGCGACGATGCGCCGGGAGCGGGCGCGCAGCTTCTCGTTGGAGGCGCGGACGTCGACCATCAGGTTCCCGTAGGTCTTGCCCAGCCGGATCATGGTGATCGTCGACAGCATGTTGAGGACGAGTTTCTGCGCCGTGCCGGCCTTGAGGCGGGTGGAGCCGGTGAGCAGCTCCGGGCCCACGACGACCTCGATGGCGTGGTCGGCCGCCGCCGCGAGCGCGCTGCCCGCGTTGCAGGCGAGACCCACGGTGAGGGCGCCGCGCTCCCGGGCACAGGTCACGGCGCCGACCGCGTACGGCGTGCGGCCGGAGGCGGAGATGCCGACCACCGTGTCGTCGGCGGTCAGCTCCAGTGCCTTCAGGTCGGACTCGGCCAGCTCGCGGGAGTCCTCGGCGCCCTCGACCGACCCCGCCAGCGCCTCGTGCCCGCCCGCGATGAGGCCGACGACCTGGCCGGGGGCGGTGTTGAAGGTCGGCGGGCACTCGGAGGCGTCCAGGACGCCCAGCCGGCCGGCGGTGCCCGCGCCCGCGTAGACCAGCCGGCCGCCGCGGGCCATCCGGGCGGCCACGGCGTCGACGGCGGCGGCGATCTCCGGCAGCCGCTGGGCCACGGCACCGGCCACGGTGGCGTCCTCGCCGTTCATCAGCCGGGCGATGTCGAGGGTGGGCAGCCGGTCGACGTCGGCCAGCTCCGGCCGGAACGCCTCGGTGGTCAGGGTCTCCAACTCGGCGCGGAGATCACGGGGTTCGGACGTGTGGTTCATGGAACTGGTTCTCTCCGGTCCTTTCCTACCGCGAACCGCTGCGGTGCCGGTGGGCCAGCGCCTCGTACGACGCCGCGAGCGCAGGCGCCGCCGACTCGTAGGTCCGCTGGGCGACCCCCACGAACAGGCAGTCCACCACCAGCAGTTGGCTGGTGCGGGACGACATCGCGGCCGGGCGCAGCTCGCTCTCGCGGGCCGTGGACGTGGTCAGCACGTGGTCGGCGTACTGGGTGACGGGGCCGTCCGGGCGGCCGGTGACCGCCACGGTGGTGGCCCCGTGCTCGAAGGCCACCCGCAGCGGCTCGATGACGTCCCCGGTCGATCCGGAGTGGGTGATGGCGATCGCCACGTCGCCCGCGCGCAGCTGCACCGCGTTGGTCACCGCGAGGTGCGGGTCGCTGTGGGCGTGGGCCACGAGCCCGATGCGCAGCAGCTTCTGGGTGAGGTCCTGGGCGACCAGCCCCGACGCGCCGACCCCGTAGACGTCGGTCCGGCGGGCGGCGGCCAGGGCGGCGACGGCCGCCCCGAGCTGCACGGTGTCCAGGCCGGCCGCGGTGTCGGCGAGGGTCTGCTGCTCGTCGTGGGCCAGCTTCGCCACCACGTCGGCCATCGGGTCGTCGACCGCGATGTCGGTCGTGATGGCGGGTGCCCGGCCGGACTGCTGCTGGGCGGCGAGACCGGCCAGGGCCAGCCGCAGATCGCGGTAGCCGGGGTAGCCGAGCAGGCGGGCGGTGCGTACGACGGTGGCCTCGCTGGTGCCGGTGAGTTCGGCGAGACCGGTGACCGTGAGGGCCGCGCAGCCGGCCGGGTCGGCCGCGACCGCCTCGGCGACCCGCTGCATGGAACGGGTCATCGACGGGGCCAGGGTGCGCACCTTGGCCGCGAGGGCGGCGGGAGCGGGCGCGGTGGCCGGGGCGCCGGGGCCGCGCTGGCTCGCGAAAATTTCCTTCACGTCCTGGGTCACTCGTGAAAGATATTTTCGGATCGGTGGTGCGGTCAAGAGTGCGCACAATGGGGACATGGACCCCCACCACTCGTCCCCCGCCCCCGTCGGTCCGCTGGAACTGGCCCTGCACGCGGCCCGCGCCCTCGTGCTCGCCGATCTGGTCGCGCGCGACGTCGCGGAGGCCGACGTGGTGTCGCTGGTCGAGGAGTCCGTCGCCCAGCGGCGCTGGTGGGTCCACCAGTGGCCGGACGGCGCGGAGTTCCTGGCCGGTCTGATCGCCCAGGACGTCCAGGACGCCCTCCTCGACCGGTACGGCCGCTGGCCGCTGTGCCCCGTGTGCGGGTCCGGTGACCCGCATGCGCTGGACGTCGAGCCGGAACTCGGCCCCGATCCGCACTGGGTGTGCCACAAGGCGGGCGTGAAGGTCGCCGCCGTCGGGGCGCTGGGCAGGGCGACGGGCGGGGCGGCCACCTCGTGACCGTGTACATCGACCCGCCCACCTGGCCCGGACACGGCCGGTTGTGGTCCCACCTCGTCAGCGACGTGTCCTACGACGAACTCCACGCCTTCGCCGACCGCTTGGGCGTGCCCCGCCGCGCCTTCGAACGCGACCACTACGACATCCCCGCCCGGCGGTACGCGGACGCGGTGCGCGCCGGGGCGGTGGAGGTCAGCAGCCGCGAGGTGGTGCGGCTGCTGCACGGGGCGGGGCTGCGGCGGCGCAAGCGGTCGGCTCAGCCGCGCAGTTCGTAGGCGAACTCGTCCCCGTCCCAGGGGATCCGCGTGAACCCGGCGCGGGTGACGACGCGCTGGGAGGGCGTGTTCTCCCGCGCCACGACGGCGGCGACGGTCTTCACGCCGTCCCGCGCCAGTGCCCAGGCCGACAGGGTGCGCAGCGCCTCGGTGGCGTAGCCGAGGCCGCGGGCTCCCTCGACGAGGTCGTAGCCGATCTCCACCCGGCCGTCGGCGTCCGGGGCGCCGTGGAAGCCCATCGCGCCGACGGCGCGGTCGTCCTCGTCGCGCACCAGCACGTACATGGTCCACTCCGGTTGGAAGGCGCCCTCCTCGTACTGCTTGTGCATGATCCCGGCGCCCTCGCGCGTGCCCTCGGCCGGTTCGCCCCCGACCCACTCGAACCCGCCGCCCCCGCCCAGCGACAGATCGGCGGCGACGGCGGGGGTGACCCCCTCCAGGCTGAGCCGTTCGGAGCGGAGCACCGGGTTGTTGCTCCAGCGCCAGGCGGTGACCGGCTCGCGGTCCGGCAGGTCCCCGCGGCCGGTGGCCCACAGCAGCGTGCGCCACGGGCTGGGGCCGGGCCGGACGTGCGGGAAGATCCGGGTCAGGACGAAGGAGCAGAGCTCGGCGGGCGGTTCGTGGGGGATGCCCAGGCCCTCGGCGATGTCGTGGGTGTGCAGCAGCACCTCGGCCACGCCCATCGCGGCGAAGCCCTCGCGGTTCGCGTGCCGGAAGGGGTACGGGTGGAAGGCGCGGACCGCGCGCGGGGTGGTGCGGACCGCGGCGGCGAGCAGGGCGGCGGTCGTGCCGATCACGCGCAGCGCGCCCGCGTTGTCGGTGCCCTCCTCCAGGGCGATCTCGAAGGGCGCGTAGCCGTCGGCCTCCCGCCCGGCCAGTTGCCCCGCGTACCCGATGAGGGCCTCGGCGATGTGCAGGGCCGTCTCCCGGCAGCTCCACTCCAGCCGCCCGGCCCGCACCCCCGCCCAGTCCCGGTCGGTGACCGCCCCCAGCACCCCCACGCAGTCCGCGACGGCTTCCTCCACCTGTTCCGCTCCCAAGGCATGCATGGGGGAAGGCTAGGAGGGCGGCACCGCCGGGGTCGACAGCATTTCCAGTTCGCCGCGGATGTTGTAGCGGGCGGTGGCCTCCCAGTGCTCCTGCCCGTAGGGGGTCCGGAACAGGCGGGGCAGGGAGAGGAGCCGGTGCAGGACCGCGGCGCGGCCGTCGCGGAAGGCGTCGCCGGGCACGAAGTGGTACTCCTCGCGGACGGCGGCGGCGTACGCGGCGTACGTCGACGGGGGCGAGCCGAGGATCGCCAGGTCCGCGTCGCACAGCACCTGGCCGTCGGGGTCGTCGTCGGCGGGGTCGTGGCCGACGGTCAGCCGCACCAGCCGCGCCACCTCCGCGACCTTGCCCTGCGGGACGCCGGCCTCGTGCAGCGCCCGCTCCGCGAGCCGCGCCGACCGCTCCTCGTTCTCGGACCGGTCGGGCAGGTACACGGCGTCGTGGAACCAGGCGGCGAGCCGGACGACGTCCGGGTCGGCGGCGTACCGGGCCAGCTCGTCGACGTGGTCGAGGACGGCGGTGAGGTGCGTGAGCGTGTGGTACCGCCGCTGCGGCTCCTGCCAGCGGGCGAGCAGGTTGTCGGCGTACGCCCCGGGGTCGGGACCGCCCCCGGGGCCCCGGGCGCCCTCCAGGGCACGGGCGAAACGGGCACGCAGGGCTTCGGTGTCGGCCATGCGGCCATTGTTCCGGGTACGTGCCCGTTCCGGGGCGCGGAGGGAGCTTCTCGGGCAGCGAGTCCCGCGTCGCGAGGGAACGGAGCGCGCGGAGGGCGGCCTCCAGGGCGTCGATCAGGTGTTTGGGGCCGCTCGCGCCTGCGCGCTCCGGTCGGGGGAGCAACTTCCGGAATTATTTGCGTATCCGTAGCCGGCGGTCCCCGGATGGTTGCGCTCGGGGGGCGCCCGTAAGTTCCTGCCACCGACGCGACGAGCGCTTGCCACGGGGATCCACCGGGGCCGCGCTCGGCAACCCGGTCGTGCCGTCCGCGCCCCCCACCAGGCCGTCACCTCCCCTTGCTCCGCATTCCGTGCGGCCTGACGCGGACGACCCGCATTGTCATGAGCAGAACGAACTGTCGGCACCGTGCGATCGGTGCCGGCCCGCGAAAGGCAAACCCCACTGTGAGTTCCAGACGCCTACGCACATCCCTGCTGGCCGTGACGACGGCCGCGCTCCTCGGCGCGGGAATGACGCCGGTCGTCGCGGCGCCGGGTGACCGGCCCGCGCCGGCCGCCGACGGGGCCGGATCGAAGGCCGCCGCCGAGGCGCCCGTCGAGCGCCTCATCGTCGGATACGAGAAGAAGGCCGCCGAGGCGAAGTCCGACGCCGAGGCCAAGGAGGACGCCAGGGCCAAGGGCAGGAAGGCCGGCGAGACCCTCTCCTTCGAACGCCGGCTGGGCACCGGCGCCGCGCTCGTCGACCTCGGCGACGAGCTGAAGGGCGGCTCCCTCCAGGACGTCATCGACGCCTTCGAGGCCGACCCGGACGTCGCGTACGTCGACCGGGACACCCGCATGTACGCGATGGCCGGCCCCAACGACACGTCCTACTCCAGCCAGTGGGACCTGTTCGAGGCGACCGCGGGCATGAACGTGGAGAACGCCTGGACGGGCGGCGCCACCGGACGGGGCGTCAACGTCGCCGTCATCGACACCGGTTACGTCTACCACTCCGACCTCGACGCCAACGTCGTCGCCGGGTACGACTTCATATCCGACGCGTGGGCCGCACGGGACGGCGGCGGCCGGGACAGCAACCCCCGGGACGAGGGCGACTGGACGCTCGAGAACGAGTGCTACTCCGGTTCCCGGGCGAGCAACTCCTCCTGGCACGGCACGCACGTCGCCGGCACCGTCTCCGCCGTCACGAACAACGGCAAGGGCGTCGCCGGTGTCGCGTACAACGCGAAGGTGCAGCCGGTGCGCGTCCTCGGCCGCTGCGGCGGCAGCACCGCCGACATCGCCGACGCCATCGTGTGGGCGTCCGGCGGCTCCGTCCCCGGCGTGCCCGCCAACCCCACGCCGGCCGACGTCATCAACCTCAGCCTCGGCGGCTCCGGTACCTGCCAGACCGTCACGCAGAACGCCATCAACGGCGCCGTGGGCCGCGGCACGACCGTCGTCGTCGCCGCCGGCAACTCCAACACCAACACCTCCGGCTTCACCCCGGCCAACTGCGGCAACGTCGTCACCGTCGCCGCGAGCGACCGCGAGGGCAACCGCGCGAGCTACTCCAACTACGGCTCGATCGTCGACATCACCGCCCCCGGCGGCGAGACCGCGGTCAGCGCGGCCAACGGCATCCTCTCCACCCTGAACAGCAGCACCACCACGCCCGGTTCCGAGACCTACCGGGCCTACCAGGGCACCAGCATGGCCACGCCGCACATCGCCGGCCTCGCCGCGCTGATGTACGAGAAGAACGCGGCCGTCACCCCGGCCCAGGTCGAGTCCCTGATCAAGAACAACGCCCGCACCCTGCCCGGCACCTGCAGCGGCGGCTGCGGCTACGGCCTCGCGGACGCCGCGCGCACCCTGAGCGCGATGGGCGGCGGCACCACGCCGGACCCGGACCCCACCGGGCAGGTCTTCACCAACTCCGACAACTGGTCCATCCCGGACGGCGACGGCCGCTACGTCTACTCGAACATCAATGTGACCGGGATCAGCGGCTACGCCCCCTCCGACCTCAAGGTCTCGGTGGACATCAAGCACACCTACCGCGGTGACCTGAAGATCGAGCTGGTCGCGCCGAACGGCACCGTCCGCCTGCTGAAGAGCGCCAGCGCCTCCGACAGCGCCGACAACGTCCTGACCACGTACACGGTCAACGCCTCCTCCTCGCAGGCGTCCGGCACCTGGCAGCTGCGGGTGACCGACGTCTACTCGGGCGACACCGGTTACATCGACTCCTGGAGCCTGACCTTCTGACGGGGTGCTGCCACAGCGCTCCAGGTGATGAGGGGGGCCCGCCGACGCCGAGAGGCCGTCGGCGGGCCCCCCGCCGCACTAGCGTGGCGTCCATGACGACTCCTGCGGATGTGCACCACGTACGAGACCCCGAGCTGCCCGGGCGTCTGCTGACCGTCGAGCGGGACGCGCTGATCCCGCTGCTGCGGGCACGGAACGACGCCGACTTCACGCTGCCGGTCGCCGCCTGTCCGGGCTGGACGGTGCGCGACGTGCTGGCCCACTGCTCGGCCGCGTTCACACGGGTCCTGGAGAACCGTTTCGAGCGGGGGGTGTTCTCCCCCGAGTCCAACGACCGGGACATCGCCGACCGGGCCGGGTGGGAGAACCAGCGCGTCGTCGACGAGCTGGAGCGCGGCATGACCGGTGCCGGGCCGGTCATCGCGAGGGCGGGCGGGGTGCTGGACGTCCTCGCGCTGGGCGAGTGGGTGCACGGCGGCGACGTGCGCGAGGCCCTCGGGGAACGGGGCGCCTACACGGGCGAGGGCCTGCCGTACGCGCTCACCCTGCTCGCCCACGTCACCCGCGAGCGCGGCCACCTCCCCCTGCACGCCGACCTCGACGACGCCGACGAGCCCCTGCGCCTGGGCGACCCCACGGGCGAACGCCCGCCGGCCCGCTACATCGGCAGCGGGGCGACCCTCGTACGGCTCTACGCGGGACGCCCGCTGGACGGGGCGGTCTACGAGCTGGCGGGGGTCGAGGCGGGGGAGCTGAACATCTTCGACGAGTGAGCCGCGGGACCGGACGGCGGCCGCGGGGGTGGGCCGGGGACCTCGGACGGCGGACGTGGGTTAAATTGGACTAGACCTGTAGAGATCCACTGCCCGTCCTCCGAAGCCGACGAATGGGGTCCCATGAGCAAGCGTGCAGTCCTGGAGGTGATCGCCCTCGACGTCGAGGACGCGCTCGCCGCCGAGGCGGGAGGCGCGGACCGCCTCGAGCTGGTCACCGACATGGCGGCCGACGGTCTCACCCCGTCGGCCGGGACCGTCGCCGGGATCCGCGAAGCCGTCGGCATTCCGCTGCGGGTGATGCTGCGGCTGGCGGACGGCTTCGCGGCGGGCGACGTGGACCGGCTGGTGGACGCGGCACGCGCGATGCGGGACGCCGGGGCCGAGGAGTTCGTGCTCGGCTTCCTGGACCGGGACGGCGGCGTGGACCTGGCCGCGGTCGAGCGGGTCGTCGGCGAGCTGGACGGCTGCCGCTGGACCTTCCACCGCGCGATCGACCGCGCCGCCGACCGGGACGCCCTGCGCACGCAGCTCGACGGGCTGCCCGGCCTCGACACCTTCCTCACCGCCGGGTCGGCGGCCGGCGTCGACGACGGCCTCGCCACCCTGCGCGACGAGGCCGGCCGGCGCGGGGAGCCCGGCTACGAGCAGCAGGTGCTGGTCGGCGGCGGCCTGCGCCTGGACCACATCCCCACGCTCCTGGCCTGCGGACTCGACGCCTTCCACATCGGCGGCGCGGCCCGCCCCGCCGGCTGGACCGGCCCGGTCTCGGCGTCGGCGGTCGCCGAGTGGCGCAGGGCGGTCGACGGGGGCTGACGCCCCGGCCGGCCGCTCCCCTCAGCCCAGCTGCTCCGGCAGCGGGGCCGTGTGCGTCACGATCAGGCCCGAGACCGCGCGGGTCAGCGCCACGTACAGGCGCCGCAGGCCCGTGCGCTCGTCCGGCTCGGCGTCGACCACCGCCCGGGGTTCGTCCAGCACCACGTAGTCGTACTCCAGCCCCTTGGCGAGCGAGGCCGGGACCAGGGTGAGGCGGGTGTCGTGCGTGGTCTCCTCGCCCGGGCCGACGAAGCCGAGCCCGGCCCTGCCGAGCTCCCCGGCCAGCTCGGGGACCCGCGCGTCCGCCGCGATCAGGCCGACCGACCCCTCGTGTCCCAGCAGCTCGCGGCAGGCGGCCACCACGTCCACCGCCGCGTCGACCCGGCGCACCGCGAAGAAGCCCGGGTTCTCGCGGATCGACACCACCGGCGTCAGACCCGGCGCGATGTGCGGGAGCAGCCGGGAGGCGTACGCGATGACGTCCGTCGGCACGCGGAAACCGGCCGTCAGCTCCTCGACCACCGCGTCCTCCTTGCCCAGGTGGCCCAGCGCCTCCTCCCAGCTCCGCGTCGCCCACGGCGTCGTGCCCTGCGCCAGGTCGCCGAGGACGGTTGCGCTGCCGGTCGTGCAGCGCCGGCCCACCGCCCGGTACTGCATGGGGGAGAGGTCCTGCGCCTCGTCGAGCACGACGTGCCCGAGGGAGGGCGTGCGCCGGATCAGGTCGGCGGCCTCGTCGATCAGCACCGCGTCCGCCGCCGACCACTTCGCCGACCTCACCGACCGGGCGGGCCTGCTCCAGAGGATCGCCTTCCGCTCCTGCTCGTCGAGCAGGCCCCGCGCGTGCTCGGCCAGGAACTCGGCGTCGCTCAGCAGCCGCAGCACCAGCTTCGCCGGGTCGACAGCCGGCCAGATCTCCTTCACGGCCGCCTTCACCGCGCCGCTGCGCGCCACCGCGTCCTGCACCCGGTCGTCCGGCGCCTCACCGGCCCGCTCCATCTGCACCAGCACGGCGTGCGCGACGCGCTGCGGCAGGGCCTCACGGGCGGCACCGTAGCGGATGTCCCGGTCGAGCAACTGGCGGACGATCTCCTCCAGTTCGTACGCCGGGACCCGCCAGCGGCGCGAACCGCGCACGACCACGACCGGCTCGGTGGGTGGCGTCACGTGCGAGAAGAGGGCCCGGCGCAGCACCTCGGCCATCCGGGCGTCGCCCTTGACGACCGCCGCCGCGGCGTCGTCCGTGCCGCGCACCTCGACGTGCGCGACCAGGTCGTCCACCGTGGCCTGGGCGACCGTCAACTCGCCCAGCGCGGGCAGCACCTGCTCGATGTAGTGCAGGAAGGACCGGTTCGGGCCCACGACCAGGGTGCCGGTGCGGGCGAGGCGCTCCCGGTGGGCGTAGAGCAGATAGGCGACCCGGTGCAGGCCGACGGCCGTCTTCCCGGTCCCCGGCCCTCCCTGCACGCACACGCTGCCCGACAGCCCGGACCGCACGATCTCGTCCTGCTCGGGCTGGATCGTGGCGACGATGTCCCGCATCGGGCCGACGCGCGGCCGCTCGATCTCCCGCTGGAGCAGCTTGCTGGTGGTGGCCGCCGCGCCCGGGTCGGAGAGGTGCTCGTCCTCGTACGCGGTGAGGTCGCCGCCGGTGTAGCCGAAGCGGCGGCGCAGCGCGACGTCCATCGGGTCCTTCCTGGACGCCCGGTAGAACGGTTGCGAGACCGGCGCACGCCAGTCGATCACCATCGGATCGCCGTGCGCGTCGTGGACGTGCCGCCGTCCGATGTAGAAGCTCTCCCCCCGCGCGCCCTCGGCCCGGTCGGCGCCGGGGGCGTGCAGATAGTCGAGCCGGCCGAAGAACAGCGGGGTCCCGCTGAGGTCGGCCAGCGCCTTGACGCGCTCCTCGATCTGGCGTTCCAGCACGGCGGCGTTGACCCAGTTCGCGGTGACGTCGCTGATGTCGAGGGACTCGACGTCCTCGCGCATGGCGCGCAGGGCGGCACGGGACGCGGCGAGATGGGCGCGCTCGCGGGACAGAGGATCGTCTGCGGGGCCGTTCAGGGGCTCGCGCACGGGCGTGGACGCGGACAAGGGGGTGCCTCCGGGGGGCCTGCTGCTGGTGGCTGCGGGATGCCGTCCGGTTTCCGTCCGGACGGCGGCACTCCGGGAGAGCGGAGGCGGGCAAGAGCGGAGATTCTAGGACGCGGGGCCGTGCGGGGGCCAACGCATTTTCCGTGCCGCCTGCTTCCGGGCTTGCCGTCGCCCCGTTCCCCGGGTCCCGCCGCGCGTTCCCCGGGGCCCGCCGCCCCGCTTCCCGGCCTCCCGTCGGGCCGTCCCCCAGGGGACGGGGGCCTCCTGGTGGGGGGTGCCGGTAGGCCCTGGGGAGGACCAACGGCCCGGGCGAACCGGGCCCTGGGACCGATGCCCGCAACGCGGCCGGAGCGTCACCATGGACACATGAGTGCAGCGACCATCCACCCAGCCCCGCCACCGGTCCGGCCGGCCGGCGCGACCCCCCTCCAAGGCCACCACCGGCACCCGGTCGGCGACGCCCTGCGCGCCGTGAGGGTGTTCCTCGGCGCCGCCTTCGACGTGATCGTCCTCGGCGAGTACGGCGAGGAAGCCGGCGTCCGCCGCAAGTGACCGCCCGAGCAAGTCACGCCCGAGCGAGTGAGCACCCGTGCGAGGGACCGCTCGTCCAAGCGATCGCCCGAGCAGGCGACCGCCCGGCCCGGCGATCGCCCGTCCAGCCGACCGCCCGCACTTGACCGCACGCCGCAACCAACGGCCCCGCCGCCGCTCGCCCCGCGCACCGGGGAGCGCACGCCCCGTGCGGCTCAGCTCTCCGCGAGCAGCTCGTCCGCGTCCACGATCCGGTACGCGTACCCCTGCTCCGCCAGGAACCGCTGGCGGTGCGCCGCGAAGTCCTGGTCGATGGTGTCCCGGGCGACCACCGAGTAGAAGTGCGCCTGGTGCCCGTCCGCCTTGGGCCGCAGCACCCTGCCGAGCCGCTGCGCCTCCTCCTGGCGTGACCCGAAGGTGCCCGAGACCTGGATGGCGACCGTCGCCTCCGGCAGGTCGATCGAGAAGTTGGCGACCTTGGACACGACCAGGACGCTGATCTCCCCCTCCCGGAACGCGTCGAACAGCTTCTCCCGCTGCGCGTTGGACGTCTCGCCCTTGATCACCGGGGCGTTCAGGTGCTCGCCCAGCTCGTCGAGCTGGTCGATGTACTGCCCGATGACGAGGATCTGCTGACCGGCGAACTTCCGGACGATCGCCTCCGTGACCTTCCGCTTGGTCGCGGTCGTCGCGCAGAAGCGGTACTTCTCCTCCGTCTCGGCCGTGGCGTACGCCAGCCGCTCCGAGTCGGTCAGATTGACCCGCACCTCCACGCAGTCGGCGGGCGCGATGTAGCCCTGCGCCTCGATCTCCTTCCACGGCGCGTCGAACCGCTTCGGCCCGATCAGCGAGAACACGTCCGACTCCCGGCCGTCCTCGCGCACCAGCGTGGCCGTCAGCCCCAGCCGCCGCCGGGCCTGGAGGTCGGCGGTGAACTTGAAGACGGGAGCGGGCAGCAGGTGCACCTCGTCGTAGAGGATCAGGCCCCAGTCCCGGGAGTCGAACAGCTCCAGGTGCGGATAGACGCCCTTCCGCCTGGTCGTCAGCACCTGGTAGGTGGCGATGGTGACGGGGCGGATCTCCTTCCTGGTGCCGCTGTACTCGCCGATCTCGTCCTCGGTCAGCGACGTCCGCCTCACCAGCTCGTGCTTCCACTGCCGGGCCGAGACGGTGTTGGTGACCAGGATCAGCGTGGTGGACTTCGCCTGCGCCATCGACCCGGCGCCGACCAGCGTCTTCCCGGCGCCGCAGGGCAGCACGACCACGCCCGACCCGCCGTGCCAGAAGTTCTCCACGGCCTGCTTCTGGTACGGCCGCAGCGCCCAGCCGTTCTCGCGCAGCTCGATGGGGTGGGCCTCGCCGTCCACGTATCCGGCGAGGTCCTCGGCGGGCCAGCCCAGCTTCAGCAGCACCTGCTTGATCTGCCCGCGCTCCGAGGGGTGCACGGCGACGGTGTCCGGGTCGATGCGCGCACCGACCAGCGGCGCGATCCGCTTGGACCGCAGCACCTCCTCCAGCACGGGCCGGTCCGTGCTGGCGAGCACGAGGCCGTGCGCCGGGTGCTTGAGCAGGCTGAGCCGCCCGTAGCGGTCCATCGTGTCGGCGATGTCCACGAGCAGCGCGTGCGGCACCGGATAGCGGCTGTACTGCACCAGCGCGTCCACGACCTGCTCGGCGTCGTGTCCCGCCGCCCGCGCGTTCCACAGCCCCAGCGGGGTCACCCGGTAGGTGTGGATGTGCTCGGGGGCCCGCTCCAGCTCGGCGAACGGCGCGATGGCACGACGGCAGTCGTCGGCCTGCTCGTGGTCGACCTCGAGGAGCAGGGTCTTGTCGGACTGGACGATGAGCGGACCATTCACGCGCGGCTGCCTTTCTGCGACGGGCTCGGCACGGGCACTGCACGGCCAAACGTCCAGTTTGCCTGATCCACCGCGTGTGGTGACCGGAGCGGGCCCGGCTGCTCGGGCGGGAAGGGCGTGAGCTTCTTCACCGGCGCCGCGGCGGCCCGCGTCGGCGAGCCCGCGCCTCCGTGCCCGCACCCAGGGCCCGTCTCCCCGAACGCGCACCCCCGCGTCCGCTGCCCCCGTGCCCGGCGCCGCCCCCTCAGGCGTCCCCGTCCGCCAGCTCCGCCGCCCCCGTGATCCGGTGCAGCGGATACGTGCGGACCTCGTCCGCGGTGTGGTCGTACGCCGTGACGAAGCCGCCCTCGACGCGGATCGGTGCGATCAGCCGCTGGCTGGCGGCGCCCTCCGCGTTGACGTAGCCGATCCACAGGGCCTCGCCGGTCAGGACGGCGGCCTGCACGGTGGCGAGGGTCTCGGCGGCCGACGTGCGCGGCAGCTCCCCGGGCCCGGACCGTTCGCCGGCGGCCGGCTTGCGCGGGGCGGTGGAGGCGAGGTCGCCGGCCCGGATGGCGCGGATCGCCGCCGTGAGCAGGGTGTCGTCGGGCACCGGCGGCCCCTCCGGAACCGGCTCGGGCGCGGTGCGCGGCGGAGTCCGGTGGGCGTCGGCACGGGCGATCACGACGTCGCCCTCGGCGGACTCGGCGGCCGGTGCGAAGCCCATCGCCCGCAGCCCCTCCAGCAGGGCGGCCGGTGCGACCTGCGCCGCCAGCACGGTCGGCGCGAGCCGGCGCAGCCCGAGACCGCCCGCCCGCCGGTCGGCGAGGATCTCGCCCAGCACCGCCTCGTCGTCGCAGCGCACGTACGCCGAGGCGCCGCCCACCCGCAGGTGCCCGTGCCTGCGGGCCACGTCGTCGATCAGGTACGCCAGCGGCTGCGGTACCGGCGTGCGGGAGTGCGCGGCGAGGAAGGCGTGCAGGTCGGCGGCGGTCCGCCCGGCGTCCAGGGCACGGCGTACGGAGCCCGGCGTGAACCGGTACACGGTCGCCCCGCCCTTGGACTCCACGTCGGCCAGCACGTCCAGCGTGTCGGCGAGCGGGCGTCGCAGGGGCCCCGGCGCCACCGCCGTCAGGTCGGCCTGGAGCAGCACGTGGTCCACCGGCTCGGGCAGCAGCGGGGCGAGCAGCCGCGCGGCGACGCCGGCGGCCGTGGCCTGCTCGGCGGGGGAGAGGGGGGCCGGGGGCGGCACACGGCGGTGGTGCACGGGGAGCTTGTCGCCGGGTCCCTCCGGAACCGCCTCCGGGACCTTCGGCGCCGGCGCCCCGATCAGGGCGCGCCCGTGCGTGGACAGGGCACCGCGTCCGGTGACGCCCAGCATCTCCGCCTCGGTGAGCGTCCACCGGGCGAGGCGCGAGCGCAGGTCGTCGCCGTCGCCCTCGCCCGGGCTGCCGCCCCGGGCAGCGTCCGCCGCGGCACCCCGCCCCGCGCGCAACGGCCGCTCCCACCGCAACCGGGCCGGCACCGACTCCGCGACCGGCGCGGCGCCCTCCGGCAGACCCGCCAGCAGGGCCAGCACCCGGTGCCGCACCTCGGGCGCGGCCGAGCGGTCCAGGCCCGGACCCAGCGCCGACAGGACGCGGTCCTTCGCGTCCCGCCCGCCGACCAGCCCCGGCGTCCGGGTCACCACGAGCCACGCCGTGACCAGCGACGCCCAGCGCTCGGCGGCGGGCCGCTCCCGCCACTCGTCGTAGGCCGGGGTCGCCGCGTACCGCTCGTCGGCCTCGCCGTCGGAGGCCAGCAGCCCGGCGGCGTAGGCCAGTTCGACCCAGAACGCGGCGACGGGCTCGGGCACGTCCAGGGCGACGGCCGTCCGCTTCAGGTCCCGCACGCTCAGCCCGCCGGCCCGCAGCACCTGCGGACCGCCCTCGTGCCAGTCCTTCAGCAGTTCCTCGACGGTCGCCAGCGCCGTGAACGCCTGCCCGGCCGCCGTCGCGTCCACCACCTGCGGACGGTGCGCGGCGGCGACCTCCACGGGCGGCGGCAGCGGCTCCGGCGTACGGTGCGCCCGCCCGCCCCGCAGATGCAGGGCGACCTCGCGCGGCAGGACGACCGTGCCCGGCGCGGTAGGCAGCAGCAGCCCCCGGTCCAGCAGCCAGCGCAGCCGGGGCGCCGGGTCGGCGGTGACCTGGCCGTAGGGCGGCCCCCACACCAGCCGCTCCAGCACCTCCCGGGACTCCTCGGGGGCCTGCGCGAGCAGCGCGGCCATCCGCTTCCGGTCGGTGAACAGGGCGGTCAGGGACGTCACGGCGGAGACCGGGTCGTGCGTGGACGGCAGCCCCGCGGCCGTCACGATCTCCTGGATCCGGCCCGGCGACATCCCGGCCGTGGCCTCCCGCACGGTCGGCCCGAGACCGGTCGGCGACGGGTGCTGCGGGGACGGCGAGAGGAGCTCGCGGGCCGTGCGGACCAGCCGCAGCCGGTCGTCGTCGCCCCACACCAGCGCCTGCTCGCGCAGGGTGCCGAGCGCGTGCGGAAGCGCTGCGCCGACCGCCGGGTCGCCCGCGTCGCCGGCCAGCAGCCCGAGCAGTTCCCCGAACGTCGCCGGGTCGCCCGCCACCGCCAGCGCCTGAGCCGTCTGCAGGGTGAAGCGGTCCAGCCGCTCCAGCGCCCGGACCACCGAGGCACGGGTCCCGGCCCGGGTGGCGAGCTGGGTGAGATCGGTGGGCACGGGCGTGATGAGATCGGGCCGGCTGCGCAGCAGCACGGCCAGGGAGACGTCGTCCCGGGCCCGGAGCGCCTCAGCGAGGGATCGGGGTGCCGCGGGCTTCTCCTCGGTGCTCATCCGCCTCACGTTAGCGGGTGGCTACGCCGGTGGGGTGGTCCGCGGTTGGGCCGGCCGCCGGGACTCGCGGTACCGTCGTGCGTCGGGGTGTCCCAACGCATCCGCCCCGGAGGGGACTTCGTGGGTATCGAGAGTGACCGGGTCGTCTACGAGTATCTGAGCCGCGTCGGGGACGTGGCCCAGCAGCGGCAGCTCCCGTCGGCCGCCCGCATGCGTCTGGTCGCTCAGCTGCGGGACGAGATCGACCGGCGCCGCGCGAAGGCGGTCGTGGACTCGCCCGCCGCGGTGCGCCGCATCATCTCCCGCCTCGGCACCCCGTACGAGGTCGTCGACGCGGCCACGGACGAGCACCCCCAGGCGGGCGCCACCCGGCCGGCGCCGGCCGCCGCCGTCCCCGTCCAGCGCGACCGCGAGCCGCAGCGGGGTGACGACGCGTCCGGGGAGCGCCCGAAGGGCGTCCTGCGCCGCGTGGTGCCCCGCCCCCGCCCGGCCCGCCCCGCCGGGGAGCCGGGCGCCGCGCCCGCCGACGTCCCGTCCCCGCCGCACCGCGCCGGCACCGACGAACTCGGCGACAGCGCGAGCCAGCCCGACTGGTGGCGGGTGGACAGCAGCCCCTTCGGCGTCGGCGACGAGGTGCCCGGCTTCGTGGGCGGCGTGGAGATCCCGGAACTGCTGAAGCCGCCGCCGAAGCAGGAGCCCGGTGGCGAGGGCAAGGACACCGGGAAGGACACCGGGCGGGACGCGGCGGGGGGCGGCGCCGAAGGGGCCGTTGCGGGCCCCCGTAGGGGCTTCCGCAGGAGCCTGCCCTGGACGCGCGGCACGGGGGGCGGGCCGGCCGCCGCCGCGGCCGATCCGGCGCCGGCCGCCGCCCCCGCCCGCCGGCGCCTGTGGCCCGCGGGCGGCTGGAGCAACCCCCTGCTGCTGATCGCCGCCGCCCTGCTGGTCGCGGGTGCGGTGCTCGGCACCCTGCTGCCGCTGGCCCTCGGCTGGCTCCTCGCCCACCTGTCCCGCCGCCTCACCCCGGCCCAGGCCAAGTGGGCGGTCCTGGGCCTCCCGGGACTGGCCGCCACGGCCGGTGTCGTCTGGCTGTGGGGCCGTACCGAGGGCCGCTGGGGCGACCCGATCACCGAGGGCCACATGAACGACGCGGTCGCCGAAACCTGGCCCTGGGTCCTGCGCACCGCTGCGCTGGCCTCCGCCCTGTACCTGACCTGGCGGGCCCGCCGCCCCCACGCCTAGCCCCGACGCCGACGGTCCGTCGAACCGACGGAGCACACGGCACATCGGGGCCGGCGGCCCCGCCCGGCCGCCCCACGGGCGTCCCGGCCGCCCCCGGCACAATGGCGACCATGGCCTCCACGACCCGTACCGCACCGACCGTCGGATTCGATCTCGACATGACGCTGATCGACTCCCGGCCCGGTATCCGGGCCTGCTACCTGGCGCTGGCCGAGCGGACCGGGACGTTCGTGGACGCCGATCTCGCGGTCACCCGGCTCGGGCCGCCGCTGGTGGACGAGCTGGGCCACTGGTTCCCGGCCGAGCGGGTCGAGGAGGTGGCGGACCTGTACCGGGCGATGTACCCGGCCTTCGCGATCACCGCCACGCCCGCGCTGCCCGGCGCCCGCGAGGCGATCGCGGCCGTGCGGGAGGCCGGCGGGCGGGCCGTCGTCGTCACGGCCAAGTACGAGCCCAACGCCAAGCTGCACCTCGCCCACCTCGGCATCGAACCGGACGCCGTGATCGGCGACCTGTGGGCCGAGCGGAAGGCGCTCGCGCTGCGCGAGCACGGCGCGGACGTGTACGTCGGCGACCACGTGGGCGACGTGCGCGGCGCGCGGGCCGCCGGCGCGCTCTCGGTCGCCGTGGCCACCGGGCCGTGCGACGCCGGGGAACTGAGTGCGGCCGGTGCGGATGTCGTCCTCGCCGGTATCACGGAATTCCCGGCGTGGTTTTCGGGCTACCGCCCGGCCCGCGCCTGACGGCGTCCGGCGGCGACCGACCGCAGCACTCCCGCACCGGCCATCAGGAATCCGACCGCCATGAGCATGCTCAATCCGAACATGTACGTGGGAAAGGGCGTCGTTCCGAGGAACAGCGGGGCCACCGTGACCAGTGTGGCCACGGCACCGATGAAGAAGACGACGGCGCCGGTACGGACCAGACGGTCACCGGGCGCGGCGGAATTCGCTTGGGTTTTGTCACGCACCGGACCAGGGTAGTTCCTGGCGCGAAAGGAACAACCGGGTGACGTCTTGTCACCGGCCTGAAGACCATTAGCCTTGGTACCGGCGGGTCACGACGGCCCGCCCGAGTGCTATCAAGAGCCGTTTCAGAAGCAGTTTTCCGACGAGTACGAGGACGAGGACAGACGGTGCCCACCGGCAAGGTCAAGTGGTTCAACAGTGAGAAGGGCTTCGGCTTTCTCTCCCGCGACGACGGCGGTGACGTCTTCGTCCATTCCTCGGTCCTCCCCGCCGGAGTCGAGACGCTCAAGCCGGGCCAGCGCGTGGAGTTCGGCGTGGTCGCCGGGCAGCGCGGTGACCAGGCGCTCTCCCTGACCCTCCTGGACCCGACCCCGTCGGTGGCCGCGGCCCAGCGCAAGAAGCCGGACGAACTCGCCTCCATCGTGCAGGACCTGACGACCCTGCTGGAGAACATCACGCCGTCGCTGGAGAAGGGCCGCTACCCCGACCGCGCCTCCGGCAAGAAGATCGCCGGCCTGCTGCGGGCGGTCGCCGACCAGCTCGACGTCTAGGTGTGCTGTCCCGGGACGTTGGTGACAGGCGGGCTGGTGCTCGGGCCGTCCGGCTCAGGGGAACCGCAGCGCGTCCGGGCCGAGGGGCGGCACCAGCCCCTCGGCCGCCGCGCGCGTCAGCAGGCCCCGCACCGCCGCGTAGCCGTCCTCGCCGAGGTCCGCGGTGAACTCGTTGACGTACAGCCCGATGTGCTGGTCGGCGACGGCCGGGTCCATCTCCTGGGCGTGCTCCAGGACGTACGGGCGGCTCACCCGGGGGTCGTCCCAGGCGGCCCGTACGGACGTGCGGATCGACTCGGCCAGCAGCGTCAGTGTCTGTGCGCCCAGTGACCGCTTCGCGATGATCGCGCCCAGCGGGATCGGCAGCCCGGTGGTGCTCTCCCAGTGCTCGCCCATGTCGGCGAGACGGTGCAGCCCATAGTTCCGGTACGTGAAGCGCGCCTCGTGGATCACCAGGCCCGCGTCGACCTTCCCGTCCCGCACGGCCGGCATGATCTCGTGGAACGGCAGGACGACGATCTCCCCGACGCCGCCGGGCACCACGTCCGCCGCCCACAGCCGGAACAGCAGATACGCCGTCGACCGCTCGCTCGGCACCGCCACCGTGCGCCCCGTCAGGTCGACGCCCTCCTCCCGCGTCAGCACCAGCGGCCCGCAGCCCCGCCCCAGCGCGCCCCCGCAGGGCAGCAGGGCGTAGTCGTCGAGGACGTACGGCAGCACCGCGTACGACACCTTCAGCACGTCGTGCTCGCCGCGCTCGGCCATGCCGTTGGTGACGTCGATGTCGGCGAAGGTCACGTCGAGCGCGGGGGCGCCGGGGACGCGGCCGTGGGCCAGGGCGTCGAAGACGAAGGTGTCGTTCGGGCAGGGGGAGTAGGCGATACGCAGCGGTTCGACTGTCATGCCGGGTTCCAACTCTGCAGGACGGGTGAGAGCTTCCCGAAGCCCTCGGTGAGGGCCGTCAGGGCGTCGCCGATGCGCCAGGCGGCCCGGTCGCGCGGGCCGACGGGGTTCGACACCGCCCGCAGCTCCAGCGCGGGCACCCCGTGCGTGGCGGCGGCCTCGGCGACCCCGAAGCCCTCCATGGCCTCGGCGAGGGCGCGGGGGTGGCGGGAGCGGAGCCGTGCGGCGCCGGCGGCGGTCCCGGTCACCGTCGACACGGTGAGCACGGTGCCGGCCCGCGCGCCGGTCGCGGCGGCCGCCTCCCGGACCAGTCCGGCGGGCGGCCGGTGGGTGACGGTGCCGAAGCCGAGCTCGGTGACCGGCAGGAACCCGCCGTCCGTCTCGGCGCCCAGGTCGGCCGCGGTGATCTCGTCGGCGACGACGAGGGAGGCGACGGGGGCGTCCGGCGGGAAGCCGCCGGCGATCCCGGCACAGACGACGAGGCCGTAGGGGCGGCCGGCCAGCGCGGCGGCGGTGAGCGCGGTGGCCGTGGAGGCGGCGGCGCGCGCCGGTCCGACCCCGGCGGCCAGCAGATCGGGCCCGCCGGGGACCTCGTGCAGGGTCGCCCCGGGCAGGGGCACCTCACGCAGGGGCCCCGGGAACGCCCCGGCCACCGCGTCCCGTTCGACGGGGACGGCGGTGGCCACGAGCACGCGGAGGGACGACGTGATCAGGAGTCCTTCTTCAGCCGGAAGGACCACAGGCCCGTGGCGTCCTTCTCGCCCTCCTTGATCGACACCAGGGTGGAGTCGCCCTGGGCGCCGTACTGGGCGTTGAAGAACACGCTGCCCGGGATGGTGCGGTAGGTCTTCGTGCTGGAGTCGGTGAGCGGCTGGCCGTTCATCAGGATCGTCCAGCCCTCGTCCGCGATCTCGGGGTCCACCCCGAAGCGCACGGTCTCGTCCGGGTCGACCGTGATCTCGTCGATGCCCTTGTCCTTCAGGCACTTGTTCACGTCGGCGGACTTCAGGGCCTCGCCCTCGCCGCCGCAGGTGGCCTCGGAGCTCACCGAGGAGCTGCCCACGGTGATCGTGGACATCGCCGTCGGCTTGTCGCAGGCAGACAGGACGAGCAGTCCGGCGGATACGGCGCCGGCGGCGGCGACGGCGCGGCGGCGTCGCACAGCGGATTGCAACGTGGTCATGACCGAAGGCTATCGGGCACGCCCGGAGCTCCTCCCACGTGGGGGTGCGGCGTGGCCGGAGCGTTACGCCACGGGTGGCCGTGGGCCCGCCGCGCCGGGGCGACGCGGCCCGGGACTGCACGGTGCCGCGGACCCCCGGCGGCGTTACGCCACTCGGGCCCGCGCGCTGCCGCGGCGGGCCGAGCCGAGGAGGCCGCGCACCGTGAGCAGCCAGCCCGTGCCGACGATCCCGGCGCCCACGGCCAGGCCCAGCGTGCCGATCAGCGGCATGGCGATGCCGATCGCGCCGCCCAGCACCCACGACACCTGCAGCAGCGTCTCGGACCGGGCGAACGCCGAGGTCCGGACCAGTTCCGGCACGTCCCGCTGGATCAGCGCGTCCAGGGACAGCTTGGCCAGCGCCTGCGCGAAGCCGGCGACGGCGGCCAGGCAGGCCACCAGGAGGGCGCCGAAGAACACCGCGGCCGTGATCGCCGCACCCAGGACGCACGCCACCACCGTCACGATGATGATCTCCGGGGCCCGGGACCGGAGCCAGGCCCCGACCGCGGTGCCGAGCGCGTTGCCCGCGCCCGCCGCCACGCCCACTATGCCCAGGGACACCGCGGCGCTCTGGCCGGTCATCGGGTGCTCGCGCAGCAGGAACGCCAGGAAGAAGATCAGGAAGCCGGTCAGGCAGCGGATCGCGGCGTTGGCCCCGAGCGCGTGGGTGACGGCCGGGCCGACCGTGCGCAGCCCGGGGCGCTTGACCGGCTTGAGGTGCGGGCCGTGCAGGTGCCGTTCGTCCGCCGCGAGCAGGGCGGTGTCCTCGCCCTTGGCGGAGTCCACCTTCGGCGGCAGCGTGAAGGACAGCACCGTGCCCGCGATGAAGATCACAAATGCCCCGTACAACGGCCAGCGTGGTCCGATCTGCTGGAGCCCCGCGCCGATCGGCGCCGCGATCCCGGTGGCCAGCAGCCCGCCGAGGGTGACCCGTGAGTTGGCCTTCACCAGGGAGAAGGCGGGTGGCAGCAGCCGGGGCACGACCGCGCTTCTGACCACGCCGTACGCCTTGGAGGCGACCAGCACGCCGAGCGCGGCCGGGTACAGCTCGATGCCGCCGGTGATCACGGCGCCGGACAGGACCAGGGCGAGCAACGCGCGGGCGAGCATCGCGCCGGCCATCGCGGCGCGGCGGCCGTGCGGGAGGCGGTCGAGCAGCGGGCCGACCACCGGGGCGAGGACGGTGAACGGCGCCATGGTGATCGCCAGGTACAGCGCGACCCGGCCCCGGGCCTCGTCGGTCGGCACGGAGAAGAAGACGGTGGAGGCGAGCGCGACGGTGATCATGACGTCGCCGGCGCCGTTCACCCCGTGCAGCTCGATCAGCTTGCCCAGCCCCGACTCCCCGGCGCCGTGCGCGTGCGTCGCTCTGCGGATGCCGCGGGCGGTCCCGGTCACCGGGAAGTGCAGTGCCCGGCCGAACGCGCGGAGACGGCCGCCCGCCCGGCCCGTCCCGAAGCGTCGGCCGCTCCCCTTGACCCCTTTCGACCCACCGGTCCCGGTGGCGCCCTGGGGTGTCCTCGCGGTAGCCACGACGTCATAGTGCCCCGAGTTGGCGGTGCGTAGTGCCGTAACGGCGTGGACGGGGCCAGGGGTGCGGCTGTCCGGCCGAACGGCGGGGTGCGCCGGCCGCCGCGCCGGGACGCCCGCCCGGCGGCGGCGGGAACACGCCCCGCGGGCCTCCTGTCGGGAGCCCCGCATCCGGCCCGGGGACCGGCGCGCGGCGGTGAGAACAACCGTCGGTGTAGGCCCAGCGCACGCGAGAAGGTAGCGTGCGTATCTCAGCCATCCCGCAGAATGGATGGAGGCGCGCCCGAGCACGTTTCGGCGCGGACGTCGACGCGGTCCCCCGGTCCGCTCCGTCCGCCCCCGCGCTGGGAGTGGCGCACTCGTGAGACGGCGTAGGAGAGAAGCGATACCTGTGAGCGCAGCGACAACGCGAAGCCGCACCCCCGACCGCCTGTGCGCCGAGGCCGTCGACCTCGCCCGCGCCGCAGCCGAGGAGGCCGCCGCGCCCGGGGTCGTCGGGGAGCACGCGGGACTGGTCGCCGAGGGCGACCGCGTCGTCACGCACTTCTTCGAGTGCAAGGAGCTCGGGTACCGCGGCTGGCGCTGGGCCGTCACCGTCGCCCGCGCCTCCCGCGCCAAGATCGTCACCGTGGACGAGGCGGTGCTGCTGCCCGGCCCCGACGCCGTGCTGGCCCCCGAGTGGGTGCCGTGGAGCGAGCGACTGCGCCCCGGCGACATGGGCCCCGGGGACCTGCTGCCCACCGACGCAGAGGACCTGCGCCTGGAGCCCGGTTACTCCGGTGAGGAGCAGCCGCCGCCGAACTCGGCGGTCTCCGGGGAGATGGCCGAGCTGGTGGAGGCCGAGGACGCGGAGGTCACCGAGGGCACCCCGGCGCACCTCGCCGTCGCCCCCTCGCGCGGCTCCATCGCGGCCGTCGCCGAGGAACTGGGCATGCGCCGCGCCCGCGTCCTGTCCCGCTACGGCCTGCACACCGCGGCCGACCGCTGGGAGGAGGCGTACGGCGCGAAGACGCCCATGGCCCAGGCGGCGCCCGCCTCCTGCGTCAGCTGTGGCTTCCTCGTCCCCATCGGCGGCTCCCTCGGCCAGGCCTTCGGCGTGTGCGCGAACGAGTTCTCCCCGGCCGACGGGCGCGTGGTGTCCCTGGCGTACGGCTGCGGTGGCCACTCGGAGGCCGCGGTCATGCCCAAGCCGCCGCAGCCCGCCCCGCCGGTCATCGACGAGACCCGCGTCGACCCCTTCCCCCTGCGCCCGTCCGCGGACTCCGGCTCGGTCCCGGCGGCGGAGGACGCGTCGTCGGCGGATCTGGGGCACTCCTAGGGTCACAGCGGCGGCCGTGCCGCTCGCGCGGACGGACGCGATCGGAGCGCCGGACGATCCGGACCCTGCCGGGACCGGGCGAGGACCCGGCTACGGACCGGTGACGGCGACTGAGGAACTGCCACGCCACGGACGGGGGCACGCCTCACGCGCGGTCCGTCGCTTCCTCGTAGGACGCCCCGGGTCGACGACGGCGAGGGCGGCCCGCAGGGCGTCGGGGGTCTGCTCGGGGAGGGGAATCAGCTCGTGTCCGTGGTCGGCCTGCGTGCTCATGGAGTCCTCCCGGGAGTGCACTGGCCAGCGTAGTGGTCCGGGACGGTTGGGGTACCGGGGCGCGAACATCGCCGTACGTTTCTCCTGTTCAGAGGGTGGATGAGAGGACGCGGTCAGGTAATGCCCCGCTTGCCGCCGTGCGGCAGTCGCGGCAGCGGGCTCCGGGCTCGGGTGAGCGGAAGGCCCGGTCGCAGCCGTCGCAGTTGCGCAGCTCGTATCGGGCAGGGGGAGGCGCGGCCGGGGCGCGGAACGGAGGCGGGGGCAGGAGGTGCGCCGTGATGCGGTGTGCCAGGAGCGCTGCGGGGCGGCGTACGCCCTCGGGCGGGAGGTCGGCGGTCAGGGCATGGCGTACGGCGGCCGGGGCGGCCTCGCGTTCGAGCCAGGCGGCGACGCCGGGAGCGAGGTGGGCCGTGTCGCACGCGCTGAGCAGCAGGCGGGGTTCGTGCCGGTGCAGACCGGCGAGCAGCTCGGTGGCCTGCCGGAGGAGGGCGGGGGCGGGATGGGCGGGGCGCGGCACGGGTGGCAGGGGGTGCTTCTTGCGGGGCGCCGGGGGCTTCGGACTCCGGGACGGGGCCGGATCGGGCGCCGGGGCCGTGGCGGGTACCGGCTCGGGGTGGTGGGCGGTCCTGCGCGCCTGCGGCTGGTTGCAGGAGACCGTGCGGGTGACGATGCGGCCGGCGGGGGTGCGGTGGCGTTCGCGGCGCAGGTAGCCGTGGGCCTCCAGTTCGCGCAGGGCGGCGGCGATACGGGTCGGCCCCTCGGGGAAGCGGGCGGCGAGGGACTTGATGTCGGCCGGGGTGCCCCCGGGGAGGGACTGGATGTGGCAGGCCAGTCCGATCGCCAGGAGGGACAGCTCCCGGTGCTGGGTGAGGTGGTTGCCGATCACCGTGAAGCGGGTGGTGTGGCGGGTGTTCTCATGGATCACGCCGCCGGCATGACGCGAACGGGTCGGATTGCGGCGCGCGGCTGACTGGGCGCGCGGGGGCGCGCTAGGGTTTTCGGTATCCATCGGGAAGGGGCTTGTCTTCCTTGGTGGTCAGGCCCTCGCACTGGGACGGCAATCCCGGCGGGGGCCGAAGTCTTTTTCGGTTGTGTGCGCTGAGCGTAGAGGTGTCGGCCGCTCGAAAATCCAGCTGAGCAGGTGATGTTCACCCGCCCGAGTGACGGCAGGTCTCGGGCGGGAGGGGTGGGCTTGGTGGGGTTCTCTCCCCCGGGTTCTTGCTTGGTAAGGCGCCGTCGGCACCGGAGCTTCAGATCTCGGGTTTCGGTGCGGTGAGCCGCAGTTCGGCCCAGACCGTCTTGCGCGGGAAGCGGCCGTCCGTCACACCCCAGCGGTCCGCGAGCGCGTCGACCAGGAGCAGGCCCCTGCCCGACTCCGCGTCCGGGGAGGGTGCTCGCCGCTCGGGCGGTCGTTCGCCCCGGGTGTCGGTCACCTCGATGCGGAGGGTGCCGCCGACGACGTAGAGCGTCAGCCGGAAGTCGCGGCCCGGTACGCGACCGTGCGTGGCCGCGTTGACGGCCAGCTCCGCGATGATCTGCCGGGCCGGGTCCAACGGCAGCCCCCATGAGCGCAGTTGCTCCACGGCGAGCAGACGCGCGAGGCGGGCGCCGCGCGGCGTGGAGGAGAGCTGCACGCTGAAGTTCTTGAGGGGGGCGTCGGGTTCGGCGATTTGCTGATTCACATCACTCAGCGTGGCCGGATCTGCTTACCGTGAGAGGTCACTTGGCGCGTACGTACGGTCACTGTCCGGAGGTTGTCCGGTGCTGTCGTGGCTGTGCCGACGGTTGGTACGGGTAGGGCGCCGGGTGCGTCACGGACGATTCCGAGGGAGAGGTGCGGCATGACGGCGGTCGAGGCGGAGGCGGGTCGGCTCAAGGAAGAGGCGGACGAACCGGGTTGGGAGGTGGACCCGGACGACGAGTGGGGCGTCGCGGTCATCACGACCGTCGGGCGGCAGTTGAAGCTGCGTCGCGAGGCGGCGGGGATGCGGGCTGCCGAGTTCGGCCGGGTCGTCGGGTACGGCGAGGACATGATCTACAAGATCGAGGGTGGCAAGCGGATCCCTCGCCAGGAGTTCCTGGACAAGGCGGACGAGATCCTGAACGCGGGCGGGCTCATCGCCGCGGCCTGGGAGGACGTGAAGAAGGTTCGGTACCCGAAGAAGGTCCGTGAGCTTGGGAAGTTGGAAGCGAAAGCGGTCGAGATCGCTGTGTACCAGTCCAACAGCATCAATGGCTTGTTGCAGACGCCGGAACATGCGCGAGCTGTGATCGGGGCGGCTCAGCCGCCCTACTCTCCGGACGACGTGGAGCGCATGGTGGCTGCACGCATCGCCCGGCGAACCGTTTTCGAGCGTGATCCTGCTCCGGCGCTCAGCTTCGTCCTGGAGGAAGGGGTTATGCGTCGGCCTATCGGAGGCACAATGGTGTGGCGTCAGCAGCTCGAACGCCTCTTGGAGGTGGGGCGGTTGCACAACGTCGTGCTTCAGGTGATGCCGATGAACTGTGAGACCCACTCCGGGACGGACGGCACGATCGAGCTGCTGAAGTTCGCGGACGGGACGGCGGTTGGCCGGGCCGATGGCGAGTTCAACGGACGGCCGACTTCGGACCCCAAACAGCTGCGCATCCTTGAACTGCAGTATGGGACGATCCGAGCTCAGGCGCTCTCGCCTCGGGAGTCGCTGGCCTTCATCGAGCAACTGCTGGGAGAAACATGATCCGCAAGACCACTGCCGGGGACGCCTCCGAGCTGGCGTGGTTCAAAAGCAGCTACAGCAGCGGCAACAACGGTGAGTCGTGTGTAGAACTCGCCCTCACCCCCGGCACCGTCCACGTCCGCGACTCCAAGAACACCGCCGGACCCCGGCTCACCTTCACCCCGTACACCTGGGCCCGCTTCGTCCCGTACGCGTCCGGGGGCTGAACTCCCCTTCGAGGAACACGCAGCCTGTCTCCCACAACTCCCCGGAGGAAGCGGGTCGCCGCCGCGCGCAAGCCCCCGCGCGCAGGGAACCGCCGCCCCCCTCTATGGTCGTCTCGGGATGTGAGCCGGGCGATCACCGGACGATCGACCGTGCTCGGACAACGGACGCGGATGACCAACGGGGGGATCATGTCCACTGTCTTCCGACCGTCGCGCACGACGGTCACCGCCGTGGCCGTCGCGGTCACGGCGCTCACCGGCTGCGGCGGCGAGGGGGAACGGGCCGGAACCAAGAAGGGCGGCCCACCGTCCTCGCCGACCGCCTCGGCCGAACCCGCCCCCTCCGGCAGACCGAGCGCCTCCGCCGAGCCCTCGGCCCCCAGCACCGTCGGGGCCCTGCCCGACGCCTACGACTTCACGCCCGATCCGAAGCGGATACCCCGAACGGCGGCCCAGGCCCGCACCCTCACGCGCAACGCCTCGCTCGCGCCCGCCGACTGGACGCCCGGCATGGTCCGGCACCACCCGTACGAGACGGCCGGGACCTGGCCGGTGCTTCCCGATACCTGTGTCTGGACCAGGGCGAAGCTGCCCGAGGGGGTGCTGGACAGCTACACCCGCCGCATCGACCTGCCGGCCGAGGACGGCAAGGGCCGCGTCCAGGGGTCGGTGACGGTCACCGTGCACCGGGACGAGGCGGGCGCCGAGCGGGAGTTGAAGGACACCGTGCAGGAGAGTTTCCGCTGCCCCGTGCAGCATCTCGGCGGCGGGCAGAAGCTCAGCGGGCTGATGTCGATGCACCTGGATCCCAAGGACGTGAAGAACGCCGACGCCACGCTCTTCGAGTCCGGCACCTACTCGGGGCCCTCGTCCGGCGGACCCCAGGGGTACGTCTGGAGCAAGTCCCGCATCGGGCCCGTCACGACGGCCGTCTCGGTGAAGGGCGCCAAGGGCCACACCGTCACGGACCTGGTGCGGCTCGCCGCGGAGGCCGGGGCGAAGCTGCTGTACCGGGTGGAGCTGGAACTGAAGTGACCGACCTGCAGCCCCTCGGGCCCCAGGACCCGGCACGCATCGCCGGGTACCGCGTCCTGGGCCGGCTCGGCGTCGGCGGGATGGGCGTCGTCCTGCTCGGCCGGTCGGCGGGCGGCACGCTCGTCGCGGTCAAGCTGATCCGGGCCGAGTACGCGGACGACGCCGCGTTCCGCACCCGGTTCCGGCGCGAGGTCGCCATCGCCCGCCGGGTGCGCACCCGGTACGCCGTCCCGGTCGTCGACGCGGACACCGAGGCCGCCGCGCCGTGGCTCGCCACCGCGTTCGTGCCGGGGCCGTCGCTGGCCGACGCGGTGGCGGCGACCGGCCCGCTGCCGGCGCGCAGCGTGCGGGCGCTCGGCGGGATGCTCGCCGAGGCGCTGGAGGCGGTCCACGCCGCGGGCATGGTGCACCGGGACGTCAAACCCGGCAACGTCCTGCTCGCCGTGGACGGCCCGCGCCTCATCGACTTCGGCATCGCCCGTGCCCTGGACGACACCGTGCTCACGGCCACGGACGCGGTGGTCGGATCCCCCGGCTTCCTCTCCCCGGAGCAGGCCCAGGGCCGCCCCGTCGGACCGCCGAGCGACATCTTCTCGCTCGGCTGCGTCCTCGCCCACGCGGCGAGCGGTGTCCGGCCCTTCGGCGGCGGCCCCGTGGAGGCCCTGCTGTTCAGGACCGTGTACGACCCGCCGCAGCTCGACGGCGTACCGGCCGGGCTGCGGCCGGTCGTCGAGGCGTGCCTGGCCAAGGAGCCGGGCGAGCGGCCCACCGCCGCGGAACTGCGGGCCGCCTGTGCTGAGGACGACGCCGGACAGACCTGGCTGCCCACCTCCGTCACCCACCTCATCGCCGAACGCTCCGCCCGGATGCTGGCCCTGCCGGAGATCGAGGCGACGCAGCTCGACGCCACGGCGCCCACCGCGCCGTCCGACGCCCCGGACACCGCGGGGGGTGCCCGGCCGCCGGGCAGGCGGCGGATGCTCACCTACCTCGCCTCCGGAGCCGCCGGGCTCGCCGTCGCGGGGTCGACGGCGTGGCTGCTCGGCCGCGACGGCGACGGCGACGGCGGGACCGGTCGGCGCGACACGTCGAGGCCGGTGCTGCACCTCGCGCTCCAGGCCGACCTGACCGGCCCCGCACGCCGACACGGGAAGGCCGCCGAGCAAGGAGCCCGCCTGGCCGTTGCCGAGCACAACGCCGACGAGGACAACCCGTTCACCCTCGCCCTGACCACCGCCGACGACCGGGGCGACGTGTCGGGCGCCGAGTCGGCCGCACGCCGCCTCGCGGCGGACGGGCGGATCGCCGCTGTGATCGGCGCGACCGGCGCGGACGCGGTCGGCGCCACGCTCGACACCTACGACGGGGCCGGACTCACCCTCGTCGGCGTGCTCGACGGCGACATCCGCCACCTGAACCGGATCCTGCTGACCGCGCGGCCCAGCAACGCCCTGCACCTGTACCCGGCCGCGCAGTACCTCGGGCTGCACGACCTCGACGACATCGCCGTCGTCGACGACGAGAGCGAGTACGGACGGCAGGTGACCCGGCTGTTCGCCGAAGGGCTGCGGGGCACGGGCGGACGCAGGGTGCTGCCGGAGACGGTTCCCGCGGACGCCCGGGACACCGACGCCCGGGTCCGGGCCATGGTCGCCAAGTCCCCCGGCGCGGTGGTCTACGGCGGCGGGGCCGATGGCATCGCCCGTTTCGCCCGCGCCCTCGCCGGGACCGGCTACCGCGGGCCCCGCATCGCCAGCCAGGCGGCCCACGACCCCGACTTCCCGGACAGGGCCGGCGCGTCCGCCGACGGCTGGCTCGTGGTGTCCACGGCGACCGACCCGCTCGCCGCGCCGGCGGCACGCGCTTTCACCCGGGCCTTCCGCGCCCGCCACCGGGCCGATCCGCCCTCCTTCGCCGCCGAGGCGTACGACGTGGTACGGCTGGTCGCTGCCTGCGCGCGGAAGCTGGACCGGCCCCGGCCGACCCGGCACGATCTGCTGCCCGCGCTGCGCAGGACGACGTACGAAGGGGTCTCCAAGACCTACGCGTTCGAACCGGAGAACGGCGGGTACGTCGGCGCGGGCGCGTTCTTCTACCGCGTGACCGGCGGGCGCTTCCGCTTCCTCGGCAGCGACCACCGCAAGGTGTGACCCCCCGAACGGGTGCCCCGGCCGCGGCACCCCGCGCGGCCGCGGGCGGAGGGCCCCGGGCGGCCTTCGGACCCCGGGCCGGGACCGGGACCGGTGACGGGGACGGGGAGAGGCGCACCGCGGGCCGGGTACACGGGACGCGGCACGGGGTCTCGTCGCCCGGCCGCCCGGGTGCCGGACGGGGCCGTACCCGGAGCCGGTCCGGCAGGGTGCTCGACGTCCGTACCGGGACCCGGTCCGGTGGGGTGCCGGACGGCGGCACCGGAACCGGTCACGGGCGGGGAGCCGGGACGGGCCACCGGGACGGGGCCCTTGCCGGCCGGGGAGGCGTCGCTCCCGAGCGATGCGCGCTCGCGGCCGGAGGGGCGGTACCTTCGGGCACACGCCGATCAGGGCCGATGAGGGAGTCAACGTGAGCAAGTTCGTGCGGCCGGCCGCCGAGGGTGCCGACCCGTTCGGTACGGCCCGTCTGCGGCGTGGCGTCCTGGACGCCTGGGCCACCAGCCCCGCGCGGTTCCGTGAGGACGCCAACGCCGAGGAGGACCTCGTCCTCGGCGGCTACCGGGACCGGCTCGTCGTCGAACTCGCCCAGAACGCCGCCGACGCCGCCGCCCGCGCCGGAGTCCCGGGCCGGCTGCGGCTCACCCTGCGCGAGGGCGTCCTCGTCGCCGCCAACACCGGCGCCCCGCTGGACGCGGCCGGCGTCGAGTCGCTGTCCACGCTGCGCGCCTCCGCCAAGCGGGACGCCCCCGACCGGGCCGTGGGCCGCTTCGGCGTCGGCTTCGCGGCGGTCCTGGCCGTCACCGACGAGCCCGCCGTCGTCGGCCGGCACGGCGGCGTGCGCTGGTCCCTGCCCGAGGCCCGGGACCTGGCGGGCGACACCGCCCGGCACAGCCCCGGCCTCGGCGACGAGATCCGCCGCCGCGACGGCCACGTACCGCTGCTGCGCCTGCCGTTCCCCGCCGAGGGCACCGCGCCCGCCCCGTACGACACGGCCGTGATCCTGCCGCTGCGCGACGCGGCCGCCGCCGACCTCGCCGAGCGGCTGCTGCACGCCGTTGACGACGCCCTGCTGCTCGCCCTGCCCGGCCTCACCGAGGTCGTCGTGGAGATCAACGGCGAGGCTCCGCGCACGCTCACCCGGGGCACCGACGGCCCCTTCACCGTCGTCGACGACTCCGGCAACGGCGTCACGCACTGGCGCACCGCCACGGCCCACGGACCACTCACCCCCGACCTCCTCGCCGACCGGCCCGTGGAGGAGCGGCTGCGCCCCCACTGGTCCGTCACCTGGGCCGTCCCCGTCGACGCCGACGGCACCCCGGTCCGGCCCCGCACCAGCCCCGTCGTGCACGCGCCCACCCCCAGCGACGAGCCGCTCGGCGTCCCGGCCCTGCTCATCGCCTCGCTCCCGCTGGACTCCACCCGCCGGCACGCCGCACCGGGCCCGCTCACCGACTTCCTCGTGCAGCGCGCCGCCGACGCCTACGCCGAGCTCCTCGCCGACTGGCGCCCGGTGACCGCCGGGATCATCGACCTCGTGCCGGGCCCGCTCGGCAAGGGGGAACTGGACGGGGCGCTGCGCCAGGCGATCGTGGAGCGGCTGCCGCGCACCGCCTTCCTGCCGCCCGCCGCCGCACCGCGCGGCCACGACGACGACGCCGACCTGCCGGAGTCCCTGCGGCCCCGGGACGCCGAGGTCGTCGAGGGCGCCGGCGCCGACACCGTACGGGTGCTCGCCGAGGTGCTGCCGACCCTGCTGCCCGCCGGGCTGGAACGGCGCGTGGAACTGCGCACCCTGGGCGTCGCCCGGGTCCCGCTGACCGACGCGGTCGACCGGCTCGCCGGGCTGGAGAAGGCGCCCGAGTGGTGGCACCGGCTGTACGAGAGCCTCGCGGGGGTCGACCCCGACCGGCTCTCCGGGCTGCCGGTGCCGCTCGCTGACGGCAGGACCACCATCGGACCCCGGCAGGTGCTGCTGCCCGGCACGGACGCCACCCGGATCGACCCGGAGGTGCTGGCCCGGCTCGGGCTCAAGGTCGCCCACCCGGACGCCGCCCACCCGCTGCTGGAGAAGCTCGGCGCCCTCCCCGCCACCCCGCGCGCGGTGCTCACCACCCCGCAGGTGCGGGCCGCGGTCGCCGCCTCCCTCGACGACGAGGGCGCCCTGAACTGGGAGGAGGACGCCCCCGATGCCGAGGAGCTCGCCGACACCGTACTCGGCCTGGTGCGCGACGCCGGACTCGAACCCGGCGACGAGCCCTGGCTCGGCGCCCTCGCCCTGCCGGACGAGGACGGCGAACTCGCCCCCGCCTGCGAGCTGGTCTTCCCCGGCGGGCCCTTCGCCCGGGTCATGCGGGAGGGCGAACTCGCCGCCGTGGACGCCGAACTGGCCGAACGCTGGGGTGAACAGCCGCTGGCCGCCTGCGGGGTGCTGGTGACCTTCGCCCTGGTCCGCGCCACCGACGTGGTCCTCGACCCGGACGAACTCGAGCCCCGGGAGAGCGATTTCGCCGAACCGGACGACGTGGGCCTGCTGGACGCCGTGGACGTGTGGAGCGAGGACGTCCTCGACCGCTTCCCCGACAGCCCCGTGCCGCCGGTCGCCACCGAGATCGTCGCCGTGCGGGACCTGGACCTGGTGGACGACGACCACTGGCCCGAGGCCCTCGCCCTGCTGTCGCGGCCCCCGTTGCGGGACGCCCTCGTCCAGCCCGTGCGCGTTCTGCTCCCGGACGGCACCCACGAGGTCGTACGCCCCTACACCGCCTGGTGGCTGCGCGGTCACCCGGTGCTCGACGGCCGCCGCCCGGCCGGCCTGCGCGCGGCCGGCGGCGACCCGTTGCTGCGCGGCCTGTACGAGGAGGCCGACGCCACCGGCTTCGACGACGAGCAGGTGCTGCGGGCACTGGGCGTACGGACGTCGGTCGCCGCCCTGCTCGGCGAACCCGGCGGCGCGGCCGAGCTCCTGGACCGGCTCGCCGACCCGGACCGCGAGGTCACCGCCGCACAGCTGCACGCCCTGTACGGGGCGCTGGCCGAGCTGGACCCCGAGCAGGTGACCCTGCCGGAGGAGCTGCGCGCGGTGGTCGACGGCCGGGTGGAGGTCGTGGACGCGTCCGAGGCGGTCGTGGTCGACTCGCCCGATCTGCTGCCCTTCACCCGGGGAGTCCCGCTGCTCCCCGTCCGCCCGTCCCGGGCCGCCGAACTGGCGGAGCTGTTCCAGGTGCGGCGGCTGAGCGAGTCCGTCACCGGCGAGGTGGACTCCGAGGGCACGGAGCACGACGTACCGGAGCCGGTGCGGGTGCTGCTCGGCCCGCGCACGCCGCGCACGTACGTGGAGCACGAGGAACTCGTCGTGGACGGCGTGGAGATCGACTGGCGGCTGACCGACGACGGCGTCCTGCACGCCGCGACCCTGGAGGGCGTGGCCGCCGGACTCGCCTGGGCGGCCGGCCAGTGGCCGCGCCGCTTCGAGGTCGCCGCGCTGCTGGAGGACCCGTCCCGGACGGAGGAGCTGGCCCGGGACCGGTGGTTCGACTGACCACCGGGACCCCCAGGACACTTTTCCGCCACTTCCCGTACAACCATGTGCCCGGGTGGTGGATCTGATCCTGCGAGTCAACAGACTCCACGATCACTCGGGCCCCGTGCCGACGACGAGCCGTAGGAAACGACCAGATGCCGGGGCCCCTTTCTCCACTTGGGGAACGCATGCGCATTCGAGCCACCGTGGCCGCCGTCACCGGCGCCCTGGCCCTCTCCGCCCTCGTCGTCCCGGCCGCGCAGGCGGGTACGCCGGGCGACGCCGACCCGCAGGTGCCGAGCGCCGCCGAGCGCTTCGGCGTCTCCGGGTCGAAGACCGCCTTCAGCACGGCCGCCGCCCAGGCCGCGCCCGTCGTGTCCAAGGTGACGATCAACTCCGGCAAGGCCGTCGCCGTCGGCACCACGTACGCCAAGACCTTCACGGTGTCCGTCACCGCGAGCCACGCCGCGGGCATCGAGGACGCCTTCGTCGTGCTGTGGCACGGCACCAACATCGACACCGACATCGACGGCGCGCTGGTCCCGAACGAGGACGCCGCGACCTGCACGGCCGCCAGCGCCACCACGTCCACCTGCAAGCTCACCATCACGGCCGAGCCGGGCACCGACCTGTACAAGAACGCCCTCGCCGGCACCTGGCACGTGAGCACCGGCGTACTGGCGCGCGACGCCAGCGTCTACTGGAACGACTACCACACCACCCACAAGGTGCAGCGCTACTCCAAGCTCACCGTCAACGCCTCGCCCGAGCCCGTGCTCAAGGGCAGGACCATCACGGTCACCGGCAAGCTCACGCGGGCCAACTGGGAGACCTTCCAGTACGCCGGTTACACCAACCAGTACGTGAAGCTCCAGTACCGCAAGGCGGGCAGCACCACCTACACCACCCTGAAGACGATCAAGAGCGACTCGACGGGTTACCTCAAGACCACGACGACCGCCTCCGCCGACGGGTACTACCGCTACTCGTTCGCCGGCACCACGACCACCCCGGCCGTCAACGCCACGGCCGACTACGTCGACGTGCAGTAGTCCCCGGGTCTGCTACGCGGGAAAGCGGCGGTCCACCCACGTCCACAGGAACTCCAGGGTGGCCGCCGCCACCACGGCCACGCCGACCGCCGTCCACGGCATCGTCACGCCGACCAGTTTCAGCGCGAAGAACTCCTGCAGCCACGGCACCACCAGGACCAGCAGGAAGGCCGCGCCCATCGCCGCCACCAGCGCCACGCGCCACCAGGTGTAGGGGCGGGCGATGATCGCCAGCACCCACATCGAGATAAGGAACAGCGTCAGCGTCGCCGCGCTCGTCTCCGCGTCCAGCGCGCCCTCACCGGTGTAGTGCCGCCGGGCGATCAGGTACGTCACGAACGTCGCCACCGCGGCCAGCGCCCCGCCCGGGATCGCGTACCGCATGACCCGCCGCACGAAGTGGGGCCTGGCCCGCTCCTTGTTCGGGGCGAGGGCCAGGAAGAACGCCGGGACGCCGATGGTCAGCGTGGACAGCAGGGTCAGGTGGCGCGGCAGGAACGGGTACTCCACCTGCCAGCACACCACCAGCACCGCCAGCAGCACCGAGTACACCGTCTTCACCAGGAACAGCGTCGCGACCCGGGTGATGTTGCCGATGACGCGCCGCCCCTCGGCGACCACCGACGGCAGCGTGGCGAAGCTGTTGTTCAGCAGCACGATCTGCGCGACCGCCCGGGTGGCCTCCGACCCGGAGCCCATCGCCACCCCGATGTCGGCGTCCTTCAGGGCCAGGACGTCGTTCACGCCGTCACCGGTCATCGCGACCGTGTGCCCGTGCGACTGGAGCGCGCCCACCATGTTCCGTTTCTGCTGCGGGGTGACCCGCCCGAACACCGTGCCCTCGTCCAGTGCCCGGGCCATTCCGTCCCGCTCGGCGGGCAGGCGCCGCGCGTCCACGGTCCTCCCCTCCAGGCCGAGCTTGGCCGCGACCGCGCCCACCGACACCGCGTTGTCCCCGGAGATCACCTTGGCGCGGACGTCCTGCTCGGCGAAGTAGCGCAGGGTGTCGGCCGCGTCCGGGCGCAGCCGCTGCTCCAGCACCACCAGCGCGGCCGGCGAGACTCCCTTCGCGGCCTCGGGGTCGTCCACGTCCACGTCCTGCCGGGCGCGGGCCAGCAGCAGCACGCGCAGGCCCTGCTCGTTCAGCCGCCCGGTGTCGGCCAGCGCCGGGTCGTCGTCCTCCAGGAGCACGTCGGGCGCCCCCAGCAGCCAGGTGACGCTCCGCCCGTCGCCCTCGTCGAAGGTGGCGCCGCTGTACTTGCGGGCGGAGGAGAAGGGCAGGGTGTCGGTGAGGCGCCAGCCCTCGGCGTCCGGATAGGCGTCGATGATCGCCTCGAGCGAGGCGTTCGGCCGCGGGTCCGCGGCGCCGAGCGCGCCCAGCACCCTGCGCACGTAGCCCTCGTCGGCGCCGTCGAGCATCCGCAGCCCGGTGACGTCCATGCCACCCTCGGTGAGTGTGCCGGTCTTGTCGAGACAGACCGTGTCGACGCGGGCCAGGCCCTCGATGGCGGGCAGCTCCTGCACCAGGCACTGCTTGCGGCCCAGCCGGATCACGCCGATGGCGAAGGCGACCGAGGTGAGCAGCACCAGCCCCTCGGGGACCATCGGCACGATCCCGCCGACCGTGCGGGCGACGGAGTCCTTCAGCTCGTTGTCCTTCACCACGAGCTGGCTGATGATCAGACCGATCGCGGTCGGGACCATCATCCACGTCACGTACTTGAGGATCGTGGAGATCCCGGAGCGCAGCTCGGAGTGGACCAGGGTGAACCGCGACGCCTCCTCGGCGAGCTGGGCCGCGTACGCCTCGCGCCCGACCCTGGTCGCCTGGAAGGCGCCGCCGCCGGCGACCACGAAACTGCCCGACATCACCTGGTCCCCGGGCCGTTTGACCACGGGGTCGGCCTCACCGGTGAGCAGGGACTCGTCGATCTCCAGCCCGTCCGCCTCGCCGCAGACGCCGTCGACGACGACCTTGTCGCCCGGCCCGATCTCGATCAGGTCGTCGAGCACGATCTCGGCGGTGCCGACCTCGGTGGCCACCCCGTCCCGGCGCACCGTGGGCCGCACCTCGCCGATCAGGGCGAGCGAGTCCAGGGTCTTCTTCGCCCGCCACTCCTGGACGATGCCGATGCCGGTGTTGGCGAGGATCACGAAGCCGAACAGGCTGTCCTGGATCGGCGCGACGACCAGCATGATCAGCCACAGCACGCCGATGATTGCGTTGAAGCGGGTGAGGACGTTCGCGCGGACGATCTCCGTCAGGGACCGGCTGCTGCGCACCGGCACGTCGTTGACCTGCCCACGCGCCACCCGTTCCGCCACCTCGGCGGAGGTCAGGCCGGTCACCGGGGAGGTGATCGCGACGGGCGGTGCGACACCGGCCTGGGCGTCCGCGTCGAGATGCGTCATGCAATCGACGGTACGTGCGGTCCCGGGGCCGTACCCACCCGTCCGCGGAAGATCCGACCTGGGGAGGACGGCGTGGTGCGGTGGTCGTACGAGGGTGCCGGGGCGGTGTCGGGGTGGGCGGTCGGTGGGGTGGTCGGTCGGGTGTGGTCAGTCGGCGGACTGCGTGGGGGTGGTGCCGTCGGCGGGCCGCGCGGGGGGCGTGCCGTCGGCCGGCTGCCGCGCCTCGGCGGCCCGGGCCCGCTTGATCGCCGCGTCGCGCCTGCGGACGTACCAGATGCCGATGAACCCGAGCCCGCCCCCGGCCAGACAGGTCCACAGCCACCAGGTGTGCCCGTGCTCCTCGTACCAGCCGTAGAAGGGCAGCTGGACGAGGAAGAGGACGAACCAGAGGACGGTGCCGCCGACGACGGTGGCGACCACGGGACCCTCCAGGGGCTCCGGCGCCTCGTGCCTCGGGGATCCCGAAAAAAGACCGGCCATGGGCACAGCTTACGAGGCACGTCCGACGGAGCCGGGACCGCGTCGGCCGGACCGGGACGGCGGGGTCTACGCGCGGAGATGGGCGTTCGCGGAGATGTATGTTCATACTGAATCCGTTTGTCTCTGATCACTTCTGCTCGTAGGAAAGACCAAAGGGCTTGGGGGAAGTCCGGCGGTGATGAGGTCCCGCATGTCCACGTCGGCCCCCGCCAAGGCCCCCACCCCCGATGAGCCGGGGTCCGGCGCCGCGTCCGGCGCCCTCGACCGCTTCTTCCGGATCTCCGAGCGCGGCAGCTCCGTACCCCGTGAGATCCGTGGCGGTTTCGCCACCTTCTTCGCGATGGCCTACATCATCGTGCTGAACCCGATCATCCTGGGCAGCGCGAAGGACATGTACGGCCACCAGCTGGACAACGGCCAGCTGGTCACCGCGACCGCCCTGTCGGCGGCGTTCACCACCCTCCTCATGGGCGTCATCGGCAACGTCCCGATCGCGCTGGCCGCCGGCCTGGGCGTGAACTCGGTCGTCGCGCTCCAGCTCGCCCCGCGCATGTCCTGGCCGGACGCCATGGGCATGGTGGTGCTGGCCGGCTTCGTCGTCATGCTGCTGGTCGCCACCGGACTGCGCGAGCGCGTGATGAACGCCGTCCCCCACGGCCTGCGCAAGGCCATCGCCATCGGCATCGGCCTGTTCATCATGCTGATCGGTCTGGTGGACTCCGGTTTCGTCTCCCGCATCCCGGACGCCGCGCACACCACCGTCCCGCTCCAGCTCGGCGGCGACGGCCACCTCACGGGCTGGCCGGTGCTCGTCTTCGTCCTCGGCTCGCTGCTCACGCTGGCGCTGATCGTGCGCCGGGTGCCCGGGGCGATCCTCGTCTCCATCGTCGTGATGACGGTCTTCGCGATGATCGTCAACGCCGTGGCGGACATCCCCTCCTGGGGCCTGACCACGCCCACGTGGCCGGGCAACCCGCTCGCCACGCCCGACTTCGGCCTGGTCGGCGAGGTCAGTCTGTTGGGCGGCTTCGAGAAGGTGGGCCTGCTCACCGGCGTCCTGTTCGTCTTCACCGTGCTGCTGTCCTGCTTCTTCGACGCCATGGGCACGATCATGGGCGTCTCCGACGAGGCGAAGCTGACCGACGCCCAGGGTCAGATGCCCGGCATCAACAAGGTCCTGTTCGTCGACGGTGTCGCGGTCGCCGCCGGTGGTGCCACCTCCTCCTCGGCCACCACCTGCTTCGTGGAGTCCACGGCCGGTGTCGGCGAGGGCGCGCGGACCGGTCTCGCGAACGTGGTCACCGGCGCGCTGTTCGCCGGGGCGCTGTTCCTCACGCCGATCGCCACCATGGTGCCGTCCCAGGCTGCCACGCCCGCGCTGCTCGCGGTCGGCTTCCTGATCCTGGCCGGTTCGGTCAAGGAGATCGACTGGGCGGACCACACGATCGCCGTCCCGGCGTTCGTGACCATGGTGATGATGCCGTTCACCTACTCGATCACCAACGGCATCGGCATGGGCTTCATCACCTTCGTGGTGCTGCGCCTGGCGGCCGGGCGGGGCCGGGAGGTCCCGGTGGCGATGTACGTGGTGTCGGCGGTGTTCGCCTTCTACTACCTGATGCCGGCGCTGGGACTGACCTGACCGGCCGCGCGGGGCCGACCGGTCAGGTGACCCCGTAGAACTTCTCCGTCTCCTCGACGGCGGTCCGGAACCGCTGGTCGAAGTCATCGCGCATGAGCGTCCGGACGACATAGTCCTGGACGCTCGTGCCGCTTCTGGCGGCGTGCTGCCGGAGCCGTTCGAGCAGTTCGTGATCGATGCGCAGGCTGAGCACGTCGGTCCCCATGGATCCGAGCCTTGCCGCACACTTCGGCCCGATGGGTCGGGTTCCGCTCGTAGATCACTCGAAGGAGTGATCCGGTGGTGCCGGGGCGGGGCAGGATCGTAGGGCGAACGCACGACCCGATTGGTCTTTAGCGAGAGTAATGAGTTACGCTAAAGAACATGCCGGACCTCAGCCATGGCGACGACGCTGCCGCCGTGAACGCCCTTCGATCCGCCGTGATGCGGCTGTCCCGTCGGCTCAAGCACCAGCGCGTCGACGAGTCGCTCAGCCCCACCGAGATGTCGGTGCTCGGCACCCTGGCCCGCTGCGGGCGGGCCACCCCGGGCGAGCTCGCCCGCAAGGAACACGTCCAGCCGCCCTCGATGACCCGCATCGTGGCCCTGCTGGAGGCCAAGGGCCTGGTCCGGCTGGAGCCCCATCCCGACGACCGGCGCCAGAAGGTGGTGACCCAGACCGAGCAGGCCGAGGTGATGCTCGAGGAGAGCCGCCGCCGGCGCAACGCGTTCCTGGCGTCCCTCGTCGAGGGGCTCGACGAGGACGAGTGGGCGAAACTTCGCGCCGCCGCCCCCGTGCTGGAGAAGCTCGCACACCTGTAGACAGGCAGCAGTGACAAGGAGGCGACCCTTTGAGTACGGGACCCGGAGCAGCTTCCGCCCCCGCACCGCACACCGACGACCCCTTGACCGCCCCCACTCCCCGCACCCGTAAGTCCACGATGTTCTCCTCGCTGAGGATCAGGAACTACCGCCTGTTCTTCATCGGCCAGGTCGTCTCCAACATCGGCACCTGGATGCAGCGCATCGCCCAGGACTGGCTGGTCCTCGGCCTCACCGGCTCCTCGGCCGCCGTCGGCATCACCACGGCCCTCCAGTTCCTGCCCATGCTGTTGTTCGGCCTCTACGGCGGCGTCCTCGTCGACCGCCTGCCCAAGCGCCCCGCGCTGCTCGTCACCCAGTCCGCCATGGCGCTCACGGCGATCGCGCTCGCCGTGCTCACCCTGACCGGCCTGGTCGACGTGTGGCACGTCTACGTCGCCGCCTTCGCCGTCGGCCTCGCGACCGTCGTCGACAACCCGGCCCGCCAGTCCTTCGTCTCCGAACTCGTCGGCCCGGGCCAGCTGCAGAACGCGGTCAGCCTGAACTCGGCGAACTTCCAGTCCGCCCGCCTGGTCGGCCCCGCCGTCGCGGGCCTGCTGATCACCGGCGTGGGCACGGGCTGGGCGTTCCTGCTCAACGGCCTGTCCTTCGTGGCCCCGCTCACCGGCCTGCTGATGATGCGCGCCCGCGAACTCCACGCCGTCGACCGCGCCCCGCGAGGCAAGGGACAACTGCGGGAGGGCCTGCGCTACGTCGCGAGGCGCCCCGAGTTGATCTGGCCGATCGTGCTGGTCGGCTTCGTCGGCACCTTCGCCTTCAACTTCCCCGTCTACCTCTCGGCCTTCGCCGACGACGTCTTCGACGGAGACGCGGGCGTCTACAGCATGTTCAACACGCTGATGGCGGTCGGCTCCGTGGCCGGCGCCCTGCTCGCCGCCCGGCGCGGCACGGCCCGCCTGCGGCTGCTGATCCTGGCGGCGCTGGCCTTCGGCGCGGTGGAGATCCTGGCCGCGGTGTCTCCCGCGCTGTGGATGTTCGCGCTGCTGATGATCCCGATCGGCCTGTTCGCGATGACGGTCAACGTCACCACGAACTCCAGCATCCAGATGTCCACGGACCCGGCGGTCCGGGGCCGTGTGATGGCCTTCTACATGATGGTCTTCCTCGGCGGCTCCCCGGTCGGCGCGCCCGTCGTCGGCTGGGTCACCGACACCTACGGCGCCCGGATCGGCCTCGCGGCGGGCGGCGCGGTCGCCATGGCCGCGGCAGCGGTGATCGGCCTGATCCTGGCCAGGGCCGGCGGCCTGCGCCTGTCGGTGGGCTGGCGCCGCGGGCACCCGCAGGTGCGGTTCGTGCCGAGGGAGGAGCGGGAAACGGCGCCGGCCCGGGCGGCGTGACGCTGAGCGGGTGGCGGTCAGTCGTGGGGGAAGTCGTCGGTCCTGAGGACGAGACCGACGAGTGTGCCGGTCAGGTCGACGTCGACGCCGAAGTCGAAGCTGATGTTGCCGTGGTACTTCCCGTCCTGCGGCAGCGTGTGCAGATGCCACTCGCCGGTGTACGGGTCGACGATCAGGTACACCGGCACGCCGACGGCGGCGTAGGCGTCCTTCTTGGGGCCGTAGTCGTTGCCGGCGGTCCTCCCGGAGATCACCTCGGCGACGAACTCGACGTCCTCACAGCGCCACAGTCCCTTGTCGTTCCTGGTGGCACCCTCGGCCACCAGGGTCACATCGGAGGCGAAGCCGTTGAGGTACCCCGGGTAGTCGATGCGGACGTCCGACTTGATGCGCCTGCGCGGGTACCTGGTGCGCAGTTGCTCGACGATGTCGAGAATGATCTCCCAGTGGGTGTCTCGCTGCGGAGCCATGAAGATGTTCCCCCCGACGATCTCGGTCTTGTACCCCTCGGGGACGGGCATCTTCTCCAGCCACTCGAACATCATGTCGAGTGTGAGTTCGTCGCCGCTCTCGGCCATCTCGATCCTGTCATCAAGGACGGTCATCGTGGCGCTCCTCCCCGGCCACCCGCTCGATGCGTGCAGCCGCGCAGTACAACGATACGCACGGTGACAAGGTGACACCCGGCAGACTGGCCCCATGAGATTGTTCGCCGCCGTACTGCCCCCCGAGGACGTCACCCGCGAACTCGCCGCCGAGGTGGCCCGGCTGAAGAAGCTCCCCGGCGCAGACGCGCTGCGCTGGACCGAGCGGGCCGGGTGGCACTTCACCCTGGCCTTCTACGGGGAGGTGGACGACGCACTCGTGCCCGACCTGACCGCTCGCCTCGAGCGGGCAGCCACCCGGACCGATCCCTTCCCACTGGCGCTGCGCGGCGGCGGCCAGTTCGGCCACGGCAGGGCGCTGTGGACCGGGGCCGACGGGGATCTGCAGGCCCTGCGCCTGCTGGCCGACCGGTCCGAGGCGGCGGCGCGCAAGGCGGGCGTGCCGATGGGGGAGCACCGGCGCTACAAGGCGCATCTCACCGTGGCCCGCAGCCGGGACGCCATCGACCCACGGCCCTTTGTCGAGGCCCTGCACGACTTCCGCAGCCCCATCTGGACCGTGGCAGAGCTGGCGCTGGTCCGCAGCCATCTGCCCACGTCGGGTGTACCCGGCGAGCAGCCGCGCTACGAGGCGGTCGCGCGCCGGCCGCTCGGGGCGGCCGGTTAGGCTCGACGGCGTGGACCCGAAGACCCGGAACCGGATCATGGCCGGTGCGCTCGTGCTGATGTTCGTGGTGGTGGTGCTGGCGGCCGCGCTCGGAAAGTAGCGCCGCCGCCCGCACCACCGCGCCCGTCGGCTACCAGGCGAAGGCCTCCGGGGACGGCCCCGGTCCCGGGAAGATCTCGTCGAGCGAGGCCAGCAGCTCCTCGCTCAGCTCCAGCTCGACCGCCCGCAGCGCCGACGCGAGCTGCCCGGCGGTGCGCGGGCCGACGATCGGGCCGGTCACCCCGGGCCGGGTCAGCAGCCAGGCCAGAGCCGCCTCACCGGGCTCGATGCCGTGCTTGTCGAGCAGGTCCTCGTACGCCTGGATCTGCGCGCGAGCGGTGGGATCGGCGAGGGCGTCGGCGGCCCGCCCGGAGGCCCGGCGACCGCCCTCGGCCTGCTTCCGGATCACCCCGCCGAGCAGACCGCCGTGCAGCGGCGACCAGGGGATGACACCGAGGCCGTAGTCCTGCGCGGCCGGGACGACCTCCATCTCCGCGCGGCGCTCGGCCAGGTTGTACAGGCACTGCTCGCTGACCAGCCCGATGGTGCCGCCACGCCGGGCGGCGATCTCGTTGGCCTGGGCGATCTTGTAGCCGGGGAAGTTGGAGGAGCCGACGTAGAGGATCTTGCCCTGCTGGACCAGGACGTCGATCGCCTGCCAGATCTCCTCGAACGGTGTGTTCCGGTCGATGTGGTGGAACTGGTACAGGTCGATGTAGTCGGTCTGGAGCCGCTTGAGCGAGGCGTCGACGGCCCGCCGGATGTTCAGGGCCGACAGCTTGTCGTCGTTGGGCCAGGCCTCGCCGTCGGCGCCCATGTTCCCGTACACCTTGGTCGCGAGCACGACCTTGTCGCGCCGCCCCTCGCCCTTGGCGAACCAGTTGCCGATGATGCTCTCGGTACGGCCCTTGTTCTCGCCCCAGCCGTACACGTTCGCCGTGTCGAAGAAGTTGATGCCGGCGTCCAGCGCCGCGTCCATGATGGCGTGACTGTCGGCCTCGTCGGTCTGCGGACCGAAGTTCATCGTCCCGAGGACGAGGCGGCTGACCTTGAGTCCCGTGCGTCCGAGCTGCGTGTACTTCATGGTTCCCCACTCAACGACCTGGAGTGGACTCCAGGCAAGGGCCTTTCGGCCAAGGGGAGGCGGGCGCGGCGCGGATCGCTCAGGCCTCGTACTCGCCGCCCAGGCCCCAGTGCCGCCGCATCGCCTCGGCGAAGGCCGCCGCGATCTTGTGCTCGCCGCTCGCGTTCGGGTGTGTGCCGTCGTAGGTGTCCGTGTGGATGTCGTACGAGGGGGAGGGGGTGGCAAGCAGCAGGGGGGAGGACGGTTCGTCGAGGTCCACGACCGTTTTGGCCAGCAGGTCGTTGAAGCGGGTGACCTGCGCGGCGAAGTCCTCCTCCTGCTCGGCCCGGATGTTGGGGATCACGGGCATGATCACCATCCGTACGCCCCGGCGGGCCGCCCTCGCCTCCGCGGCGAAGCGCCGTACGTTCTGCGCCGTCTGGTCCGCGTTGGTGTAGAAGCCGAGGTCGATCAGGCCCAGGGAGACCAGCAGCACGTCCGCCCGGCAGGTGCGCACCGCCTCGCCGATCAGCGGGACCATGTGGTGCCAGCCCTCGCCCCAGCCGGCGAGGTGGGCGCGCGGGAAGTCGGGGTCGGCGTAGGCGTGGGAGGTGGGGGCTTCGGCGCTCTTGTCGTAGAGCGTCTCGCGCGGGCCGACGAGGGTGAACGGACCCCCGTACGTGCCGCACAGGTGCTGCCACAGCCGGTAGCGCCAGGTGTGTTCGCCCGCGCTTCCGATCGTCATGGAGTCACCGACGGGCATGAACCTGAGCATCCGCTCATCATCGTGGATCATCGAGGTGCGCGGGGTGTGAGACCTGCCACGCGGCCGGGTGATCTCCCGTCCGTCGCGCACGGCCTCCTGAGCGGCTGTCCTGAACGGCCGTGCGGGATGGCAGGCTTGGGGCATGCGCCGACCGCTCGCCCTCCTCGCCGCCGCCGTCCTCACGGGCGGGCTCGCCGTGCCCGCCTCGGCCGCCGACGGAGACGACGGGTTCACGATCAAGGACCCCCGCATCACGGAGTCCAGCGGCCTGGCCGCGTCCCGTCTGCACCCCGGCGTCTACTGGACGCACAACGACAGCGACGACGGCCCCCACCTCTACGCGGTCGACGGCCGGAGCGGCGAGACGGTCGCCCGCCTCACCCTCACCGGCGTCGGCACGCCCAGGGACGTCGAGGCGATCTCCATCGGGCCGGGCAACCGGATCTTCGTCGGGGACATCGGTGACAACCTCGGGGGCAGCTGGCCGTACGTGTGGGTCTACGAACTGCCCGAGCCGAAGGAGCTGGGGGACCGGACCGTGCGGGCCACGCAGTACGTGGTGAAGTACTCGGACGGGCCGCGCGACGCCGAGTCCCTCGTCGTGCATCCGAGGACCGGGCGCGTCTACATCGTCGACAAGCAGGAGGACGGCGGGCACCTGTACGAGGGGCCCGCCCGGTTGTCCGCCTCCGGCAGCAACGTCTTCCGGCCGGTCGCTCCGGTCGAGCTGTGGGCCACCGACGCCGCGCTCTCCCCGGACGGCCGGCGGCTCGCCGTGCGCGGCTACTTCGGCGGCATCCACTACGACTGGAACGGCGGCAGGCTGCGGGACAAGCAGCGGCTCGGCGTGCCGTTGCAGGGGCAGGGCGAGTCCGTGAGCTACTCCGCCGACGGCTCGCGGATCCTGTACGGCAGCGAGGGGGCGGAGAGCCCCGTCGAGTCCCGGGAGGCGCCCGGCGGCACCGGAGCGGACCCGTCGTCACCGGGCGGCGGGGCGCGGAGGGACGGGGGCGGTGCCGGTGACGGTGTAGGGGGGAGCGTGAAGGTCGGCGCCCTCGTCGCCGCGGCCGTCTGCGTGGCCCTGCTCGGCCTGCGCCGGCTGCGCCGCCGGGGCTGACCGGCCGGGGTGCCCGGTGTCCTCGGCCCGGGTTGCGGGGAGCGGGTCGTGCGGGATGCGCGCGCCTGACCCGCGTCGTTGGGGCTGACCGGTCCGGGTGTCCGCGCCCCTGGCCCCAGGTGGTGGGGCGGCCTCCCGCTGGCCGCGCGCCGGGCCCGTCCCGGCCCGGGCACCCGCGTGCCCGGCACGCGTCGCCGGGGGTGCTTGCCGGCTGCCCGCGCAGGGTCCGGCCGCCCGCGGCGCTCGCGTTCACCCCGTGCCGCCGCGCCGCGCCACCAGGACCTCCAGGCCGTCCAGGAGGCGTTGGAGGCCGAAGTCGAAGTGGTCGAAGTTCTCGGCGAAGGTGTCCTCGGACAGGGTGGCGAGCGTCGGGTACTCGCCGCTCGTCATGGCCCGCTCGAGGTAGGGCTGCTGTGTGCCCCAGAACTCCTCGTTGCTCAGGCCGGTCTCCTTGGCGGCCTCGTCGGCGTCGAGTTCCATCCGGGCGATCCCCCCGGTGAAGCTCTGCACCGCGAGGATCACCGAGATCAGCTCGGGATCGCTGAGCCCCATGCGCCGGAGCGGTACCAGCGCCGCTTCCAGCGAACGCAGGGAGCTGGGGCCGAGGACGGTGCGGGCCTGGTTGACCCGCAGCAGCCAGGGGTGACGCCGGAAGTGGGCGAGATACCCCCGGGCCAGTGCCTCGACCGCCGCCCGCCAGCCCTCACCGCCGCGCTCCGCCCGTGCGAGGTCCGGCGTCTCCGCCTGCACCCGGTCCAGCATGAGGTCGAGCAGCTCGGCCTTCCCGGGGACGTAGCGGTACAGCGACATCGCGCCGGTGCCGAGCTCGGCGGCCATTCGTCGCATGGAGACCGCCTCGATCCCCTCCGTGTCCGCCACCCGGACGGCAGCGTCCACGATCCGGTCCAGCGTGAGTCCTGGCCGGGGGCCCCGGCTGGGGCGCGGGCCGGTGTTCCACAGCAGTTCGAGCGTGCGCGTGATGTCGCCGCCGCCCGTGCTGCTCGTGCTGCTCGTGCCGCTCGTCATGGGCTCAGCTTACGGGCCCGTGGGCGTCCGCCGGAGCACAACCGAGTACGCCGTACTCGCATTCGGGTACGGTGTACTCAGTTACGGCAAACGGAGGAATCCATGGACGGTTACGCGGTACGGGCCGAGGCCCTCGAGAAGCGCTACGGGGACAAACGCGCCCTCGCCTGCTTCGATCTCGCCGTGCGTGAGGGCACCGTGCACGGCCTGCTCGGGCCGAACGGCGCCGGCAAGACCACCGCCGTGCGCATCCTGTCCACGCTCGTCCGGCTGGACGGGGGCCGGGCCACGGTCGCCGGTCTCGACGTCGCCCGGCAGCCGCGCGAGGTGCGGGCCCGGATCGGGCTCACGGGGCAGTACGCGGCCGTGGACGAGGTGCTCACCGGGCGGCAGAACCTGGAGATGTTCGGGCGGCTGTTCCACCTGGGAGGCAGGCGGGCCCGGGCGCGGGCCACCGAGCTGCTGGAGCGGTTCGACCTGACCGGCGCCGCCGACAAGGGTGTCGGCGAGTACAGCGGCGGCATGCGGCGGCGTCTGGATCTCGCCGCCTCGATGATCCTCGCGCCGGCCGTCCTCTTCCTGGACGAGCCGACCACGGGCCTCGATCCCCGCAGTCGGGGCGAGGTGTGGGAGGCCGTACGGGCGCTGGTGGCGGACGGCACCACCGTGCTGCTGACCACGCAGTACCTCGAGGAGGCCGACCGGCTGGCCTCCCGGATCACGGTCATCGACCAGGGGCGGGCCATCGCCGACGACACCCCGGACGGGCTCAAGGGCCTGGTCGGCGGCGACCGCGTCGAGGTCGTCCTCGCCGAACGGGCCGACCTGGCGCGGGCGGTCAAGGTGGTCGCGGGGGTCGCGGACGGCGAACCCGAGACGGAGGAGAACGAGTTGCGGGTGCACGCCCCGGTGGCCGACCGGGTGGCCGCGCTCACCGAGGTGGCCCGCACCCTCCAGGACGAGGGCGTGCGGGTGGAGGACATCGGGCTGCGCAGGCCCAGCCTGGACGACGTGTTCCTGAGCCTGACCGGACACCGCACGGACGTGACGGAGAAGGAGGCCGCCGCATGAGCGCCGTGGACCCGACCGGACCGGCCGAGCACGGCCGCGCGTACTGGGTGCTCGCCGACTGCTGGAACGTCGTCCGGCGCGGGCTGACCCACTATCAGCGCCAGCCGGTGAACATCGCCTGGCAACTGGGCTTCCCGATCCTGTCGGTGCTGCTGTACGGCTATGTCTTCGGCAGCGCCATGAAGGTGCCCGGCGGCGGGGACTACAAGGACTTCCTGATGCCGGGGATGTTCGTGATGACGATGGCGTTCGGGTTCATGAACACCGCCACGGTCGTCGTCCACGACTCGACCAAGGGCGTCATCGACCGGTTCCGCTCCATGCCGATGGCCTCCTCGGCGGTGGTGGCCGGACGGGGCGTGACCGATCTGGTCGTAGCCTGCGCGGAGTTGGCCATCATCATGCTGACAGCGCTGGCCATGGGCTGGCGGCCGGACGGCGGCTGGGGCGCCCTGGCGGCGTTCGGGCTGCTGCTGTGGCTGCGGTTCGCGCTGATCTGGATCGGCGTGTGGCTCGGCCTGCTCGTGCCCAACCCGGAGGCGGCGGGCGGGCTGTTCGCCGTCGCCTTCCCGCTGACGATGATCTCCAGCATCTTCGTCGCGCCCCAGCTCATGCCCGACTGGCTGGGCTGGGTGGCGGCCTGGAACCCGGTCTCCTCCACGGCGGTGGCGACCCGGGAGCTGTTCGGCACACCGGTCGGCGACTCGTGGGTGGAGCAGCACGCGCTGGTGATGGCGGGCGTGTGGCCGGCGGTGCTGACGCTGGTCTTCCTGCCGCTGGCCGTACGGAGGTTCCGGAAGCTGAGCCGGTGAACCCCTGCATTGAAGGGGGCGGTCGGTGACCGGTGGTGTGGACCGCCCGCCCCTTCACCCACCGGGGCACCGCGGTCGGCGGGCGGGCTTCGTCAGGGTGTGGCCGGTGCGCCCGGCACGGGTCCGGACCGACGCCGGACCAGCGACGACTGCCGGCGCCGGTACGACGCTCAGACTCGGTGCCACGTGTCGGACAGGCGTACGCCGTGCAGCGTGTGCAGGCGTCGCAACTCCCACCTGGCCAGGACCATCACCGTCAGCGGGCCGGTCAGGCCCACCAACAGGCGCACCGGCATGGGGACCTTGTCGTACATGGGGTCGCCGAGCGACGGCAGGGAGAACGTGATGACGGCGACGACGGAGAGGACGGTCGGCAGGCCGTCGTTGACGTCGGCCGTACGCCCTCCGTGGAGGATGAGCAGCAGGCCTCCGTACCCGCCGAAGAGGCCGAGCCACACGCCGAGCACGGCCGAACCGGGCGAGTCCGGTGGCCAGTCGCGGACCGTGGTCTGCAGGAAGACCCCGAACGCGACGAACGTGAGGACGAAGGCGAGGAGCGGAGCGCGCCACCGGAGGGCCGCGGCCCACCTGCGGCCCGGGGGAGCCATCGCGATCACAAACCATGCCGCGAGAACGATCAGCTGAACGGCCCCCAGGCCGTAGGCGAAGCCCTGCCAGAACTGCCCGGGCAGCTCCCGCAGGGGCACCAGTCCCAGGGCGAGCCACGCTGCGACAGTGAGGGTGAGGCCCAGCGCGGTACGCCACCAGCGGACCCGCTCCACCAGGGGGTCCACGATCCGGTCCTCGCGGGTCGGCGTGCACAACCGGTGTGCGGCGATCACCGGCACGAGCCAGCTCAGCCACCACAGAACACCGCGGCTCGCTCGGGGGACCGGGCGGACGAAAGGTGCGGGGGTCAGGCGGGGCGGAACCGTGCTCGGACGTCTCGTACCTGCCTGCGTCACCTTCATCGCCCCCGTTTCCCGTGCCGTCGATGTGCAACCACCTTATTGCCGCGCGGATTTGCCGTTGCCACTGCGCTCGCTCCACAGCGAACAACAGGAAGGGCGCCCGGTGTTCGCCGGGCGCCCTTCGGTCGTGCGAGGGACGACTACAGCTTTTCGATCACGTAGTCGACGCACTTCGTCAGCGCCTCGACGTCCGCCGGGTCGATCGCCGGGAACATCGCGACGCGCAGCTGGTTGCGGCCCAGCTTGCGGTACGGCTCGGTGTCGACGATGCCGTTGGCGCGCAGCACCTTGGCGACGGCGGCGGCGTCGACCTCGTCCGTGAAGTCGATGGTGCCGATGACCTGCGAGCGCTTGGCGGGGTCGGCCACGAACGGGTTCGCGAACTTCACGTCCTCCGCCCAGCCGTACAGCGTGCGCGCCGACTGCGCCGTGCGGCGGACCGACCAGTCCAGACCACCCTGGCCGTTGATCCACTCCAGCTGCTGGTTCAACAGGAACAGCGTGGCGAGGGCCGGGGTGTTGTACGTCTGGTTCTTGCGGGAGTTGTCGATCGCCGTCGGCAGCGAGAAGAACTCCGGGACGTGCCGGCCGGAGGCGTGGATCCGCTCGGCGCGCTCGATGGCGGCCGGGGAGAACACACCGATCCACAGACCGCCGTCGGAGGCGAAGGACTTCTGCGGGGCGAAGTAGTAGACGTCGGTCTCGGCGATGTCGACCGGGAGGCCACCGGCACCGGAGGTGGCGTCGACCAGGACCAGGGCACCCTCGTCGGCACCGGCCACGCGCCGCAGCGGCATGGCGACACCGGTGGAGGTCTCGTTGTGGGTGAAGGCGTAGACGTCCACGCCGGCCTCCGCCTCGGCCTCCGGGTGGGTGCCCGGGTCGGCGGAGACGACCGTCGGCTCGGCGAGCCACGGGGCGAGCTTGGCGGCCTTGGCGAACTTGGAGCTGAACTCGCCGAAGCTGAGGTGCTGGGACTTGTTCTCGATCAGACCGTGGGTCGCGATGTCCCAGAACGCGGTGGAGCCGCCGTTGCCGAGGATCACCTCGTATCCCTCGGGGAGCTGGAACAGCTCGCGGATGCCCTCGCGGACCTGGCCGACCAGGTTCTTGACGGGGGCCTGGCGGTGGGAGGTGCCCATGAGAGAGGTGCCGGTCGCGGCCAGCGCGTCCAGCGCTTCCGTCCGCACCTTGGAGGGGCCAGCGCCGAATCGACCGTCGGCGGGCTTGATGTCAGCGGGAATCTGGATCTCAGCCACGACCGGAGCCTAGCGGCTGAGGGAAACCGGGGCGAAACGCCGTCCGTCGGCTGAGACGGGTGATGGACGGCCGGGGCACCGGTGGGGCGGTGGTCGGCCGGGGCACGGGTGGGCGGTGGACGGCCGCGCCACCGGGGGCGGCGGACGGCCCGGGGGACCGGGAGACGGGGCGGGGCGGCTCCCGGTACGGGATCCGCCCCACCGCCGCCGGGGGAGCGGTACGGGATCCGCCCCACGCCGGGGGAATCAGCCGCCGGGCCGTACCGGCAGCTCGTACAGGTCGTTCTGGGTGACCACCGGCTTGTTGCGCAGGTCGCCCGCCGGGACCGCCAGGTCCAGCTTCGGGAAGCGGGCGTACAGGGCGGGCAGGGCCACGCCCGCCTCCAGGCGGGACAGGGCCGCGCCGGGGCACACGTGCGGGCCGTGGCCGAAGGAGAGGTGCCGGTTCGCGCTCTCCCGGGAGATGTCGAAGGCACCGGCCGTCGGCCCGTGGGCCCGCTCGTCGCGGCCGATCCGCCGGTCAGCCGGTCGTGCTGGCGGCGCGACTCCTCCGCCAGCCGGGACCGTTCCTGGAGCAGCCGGCCGACGTCCTGGGTGACGGCCTCCAGCCGTCCGCGCGCCGCTCGCGCCGACAGGACGGCGTGGGTGGCCACCGTGACGGCCGCGCACACCAGCAGCGCGGCGATCACCCCGGCCGCCGCGAGGGCGCCGCGCGCGGACGCCGGTCCCAGCAGGACCGCTGTGACGACCGCGAGCGCGCAGAGGAAGGCGGTGAGCACGGGACGGGCAGCAGGCTGCGGGGGGTGGGGCGGTCGCCGGGGCGCAGGGGGGAGGTCATCAATCAGGTCCTCGGTCGGTCCATGGGTGGTCGGTCCATGGAGTCGTCCGGCCTCGTTCGGACGTCGTTTTCCGAACGAGAGCCGTCAGGAGCGCGCAACTCGCGGTCACTATAGGGGAGTTAGTAATCGACTTACGAAGATTCCGTTTTCCTTCCGGTATTTGACCCGTCCCGCGACATTGCGGCGGGGCCGGTCCGGTGAACCGGCACGGCCGTTGGCGATCAGCGTGGCCGGGCCGCGCAGCCCGCCCCGGGGCATCCTGAGGACATGACGGAGGACATGACGGATCTGCGGGGACGGGGACGCGAGGACGGACCGCGCGACGGGTCACCGGACGGGCTGCGGGCCGCGCTCGAGGACGACCTGCGCCGGGTCGTCGGCGGCCGGGTGGACTTCGGCACCACCGCGCGGGCGCTGACCACCATGGACGCCTCCAACTACCGCCGGATCCCGCTCGGCGTCGTCGCGCCGCGGGACGCGGACGACGTGGCGGCGGTGCTGGCGGTGTGCCGGTCGTACGGCGTCCCGGTGGTGCCGCGCGGCGGCGGCACGTCGATCGGCGGGCAGGCCACCGGCACCGGCGTGGTGCTCGACTTCACCCGGCACATGAACCGCCTGCTGTCCCTCGACCCGCGCACCCGCACGGCCGTCGTCCAGCCCGGCCTGGTCCTCGACCGGCTCCAGGAGGCCGCCGCCCCGCACGGGCTGCGCTTCGGGCCGGACCCCTCCACGCACGGCCGCTGCACGCTCGGCGGCATGATCGGCAACAACTCCTGCGGCGCGCACTCGGTCGCCTGGGGCACGACCGCGGACAGCGTGCGGGAACTGTCGGTGCTCACCGCGCGGGGCGAGCGGCTGCGGCCCGGACGGCGGTGGGCGGGGGCGCCTGACGGGCTGCGCGCCCTGGTGGACGGCGAGCTGGCCCGCCTGCGCACCGGCTTCCCCGAGCTGCCCCGCCGCATCTCCGGATACGCCCTGGACGCCCTGCTGCCCGAGAACGGCGCCGACGTGGCCCGCTCCCTCTGCGGTTCGGAGGGCACGCTCGGCGTGCTCACGGAGGCGGTCGTGGAGCTCGTACGGGCCCCCCGCGCGCGGGCCCTCGCGGTGCTGGCGTACGCCGACGAGGGCGGGGCGGCCGAGGCCGCGGCCGGACTGCTGCCGTACGCGCCCCTGACCGTGGAGGGCATGGCGGCGGACCTGGTCCCGGCGGCGGCGGGGCTGCCCGCGGGCGGGGCGTGGCTGTTCGTGGAGACGGGCGGGGACACCGAGGAGGAGGCACGCGCGCGTGCCGTGACGATCACCCGCGCGGCGGACGTCCTGGACTCGCTGGTCGTCACCGACCCGGCCCGGCAGCGGACCCTGTGGCGGATCCGGGAGGACGCCAGCGGCACGGCGACCCGCATGCCGGACGGGACGGAGGCGTGGCCCGGCTGGGAGGACTGCGCGGTGCCGCCCGCCCGGCTCGGCGCGTACCTGCGGGACTTCCGGGCCCTGCTGGCCGCCCACGGGCTGCGCGGCGCGCCGTACGGGCACTTCGGGGACGGCTGCATCCACGTCCGCATCGACTTCGACCTGCTCACCGAGCCGGGCGTCGCCCGCTTCCGGCGCTTCTCCGAGGAACTGGCCGACCTGGTCGTGGCGCACGGCGGCTCGCTGTCCGGGGAGCACGGCGACGGGCAGGCGCGGGCCGAGCTGCTGCCGCGCATGTACGGCGACGAGCTGGTCGCCCTGTTCGAGCGCGTGAAGGGTGTCTGGGACCCCGACGACCTGCTCAACCCCGGGATGCTGGTGCGCCCCGCGCCCCTGGACGCCAACCTCCGCTTCGCCGCCCTCCCGCGCGAGCCCGTGGACGTGGCCTTCGGCTACCCGGCCGACGGCGGTGACTTCACGGCGGCGGTGCGCCGCTGCGTGGGCGTCGCCAAGTGCCGCACGGCGACCGTGCCCGGCCCGGCGGTGATGTGCCCGTCGTTCCGGGTGACGGGCGAGGAACGGCACTCCACGCGCGGGCGCGCCCGTCTGCTGCACGAGATGCTGGCCGGCGAGCTGGTGACCGACGGCTGGCGCTCGCCGGAGGTGCGCGACGCGCTGGACCTGTGCCTGTCCTGCAAGGGCTGCCGCTCGGACTGCCCGGTCGGGGTCGACATGGCCACGTACAAGGCGGAGTTCCTGTACCACCACTACGCCGGCCGCCGCCGCCCCGCCGCCCACTACGCGATGGGGTGGCTGCCGGTGTGGCTGGCCTGGGTGGCGCGGACGAGGTCGGCGGGGGCGGTCGACCGTCTCGCCTCCGTGGGGGTGCCGGCGCGGGCGGCCAAGCGGCTGGCGGGCGTCGCGCGGGAGCGGGAGATCCCACGGCCGGCGCGGGAGCCCTTCACCCGCTGGTGGAGGGCGCGCGGCGGGGGCGCCGCGTCCGGCACGGGCCCCCTGGTGGTCCTGTGGCCGGACACCTTCACCGAGCACCTGTCGCCCTCCGTGGGACGGTCCGCCGTGCGGGTGCTGGAGGCGGCGGGGCTGCGGGTCGCCCTGCCGCCGACCCTGCGCCCGGGCGGGCGCCCGGTGGGGGACGGGCGCTCACGCTCGGCGGCGCGACTGCTGACGGCGCGCCGGGGCCGGGTCTGCTGCGGCCTGACCTACGTCTCGACGGGCCAGCTCGACCGGGCCCGCGCGGTGCTGCGCCGCACCCTCGACCTGATGGAGCCGGTCCTGGCCGCCGGGGCCCCGGTCGTGGTGCTGGAACCGAGCTGCGCGGCGGCGCTCCGGGCGGACCTGCCGGAACTGCTCCACGACGACCCCCGCGCGGCGCGCCTGGCCGCGCGCGTGCGCACGTTCGCCGAGACCCTGGAGCAGTACGCGCCCGGCTGGGCCCCGCCGTCCCTGAACCGCCCGGTCACCGGCCAGACGCACTGCCACCAGCATGCGGTCCTCGGCGACACGCCCGACCGCCGCCTGCGCGCCGCCGCCGGCCTCACCGGCGACCTGACCGGCGGCTGCTGCGGACTGGCGGGCAACTTCGGCTTCGAGCGGGGTCACTACGAGGTCTCCGCGGCCTGCGCGCAGGACCAGCTCCTCCCGGCGGTCCGCCGGGCCCCCGACGGCGCGGTGGTCCTCGCCGACGGCTACTCCTGCCGGACACAGCTGGAGCAGCTGGCGGGGGTGCGGGGGCGGCATCTGGCGGAGGTGCTGGCGGAGGGGTTGGCGGAAGGGCCGGGGCAAGGGCCGGGGGAGAGCCCGGGGGGTCCGGGGGAGGAGCCGGGGGGCGAGTGACCGGGGCGCCGCCGACGCCGCCAAGGCGGGGGGTCGGGGCGCCCGGTGGGCCGCCGGCGGGCCGGTGCCTCGGTCCGGGCGGTCGGCCGGCGCATCCTTCCCGGGCGGTCGGCCGGTGCATCCGTCCCGGGCGGTCGGCCGGGACTCAGTACAAGCGGTCGGCCGTGCGGATGGCCTCGGTCAGATCGCGGACGGCCCTGTCCTCCGTGCGGTCCGCCAAGACCTCTGCCCGCTCACCGAGTTCGCCGAGACCGGGGGCGCCGGGGAGGGTGCCGTACCGGTCGTCGGAGGTGCGCAGGGCGTCGGCGAAGTAGGCGGCGGTCGCGGTGACCGCCAGGCCGGGGTCGGCGCGCCAGACGGAGTCCTCGAGGGCGTCGGTCTCCAGGTCGCCGGTCTCCTCGTGCGGGGCACGACTGTCGGGGTCGAGCCAGCGGACGGTCGCCGTGGCGAGGTGGCCCTCGGCGCCGGGCCGGGTGCGCACGGCGTACAGGGCGGTGACGGTGTGGCCGGGGCCGACCTCGCCGCCGTCGACGCGGTCGTCGCGGAAGTCCTCGTCGGCGACCCGGCGGTTGTCGTAGCCGACGAGCCGGAACTCGGCGACCGTCTCCGCGTCGAAGGCGACCTGGGCCTTGGCGTCCCGGGCCGTCAGCCCGATGTTGCGCGGCAGCTGTTCGCAGAAGACCTCGCGGGCCTCCTCCGCGTCCGACACGTACACCGTGTGGCCGTCGCCCCGGTCGGCGAGGCGTTCCATCAGGGCGTCGCCGTAGTCGCTGCCGACGCCGACGCCGAAGAGGGTGATGCCGTGCTCGCGACGGGACCGCGCGATGCGCTCGAGGATCGCGTCGGCGTCGGTCTCGCCCGTGTTGGCGAGCGCATCGGAGACCAGTACCACCCGGTTGGTGGCGCCCTCGCGCAGGCCCTCGACGGCGGTCTCGTACCCCGCCTCGACGCCCGCGCCGAGGTCGGTGGAGTAGGTCGGCTCCAGGCGGTCGACGGCGTCCCGGATCCTGCCGCGGTTGCCGCCGAGACGGGTCATCGGCAGAACGGTCTCGGCCTCGTCGCTGAAGGTGACGACGGCCACGGAGTCGTCGTCGCGCAGCCGGTCGGTCATCACGCCGAGCGACTCCTGGGCGAGGTCCAGACGGCCCGGCTCGGCCATGGAGCCGGAGATGTCGATGACGAAGGTGAGGGCCGCCGGCGGGCGCTCACCGCTCGGCTCGGCGGCACGGGTGGCGAGGCCGACGCGCACCAGCGACCAGTCCTCCTGCCGGGTGCGGGCGCCGTCGACGGTGACCGTGAACCCGTCGCCGTGGGGCCGCTCGTAGTCCTGGCGGAAGCTGTTGACGAACTCCTCGGGCCGCACCGTCGACGGGTCGGGCAGGCGGCCCTCCGCCAGGGTGCGGCGGGCGTAGCCGTAGGAGGCGGTGTCGACGTCGAGGGCGAACGTGGACACGTGGTCCGGCGCGACGTCGCGGGACTCCTGCTCGCCCTCGCGCCGTTCGTCCGTCCCCCGGGGACCGTCGGGTGCGGGGAGCGCGGCCGAGCCGTCGCCCCGGCGGTCGTGGCCGTACCCGCTGTCCGTCGCCGCCTTGGCGCCGCTGCCGTCCCCGCTGCATCCGGTGAGCAGTAACCCGCTCACCGCTGTGAAGGCGAGCAGTGCGCCGCTCAGCCGTCGTGCCCCGTGCCGCTTCATCGTCCTTGCCCCCTCGGTCCGTTGACCCGTCATGCGACTGTGACGCGGGGGCGGCCCGGAACGTGCGTCACCAAGCGTTACGGGTGGGTTGCGAAGCGGGAACGGCCGGGGGCCGCCGAGACCGGTGGGTGACCTTCCGCCGACGTGCGGCACCACCGGACCCACCGGTCGCGGGCGTTTCGGTCCGTATCGCGGACGGGCTTGACCCGGGCGGGCCGGGGGACGGATCGTCGAAGGCGTACGTCAGGTACATGAGCGCTCCACGCTACTGACTGGTCCAATACTATGGACTGGTAGGTGCATTTGGATGCACAATGGTGAAGGTTTCCGCCCGCTTCCGACCAGTCCTTGGAAGGTCTCGTGACCACGCCCAGCGCCGCCGACCCGTCCACCTCGGCCGTCCCCGCGTCGGGCGGCCGGGGTCCCGCGTCCGCTCCGGAGGGCGCCCCGCGCGGGCGGGGCTCGCTGGGGCCGGTCGGGCTGGTCCTGGCCGGCGGGATCTCCGTGCAGTTCGGCGGGGCCCTCGCCGTGACCCTGATGCCGCGGGCCGGTGCGCTCGGAGTGGTGACGCTGCGCCTGCTGGTGGCGGCGGTCGTGCTGATGGTGCTGTGCCGCCCCCGGCTGCGCGGGCACTCCCGCACCGACTGGGGCACGGTGATCGTCTTCGGTGTCGCCATGGCGGCGATGAACGGCCTCTTCTACCAGTCGGTCGCCCGTATCCCGCTCGGCCCCGCGGTCACCCTGGAGGTCCTGGGCCCGCTCGCCCTCTCCGTCCTGGCCTCCCGGCGCGCGGTCAACCTCCTCTGGGCGGCCCTCGCCCTCGCCGGTGTCTTCCTGCTCGGCGGCGGAGGCTTCAGGGGACTCGACCCCCTGGGTGTCCTGTTCGCCCTGGGGGCCGGCGCCATGTGGGCCGCATATATCGTCTTCAGTGCCCGTACGGGGCGACGCTTCCCCCAGGCCGACGGGCTGGCCCTCGCGATGGCAGTGGCCGCGGTGCTGTTCCTGCCGCTCGGCGTCGTCGAGTCGGGCACGAAGCTCCTCGAGCCCACCACCCTCGCCCTGGGTGCGGCCGTCGCCCTGCTGTCCTCCGTCCTGCCCTACACCCTGGAACTCCTCGCCCTGCGCCGCCTGCCCGCCTCCACGTTCGCCGTCCTGATGAGCCTGGAACCGGCCCTCGCCGCGACGGCCGGCTTCCTCGTCCTCGACCAGGCCCTCACCCCGGCCGAGTCCGCCGCCGTCGCCCTGGTCGTCGCGGCGAGCATGGGGGCGGTGCGGACCCAGGCGGGGCGGAAGCGGTTCACGCGGCGTGGGCGGACCAAGGGGGCGGGGTCCCGGGGGCCGGGGTCCCTTTCCTGACCGGCGCCGGCGTCCGGCCGCAGGTCCGGCCGCCGCGGGACATTCATGCAAGCATGCTTGATTGTTTTAGGTCCCGGTGCCATGCTCCCCCCATGGCCGACCCGACGCCCGTGATCGATGACCTGTGTGCGGAGAGCGACGAACTCGACCGGATCGTGGCCGGGTCGAGCGAGGAACAGTGGGCGGTGCGGACACCCGCGCCGGGCTGGACCGTCGCCCACCAGATCGCGCACCTCGCCTGGACCGACCGCTCGGCGCTGACCGCCGTCACGGACGCGGACGGGTTCCGGAAGCTGGTCGAGGAGGCCCTCGCCGCTCCGCACTCGTTCGTGGACGAGGGGGCGGAGGAGGGCGCCCGGCTGCCCCCGGCCGAACTGCTCGCCCGCTGGCGCGAGGGCCGGGCCGCGCTCGAAGCGGCACTGCGGGCCGCGCCACCCGGGGCCCGCTTCCCCTGGTACGGGCCGCCCATGTCGGCCGCCTCCATGGCGACGGCCCGCCTCATGGAGACCTGGGCCCACGGCCTCGATGTCGCCGAGGCGATCGGTGTGACGCGCCCACCCACCGAACGGCTGCGGCATGTGGCCCGGCTCGGGGTGCGGACGCGGGACTTCGCCTTCGGGGTGCACGGCCTCACCCCACCCGCCGATCCCTTCCGCGTCGAGCTGACGGCACCCGACGGCAGCCCGTGGACCTACGGTCCCGAGGACGCCGCCCAGCGCGTCACCGGCCCGGCGCTCGACTTCTGCCTGCTGGTCACCCAGCGCGCCCACCGCGCCGACCTCGCCCTGGCCGCCGTCGGCCCCGACGCCGACCGCTGGCTCGACATCGCCCAGGCGTTCGCCGGTCCGTCCGGCGGCGGACGCCCGCCCCGGGGGGACGCCCGGTGACGGCGGCGCCCCTGCGCATCGGCAACGCGTCCGGCTTCTACGGCGACCGCTTCGACGCCCTGCGCGAGATGCTCACCGGCGGTGAGCTCGACGTCCTCACCGGCGACTACCTCGCCGAGCTGACCATGCTCATCCTCGCCCGGGACCGGCTGAAGGACCCCGCCGCCGGCTACGCCCGCACCTTCCTGCGCCAACTCGAGGACTGCCTCGGCATCGCCCACGAGCGCGGGGTGAGGATCGTGACCAACGCCGGCGGGCTCAACCCGGCCGGTCTCGCCGACGCCGTACGGAACCTCGCCGGCCGGCTCGGCATCGATGTGCGCGTCGCCCATGTCGAGGGCGACGACCTCACCGCCGCCCACCCCGGCAGCCTCGCCGCCCACGCCTACCTCGGCGGCTTCGGCATCGCCGCCTGTCTGCGCGAGGGCGCCGACGTCGTGGTCACCGGGCGGGTGACCGACGCCGCCCTGGTCACCGGGCCCGCCGCCGCCCACTTCGGCTGGGCGCCGACGGACCACGACCGGCTCGCGGGGGCCGTGGTCGCCGGACACGTGCTGGAGTGCGGGGCGCAGGCCACCGGTGGCAACTACGCCTTCTTTGCCGAGCGCCCCCGAGACGTCCTGCGGCCCGGCTTCCCGCTGGCCGAGATCCACGCCGACGGCAGCAGCGTCGTCACCAAGCACCCCGGCACCGGCGGCTTCGTCGACGTCGGCACGGTCACCGCCCAGCTGCTCTACGAGACCGGCGGCGCCCGGTACGCGGGCCCCGACGTCACCGCGCGGCTGGACACCGTACGGGTGCGCCGGGACGGGCCCGACCGGGTGCGGATCGAGGGCGTCGAGGGAGAGGCGCCGCCGCCCACGCTCAAGGTCGGCCTCAACCGCCTCGGCGGCTTCCGCAACGAGGTCGTCTTCGTACTCACCGGACTCGAGATCGAGGCCAAGGCGGCGCTCGTCCGCGAGCAGATGACCGACGCCCTCGCCGGGAAGCCGCCCGCCGAGGTGCGCTGGGACCTCGCCCGCACCGACCGGCCCGACGCCGCCACCCAGGAGACGGCCAGCGCCCTGCTGCGGCTGGTCGTGCGGGACCCCGACCAGGAGAAGGTCGGCCGTTCGTTCAGCGGCGCGGCGATCGAGCTGGCGCTGGCCGGCTACCCCGGCTTCCATGTGCTCGCGCCACCCGGAAAGGGCTCCCCCTATGGGGTCTTCCAGGATGTGTACGTCCCCCATGGCGCCGTCGACCATGTGGCCGTCCTCCACGACGGACGCCGCATCCCCGTGGCCCCGCCCCGCGACACCGCCGCACTCGCCGACGTACCGGAACCGGAGCTGCCGCAGCCCCTGCCCGCCGGGCCCACCCGCCGCGCCCCCCTCGGCCTCCTCGCCGGCGCCCGCAGCGGCGACAAGGGCGGGAACGCCAACGTCGGTGTGTGGGTGCGCGACGACGACGCCTGGCGGTGGCTCGCGCACGAGCTGACCGTCGAGCGGTTCCGGGCACTCGTCCCCGAGGCCGCCACCCTGCCCGTCACCCGGCACGTCCTGCCCCACCTGCGCGCCCTGAACTTCGTCGTCGAGGGCATCCTCGGCGAGGGCGTCGCCGCCCAGCACCGCTTCGATCCGCAGGCCAAGGCGCTCGGCGAATGGCTGCGCTCCCGCCACCTGGACATCCCGGAGGTCCTGCTGTGACGGTCCTCGACTCCGCCCTCGACACCGCCGGCCCCGAGTACCGGGCCAACCGCGAGGTTATGCTCGCCCGGCTCGCCGCCCTCGACGCCGAGCACGCCAAGGCCCTCGCGGGCGGCGGCGAGAAGTACGTCGAGCGGCACCGCAGGCGCGGCAAGCTGCTCGTGCGCGAACGCGTCGAGCTCCTCCTCGACCCCGACACGCCCTTCCTGGAGCTGTCCCCGCTCGCCGCCTGGGGCAGCGACTACACCGTCGGCGCGTCCCTGGTCACCGGCATCGGCGTGGTCGAGGGCGTGGAGTGCCTGATCACCGCCAACGACCCCACCGTGCGCGGCGGCGCCAGCAACCCGTGGAGCCTGAGGAAGGCCCTGCGCGCCCACGACATCGCGCTCGCCAACCGGCTGCCCGTGATCAGCCTGGTGGAGTCCGGCGGCGCCGACCTGCCCTCCCAGAAGGAGATCTTCATCCCGGGCGGCGCCGTCTTCCGCGACCTGACGCGGCTGTCGGCGGCCGGCATCCCGACCGTCGCCGTCGTCTTCGGCAACTCCACGGCCGGTGGCGCGTACGTCCCCGGCATGTCCGACCACGCGATCATGGTCAAGGAACGGGCCAAGGTGTTCCTGGGCGGCCCGCCGCTGGTGAAGATGGCCACCGGCGAGGAGAGCGACGACGAGTCCCTGGGCGGCGCCGAGATGCACGCGCGCGTGTCCGGCCTCGCCGACCACTTCGCCGTCGACGAACCGGACGCGCTGCGCCAGGCCCGGCGGGTCGTCGCCCGCCTCAACCACCGCAAGGCGTACCCGGACCCGGGACCGGCCGCGCCCCCCGAGCACGACGAGGACGAACTGCTCGGCGTCGTCCCCGGTGACCTGAAGGTCCCCTTCGACCCGCGCGAGGTGATCGCGCGAATCGTCGACGCCTCCGACTTCGACGAGTTCAAGCCCCTGTACGGGACCAGCCTGACCACCGGGTGGGCCACGCTGCACGGCTACCCGGTCGGCATCCTCGCCAACGCCCGGGGCGTGCTGTTCAGCGAGGAGTCGCAGAAGGCGGCCCAGTTCATCCAGCTCGCCAACCAGCGCGACATCCCTCTGCTCTTCCTGCACAACACCACCGGCTACATGGTCGGCAAGGAGTACGAGCAGGGCGGCATCATCAAGCACGGCGCGATGATGATCAACGCGGTGAGCAATTCGACGGTGCCCCACCTGTCGGTCCTCATGGGCGCCTCCTACGGCGCGGGGCACTACGGCATGTGCGGGCGGGCCTACGACCCGCGGTTCCTGTTCGCCTGGCCGAGCGCCAAGTCCGCCGTGATGGGCCCGCAGCAGCTCGCCGGCGTCCTGTCGATCGTCGCCCGGCAGTCGGCCGCCGCCAAGGGACAGCCCTACGACGACGACGCCGACGCGGCGCTGCGCGCCATGGTCGAGCAGCAGATCGAGTCCGAGTCGCTGCCCGCGTTCCTGTCCGGGCGGCTCTACGACGACGGCGTCATCGACCCGCGCGACACCCGCACCGTCCTCGGCCTGTGCCTGTCGGCCATCCACACGGCGCCCTACCGGGGTGCCCGCGGTGGCTTCGGCGTCTTCCGGATGTGAGGCCCATGATTACTTCCGTTCTTGTCGCGAACCGGGGCGAGATCGCCTGCCGCATCGTCCGCACCTGCCGCGAGCTGGGCATCCGGACGGTCGCGGTGCACTCCGACGCCGACGCAAACGCCCTCCACGTGCGCGTGGCGGACGCCGCGGTACGGCTGCCGGGGGTGGCGCCAGCCGACACGTACCTGCGCGGCGACCTGATCGTGAAGGCGGCGCTGGCGGCCGGTGCGGACGCCGTGCACCCCGGCTACGGCTTCCTCTCCGAGAACGCCCGCTTCGCGCGTGCCGTGCAGGACGCGGGCCTGGTGTGGATCGGGCCGCCCCCGGCGGCGATCGAGGCCATGGCGTCCAAGACGCGCGCCAAGGAGCTGATGGGCATCGAGCCCCTGCGGGAGGTCACCGAGGCCGACCTGCCGGTGCTGATCAAGGCCGCCGCGGGGGGCGGCGGGCGCGGCATGCGCGTCGTGCGGCGCCTCGCCGACCTGGACGCCGAACGGGCCGCCGCCCGCGCGGAGGCCGCGCACGCCTTCGGCGACGGCGAGGTGTTCGTCGAGCGGTACGTCGAGGGCGGACGCCACGTCGAGGTGCAGGTCCTCGCCGACACCCACGGCACGGTGTGGGTGCTGGGCACCCGCGACTGCTCCCTCCAGCGCCGCCACCAGAAGGTGATCGAGGAGGCCCCCGCGCCCGGCCTGTCCCCACGCCTCACCGGCGAACTGCACGCCCTCGCCGTGCGCGCCGCCCGTGCCGTCGCCTACGTCGGCGCCGGAACCGTCGAGTTCCTCGTCGCCGGCGACCGCGCGCACTTCCTGGAGATGAACACCCGCCTGCAGGTGGAACACCCCGTCACCGAGGCCGTGTTCGGCGTCGACCTCGTCGCCGGGCAGATCCGGGTCGCCGAGGGGGACGCCCTCGCCGGCGAACCGCCACGCGCGCGTGGCCACGCGATCGAGGCCCGCCTGTACGCCGAGGACCCCGCCCACGACTGGGCCCCGCAGACCGGCCGCCTGCACCGCCTCGCCGTGCCCGACGCGGTGCGCCTGGACACCGGCTACACCGACGGCGACGACATCGGCGTGCACTACGACCCCCTGCTCGCCAAGCTCGTCGCCCACGCGCCCACCCGAGCGGAGGCGATCCGCAGGCTGGCCGCCGCCCTGGAACGGTCGGTCGTCCACGGCCCCGTCACCAACCGGGACCTCCTCGTGCGCTCCCTGCGCCACGAGGAGTTCACGGCAGGCCGCATGGACACCGGCTTCTACGACCGTCACCTGGCCGGGCTCACCGAGGCCGCCCCGGACCCGTACGCCCCGCTCGCCGCCGCCCTCGCCGACGCGCACGGCCGCTCCCGCTTCGGCGGCTGGCGCAACCTGCCCGCACAGCCGCAGGTCAAGCGGTACCTGATGGCGGGGGAGGAGCACGAGGTGCGCTACCGCCACACCCGGGAGGGCTTCGCGGCGGACGGGGTGCAGGTGGTGCACACCGACGCGCGTCTCGTCGTCCTGGAGACGGACGGCGTGCGCCGCCGCTTCGAGGTCGCCCGCTACGGCGACCGGGTGTACGTGAACACCACCGCCCTCACCGCCCTGCCGCGCTTCCCCGACGCCGCCGCCCAGCACGCCCCCGGCTCCCTCCTGGCCCCCATGCCCGGCACGGTCGTCCGCATCGCCGAGGGCCTGACGGAGGGAGCCGCCGTCCGGGCCGGGCAGCCCCTGCTGTGGTTGGAGGCGATGAAGATGCAGCACCGGATCACCGCCCCGGCCACCGGAACGCTGAGCGCCCTGCATGCGAGCCCCGGACAGCAGGTGGAGCCCGGCACCCTCCTCGCCGTCGTGGATTCCCACGCCCCCTGAAGGGCGCGGGGAACCGCGAGAAACCACCGACCACCCGTACCCCGGAGGATCGAGTGACCAGCCCCGACGAATCCCAAGAACACCAGGCTCTCCGCCAAGCGGTCGCCACGTTCGCCACCCACCACCCCCGCACCCCCGGCACGGACCCCCGGCCGTTCTGGCAGGAGGCCGCGAAGCTCGGCTACATCGGCGTCAACCTGCCGGAGGCATACGGGGGTGGCGGCGGAGGCATCACCGAGCTGTCCCTCGTCCTGGAGGAGATGGGCGCCGCCGGCAACCCCCTGCTGATGATGATCGTCTCCCCGGCGATCTGCGGAACCGTCATCTCCCGCTTCGGCACCGCGGCCCAGAAACGGGAGTGGCTGCCCGCCCTGGCCGACGGCAGCCGTCTGATGGCCTTCGGCATCACCGAGCCCGACGCCGGCTCCAACTCCCACCGCATCACCACCACCGCCCGCAGGGACGGCACCGACTGGCTCCTCACCGGCCGCAAGGTGTTCGTCTCGGGGGTCGACATCGCCGACGCCACCCTCATCGTCGGCCGCACCGAGGACGCCCGCACCGGGCGCCTCAAGCCCTGCCTGTTCATCGTCCCCCGCGACACCCCCGGATTCGGGCGCCGGAAGATCGACATGGAACTGAGCGCCGCCGAGAAGCAGTTCGAGCTGACCCTCGACGACGTGCGGCTGCCCGCCGACGCGCTCGTCGGCGACGAGGACGCGGGTCTGCTCCAGCTGTTCGCCGGCCTCAACCCCGAGCGCATCATGACCGCCGCCTTCGCCATCGGCATGGGCCGCCACGCCCTGTCCAAAGCCGTCGCGTACGCGCGCGAGCGCACCGTGTGGAACGCCCCCATCGGCGCGCACCAGGCCATCGCCCACCCCCTGGCCGAGGCGCACATCCAGCTGGAACTGGCCCGCCTGATGATGCAGAAGGCGGCCCGCCTCTACGACGCCGGGGACGACATGGGCGCGGGCGAGGCCGCCAACATGGCCAAGTACGCGGCCGCGGAGGCGTGCGTGCGGGCCGTCGACCAGGCCGTGCACACGCTCGGTGGGAACGGCCTCACGCGCGAGTTCGGCCTCGCCTCGCTGATCACCGCCGCGCGCGTGTCCCGTATCGCGCCGGTGAGCCGGGAGATGATTCTCAACTACGTCTCCCACCAGACCCTGGGCCTGCCCAAGTCGTACTGACGCCCGCCGACAGCGTTTCGGCGCGGGAGGAGGAACCATGTTCCGCAGCGCGTACGCAGACGTTCCGCCCGTCGACCTCCCCATCCACGACGCGGTGCTCGCACGGGCCGCCGGGTTCGGGAACACCCCCGCCCTCGTCGACGGCACCGACGGCACCACCCTCACCTACGAGCAACTGGACCGCTTCCACCGCCGGGTCGCCGCCGGCCTCGCCGAGGCCGGGGTGCGCAAGGGGGACGTCCTCGCCCTGCACAGCCCCAACACCATCGCGTTCCCGACCGCCTTCTACGCGGCCACCCGCGCGGGCGCCGCCGTGACCACCGTCCATCCGCTCGCCACCGCCGAGGAGTTCGGCAAGCAGCTGCGGGACTCCGGGGCCCGCTGGATCGTCACCGTCTCCCCGCTGCTGGACACCGCGCGCAGGGCCGCCGAACTCGCGGGCGGCGTGGAGGAGGTCTTCGTCTGCGACGGCGCGCCCGGCCACCGCTCACTGATCGACATGCTGGGCTGCACGGCCCCCGAGCCCCGGGTCGCGATCGACCCGGCCGAGGACGTCGCCGCCCTGCCGTACTCCTCGGGCACCACCGGCGTCCCCAAGGGCGTCATGCTCACCCACCGCCAGATCGCCACCAACCTCGCCCAGCTCGAGCCGGCGATCACGGCGGCGCCCGGCGACCGCGTCCTGGCGGTGCTCCCGTTCTTCCACATCTACGGTCTGACGGCGCTGATGAACGCCCCCCTGCGCCAGGGAGCCACCGTGGTCGTCCTGCCGCGCTTCGACCTGGAGACGTTTCTCGCCGCCGTCCAGAACCACCGCATCACGGCCCTGTACGTGGCCCCGCCGATCGTCCTGGCCCTCGCCAAGCACCCGTTGGTGGACCGGTACGACCTGAGCTCGCTGAAGTACGTCGTCAGCGCCGCCGCCCCGCTGGACGCCGCGCTCGCCGTCGCCTGCGCGCAGCGGCTCGGCCTGCCGCCCGTCGGGCAGGCGTACGGCATGACGGAGCTGTCGCCCGGCACCCACGTCGTCCCCCTGGACGCCATGCGGGAGGCGCCCCCCGGCACGGTCGGCAGGCTGATCGCCGGCACCGAGATGCGCATCGTCTCCCTCGACGACCCGTCCCGGGACCTCGGCCCCGGCGAGTCCGGCGAGATCCTGATCCGCGGCCCCCAGGTGATGAAGGGCTACCTCGGCCGCCCCGACGCCACCGCCGCGATGATCGACGAGGACGGCTGGCTGCACACCGGCGACGTCGGCCACGTCGACGAGGACAACTGGCTGTTCGTCGTCGACCGGGTCAAGGAACTCATCAAGTACAAGGGCTTCCAGGTCGCCCCCGCCGAGCTCGAGGCGCTGCTGCTCACCCACCCCGGCATCGCCGACGCGGCCGTCGTCGGCGCCCTCGACGACGACGGCAACGAGATCCCGCACGCCCACGTCGTCCGCCGGCCGTCCGCACCGACGCTGACCGAGGGCGAGGTCATGATGTACGTCGCCGAACGCGTCGCCCCCTACAAGCGGGTCCGTCGCGTCACCTTCATCGACGGCGTCCCGCGCGCCGCCTCCGGAAAGATCCTTCGCCGCGAGCTCAGGGCGCACAAGGAGCCCTCGTGACCCTGGTCCACATCACGCGGGAGCGGGGCGTCGAGACCCTCGTCCTCGACGCCCCGCAGCGCCGCAACGCCCTGTCCGCCGCCCTGGTCGGGGAGCTGACGGCCGCGCTCGCCGGCGCGGGAGAGGACACCGGGGTCCGCGCGGTGGTCCTCACCCACACCGGCACCACCTTCAGCGCCGGCGCCGACCTGCGCGACCCGCCCGCCCCGGACGCCCTGGTCGGGCTGCTGCGGCGGATCGTCGAACTGCCGAAACCGGTCGTCGCACGGGTCACCGGGCACGTCCGCGCGGGCGGCCTCGGCCTGCTGGCCGCCTGCGACGTCGCCGCCGCCTCGCACGCGGCCACCTTCGCCTTCACCGAGGTCCGCATCGGTGTCGCGCCGGCCGTCATCTCCCTGCCTCTGCTGCCGCGCACCGACCCGCGGGCGCTCGCCCGCTACTACCTCACCGGTGAGCGCCTCGATGCCGCCGAGGCCACCCGCATCGGCCTCGTCACCGCGTGCGGCGACGACGTCGACGAGGTCCTCGCACCCGTTCTGGACGGCCTGCGCCGGGCCTGCCCCGAGGCCCTGGCCGAGACGAAGCGGCTGCTCACGGCTAGGGTGCTGGAGACCTTCGACCGGGACGCGGCCGGCCTGACCGCGCTCTCGGCCCGGCTGTTCGCCTCCGCGCACGCGCGCGAGGGCATGACGGCCTTCCTCGAGCGACGGGATCCGGAATGGGTGGTGTGAGCACGGCCGACCGTGCGGAACGAGTCCCCAAGCAGGACCGCAGCCGGGTGACCCGGCAGCGGCTCCTGGAGGCCGCCGTGGCCTGCCTCGCCGAGCGCGGCTGGGCGGGCTCCACGGTCTCCGTCGTCGCCGAGCGCGCCGGTGTCTCCAGAGGCGCGGCCCAGCACCACTTCCCGACCCGCGAGGACCTCTTCACCGCCGCCGTCGAGTACGTCGCCGAGGAACGCTCCACCGCCCTGCGCGCACTCTTCCCCGAGGGCGCGGCCGCAGCCGACCGCCGCGCGGTGGTCTCCGCCCTCGTCGACCTGTACACCGGTCCGCTCTTCCGGTCCGCCCTGCACCTGTGGGTCGCCGCCTCCAACGAGGAGCAGCTGCGCCCGCGGGTCACGGAGCTGGAGTCCCGGGTCGGCCGCGAGACCCACCGCATCGCCGTGGACCTGCTCGGCGCGGACGAGACCCGTCCCGGCGTCCGCGAGACCGTCCAGGGCCTGCTCGACATGGCCCGCGGCCTCGGCCTGGCCAACCTCCTCACCGACGACACGGCCCGCCGGGAGCGGGTGGTGGCGCAGTGGGCGGCGCTGCTGGACGGGGTTCTGGACTGACATGGGCGACCGGTTCCAGGTGATCGTCGACCTCGACGCGGACGAGGCGGACGCCGGCCGGCTCGCCCAGCGGGTGGTGGAAGGGCTCGTGGCGGAGGGCGTCGTCCTCGCCGAACGCACGAGATGCGTCCCCGGCGGGCCCCCGGGGCATCCGCCGGGCCCGCACTGGGAGCGCGCGGTGAGCGACGACTGGGACGTCGAGCCCTCGGACGGACTCGCCGTGCACACCCGCCGCACCGGCTTCACCAGCGGCGCGGACCTGCCCGGCGCGGCCGTGTGCCCGCGCTGCGCGGCGTCCACCCCGCTGGGGGACGCGGCCTGGCAGCGCGTCGGCACCGCCATGCGGAAGTGGTCCGACACCGGCGCCGCAGCCGTCGACTGCCCCGCCTGCGCGGCCGCCGTCGCCCTCCCGGACTGGACCTGGGACGAGGCCCCGCTCGCCTTCGGCTGCCCGGGCTTCGAGTTCTGGAACTGGCCCGAGCTCACCGGCGCCTTCCGCGCCCGGCTGACCGGGCTGCTCGACGGCCACCGCACCGTGTACCTCTGGGGAAAGATCTGAGGCGTCCGGGGAGCGCGCTCAGGGGCCGAGCCGCTCCACCCGCCAGCTCCCGTCCGCCTCGGCGACGTACCGCAGCCGGTCGTGCAGCCGGTTCTCCCGGCCCTGCCAGAATTCCACCTCGCGCGGGACCACCCGGAAACCGCCCCAGTGCGGCGGCACCGGCACCTGCTCGCCCTCCGGGTACCGGGCCGCCAGCTCCGCGTACACGGCGTCCAGCTCCGCGCGGCCGGCGATCACTGAGGACTGGCCGCTGGCCCAGGCGCCCAGCTGGGAGCCGTGCGGCCGGGTGCGGAAGTAGGCGGCCGTCTCGTCGCGGCCGGTGCGCCGGGCGGGGCCGATGACGATGACCTGCCGGGCCATCGGATGCCAGGGGAACAGCAGCGAGGCGTGGGGGTTCTCGTCCAGCTCGCGCGCCTTGCGGGAGTCGTAGTTGGTGTAGAAGACGAACCCCTGCTCGTCGAAGTGCTTCAGCAGCACCGTCCGGGAGCTGGGCCGGCCCGCCGCGTCCGCCGTGGAGACGATCATGGCGTTCGGCTCGAACAGCCCGCCCTCCGTCGCGGCCTGCCGGAACCATGCCGCGAACTGCTCGACGGGGGTGGGGGCCAGGTCGGTCTCGGAGAGCCCCTCGGTCCGGTACTGCTTGCGCATCGAGGCGAGATCGAAGGGGGCGGCGTCTCGGTCGGTCACGCCGTCATCCTGCCGCATGGGCGGACCGGGGTGACCGGCACGGTGGCCTTCGTCACTGAGTGGCACTGAGTGCCGCGAACTCTCCCCAACTCTGGCACTCGGGGATATCGTGCTGGTGCTGATCCGGTTGGGTGGCCGCCAGCCGGGCATCACAGGGGTGACGTCCCGGACCGCGAGTCCTCACCGACGACCGCGGATCCACCGGACGTGCGTCTGCTTCCGCCGACTGACTGACACATGGTCGTCCACCCCACAACACCATCTGTCACCCACATCACGAGGAGCCGCCTGATGTCCGACTTCGTACCCGGGCTCGAAGGAGTCGTCGCGTTCGAGACGGAGATCGCCGAACCGGACAAGGAGGGCGGCGCTCTCCGCTACCGGGGCGTCGACATCGAGGATCTGGTCGGACACGTCTCCTTCGGCAACGTCTGGGGACTGCTCGTCGACGGCGCCTTCAACCCCGGCCTGCCGCCCGCCGAGCCCTTCCCGATCCCCGTGCACTCCGGCGACATCCGCGTCGACGTGCAGTCGGCGCTCGCCATGCTGGCCCCCGTGTGGGGACTGAAACCGCTCCTCGACATCGATGCCGAAGAGGCCCGCGACGACCTCGCCCGGGCCGCCGTCATGGCCCTGTCCTACGTCGCCCAGTCCGCGCGCGGCCAGGGCCTGCCCATGGTGCCGCAGCGGGAGATCGACAAGGCGCAGTCCGTGGTCGAGCGGTTCATGATCCGCTGGCGGGGCGAGCCCGACCCCAAGCACGTCGCGGCCGTCGACGCGTACTGGACGTCGGCCGCCGAGCACGGCATGAACGCCTCCACCTTCACCGCGCGGGTGATCGCCTCGACCGGCGCGGACGTGGCTGCGGCGCTCTCGGGTGCCGTCGGCGCCATGTCGGGCCCGCTGCACGGCGGCGCCCCCTCGCGCGTGCTGCACATGATCGAGGAGATCGAGCGCACCGGGGACGCCGAGGCGTACGTCAAGCGGACCCTCGACAAGGGCGAGCGCCTCATGGGCTTCGGGCACCGCGTCTACCGCGCGGAGGACCCCCGCGCCCGCGTGCTGCGCCGTACCGCGCGTGAACTGGGCGCCCCGCGTTTCGAGGTCGCCGAGGCGCTGGAGAAGGCCGCCCTGGCCGAGCTGCACGCCCGCCGCCCCGACCGGGTGCTGGCCACCAACGTGGAGTTCTGGGCCGCCATCGTGCTGGACTTCGCCGAGGTCCCGGCGCACATGTTCACGTCGATGTTCACCTGCGCCCGCACGGCCGGCTGGTCGGCCCACATCCTGGAGCAGAAGCGCACCGGGCGCCTGGTCCGCCCCTCCGCCCGCTACATCGGCCCGGGCAGCCGCGACCCGCGCGCGATCGAGGGCTACGAGGACATCGCCCAGTGATTCCGGGAGTCACCGCGTCACGGGGACACACAGTGGCTCCTCGAGTCCCGTAACGCAGACGACCCGCGAGTCTGGTCCTCCAGTGGAGGGGCCGGCCGGACGTACCGGCGACTCGCGGGTCGGGTGACTGCTGGGATTGGGCCGGCTGCGCGCTCGTCTCACGCGCTGGTCCGGCACCGCACGGAATGTGGTGACGGGCCGCTAGCCCGCAGCCACCTCACGCGTCCGGTATTCACACATCTGCCGAACCACCTCCCTTCTCGTGTACCAGGAACCCTAGGAACCGCCCGGCGCGGGATCAACCGCTTTTTCGGGAAAACCGGCGGGCGGCGGCGTCCGGAGGGAGTTCACGGAGCCGCTGACGGGGAATCGTCGCAGTACAACGATTACTGCAATCTTGTGGGAACCCGGTGTGCGCTGGGTCACGTTCAAGTTGAATGATGGCGAGTGAGCGAACCGGCGTGCCGTACGTGCGGACGCAGCCTGCAGGGGGTCCAGGTGAGTGCTTCCCGGCGTAGTGGGATCACCGACGAGCTGGGGCCGGACGAGCCCGGGCGGGAGAGCTCGGACGGGTCCGACCTGCTCGCCGCGTTGTTGGACGGCATGGACGCCGCCCTGTGCGCCTTCGACGCGGACGGGGTGGTGACCCACTGGAACCGCGAGGCCGAGCGCATCCTCGGCTGGTCCGCCGCCGAGGCGGTGGGGCGGCAGGGGTTCGCCGGGTGGGCGGTGCGCAGCGCGGACGCCGAGGAGGTCGAGGCGCGGCTGATGTCCGCCATGGACGCGCCGGGCCGGCAGGTGCACGAGTTCGCGCTGCTGACCAAGGACGGCGGCCGGGTGCTGGTGCGGACGCAGTCCGCCGCGGTGCGCGGCCCGGACGGCAGGCCGGCGGGCGTGTACTGCGCCTTCAGCGAGGTGCACGCGCAGATCGACCTGGAGCGGTCGATCGCGCTCAGCGAGGCGCTGCTGGAGGACGCGAGCTGGGGTGTCGTCCTCGTGGACGCCGACCTGCGGCCCGCGGTGGTGAACGCGCACGCCGCGCGGGCGCTGGGCACCGGGCGCACGACGGTGCTGGGCCGGCCGCTCGGCGAACTGCTGGCCCAGGGCGTCGAGGAGCTGGAGAGCGCGCTGGCGCACGTGCTGGCCGAGGGCGCGCCGCCGGCGCCCGCGGAGATCTGGGTGAGCGTACGGACACCGGAGGGCGAGCGCCGCAGGTGCTGGCGGAGCGGGTTCGTCCGGCTGGCGTCGCCGCTCGCGGAGGAGCCGGTTCCGCTCGGCGTGGGCTGGCTGTTCCAGGACGTGACGGAGGCGCGGCAGGGCGAGCAGGAGGCGTCGCTGCTGAGGTTCCGCGCGCAGCAGCTGCACCGCGCGGCGCGGGCCGCGGCGGAGTGCGAGGACCCGGCGGAGGCGGTCACGATCCACCTGGACTTCGCGCTCGCCGGATTCGCCGACCACGCGCTGATCGACCGGCTGACCGGCGGCGCGCCGACCGACACGGCCGGCGGGTCCGAGGCGCTGCGCCTGGTCCGGATCGCCGCGACCCCGTCCGGCGCGCCCGGCCCCAGCCGGCTCGCCGGCCGGGCGGGACTGCCGGTGCGGTACGAGGAGGGCCACCCGGCGCTCCAGTGCGTGACCCGGGCCGGCTCGGTCCGCGCCGGGGCGGGCAAGCTGTCCCCGCGAGAGGCCCGCGCCTGGGCCGAGGCCCGCCAGTGGCCCTCGGACGCGGTCCACGCCCTGTGCACGGTGCTGCGCAGCCGCGGCCGCACCCTGGGCGTCGTCACGTTCCTGCGCACCGCCGCCCGCAACGCCTTCGAACGCACCGACACGATGTACGCGGAGGACGTGGCCGTGCGCATCGCCACCTCCCTGGACCTGGCCGCTCTGACGGGCGACGGTGGGGACTGACGCCCGGCCGCCCCGTGCCCCTCGCGCTCCGGGCCGGGCGCGTGCGGCCCGCTCGTGCCCCGGGCGGCGGCTCAGTGAAGGTAGAAGATGCGGTCCCGGTACTGCTCGAAGACGCGGGCGTTCCAATCGTGGCCGCCGTCGACGTTGCCGGAGCGCAGGAGCGGCGGTTCGATGCCCCGGTCGGCGAGGGTGGCGGCCGTGGTGGCCATGACGGCCTGGAGGAGGGCGGTCGTGACGACCGTGGAGGCCGGGGCGAAGGGCGCCGGGACGTCGTCCAGGGTGAGTTCCGCGTCGCCGACCGCGATCCGGGAGTCGAGGACGACGTCGCAGTGGTCCTTGAGGAACGTCCCCGAGGAGTGCCGGGACGTCGTCCGCGTCGCGTACGCCACCGAGGTCACGCCGATCACCCGCGCGCCGAGGGAGCGGGCGTGTATGGCCATCTCCACGGGCAGCGCGTTGCGCCCGGACAGGGAGACGATCACCAGCGCGTCTCCCGCGCGCAGCGGGGACGCGTCGAGCACGGCGGTCGCGAGCCCGTCGACACGCTCCAGGGCCGAGCCCAGCGTGGCCGGCGTGACGTCGACGCCCACGGCGCCCGGGACGGTGAGCAGGTTCATCAGGGCCAGGCCGCCCGCGCGGTAGACGAGGTCCTGTGCGGCCAGCGAGGAGTGCCCGGCGCCGAAGGCGAACAGCCGGCCGCCGTCCGCCACCGTGTCGGCGAGCAGCGTGCCCGCGGCCGCGATGGCGCCGGCCTCCTCGTCGCGGACCCGCTGCAACAGGTCGATCGCGGCGTCGAGGAACTGGCCGGCCGGCGTGCGGTCGCTCATGCGGGTTCCCTTCCGGGGTGGCTGTGTCGCGGATCACCGTGCGGTCTGGACCAGTGCCGTGTCAATACGGCCGACCCCTCCCGCCGTAGGGCGGGGCGGAGGCGGAGAGAGGGGGCCGAGGTCGTGCGGGGCCCCGCGCCGCCGGGCCGGAACCCCGCGTTCCCACGGTGCGGCACGGTTGTCGGCCGCATGCGTCAGAATTGAGGTCTGGGCCAGCGCACGCGCCGGTGAGCCGTCCAGCCTCCGGCACAGCTAATCGCAGAGCTAATCGAGGGGCACGTATGTCCGGACTGATCGACACCACGGAGATGTATCTCCGCACCATCCTCGAGCTGGAGGAGGAAGGTGTGGTCCCCATGCGTGCCCGGATCGCCGAGCGGCTCGACCAGAGCGGGCCGACGGTCAGCCAGACGGTGGCACGGATGGAGCGCGACGGCCTGGTGTCCGTCGCCAGCGACCGGCACCTGGAGCTGACCGACGAGGGCCGTCGGCTGGCCACCCGCGTCATGCGCAAGCACCGCCTCGCCGAGTGCCTGCTGGTCGACGTGATCGGCCTGGAGTGGGAGCAGGTGCACGCCGAGGCCTGCCGCTGGGAGCACGTGATGAGCGAGGCCGTCGAGCGCCGTGTGCTGGAGCTGCTGCGGCACCCGACCGAGTCGCCGTACGGCAACCCGATCCCGGGCCTGGAGGAGCTGGGGGAGAAGGACGGTGCCGACCCGTTCCTGGACGAGGGCATGGTGTCGCTGGCCGATCTCGACCCCGGGATCGAGGGCAAGACGGTCGTCGTGCGCCGGATCGGCGAGCCGATCCAGACGGACGCGCAGCTGATGTACACGCTGCGCCGGGCGGGCGTGCAGCCCGGCTCGGTGGTCAGCGTGACCGAGTCGGCGGGCGGTGTGCTGGTGGGCAGCGGCGGCGAGGCGGCCGAGCTGGAGGCGGACGTCGCCTCCCACGTGTTCGTCGCCAAGCCCTGATCCCGGCCACCCGCCGACGGTCCGTCAGGTGCCCCAGCACGCCGGTTTGTTGCCACACCGGCGCGATCCCGTCGATTCCAAGATCCAGTGCGGCGAATCGCAGCGCCCGCCCGGAATCACGTGCGAGGCTGTCGCGTGAGGCATATGACCTGAGGAGCTCTTGGCCGGCACCGGACAGCGATGTCGCCCGGCCGGGGAGGGGCGGGACGATGTGCCGTGACCACGTGAAGGGCCCCGGCGCCACGTGGCGCCGGGGCCTGTCCTCCCCTGTGCTGACCCGGAGCCCCGAGCTCTCAGGGTCATTCCCCTCGGACCGGTTTCCCCGAGCGGTCCGCCTCCCGCTGAAGATCTCCCCTCGGCGACGACGATCAATCCTTGAGGGGGGTCACTCGAACGAGGGGTGTTGTCGGCCGAGACGGCGTTTTCGAATACGCATTCGATAGTCTTCCCGGGGTGATGCGCCAAGCGGAACACGCGCTACAAGGATGTACGCGACACCCGCACGGCCCGCACGCGCCGGTGGGCGCGCAGCGGTGGCAGCACCGACGACAGCGGCAGCAGCAGGCAAGGCAAGCACGGCAGACAGCGGAGCTTGGGGGTGCCAGGACCATGGCGCGACGCATCGACGTGACCGGGGCGGACGGCGTACGTCTCGCGGCCTGGGAGTTCGGCGACCCGCCCAAGCCCGGGACCGAGGACGCTGCGCGGGAGTCCGGTGCGGCCCGGGGCGCCCCCGGGGTGCTGTTACTGCACGGACTGATGGGCCGTGCCTCGCACTGGGCCTCCACCGCCCGCTGGCTCTCCGCGCGGTACCGGGCCGTCGCCCTCGACCAACGGGGCCACGGCCGCAGCGAGAAGCCCCCGCACGCGTCCTTCACCCGGGACGCCTACGTCGACGACGCCGAGGCCGCGCTCGAACAGCTCGGGTTCGGTCCCGCCGTCCTCGTCGGCCACGCCATGGGTGCGCTGACCGCCTGGCAGCTTGCCGCCAAGCGCCCCGACCTGGTGCGCGGCGTGATCATCTGCGACATGCGGGCCTCCGCGCTCGGCGCGGCCTCGCAGCGCGAGTGGGCGGAGTGGTTCAAGGCCTGGCCGGTGCCCTTCGCCACGCTCGCCGACGTCCGAAAGTGGTTCGGCGAGGACGATCCGTGGGTGGAACGGCCGAATCCGGCCCGGGGCGAGTTCTACGCGGAGGTGATGACCGAGGCGCCGGACGGCTGGCGTCCGGTCTTCGACCCGGAGCAGATGCTGCGCTCCCGGGAGACCTGGGTGTACGACGCGCACTGGGAGGAGCTGGCCCAGGTGCGCTGCCCCGCGCTGGTGGTCCGGGGACTGGACGGCGAGCTGGGTCGGGCCGAGGCCCAGGAGATGGTCCGCGTGCTGCCCCGCGGTCAGTACGCGGAGGTCGCCGACGCCGGTCACCTGGTCCACTACGACCAGCCGGAGGGCTGGCGGTCGGCGATCGAACCGTTCCTGGACACCCTGCGCGAACCCTGACCCGCCCGGGAGACGCCCGCGCTTCCCGCTCGTCCCTGGGAGCCGCACGGCCCGGCCCCCGCCCCGTGGCCCCCGGCTGCCCCGTGCCCGGCTGCCGTGCCTGTCCCGGGCTGTCCGCCTTCCCCTCCACGCCTGTGCCAGGCCGTTCGCGCAGCCTCCGCGCCCATTTGGGGCCGTCCGCGTCCGCCTCCGCGCCTGTGCCGGGCCGTCCGTCTCCGGTAGTCGGCCTCGTCCCGGGTCGTCCGTGCCTGTGCCGGGTCGTGTGTGCCTGGCGCGGCTGCCCGTCCCCGGCTGCCGTGCCTGTGCCGGGCTGTCCCGCGCAGCCTCCGCGCCCATTTGGGGCCGCCCGCCTCCGCGCCCGTCCGGGCCGCCCGCGTCCGCCTCGCGCCTGGGCCGCCCGCGCACGTCCCCCGCCGCCGGGGGCCCGGCTCACCCCTTGCTGACCGCCGTGAGGATCTCCGGCAGCCGGCGGGCCGTCTGGGGGGCGGCCAGGCGCAGGCCCAGCAGGGTCAGGGCCGCCCCGTACAGCGTGCCCAGGGGCAGCAGCAGCCAGGTCCACGCGTCCCCGCCCGCGCGCACGTTCAGCCATATCGCGAGCGCGATGACCGGCGCGCACAGCACGGCCGCCGCGATCATGCCGCCGAAGATGGAGATCCAGGCGAGCCCGGTCTGCCCCGGGGCGACGTTCTTGTAGCCCTCCTGCGGGATGGAGTAGGGAAAGCGCGCCGAGGTCCAGGCACCGGTCGCGAGCATCGCGCCGAGCAGGGCGAGGGACAGGCCCAGCGCCTCCGGCAGCCGCGGCCAGTCGCCCAGCATCGCGGTCGTCAGGACCGTGACCAGCGTGGCGTACGGCAGGGTGATCAGCAGCAGGGCCAGCGCGCGGGCCCGCAGTTCGACGTAGGCGTCCCGGGGGGACGAGATCGTCATGGCCACCATCCAGAACGCGGACGTGTCCTGGCCGAACTGGTTGTACATCTGGATGCCGAGCATCCCGGCGGCGAAACAGGCGAAGTAGACCGATCCGGTGCCCTGCCAGGCGTTGAACACCGGCACGATCAGCCCGATCGCCAGCGACGTCACCCACGCCGCCTTGGTCTTGGGGTCCCGCCACACGTAGCGCAGACTGCGCTCCACGACCGTGCCGGTGCGGCCCGCGGGCAGCAGCCGGGCGAGCCCGCTGGAGGAGCGGTCGCGCACGGCCTCCCCGCCGGACGGCAGCGTGGACCCGTCGGGCGAGGTCATCAGCCGGGTGAGGGACCGGGACCACGCGGCCAGCAGCCCCGCGAGCGCCGCCGCGCTCAGGACCAGTTGCGCGGCACCGGTACCGTACGCGCCCTGGCCCACCGAGTGGACCGCGCCGATCGCGGACGCCGGCGGGATCCACCGCAGGACGTCCGCCGCCGGGTCGAGCTGCGCCAGACCAGACGAACCGAGGCGCTGCGCACCGAAGTTGACCAGCTGCGCGCCGACCGCGATCACCAGCCCGCTGAGCACCGCGAGGTCCCGGCCCCTGCGGCTGGTCAGCAGCCGTACGTTGGCCGCGGCGACCGCGCGGGCCAGCGCCACGCACACCAGCAGCGCCAGCGGCACCGCGAGCACGCCCACCGTGAAGGCGGCACCGCCGTGCGCCACGGCGATCACGGAACCGGCGAGCAGGCACAGCGTGAACAGCGGCCCGATGCCCACCAGGGAGACCGTGAGCAGGGCCCGCACCAGGGGGCGGGGCCGCAGCGGCAGCATCACCAGCCGGGTCGGGTCCAGGGTCTCGTCTCCGCTGGGGAAGAACAGCGGCATCACCGCCCAGCCCAGCCCCAGCACCGCGACCAGCAGCACCACCAGTGACTCGACGTGCCCGAAGCCGCGCAGTGCGATCAGGCCGATCAGCTGGAGCGCGGCGAACAGCAGCGCGACGACCGCCGAGGCGATGTAGGCGGCCCTGCGCCCGCCGGACTGCCGCAGCCCGTTCCTCAGCAGGGACAGCTTCAGCCGGACGAGGACGGCGGTGACGGCCGGTGCGCTCACCGGGCCCCGCCGCCCAGCCAGTCCAGGTCGGAACCCGCGTCGCGGCCGCTCGCGCCGACGAGTTCCAGGAACGCCCGCTGGAGGGAGGGCGCGTCCCCGCGCACCTCGGCGAGCGGGCCGTGGGCGCGGATCCGGCCGGCGGCCATCACCGCGACCCAGTCGCACAGCGACTCGACCAGCTCCATGACGTGGGAGGAGAACACGACCGTGGCGCCGGAGGCGGTGTACCGCTCCAGAACACCGCGGATGGTCTGCGCGGAGACCGGGTCGACGCCCTCGAACGGCTCGTCCAGGAAGAGGACTTCGGGGTTGTGCAACAGGGCCGCGGCGAGCCCGATCTTCTTGCGCATCCCGGTCGAGTAGTCGACCACCAGCTTGTGCTGGGCGCCGGCCAGGTCGAGGACGTCCAGGAGCTGGGTGGTGCGCTTGTCCACCTCCGTGCCGGGCAGTCCGCGCAACCGCCCGGTGTACGACAGCAGTTCACGCCCCGAGAGGCGCTCGAACAGCCGCAGCCCCTCCGGCAGCACCCCGATCCGCGCCTTGACCGCGACCGGGTCGCGCCACACGTCGTGCCCGACGACCTCGACGGTGCCCTGGTCGGGCCGCAGCAGCCCGGTCACCATCGACAACGTGGTGGTCTTCCCGGCCCCGTTCGGCCCGACGAGCCCGATGAACCGGCCCGCGGGCAGCTCCAGATCGATCCCGCCCACGGCGACCTGCTGCCCGAACCGCTTCCAGAGCCCTCGCACGCGCACGGCTGCTGCATCCACGACGTCTCCCTCCGTCACGTGAACCCTACGGGGGAAAGGCGTGCCTCAAAGGAGCGCGGGGCACCGCGCGGTCAACCACACGACACCCGCAGCCACCGGACCGCCGGCCTGCGCGACGCCGGAGCGACCCCTACCGGTCCCGCCCGCACGCGTACGCCAACGGCGACACCACCTCCTCCACATCCGGCAGCCACCGATTCGCCCGCGTCGGCCGGCAGGCCCACTGCACGGCCCCGCGCGACCCGAACCGCGTCGGAGGCGCGGCCACGTACGCGCCCTCGCCCAGCACCGTCAGGTCCAGCGAGGACGGCGACCAGCCCAGAGCGCGCACCAGGTCCGGCACCTTCGCCGCGGCGCCGGGCAGCACGAAGAACTCCGTGCGGCGGTCCGGCGTCAGCGTCACCGGCCCGAGGGTCATCCCCATCCGCTCCATCCGGGCCAGGGCGAGGAACCCGGCCGTCTCCGGCACCGAGACGGCGTCGAAGGTACGGCCGGTGGGCAGCAGGACCGACGCCGCCGGCCGCGTCTGCCACAGGCGGCGGGCGACGGTCGCGCTGCCCGTCGCCCGGGCCGGCCAGTCCGGGCCGGCCGGGTGTGCGCCGGGGGCGGGGCACGCGGCGTCCCCGCACGAGCAGCGCTGCACCCCCTCCACGGCCTCCAGCCAGGTCCCCGGGAACACCTCCCAGTGGCGCTCCTCCACATAGCGGACCGCGGTGTCCAGCAGCGACGGCCCGCGCTGCTCCGGGATCTGTACGACGTCGATGCCCTGGATCGTCTCTTCCACGATGAACACAACTACGGCCGTCACGAGGAGTTACGCCCAGGCCATGCGCGGGGGAGGAGCACCGGTCCCGTGGCCGGGGCGCATGGGTGCATGTGCGGGGGCGCGCGGGAGGATCGGAGTCGACGGCTGGGTAGCCACGAGGGGGACCGGCGACGGCCGGTAACCGGCAATCCTCACATGCCTCGCATTGTCGGCATCTAGGCGGGGCATTGATCTTCACGGCCGATCCCTTCGCCGGGACGCGAGGGGCCGGCCGAGGAGGACACGTCAACTCGGTGCGTGGGCAGGCACCGCAGCCGCACGGCGTGCGAGCCGAAGGGATGCGTCAGCACCCCGGGGGCGAGCCGCCGAGACAGCAGGGGGTACGCCAATGGCCGCAAGGCCTCTCGTCGCGCGGCAGCCGAACGAACGGCTGCAGGCGCTCATCCAGGAAGCCGGCTGCTCCAACGCCGGTCTGGCCCGCAGGGTCAACATGTGCGGCGCCGAGCACGGCCTGGACCTGAGGTACGACAAGACGTCGGTGGCGCGCTGGTTGCGCGGACAACAGCCGCGGGGCCGGGCACCGGCGATCATCGCGGAGGCGCTGGGACGCAAACTGGGCCGTACGGTCACGATCGACGAGATCGGGATGGCCAACGGCAAGAACCTCGCGTCCGGCGTCGGTCTCCAGTTCTCGCCGACCGTGCTGGGGGCCATCGAGCAGGTGTGTGAGCTGTGGCGCAGCGACGTGGGGCGGCGGGACTTCCTGTCCGGTTCCTCCGTCGCCTCGTCCGCGCTGGTGGAGCCCAGCCGTGACTGGCTGATCTCCTCCCCGGACGCCCAGGTGGCGCGCTCGGCGGGGCCTCGCGTGGGCCAGTCCGACGTCGGGGCCGTACGGGACATGACCCAGGCGCTGGTGGACCTGGACCACCAGTACGGCAGCGGACACGTGCGCCCGGTCGTCGTGCACTACCTCAACAGCGTGGTATCGGGGCTGCTGGCGGGGTCGTACCGGGAGGCCGTGGGACGCGACCTGTTCGCCGCGGTGGCGCGGCTGACCGAACTCGCCGGGTACATGGCCGTCGACACCGGGCAGCCGGGTCTGGCCCAGCGCTACTACATCCAGGCCCTGCGCCTGGCCCAGGCGGCCGGGGACCGTGGTTACGGCGGGTACGTGCTCGCCGCCTCCATGAGCCACCTGGCCGCGCAGCTCGGGAACCCGCGCGAGATCGCACAGTTGGCGCGTGCGGCGCAGGAGGGCGCGCGGGGGCGCGTGAGCCCCCGAGCGGAGGCCATGTTCCACGCGGCCGAGGCGCGCGGGCACGCGCTGATGGGCGACGCACGCGCCGCGCAGACGGCGGCCGGCCGGGCGGTGAGCGCCATGGAAGCGGCCGACTCCGCCTCCGGGGACGACCCGGCGTGGATCGCGCACTTCGACGAGGCCTATCTCGCCGACGAGTTGGCGCACTGCCACCGTGACCTGGGACAGGCCGAGGCGGCCGCGCGGTGCGCGCGGGAGGCCCTGGCCGGGCATCCGGAGTCGCGGGCGCGGCGGCGGGCGATCGGCTACGTGCTGCTGGCCACCGCCCAGGTGCAGCAACGGGAGATCGAACAGGCCTGCACCACCGGCACGAAGGCCGTGGAACTGCTGGAGGGGCTCAGGTCCCACCGGGGCGCCGAGTACCTGGAGGACCTCCAGCAGCGGCTCGAGCCGTACCGGGAGGAGCCGGTGGTGCGGGAGTTCGGGGCGCGGACGGGCCTGCAGGTGGCGGCGTGAACGCGGGGGGCGCCGGGAGGTGAACGCGGGGGAACGCCGGAGCGGCGCGGAGGAGGTGAGCTGAACGGCGTTCCGCCCCCGGTGGTGTTGCCGCGCTCACAGGGCACGGCGGCGGGCCCCGTGCTGCGTGGCACCGGGCTCCGGGGACCCGGTAGCGTGAGCCGACACTTCCCAAGGTCCCCCATCGGTAGGAGTCCCGGTGACGCAGAGTGGACAGGGCGAGGAGCCCTCGGCGCCCCCCGCGCGCGAAGGCATCGTGCTGCCCTCCGACGGCGGCGAGCCCGTGCTGCCCGGCGTGACGGGCGGCCCCGGCGCCGGCCCGCGGGCCGACCGCACGCCCGGCTCCGCACCGCCCGGCGCCCCGACCCCGGACGGGCAGTGGAGCCACGGTCCGCAGCAGTCGCCGCCCCCGGCACCCGCCCAGGACTGGCAGTCCCCGCCCGCCGGGCAGTGGGGCGCCCAGAACCCCGCTCCCTGGGGTGCCCGGCACGCGCCCGGCGCCGGCCAGGCGGGCCCGGGCCCGCTGCCGCCCGAGGGCGCGCCGCCCTCGTCGCGCACCGGCGCCGCCGCCCACGGCCGGGACGGCGGTGCTTCGGCATCCCTGCCGCAGCCCGGCGCCCACGGAGCGGCCCCGTCCGCCCCGCGGGGCGCCGCCGGCTCCCACGGGGTGCCCGGCCACGGGCAGCAGGGGCCGGGCGGCGGACTGCCGCCCCGACAGGGCGGTGCCGCGTACGGTGCGCCCGCCGCGGGCGGCGCCTACGGCCCGCCCTCCGGCACCTCCGGTGCGCCGCTGCCGCCCGTGTCTCCCGAAGGCGCGACCCAGTACCTCCCGCCCGTCCCGGGCGGCCCCGAGGGCGCTACGCAGTACCTGCCGCCGGTGGCCGCCGCCCCGGACGAGGGGGCGACGCAGTACATACCCCCGGCGGGCCCGGGAGCACTGCCCCCGGAGGCGCCCGCCGAACACGACTCCGAGACCACCCGCTACCTGGGACTCCCGGCGCGGGGCGGGCCCCGCGCCGGCGCCGGGCCGCTGCCACCCGCCGGGCACGGCCCGGACGCCGAGGCCACCCAGTACATCGCCCCGGTGACCGACGGACCCGCGCCCTACGGCGCCCCGTCCGGTGACGGCAACCGGCAGCCGCCCGCCGAGTTCGACAACCTCTTCCGCAGCGAGGGCGCCCACGGCCCGGCCGGCGCCACCCAGCAGCTGCCCCGCGTGGATGCCGCGCACCCCGCCCGCCCGTCGGACCCGTACGCCCACGCCCCGTCCGGGCCGGGCGGCGGCCGGCGCGCCGCGTACGGCGAGGACGAGGGCGGCCGGGGAGGCCGCGGCCGTACCGGTTCACGGGTGCCGCTCATCGCCGCGATCGGCGTCGGCATCGCCGTCCTCGGCATCGGGGCGGGCGCGCTGCTCGCCGGCGGCGGGGGAAACGACGACGGCGGCCCCAACCAGCCCGTGTCCGCCACCGCCCCCGCGAGCCAGGAGCCCTCGTCCTCGCCGTCCGCCGATCCGGCCCGGCAGCAGGCCGTCGAGCTGGACAAGCTGCTGGCGGACAGCGGCGACAGCCGCACCGCCGTGATCAACGCGGTCGCCGACGTGAAGGCCTGCCGGAACCTGACCCAGGCCGCCAAGGACCTGCGCGACGCGGCCCGTCAGCGCACCCAGCTGGTCACCGACCTTTCCGGCCTCTCCGTGGACAAGCTGCCCGACAACGCGGCCCTGACCACCGCGCTCACCAAGGCGTGGCGGGCATCGGCGTCGGCCGACAACCACTACGCCGCCTGGGCCGACCAGGTGGCCGGGCAGAAGAGCTGCAAGAAGGGCCAGGCCCGCAGCACCGGGGAGACCCAGGCCGGCAACCGGGCCAGCGGCACGGCGACCACCGAGAAGGCCAAGGCCGCCCCGCTGTGGAACGCCATCGCGAGGGAGTACGGCCTGACCGAGCGTCGGCCGACCCAGCTCTGACCGCGCGGCCGACGGCCGCGCGACGCACGGGGGGCGGGCCCGGGGGTCCGCCCCCGCCGCGCCACGTGCCGCGCGCGGTCAGGAGAGGTCCGCCTCGTGCAGCGTCCGCGTCACGTCCGTGAAGCCCTTGCCGGCCGCCACCAGCTGCCCGTCCCTGACCACCTGGAGGGTCACGTTCGCGTTGACCAGCCGCGGATAGCCGACCGCGGCCAGCTCGTCCTGGAACTTCCACTCCAGCTCGGGGGTGAGCCCGCCCGTGCTCACCTTCAGCCCGCCGTCCAGGGCCCGCGTCACGGTGTCGGCGCTCACCTCGCCGTCGCCGAGCGACTCCACGACCTGCCGGAACACCGTGTAGGCGATCCAGGTGGTCTGCACCCCGGCGTCCGCGGCGTCGATCCGGTTGTCGCCGAACGCCTGCTCCTTGATCACCTTCTTCATCGGGGCCCAGCGCGGGTCGGACGCCGCCGGGTACCAGCCGGTGACGTACGACCCCTCGTAGGGCCCCGACGCCCCGCCGGACGCGTCGATCGTGGTCTGGTCGACGCTGCCGAGCACGGTGGCGGTGCGCACCTGCGGGAAGTCCTCGCGGATCCGCCGGAAGGAGTCCATGAAGGTGCCGGTGCGGTCCCCGAGCGCGGGCACCACACAGCCGCGCCGGTCCGGGTCCCCGGTGGCCTGCCCGAGGGCCCGCTGGGACTGGCCGTCGTACTCGGTGGCGTTCTCCGCGGCCCGCTGGTCCCCGGCCGCCGGGTGACCGCCGGCCTCCAGGCCCGAGTCGAGCAGCCGGGGCAGCTGGTCGCCCGCGATGGTGTCCGGCCGGATCAGGGTGACCGGCCCGCAGGTGCCGGCGAGGGTGCGGCCGAGGCCGGCCAGCAGGGCCGGCTGGCCGCCGTTGACGGGGTAGGACAGGGGGCTGGTGAACTCGTCGTCGGTGATGCCGTAGCCGCCGATGTACGGGATGCCGGCGCCCTCCAGGGTGGGCAGGAAGGAGTCGGCGAACTCGCTGTAGGAGCCGACGACCGCGACAGCCTTCTCCTTGACCGCGCGCCGGGCGCAGCGTGCGGCGGCCACGGTGTCGTTCTGGTCGTTGCAGGTGAGGATCTCGAGTTCGCGGCCGTTGATGCCGCCGCGCTCGTTGACCCACCGGGCGTAGGCTCGGGCGAACGCGGGCATGCCGGGTTTGTTGGTGGTGTCGGTGTTCTCCGGTGCCCACGTCATGACGATGATCGGGCCGTCGTCCCCGGAGCCCCCCGTGGCACCGGGGACGACCCCGCAGCCGGCGGTGAGCGTCACGCACGCCACCAGCGTGCCCGTGGTCAGGGTCCCGACTCGGCCGGGCCGGGTGAGGAGGCGGAGGAGGAAAGTGCTGCGGATGCGTCGCCTGCCGGTCATGGACACGCACGATTCCCCCACACGGCCAACCCTGGAGTGACCGTTGGTCAACGGCCGGTGACCTGGAGGTGAATTGCGGGGTCCGGTGGGAGTCACGCCGGGAGGAAACGTACGATCGACGACCGTGCAAGGTTCGGAGAACTCTTCCCGTCGCGGCCGTCGCTCCTCCACCATGGGCGGCATGCCACTCAACGACATGCCGTGGTGGCGCTGGCGCAGCAATGTGCGCTCCGCGCTGCACATGCTCTCCGACCCCGTGTTCCAGCGGGAGGTCTGGCTGGCCGGGGTGGACGGCTACGGCGACGTGACCGACGCGGTCTACCGGCTGGTAGAGGACACCTGGCTGGACAACTGGTCCGCGGAGAAGTACGTCGGCACGATCTTCCGGGACTCGCAGGAGGCGGCGCTCGTCGACACCGCGGTGCTGCGCGTGCTGCGGATCATGCACCAGGTCGGCCCCGACGCGCTGGTCACGGCCTACCTCGAGCACCAGGGATGGCCCGAGGCGGTACGGGCCGCGCGGGACGCGCACGTGCGGATGGCGGTGAGCGACGGCGAGGACCCGGACGCCCCGCCGCGCACCCTCGAGGTGCTGCGGATCCTCACCCGGTCCGCGTGACGGAACGGCCGCCCGGGGGCCCTGGCGCGTGTGGGACCCTTTTGTGCATGAGCGAGCAGCCCACCCGAGCAGCGGCCCCGGCCGACCAGTACGTCCTGACCCTGTCCTGCCCCGACAAGCAGGGCATCGTGCACGCCGTGTCGAGCTACCTGTTCATGACTGGCTGCAACATCGAGGACAGCCAGCAGTTCGGCGACCACGACACCGGGCTGTTCTTCATGCGGGTGCACTTCTCGGCGGACGCCCCGGTGACGCTGGAGAAGCTGCGGGCCAGCTTCGCGGCGATCGGTGACTCCTTCCACATGGACTGGCAGCTCAACCGGGCCGACGAGAAGATGCGCATCCTCCTCATGGTCAGCAGGTTCGGTCACTGCCTGAATGACCTGCTCTTCCGCGCGCGGACCGGCGCGCTGCCGGTGGAGATCGCCGGGGTGGTGTCCAATCACACCGACTTCGCCGAACTGGTGTCCTCGTACAACATCCCCTTCCACCACATCCCCGTGACGAGGGACACCAAGCCCGAGGCGGAGGCGCGGCTGCTGGACATCGTGCGCGAGGAGAAGGTCGAACTCGTCGTCCTCGCCCGCTACATGCAGGTGCTCTCGGACGACCTGTGCAAGCAGCTCTCCGGGCGGATCATCAACATCCACCACTCCTTCCTGCCGAGCTTCAAGGGCGCCAAGCCGTACCACCAGGCGCACGCCCGGGGCGTGAAGCTGATCGGCGCCACCGCGCACTACGTCACCGCCGACCTCGACGAGGGCCCCATCATCGAGCAGGAGGTCGAGCGGGTCGGTCACGACGTGACCCCCGAGGGGCTCGTCGCCGTCGGCCGCGACGTGGAGTGCCAGGCGCTGGCCCGCGCGGTCAAGTGGCACGCCGAGCGCCGCATCCTGCTGAACGGCCGGCGCACCGTGGTCTTCGGCTAGCCGGGGCTTCCTGCCCGGGGGCCGGACGCCCCGGCCCGGCTCGGCCCGGCGCTTCGTGAGCCGCCCTTCCCCGGCCGCCTCGCGGCTACATCCGGCTCAGTGAGGCCGCCGCCAGCAGGACGTCCCTGATCGCCTCGCGGTCGCCGACCTGCCCGGCCGCGGCCTCCCGCGGAGGGACGTGGCCGGCGGCCAGACGGCAGAATTCCGCGCCGTCCAGCGCCACATGGGCCACCTCGTGCTCGGCGGAGCCCTTCGCGGCGGGGGAGTCAAGCGGTATCAGCCACTCCCCGCCACCGGACCCCTCGATCTCCAGCCGCAGACTGCGCCCCGGTTCACCGGCCGCGACCAGGTGCCGCTGCACGGGGGCCGCCAGCCCGGTCCGGCGGCGCTCCTCGAGGACGGCCGGGAGCATCCGCGCGGCCAGGTCGACCATGTGGTGCAGATGCCGCCCGGTGGGCGGCTCGTAGGGGTAGTCCACCGCCTCCGCGATGTCCTCGGCGTGCACCCAGCACTCGAAGGCACGGTCCAGCATCGCGTCGCGTAGCGGCAGTTGGAAGTCGCCGTACCGCACCGTGGTCCCGCCGGTCGCCTCCGCGGATCCGCCGCCGGCGAGCGAGGGCTCCCCGCCCGTGAAGGACACCGTCCGCACCAGGGTGTGGGTCTGCTCGCGCCAGGGAGCGCGGACGGAGCGGGAGGGCGGGACGCGGGCGGCCCGCCAGTACGCCTCGGTGCGGGCGGCCGGGGTGGGCCGCTCGGGCGTGACGCCGCCGAGCGGGTCGTCCAGGCCGAGCGCGACCGCGACCAGCCCGTCGACCGTCATGAGATGGGCGATGACCCCGGCGACGGTGGTGCGCCGGGTGGCCGCCTCGTCGCCCTCGTACCAGCGCAGGCGTACCGGCGCCTGCCACTCGGAGTCGCCGAAGTCCTGGAGCAGCGCGTCCAGGCGCGCGGTCTCGGCGTCGTAGGCGGCGGCCCACTCGGGGACGGGGATGCGCGGCGGGCGGCGTTCCAGGCAGGACTCGAGGACGCGGGTGCGCAGGCCGGGGTCGGGGTCGAGGCTCTCGGGCCGCTGGAGCAGTCCGACCGCCTCGCGCAGCCGCAGGGCCTCGTCCGCGCAGGGGCCGCACTCGCCGAGGTGCTCCTCGACGGCCAGCGTCTCCTGGGCTCCGCACGCGGCCAGTGCCCACGCCCCCAGCAGCGACTTCAGCACCGGGTGCGCCGGCACCGGCGGATCGCCGCCGGTCCGGCCCGTACCGTCCGTCCCGTTTCCCGCGGACGCGGGGAAGTCCGCGGCCGTGTGCCGCCCCTCGGGCGCGGCAGAGGGCGCGGAACGGTCCTCGCTCACGCCGCACCCCCGATTCCGGGCGGGGCGTCCGGGGTCTCGGTGTCGTGGGCGGTGGACAGCAGTTGCAGGCCGAGGCGCAGGCGGCGGCGGGCCTCGTCGTCGGTGACGCCGAGGCGGGCGGCCGTCTGGTGGTAGTCGCGGCGCTGGAAGTACGCCAGTTCCAGCGCGGCGCGCAGCGGCGCCGGCATGGACTGGACGATGTAGTCGGCGCGGGCGGCGACCGAGGCGCGGCGCACCTTGTGCTCCAGCTCCTCCGCCGTGCCGGGTCCGCCCCGGGCCAGGGCGGCGGTCTCGGTGGTGCGCAGCCGTCGCACGGCCAGCAGGCGGGTCAGCGTGGCGATCCAGGTGCGCAGTGGGCCCTGCCCGGGGTCGTAGGAGTCGGGGTGCTCCCAGACATGGGCGAAGACGTCCCGCGTGACGGCGTCGGCGGCGCGCTCGTCGTCGAGCACCCGGTGGGCGAGGCCGTACACCAGGGAGGCGTAGCGGTCGTAGAGCTCACCGAGGGCGGCAGCCTCCCCACGGGCCAGCCGCTGTTGCATCCTGTGATCCCACCGGGGTGGTACGTCCCGTTTCGTCATGTGTCCCCCTCGCCCTCTGCTCCTCCCCGGCGACTGGATCGGACCGGTCACGTCCGGACCCAGGGTGTGTCCGCCGTCACCACGAATGTAGTCGGCACGTTCGGCGGCGCACGCCCCTTTGTGGCAATGTGCGCCCCCTGTCGAGCCGCAGGTGGTAAGGACCGCGTCGAGCACGCCGGTTGCTGTTCGGGGTGCCCCTGCCCTCCCTCTCTATGATCGGAACCGATCGAATCGGATCGAAGTCGACTGGAACAAGCCTTTTCTGTTCGGCGGCCGTTTCCCGGATCGTGTTTGCGGGAACGGCCGGTGGGCAGCCACGCTGCAAAGGAAGCGTAGGGACTGCTTCCGTTTCCGGCGAGCGAGGGGCGTGGTGGTGACCTTCAACGTGACCGACGCAGAGCAGGGCGAGTGGGCCGTGCTCCGGGTGTCGGGCGAACTGGACCTGGTGACGTCCCCCGTGCTGCGCCAGCGTGTGCACGACGTGGTGGCCGACGGCAGGCACAGCCTCGTCCTCGATCTGTCCGACGTGTGGTTCTGCGACTCCAGCGGCGTCGGCGTGCTCATTGCCGCCCGCCGGCTGCTGCGCTCGTGCCAAGGCAGTCTCCGGCTGATCCTGCCCGCCCAGGGCGCCGCGGAGGGCAGTCACGTCAACAAGGTGCTCGGCGCGCTGGGCGTACGGCGCCTCTTCGACATCCACCCTGACGTCCCCTCCGCCGTCGACGAGGACGCGCGCCCCCTGTCGGCGTGACCCGGCCGCCCGGCCGAGGGGCCGGCCGTGACCTGCGCACCCGCGCGTGCCACGCCGTTGTCCCGGAATTCCCCCGGTCTTGGCACAAGCGTCGATTTCCCGCTCCGGGACACCCCCGCACGACGTACGCTCCGAGCGAGACGACCCCACTGACCTAAGGCGGCCTGAAAAGACATGGTCACCAGCGAGTACGAGCGCAGGATCGCGGCCCGGTTCGCCACCTTCGACCAGGACGGCAACGGCTACATCGACCGGCTGGACTTCAGCGGAGCGGCCAAGGCGCTGCTCGACGAGTTCGCCGTCGCGGCGCGCTCCGACAAGGGCCAGGCCCTGTACGTCGGCGCCGAGGCGTTCTGGCAGGGCATGGCGGGCATCGCCGACCGCGACGGCGACCAGCGCATCACCCGCGAGGAGTTCGTGCACGGCGCGGTCAAGCGGCTGCGCGACAACCCGGACCGGTTCGCCGAGATCGCCCGCCCCTTCCTGCACGCCGCGCTCGCCGTGGCCGACACCGACGGCGACGGCGCGGCCACCGTGGACGACGCCGCCCGCGTCCTGAAGGTACTCGGCGTCCCGGACGACCGCGCCCGTACGGCCGCCGGCACGCTGGACGCCGACGGCGACGGCAGGATCGGCGAGGAAGAGGTCGTCCACGCCTTCGCCCGCTACTTCACCGTCCCGGAATAACCGAACCAGCGGCCGACACGCCCACGGAGCCGGCACCCGGCGGACCGACACGCCCACGGAGCCGGCACGCGCCGGTCCGGAGCGCGTCCACGGATCCGGCATCCGTCCGTCCGGCACGCGCTCGCCGGTTCACCCGCCCGCCGGACCCGCCCCGACGGCCCAACGGCCCGGTACGGCCCCGCGCGTGTCGGGTCGGCCGTGCAACACGCCCGGCCCGGCGACGAGTTCGCCGGCCCGTCGGGCGTCCGGACGGTGGCGCGTCCGCGCGCGGCTCCCCTTCTCCCGCCGTGGTGACGTCCTCGCCGCAGAGGCCCATCTGCGCCCCGACCGGCCCCGGTTGTGGACTCGTCGTGTCTCGCCGTGCACGCAGAGTGAGGGAGTCGGTCGCCGCCGACCCGGCGGCCGAAGAGGGGCGACGGGCCTCCTGGCTGGGGAGTAGCCCTCCACGCCGCGCCCATGTCGCGGATTGTGGCATCGGGGGAATCACGGAGCGTTGATACCGGGTTGTGTCCTGTGCGTGACCCGTCACGGCCCGGAGTCGGGCGTGGGCTCCGGTACCTTCTGTGGGATGCGAGTGGTTCCGGGCATGTGCCGCGCCGGAGTTGCCCACGGGGCGGCTCCGCAGCCGCCGGTGCCTGCCGCTGCTTGCGGGGTGGTCCGGCCGTACGCCGTCACCCGTTCGACTTCCCGGGGTGGGCGTCGCACAGTATGCCGCACGGGTACTCCTTCGCGCTGGAATATGCCCGAAGCGCTTGTTGGCGTGACTGTACGTCAACCATGCTGTCCCACAAGGGATTCACGGTCTGTGACCCCTGTCCCGACCATTGTTCTGGTCATGCTGAAAATGGCTACGATCGTGGCCCTCGTGAGGCGCGAGTCCAAGTGTCCGCCGGTTCGGATGGTGTGAGCGGTGCAGGTGCTTCAAGTGCAGCTGGAGATCCGGCCCGACCCCGCTGAGGTGGGGCGGGCCCGGCGGTGGGCCCGCTCCCGTCTGGCCGGGTGCGGGATAGGGGCCGACGAACCGCTCGCCGAGGTCCTGATCCTCCTCGTCTCGGAACTGGTCACCAACGCCGTGGTGCACACCGGCTGTCCGGCCGTGCTGCGGCTCTCCCTGCCGGGCGCGGCGGCCGAGGAGGCCACCGTCCGCCTGGAGGTGGCCGACCGCAGCGACCGGGCGCCGGTGCCGCGCTGCGTGGACAGTGAGGCGACCGGCGGTCGGGGACTCGCCCTGGTGGACGGCCTCGCCGACCGCTGGGGCTGGAGCTCCGAGGGCACGGGCAAGCGCATCTGGTGCGAGCTGGACCGGTGCGCGCAGGAGGGACAGGCCGCCCCGGCCTGCGGGGGCGGCGCGATGCCGTACGACGGGCTGGCCTACGAGGCGGTGTGAACGGCCGGCGTTCCGGGGCGGGACGGCCCGGACGGCCGAGGTGGGCGAACCGGGCGCAGGCGGCGCCCGGGCGGGCGCGGTGGTGTGCGGGAGCGTCGTCCGGGGGCCTGGCGGCCGCACCGTGGCGGCCGGACCGGTGCACGGAAGCACGGTGCCCGCGGGGTGTGTGCCGGGGACGTGAATCAATGCGCCGGGCATGCTTCCGTGCGCGCCCACGAGAAGCAGGCCATATGCGGCAATCCGCGCAGGTTCCCCCGAACCGGTGTTGACGTCACGTGACCGTGTGATCACGCTGTTCGTCAGCGATTCGCCGCGAGGGGACGGCGAGGGCCTGGACGACGGGAGCCCTCGACGAGTGTGGGTCGTGATTCGGCGTCGGTTCCCTCGGGGCCGAGGGGACCCGGGCGGGAACGCCGAAGCCGGAAGGCGGTGCGGCACTGCCGTGCTCGGGGCGGACGGTGCCGCACCGCCGATGCCGCGGACCCTCTTGTCCACAGGCTGTGGACGACTTCTGGGAACGGCGGCAGCAGCACCGGCGACGACGGCCTGGCGTGAGCGACGACGGCACCGGCGCGAGCGGTGCTCGGGTGCCGGCCGTCGCGGGCGGGCTCCCCTCGCCCCCGTGGCCCAAAGCGTCGACGGCAGGCGGTCGGGCGTCACCCCGAGGGCGGCCTGGAGGTGCAGGCGCATCGACTGGGCCGTACCGAAGCCGGCGTCCCACATCACCTGATGCACCGTCAACTCGGTCGACTCCAGTGGGTGCCGGGCCCGCTCCACCCGCTGCCGGGCCGGCCACTGCCCCGGGCCGAAGCCGACCTCCTCGCGGAAGCGGCGCGTGAAGGTGCGCACCGACATCGACTCCCGCGCGGCCATGTCCCACAGCTGGATCGACTCGTGCGGCCGGCCCAGCGCCCAGGCGCGGGCCCCGGTCGTGGACGCCTGCTGAGGATCGGGCACCGGCCGCTGGACGTACTGCGCCTGCCCGCCGTCGCGATGCGGCGGCACGACGTCGGCGCGGACGACACGGCTCTTCCGAGCGACGCAGGACATCCTGCCGGCGGCGTAGCCGGCGCGAGCACCACTGCAGGGGGCCTCGGACGAGAGTCCCCTGCAGCGGCTGCCGGTCTCTACTCGTTGAACCACTGCGAGCAGACGGTGGCTGCTCCGTTCTGGCGGGGAGCTTCGACTGGAGCGTGGGGCTCCTGCTCCTCGGGCCCGGCGCCGCCACAGCGGCGATCTACACCGTGCTCGCCGTGGCGGCCGCGCGCCCGGCCGCATATACCGGGCCTGGTTCGTCGCGGCGGTCGCGTTCGTGCGGGGCGCCAAGGCAGACGCCCTGATCCGCCCTCGGGTACTTCATGCGACAACGTGCATGCCCCCACGAACGTGCATGGACGGCCGGGCATGACCCCGAACGGTCCTGTTCAACGGTCCAACCGGGGCCACGACAGGCGGGTTTCGCGTGGCAGTGATCGGCGGCACGGCCGAGGCACCCGAACCGTTCGTCCGGTTCGGCGACCCGGACGACCGGCTCGCTGTGGATTCTCGAACGCCGTTGAGCGGTTGAGCGGTTGAGTCGTCGAGTCGTTGAGCCGTCGGCGCATGTGAACGCGGTGGCGCGTGACCCCGCGTCGGTGCGGGTCGGCGGGACGGAGCGGGTGCTCAGCCCGGGAGGCGGGACGCGCCGACGGCGCCGTCGCGGGCCACCGCCTTCGCGATCCTCCGGGCGTCGAGGGCCAGTTCCCGCAGGTTGCCGCTGAGGGGGGTGGTGAAGCCGGTGAAGTACAGGCCGGGTGCCTCACGCGGGGTGCGGCCGCCGTGGGCGACCGGCCGGCCGCGGTCGTCCAGGACGCCGAGGTGCCCGACGAGCCCCTCCAGGGCGCGGACGTACCCGGTGGCCGCGACGACCACGTCCGGTTCGACACGTGTGCCGTCGGCCAGCACCACCTTGCCGTCCTCGAACGCCTCCACGGCCGCCACCACCTCCACCCTGCCCCCGCGCACGGCGTCGACCAGGCCGACGTCCAGCACGGGGACGGCGCCCGCCCTGGCCCTGCTGTAGAGCCCGGTGTCCGGGCGGGGCAGGCCGTGGGCCGACAGGTCCGGCATCAGGGCCCGGGCCTGCATGCGGGCCAGCAGGTCGACGAGGCCGACCGGCAGTCGCCGGCACAGGACGCCCGAGTACTGGCTCGCCCAGCCCAGGGTCGAGCGGCGCACGACGTGCGGGGTGGTGCGCACCGACAGCCGCACCCGTGCCGCACCGCCCTCCACCAGGTCGACGGCGATCTCCGCCCCCGAGTTGCCGGCGCCCACGACCAGCACGTCCCGGCCGGCGAAGGGCTCGGCGTTGCGGTAGTCGCCGGCGTGCAGGAACGCTCCGGTGTACGTGTCCCGGCCGGGCCAGTCGGGGACGAGGGGGGTGTGGTTGCGGCCCGTGGCGACGACGACCGCGGCACCGGTCAGTTCGCGGCCCCCGGTGGCGTGCAGCAGCCAGCCGGTGCCGTCGGGGGTGCGCTCCACGCGGGAGACCTCGACCCCGGTGACGATCTCCAGGCGGTGGTGCTCGGCGTACTTCTCCAGATACCGGACCACGTCGGCCCGGGCCACCCAGCGTCCGAACCGGCGCGGCATGGACAGTCCGGGCAGCGCGGACAGGCGCCGGGTGGTGTGCAGCCGCAGCCGGTCGTAGTGGCCCCGCCACGACGAGCCGACCTGCTCGGACCGCTCCAGGACCACGGCCCGTATCCCCCGGGCCCGCAGCGCGTGGGCGACGGAGAGCCCTCCGGGGCCGCCGCCTATGACGTAGACGGGGCGGTCTGCCGGGGTGGGCGCCGTGGGCTGCGCGGACGGGGTGGAGTCGGCCATGAGCGCGAGCGTAATCACGCACCCGCTTGATGGGTATCGGTCAAGACCGAAATTGGTTGCGGATTGATCACGTCTGTGGTGATCGTGGGTCCGGTGGCTGCCGCGGTCCGCCCGCTTGTGGAGGGGGCGTGGCCGACTCGGCCCGTCGCCGGAGCCGCCGCGGGTTTGAATGGCCGCATGGCCCACCCACGCAAGAGCACCGACCCCCGCCCCCTGCGGGCCGAGTTGCACGGCCTCGGACTGCACCTGTGCCCCTGGGACCCGGCGTCGGACGCCGACGCCCGGACGTGGCTGCGCGGCACCACGGACCCGGAGTTACTGCGCTGGAACACGCCCGTCCGGCCGGTCACGGACCTCGCCGGTGCCCGGGAGGCACTGCGCGCACGGGCGCGGCGGGCAGCGGACGGCACGGCCCTGGCCCTGCGGGTCGCGGACGCGGACAGTGGCACGGTGCTGGGGCACATCGACGTCAACGAGATCCGGCCGGTGACGGGGACCGGCCGGGTCGGCTACTGGGTGCTCCCCGAGGCGCGCGGCCGGGGCGTCGCCACCCGGGCCCTGCTGCTCGCCGCGCGCTGGGCGTTCACCGATCTCGGCCTGCACCGGCTGGAACTCGACCACGCCGTCGGTCACGAGGCGTCCTGCCGGGTCGCCGGGCGAGGCGGGTTCCTCCACGAGGGCACCCTGCGCGGCGCGGTCTTCGCGGCCGGCCGCCTCGACGCCTTCCGCGACGCCCACCTCCACGCCCGCCTGGCCACCGACCCGGAACCGGCCCCGCCGCGGCCCTCCGCCTAAATGCGCGAGCGTCCGCGATCTCCCCGGCGCCATCATGGGGCATGCTCAGCGACGACTGGTGTCTCACCCGCGACCTGGACGACTTCCTCACCCGTGCCGGCGGCTTCCTGCGGTCCCGTTCGGCCCCGCACACCGTGCCGCTGACCGTGACGGAGACCCTGCGCACGCGGGGACCGCACACCTACGGCGACGGCACACCCGAGTTCGGCCTCCTGGAACGGGACGGCACGGTCCGCGCCGCCTTCCTCCGCACCCCGCCGCACCGGCTGAACGTCACCGCCCTGACCGCCGAGGAGGCCGACGCCCTCGCCGCGCGTCTCGCGGACCTCCGACCGCGGCTCCCGGGCGTACAGGCCGAGCGCGACACCGCCGCCGCCTTCGCCGACGCCTGGCACCGCCGGACGGGGGCCGCGGTCACGCCGTACCAGCGCCAGCGGCTGTACCGCCTGGGCACCCTGACCGTGCCCCGGCCGGTCCCGCCGGGCCGGGCCAGGACGGCGGGGGAGCGTGACCGCGCCCAACTGGAGCGCTGGTACCGCGCGTTCTGCGAGGCGGTCGGCGAACGGCTCCTCCAGGACCCCGCGCAGTGGGTCCAGGCGCGCGTCGAGCGGGGCGACGTCACCTTCTGGGAGACCCCGGACGGCACCCCGGTCGCCATGGCCGGGCTGAGCCCCGAGGTAGCCGGCCAGGTCCGGGTGGCCGGTGTGTACACCCCGGCCGGGCTGCGCGGACGCGGTTACGCGGGCGCGGCCACGGCCGAGGTGAGCCGGGCGGCGCTGGCCTCGGGCGCGCGGGACGTCCTGCTCTTCACCGACCTGGCCAACCCCACGAGCAACGGCCTCTACCAGCGCATCGGCTACCGTCCGGTCGCCGACTTCGCGGTGTACGACTTCGCACCGGCGCCGGGGCGGTAGGCGGGCCCCGGCGTCCGCGCCGCTTCAACCGGCTCACCGGCCGGGCCCGGACCGGGGGCGCGGACGACACGACGCCCGTCGAGCGACCACCGCAGGCCGATGTGCTGCTTGATGGGGGACTTCACCTCGCGGGTGGCGCACCGCCCGCTCGGTTCGGGCGCGCCGGCCGGCCCGCCGCGGCGCCCCGCCAGGTGTCCGGCCGGGCGGACCGCCGTCGTCGTGCCCGTGCCTCACGGCCACAGCGGTTCCCGTGCCTCACGGCCACAGCAGTTCCCGCGCCCAGCCCCGCTCCTCGCGCCGGTAGCGCAGCCGCACGTGCCGGCGCTGGGCGTCGCCCTGGAAGAACTCGACCTCCTCCGGGCGCAGGCGGTACAGCGTCCAGGACGGGACCGGGGTGTCCGGCTCCGCCGCCGCCCTTTCCCAGGCCGCCTCCGAGGCCCGGGCCAGCTCCCGCGCCGACCCCAGGACGCCGCTCTGCCGGCCGGTCAGCGCGGCGGCCAGGGCACCGGTGGTGCGGGCGTGCAGGTCCGCCTGTGCCTCTTCGGCCGGGGCGGTCCGGACGGGGCCGCGCACCCGCACCTGGCGGCCCAGCACGGGCCAGTAGAAGGCGAGCGCGGCGTACGGGCGGGCGGCCAGGTGACCGCCCTTGCGGCTGTGGGCGTGGGTGGCGAAGGACCAGCCGTCCGCGTCGGCACCGTGCAGCATCACGATCCGCACGTCGGGCAGCCCCGCGGCGTCCGCCGTGGCCAGGGACATGGTGTGCGGCTCGGTCTGCCCCGCCGCCACCACCTCGGCGAACCAGCGCGTGAACAGCGGCAGCGGTTCGGCGGGCGCGGTGTCCGGGTCGAGCGGCGGAAGCCCGGTCACCCCCGGGTCCCACACCCGAAGTGACCTGAGCAACTCGTGGAGATCGGTTCCCATGCGCCGATTGTCACGCGGACCGGCGGGACGGGCGGTCACACCGTCCCGAGGTCGGACGACACCCAGCGCTCGGGCCGCATGCGGATGACGACCTGCTCGCCGTGGCTCTTCCAGGCGGTGTCCACGTAGCCCTCGACCTTGTCGGCCGGGAGGTAACGGGCGGAGATCTCCCGGAGCTGCTCCAGCGTGGCGGGTGTCGTCTCCACGACCGGCCCCTCCACCGACACGTACCGGACGGTGGGCTCGGCCCGGTCGATCATCAGCGAGAACCGTCCGGCCGCGCCGATCAGCTCGTTCTTGCGGGAGTCCAGACCGGTCATGACCCATACGTCGCCACCGGGCGCGTACTGGTACCAGATCGGCACGGTCAGCGGGGCGCGTCCCGGCCCCGCGTCGACCGCCAGGGCGGCGATGTGCGGCTCGGCCAGGAACTGTTCGCGCTCTTCACGGGTCAGGGCCACGTCCGGTACCTCCGTCGACAGGCGTGCAGGGGCCGTTCGGTCGGGCGTGCGGTCGCTGTGTGCGGTGACGCCCGTGAGGGACAACAACGGCCGTACGCCCGCGTGTTCCGCAGGCGGGGGTACGCCTCTCCCGCGCGGCTACAGCACCGCGAGCCGCTGGACCAGCAGCACGGCTCCGATGCCGAGCATCGCCGCCCCGGATGTGCGGACCACCGCGCGGGCCGCTGCCGGGCGGGTGCCGAGGAGGGTGCGGGCGGTGACGCCGACCGTGAGGTAGACCGCGGCGCAGCAGGCCATGTGCAGCAGGCCCAGGACGACCGTCTGGACCGGTACCGGCACCGGGGCGCCGTCGCCCGTGACCAGGAACTGGGGCAGGACGGAGAGGTAGAGGAGCAGGCCCTTGGGGTTCAGGCCGCTGATCGTGGCGCCGCGACGGAAGGCTCGGGCACCGCTCTCCCGCGCGGCGACTCCGTCCGTGCCCGGCGTGCCCGGCCGGCGCAGCACGCCCCAGCCCAGCCACACCAGGTAGGCCGCCCCCACCACCGTCAGCACGGTGAGCAGCACCGGTGACCCCGCGACCAGGACCGCGAGCCCGGCCGCGGCCAGCACCGTGTGCAGGGCGTAACCGGCGACCAGGCCCCCGACCGCCGCGCCCACCGACCGTCCGCGCAGCCCGGCCGAGATCGTGTACGCCCAGTCGGCACCCGGTACGCACACCAGCAGCAGGTCGAGGGCGAGGAAGGAGAGAAGGGTCACGACGTCCATACCGGGCAGATTAGGCCGGTTCCGGCCGCAAGTGTTCCCGAAGTTCCCCCAATATCGGCCTTAGTGGGGCAGAATCTTCTCCATGGACGACGTAGACCGGAAGATTCTTGCCGAGCTCCAGCAGGACGGGCGCCTGACGGTCACCGAGCTGGCCGCGCGGGTGCGGCTCAGTGTCTCGCCGTGTCACCGGCGGCTGCGTGAGCTGGAGCGGTCGGGCGCGATCAGCGGCTACCGGGCGGTGGTGGACCCGGCCGCCGTGGGCCTGACCTTCGAGGCGCTGGTGTTCGTCTCCATGCGGCAGGAGGACCGGGAGACGGTCGTGGAGTTCGAGCGGGCGGTGAGCGAGGTGGAGGAGGTGCTGGAGGCGCAGCGACTGTTCGGCGAGCCCGACTACCTGCTGCGGGTCGTCGCCGCCGACCTCGCCGCCTACCAGCGGCTCTACGACGAACGCCTGGCCACCCTGCCGGGCGTGCAGCGGCTGACGTCCACCCTCGTGATGAAGCACGTCGTCAAGGACCGGCCGCTGCCCTGGTTGCTGTGACGGGGAGGTTCACCGGCTCGCGCCGCCCGGCACGGCACCTCGCCGCGCTGTCGCATCACCCGAGTCCGTCCCGTACGCGGACGGTGTTCCGCCTCGCGACGCACCGCACCGGACGCCGCGAGCCTTCCGGCGGACCGTCCCGGCCGCGGCACTGGCGCATCGTGCCGCACAACGCGACAGGCGGCGGTCCACCGGGGTGAACCGCCGCCTGCCAGACAGGACTTGGAAAGAAAAGGAAAGGGCGCCGACCGGTTACCTCGTCGGCTTCTTGCCGGTGACGCCCAGATGCACCAACAGTGCGAGGTTGGGCCTGAGTTCGGTCTGCTTCACGCCCCAGGAGGTGAAGCCCTTCTGGTGCGAGGCCACGGCCGCGAGCATCGTGACGAGGGAACCGGCGACAGCCGCCGGGTTCACGTCCTTGTCGACCCGGCCCTTGGCCTGCAACTCGGCCACCGCGTCCGCGAGGGAGCTGTTCACCGAGTTGAGGATCTTCATCCGGATCTTGTAGAAGCGCTTGTCGCCCTCGGCCGCGCCGAGGTCCACGACCCGCAGGATCGCGTCGTGCTTGCGCCAGAACTCCAGGAAGCCGTCGACCAGTTCCTGTGCGGTCTGCCAGCCGGCCCGCCCGACCCAGGAGCGGCCCTCGAGGAGTTCCCTCAGCCCGGCGCCCTCCGTCGCCATGTGCTCCGCGAGCTCCAGGACGGCGCCCTCGACGTCGGGGAAGTACTGGTAAAAGGTCGCCGGTGACGTACCCGCCCTGCGGGCGACATCGATGACTTTGACATCGCGGTAGGGGGAGGAGCTGAGCATCTCGCTGAGGCAGTCGAGCAGCTTCTGCCGGGTCGCCTGCCCACGCCGGCCGGCCACGCGGCCGTCGACGGTACGCACTTGTCCTGTCATGTCGTCAGCTTACCGAGGGGTGATCCGAGCGCGATTCGGCCGACTGCAAATGGGGTGCGCGGGATCCCGGAGGCTCGTGTGCCTGGTCTGCGGGGTGCGGGCGCCCCGGTTACTTTGGCGGCATGGCCGAAAACAGGGCATCGGAGCACACATCGCAGTACACAGAGGGCACCCCCTGCTGGGTCGACGCGCAGCTGCCCGACGTGGAGGCTGGCAGGCGCTTCTACGGCGAACTCTTCGGGTGGACCTTCGAGGAGCAGCCCGACCTGCCCGCGGGTGCGGTGCGGGCGCTCAAGGAAGGGGAGCCCGTCGCCTCGCTGGCGCACAAGACGGACGGCCGGCTCCCGACGGTCTGGACGGTGTCCTTCGCCACCCCCGACGCCGAGGCGCTGTGCCGGCGGATCCGGGCCGCGGGCGGGCAGATCGTCGCCGCGCCGCTGCCGGTCGGCGCCCTCGGCGTCACCGCGCTCGTCACCGACCCCGAGGGCGCCGTGTTCTCCCTCTGGCAGGCCGGTGACCACCCGGGCTTCGGCCGCCGCCGCGAGCCGGGCACCTTCGCCTGGGCGCAGCTCTACACGCGTGACACGGAGGCGGCCAACACCTTCTACGGCGACCTCTTCCACGACGCCCTGTTCGGTCCCGACGCCGACCCCGCCTTCGGCCGGGCGCCCGTCTCCGACGTCTTCCCCGCCGAGATGCCGCCCCACTTCCTGGTCCATTTCGCCGTCGAGGACCTCGAGGCCGCCATCGGGGAGGTGACCCGGCTCGGCGGCCGGGTCCAGGTCCCGCCCTTCGGGACGTCCTACGGCACGGTGGCGGTGGTCACCGACAATCAGGGGGCGTCCTTCGCGCTGCTGCACCGCTAGTCCGCCCGCCCGGCCGCCCATTGTCATGGTGTATCGGGCGAGACACCCCATATGTCGTCCGGTTCGCACCGAGGGCCCCGGACAGGAAGAATCGGGGTGCGTGCCGCCATGGCGATGCGGTGGTGAGACGCTGCACTTCGGTCGCGTGCACAGGTGGTGGCGCGACTCGTACGGGGAGGTGGCAGGCAAGTGGTGGATCAGCTGACGCAGCACGATCCGCGGCGGATCGGGCCGTTCGAGGTGCTGGGACGGCTGGGTGCCGGCGGCATGGGGCTGGTCTATCTCGCACGCTCGGCGTCCGGCCGACGGGTGGCGATCAAGACGGTCCGCACGGAGCTGGCCGAGGACCAGCTGTTCCGCGTCCGGTTCACGCGCGAGGTGGAGGCGGCCCGCGCGGTCTCCGGTTTCTACACCGCGGCCGTCGTGGACGCCGACCCCCGCGCCGCCGTGCCGTGGCTGGCCACCGCCTACGTTCCCGCGCCCTCCCTCGAGGAGATAGTGAACGAGTGCGGGCCGCTGCCGGCTCAGGCGGTGCGCTGGCTCGCGGCGGGTGTCGCGGAGGCCCTGCAGTCCATCCACGGCGCCGGACTCGTCCACCGCGACCTCAAGCCGTCCAACGTCCTGGTCGTCGAGGACGGCCCCCGGGTGATCGACTTCGGTATCGCGTCCGGCGTGTCGAACACGCGTCTGACCATGACCAACGTCGCCGTCGGCACGCCCGCCTACATGTCCCCCGAGCAGGCCAAGGACTCCCGCAGCGTCACCGGCGCGAGCGACGTGTTCTCCCTCGGCTCCACCCTCGTCTTCGCCGCCACCGGGCACGCCCCGTACCACGGCGCCAACCCGGTCGAAACGGTCTTCATGCTGCTGCGCGAGGGCCCGGACCTGGACGGCCTGCCGGACGAGCTGCGCCCGCTGATCGAGTCCTGCATGCAGATGGAGGCCTCGGCCCGGCCCACCCCCGCCGACCTCCAGGCCCAGCTCGCCCCGCACCTCTTCGGCTCCGGGTCGGACGACAGCGGCACGGCCTCCGCATGGCTGCCCGAGCGGGCGGTGAGTCTGATCGAGACGCGTCGGGGCGGCCGCCCGGCCGTCAAGCCCGCCGGGTCCGGCCGCAGCACCGGCGGCGCCCGTCCCCACGTGCCGCCCCCGCCCCCGCACGACCCCGTCGTCCCGCCGCCCCCGCCGGGCCCCGCGCCGGTGGGGCCCGCCGCGGGCGCCCCCGACACCGGCCCCGTGCGGCTGGCCGGCGTCGCCGTGCCCATCGGCCCCGGACCGCGCGTCGCCGACGCGCGGGCCGCCGCCGTCAAGGCACCCCCGCCGGAGGCCGCGCTCGCAGCCAACTGGTCCAAGCCCCGGCCCGGCGTCAACGGCGCCGACCCGGCCGTCCCGGCCCCGACGGCGCCCACCGCCGCGCCGGACCAGCCCAGCGGCTGGCGGCCGTGGCGCTTCCGCATGTCCAACGACGTCTGGGGCACGCCCTCTGTCGACGGCGACCTCGTCTACGTGACCTCCTTCGAGGTCCACGCCCTCGACGTGGCGACCGGCCGGCGGCGCTTCAAGACCCGTGACGTCGCCTGGTCCATGGCGGTCGCCGACGGCCGGATCCACGCCTCCGACGGCCCCACCCTCTTCGCCCTCGACGCCCGCGACGGCGGAGACCTGTGGCGGCTGTCCACCGACGCCTGGGTGTACTCCCTCAAGGCCGACCGCGGCACCGTCGTCACCGGCACGCGCGGCGGCGGGGTGCAGGCCTGGGAGGCGTCCAACGGGCAGAAGCTCTGGGAGATCACCGGTTGCCAGACCGACTTCGAGTCCCCCGAGGCCGGCCCGGCCGTCCACGACGGCACCGTCTACGTCTGGCAGGACGCCCGCCTGCGCGCCCTCGACGCCCGCACCGGCGACGAGCGCTGGTCGTACCCCATCGGCGACGCGGCCTCCTGCGGCGGCGTCCCGGTCCGCCTGAGCCAGGCACCCGACGGCTACGTCTACGTCTCCGCCGGCACCCGGGTCCTCGCCCTGGACGTCACGGGCGGCCACGTCCGCTGGCACTTCGAGGCTCCCGCGGTCTTCCTCTCCCCGCCCGCCTTCGTCCCCGGCCCGGCCGTCACCGGGGGCGGCGTCTACCTCGCCGACTACCTCGGCACGGTGTACGCCCTCGACGCCACCGACGGTCGTGACCGCTGGCGCATCGCCACCGAGGCCCGGGCCTCCGTCGAGCCGGTCCTGGTCGCCGCCGGCCACGTCCACGTCGGCAGCGGCAAGGGCCTGTACACCCTGGACGCGGTCACCGGCACGCCCAAGTGGCGCTTCCAGGCGGGCGGCGACATCGTCGGCGGCCCCGCGGTCGCCGAGGGCCGCATCCACTTCGGCTCCACCGACCACCTGCTCTACACGCTGAAGGCCGACGACGGCCGCCTGCGCTGGAAGCTGGCCACCGGCGGTGAGATCACCGGCTCCCCGGTGGTCCGCGACGGCGTGGTCTACGCGTGCAGCAAGGACCGGTGCGTGTACGCGCTGGACGCGGAGAAGGGAACGGGGACGGCGCGGACCACCTGACGGGCCGCGGCGGTGTGCGCGGACGGCCGTCGCGCGGGCGCACGGAAGGGGTTCCGGACGGCGGCCGTCGCTGCGGGGGCGGGCGTTCACCGCTCCCACCGCCGACGCTACGCCGGGTACGCGACGGTCGCCAGGCGGTGACATGCCCGTGACACGTGCTTGCCAGTCTGGGGCCATGCAGTCAAGGGGGAACGCACTCAAGCTCACAGCGGTGGCGGCACTCGTCGTGCTCAGCCTCACCGGGTTCTCGACGGGCCGTGGCGGAACCGGCGGCAGCGGCGACGGCGGGGGCGGCGGCTGCAGCAGCTCCAGCCAGAACCACGACTCGTCGTCGGGTTCGGGCGGCGGCTCGCACCGGGACGACGACTACGACGACTCGGGCAGCGCAGGCTCCGGCGGCGGCTCGGACGGCGGCGCCGACGGCTCCACCCTGCGGGCCGCGACGGTGGAACTGGTCGCGTGCGCCTCGCCCCGGACCCCGTACGCCACCGTCGAGGTCACCAACCCCAACACCACCGAAGGCGTCTTCGCCGTCACCGTCACCTTCCTGGACAAGGCGGGCGCACGGGTCGCCACCCGGCTGGAGGAGATCCCCGTACCGGCGGGCGACACGGTGACCGCGGAGGTGAACCTCGCCGACCCGCAGCAGGCCGCCAGGATCACCCGCTGCGATCTCGACCCGACGGCCGCGGTCGCTCCCTGACACCGACCGGCACCCGGCGGAGTGCCCACGTACGACGACGAGGCCGAGGTTCTCCTCGGCCTCATCGGCGTGTGGTGGCGCGTCAGAATGCCTGTCTCGCACCGCCGTGATGGCACCGGCCCGCGGACACGCCTCGGCCGCGGCGGCTCCCCCTCCGTGCCGCCGCGGCCGGTCCCCCGGTGGGAGGAAGGTCTACCTGCCGTTCCCGTCCAGGTCCAGGGCGGGCGGTGCCGGCATGGCGTTGTCCATCGTGGTGATGGCCTCCTCCTTCTTGGCGGGCCCGCTGGGCATGGCGTTGTCGAGCGTCGTCACGGCCTCGTCCCCCGCCGGAGGCGCGGGCATGGCGTTGTCCTGCGGAACCGCCACCGACTCCTGCTTCTTGTCCGTCATGTGCGTCATTCCTTTGCCTCGGTGCCGGTCGGGTGAGGAACGCCCGCCCAGAAGCTCCCCCGCGGGCCACCGGACGGGCGTTCGGAGCCGCACGATACTGTCCGGGCTCCTGGTCACGCCGCCTGCCCCCCGACGCGGCGGTGTGACAGAAAAGAGAGTGCCAGGGGGACATAAACGAATGCTGAACGCTCGTGCCCGCCCGTCGAACAGCGAGGTCAGGCAGTCTGAGCGGGGGAGAGCAGCGCCCGTACGTCCTCCGTCTCCGGCGCGCCGGACTGTTCGTAGAGGCTCAGCGCGTCCCACCAGCACGCCTTCGCGCGATCCACCTGGCCGAGACCGGAGAGGGCGCGGCCCAAGAGGGTCAGGACGTTGCCCCGCATGCGGTCACCACCGATGCAGCCGAGCGCCAGAGCCTGTTCCGCGTGCCGTGCGGCCTGCGCGGGGCGGCCAGCCGCCAAGTGCACTTCGGCAATACGGAAGTTGGTCGTCCCCTGCCAGAGCCGTTGCCGGTGCTCTTCGAAGATGTGCAGCGCGTCGGAGAACTGTCCCAGGGCATCGGTGTGACGGCCCGCCCGGGTCAGGGCGATGCCCAGGGCGAAGTGGCCGTTGGCGAGGCGCATCGTCCGGCCGATGGCGAGGTGCGCGGTGAGGCCGTGATGCGCGATCGCCACCGCCTTGTCGATGTTTCCCATCCCCAGGTGAGCGCGGGAGAGGTTGGACAGGCTGAGCGCTTCGCCCGCGCGATTGCCGACGGCACGGTAGCCCTCGATGGCCTGTTCCAGGAAGGTTCTTCCGTCTGCGAAGAGGCCCTGGTGCAGGCAGATGAGGCCACGGTCGTTGGCCACCCAACTGGCGGCCGTGGCGTCGCTCGCGGACTCCGCGAGGGTCATGGCCAGTTCCGCCTGCTCGGCCGCCTGCTGAATGCGGCCGGAGACCAGGAGGGCGTTGGTCAGGGTGGTGCGCGCCCTGCCCTCGGCACGTGCGTCCCCGGCGTCGCGGGTGGCATCGCACATCACCCTGGCGGTCGTCTCGTACTGGTGCGCGTTGGCCCCGGACTCGGCCAGGTCCTTGGCCGCCCACAACAGGTCCACCGCGCGCCTTAGCCGGCCCGTGCCCGCAGCCTGCTGGACGCAGGCCAAGAGGGGCGAGGCTTCGCTGTACAGCCAGTCGAGGGCCGCGGATCCGTCGGCGTGGCGCAGCCCCGGGTACTCCGTGCCCTCCAAGCCGTCCACCAGCCGGTCACCCGGCCGTTCGATCGCGTACACCCCCGCCGCCGTGGCCAGGTAGAAGTCCAGCAGGCGCGACAGGGCCGCCTCCCGTTCGCTCGGGGGCTGTTCGTCGCGTTCCGCGCACGCACGCGCGTAGAGCCGGACCAGGTCGTGGAAGCGGTAGCGGCCGGGAGCCGCCGATTCCAGGAGGGACGTGTCGACCAGGGACTCCAGCAGGTCCTCGGTCTCGTCCGGGGACAGGTCCAGGACCGCCGCTGCCGCCGCCAGGGAGATGTCCGGGCCGTCCGCCAGGCCCAGCAGGCGGAAGGCGCGGGCCTGGGCGGGCTCCAACTGACCGTATCCCAGCTCGAAGGTCGCCTTGACCGCCAGGTCGCCGGCCTGGAGTTCGTCCAGGCGGCGGCGTTCGTCCGCCAGCTTGGCCGCGAGGACCGAGACCGTCCAGGTGCGGCGTGCCGCCAGGCGGGACGCCGCGATGCGGATCGCCAGGGGCAGGAAGCCGCACGCCGCCACCACGTCCAGCGCCGCCTCCCGCTCCGAGGCCACCCGCTCCTCGCCCACGATCTTTGTGAACAGCGCCAGCGCCTCGTCCGGTGACATCACGTCCAGGTCGACCAGGTGCGCCCCGGCGAGGTCCACCATCCGCATGCGCGACGTCACCAGGGCCGCGCAGCCCGCCGTGCCGGGGAGCAGCGGGCGCACCTGTGCCGCGTCGCGGGCGTTGTCCAGCAGGACCAGGACCCTGCGGCCGTCCAGCACCGAGCGGTACAGCGCCGCCCGCTCCTCCAGGGAATCCGGGATCGCCGAGTCGGCCGTGCCGAGGGCGCGCAGGAAGGAGCCCAGGACCGTCTCCGGTTCCGCAGCCCGCCCGCCCGCGCCCTGGAGGTCGACGTACAACTGGCCGTCGGGGAAGGCGGACCGCGCCTCGTGGGCCACGTGAACGGCCAGCGTCGTCTTGCCGACACCGCCGATGCCGGCCAGCGCCGATACCGCCATCACCCGGCCCTCGGACCCGGACGCCGACTCCAGCACCTCGCTCAGCTCCCGTACGAAGCAGGCACGACCTGTGAAGTCCGGCACCGTTGCGGGGAGTTGCGCCGGACGCACGGGCAGCACGGCCGGTTCCGACGCCGGTGCGGACGGCTCCGCCAGACCCGGGTCGGCCCGGAGGATGCGCTGCTGGAGCTCCTGGAGGCCGGGGCGCGGGTCCACGCCCAGCTCGTCGGCGAGCAGGCGCCGCGTGTCCGCGTACACCGCCAGCGCCTCCGCCTGGCGGCCACTGCGGTACAGGGCGAGCATGAGCAGTTCCCGCAGGCGCTCGCGCAGCGGGTGCGCCGCGGTGAGCGCCGTCAACTCCGAGACCGTCTCGGCATGGTTGCCCCGCTCCAGGTCCATGTCCAGCCTGGACTCCAGCAGTTGCAGGCGCCACTCCTCCAGGCGGGCGCGCTGCGCCTGCGCGTACGGGCCCGGCACGCCGGCCAGCGTCTCCCCGTCCCACAGGGACAGGGCCCGGGTCAGCACCTCGCGGGCGTGGCACAGGTCCCCGGTGTTCCTCGCCTTCTCCGCCTCCGCGGCGTGCTCCTGCGCGACTGCGAGATCCAGTGCGCCCTCGCCGAGCCCGCGCACCGCGTACCCGCCGGACTCGCTGACCAGGACCCCCGGGTCCAGCACCTTCCGCAGCCGCGAGGCGTACGTGCGGACCGCCGCCAGTGCCTGCTGGGGCGGCTCCTCGCCCCACAGGGCGTCGATCAGTTCGGCCGCCGTGGCCGTGCGTCCCTCGCGCAGCAAAAGGGCTGCGAGCAGGGCGCGTTGCTGGGGCGAACCGGTGGTGACCGGTTCGTCGCCCCGCCAGGCGCGCACCGGTCCGAGCACGCTGAAGCGCAGCGCCGCGGGCTCCGCCGAGGAGCCGGGGCGCCGCTGCTCCGGTACTCGCGGTACACCGTCCATGCAGTCTCCTAAGCGTCCTGGGCAACCAGGCCAGTTTGCCTTGTTCACGGCAGATGCGTCAGCCGTGCGAGACGGCGATCACACGGGGTGGGCGGGCCCCCACAGGGCCTCCACATCTTCCGCCTGCCTTCCGTACCGAGGTCGTCGGACGACGCCGCGGACAGGCCCTCATGACGCGACGTCAGGTGGTGCGGCGCGGCGTCCCGCCCGTGCGGTCCAGGTCGACCCGTACCGTCAGCAGGCCCGCCCCGACCGCCCGCACGGCGGCGCTGTTCAGGCGGGGCAGGGTGCGCAGGCGGGCGACGGGGTCGTCGCCGGGCAGGAGGCGGGCGGTGCCGGTGTGCCACCGGCCGCGGATGCGTACCCGCACCCGTGGGTCCGCCTTGATGTTGCGCACGTACTGGGACCGCTCGCCGAACTCCGACACCAGCCAGAAGCAGTCCCCGACCCGCCGGCCGCCCACCGGGGTGCGACGCGGCAGCCCGGAGACCCGGCCCCGGGTCTCCAGCAGGGTCTGGAGCGGCAGCCGGCGCATGAGGAGGTTGAGCCGCCGCTGGAAGGCGGTGACGACCCGGTACTTGCGCTCGGCGTGCGGTGGCGGCTGGGGCGCGGGTGGTGTGGGCGGTGTGTGCGGCGTCATGGTGCCGTGAGCCTAACGGCGGCCGGTGGGGGACCGGGAGGGGCCGGGAGGGGCCGGGAGGGGGTTTGCTGGCCGCGCCGGCCCGGCCTGTGCCCCGCGCCCGCCGGACGCGCCGGACACGAGGGAGATCCGCGCCGACTCGGCGACGCGGGAGCGTTTGGCGCGGATGCCCTCGTGCGCGGTGTGGTGCTCGGCGGTGCTCGGGGGCGTCCCCGCCACCTTCGCAGCGGGCGGGTGAACTCGTCGGCGGAAAAAGGGAAATGGGGGCCGGGGTGGTGCGCCGACGGTCCGTGGACGGCTTTCGCCGGCCGCCGGTCCGACCGGTCGGTGTCGACAGGTGCGGCTCGTGCCGGTAGAGAGGAGCCATGCGCATCGCCGTCACGATCTTCCTCACCGACGAGACGATCACCCCGGTCCGGCTCGCCCGTGAACTGGAGCAGCGCGGCTTCGCCGGGCTGTACCTGCCCGAGCACACGCACATCCCGGTCGAGCGGACCACCCTCCACCCCGCGGGCGGACCCCTGCCCCCCGAGTACGGCCGCAGCCTGGACCCGTTCGTCGCCCTCGCCCAGGCGGCCGCGGTGACCGAACGGCTGGAACTCGGCACCGGTATCACGCTCGTCGCGCAGCACGATCCGATCGCCCTGGCCAAGCGGGTCGCGACGCTGGACCATCTCTCCGGCGGCCGGTTCACGTTCGGCATCGGATTCGGCTGGAACGTCGAGGAGGCGGCCGACCACGGTGTCGAGTGGGCGACGCGGCGCGAACTGGTCCGGGACCGGATGGCGCTGATGCGTGCTCTGTGGTCGGAGGAACCGACCGCCTATGCCGGGGAGTTCGGCGGCGTGCGGGCCAGTCGGGCCCACCCCAAGCCGGTGCGCGGGCCGCGCGGTCCGCTCGTCGGCCCGCGCACGCTGATCGGCGGGGCGGCCGGACCGAAACTGTTCGCCCACATCTGCGAGTACGCCGACGGGTGGCTGCCCGTCGGCGGGCGCGGTCTGTCCGACTCCCTGCCGGTGCTGCGCGCCGCGTGGGCCGAGGCCGGCCGAGGTCCCGGCGGCCCCCAGGTCGTGCCGTACGCCGTCCGTCCCACCCCGGGAAAGCTCGGCCACTTCGCCGGGCTCGGGATCGAGGAGGTGGTGGTGCAGGTGCCGGCGGCCGGGGAGGCGGAGGTGCTGCGGGCGCTGGACGCCTGCCTGCCGTACCTGGAGAGCGACGGCGAGGCCGGGTGAACGGGCGTCCCGGAAGGTCGGAACGGTCCCTCTTTGTCCTGATCATTTGTCCTGATCAACCCGAACGTATGCTCAAGGGATGACGACTTCCGCGACCTCCGGAACCGGCCCCACCGAGAACTCCATGCGTCGCGCCCTCAAGCGCGCCCGGGACGGCGTCTCCCTGGACGTCGCCGAGGCGGCGGTCCTGCTCCAGGCCCGCGGCGAGCGGTTGCGGGACCTGGCCGCGTCCGCCGCCCGGATCCGGGACGCGGGGCTCGAGGCGGCGGGTCGGCCCGGCGTCATCACGTACTCGAAGAGCGTCTTCGTCCCGCTGACCCGGCTGTGCCGGGACAAGTGCCACTACTGCACGTTCGTCACCGTGCCCGGCAAGCTGCGCCGGGCCGGGCACGGGATGTTCATGTCGCCGGACGAGGTGCTGGACATCGCCCGCAAGGGCGCCGCCCTCGGCTGCAAGGAAGCCCTCATCACCCTCGGCGACAAGCCCGAGGACCGCTGGCCCGAGGCGCGCGAGTGGCTGGACGCGCACGGCTACGACGACACGATCGCCTACGTCCGCGCGATCTCGATCCGGATCCTGGAGGAGACGGGCCTGCTGCCCCACCTCAACCCGGGCGTCCTGACGTGGACCGACTTCCAGCGGCTCAAGCCCGTCGCACCGTCGATGGGCATGATGCTGGAGACGACCGCGACCCGGCTCTGGTCGGAGCCCGGCGGCCCGCACCACGGCTCCCCGGACAAGGAACCGGCCGTGCGGCTGCGGGTGCTGGAGGACGCCGGGCGCTCCTCCGTCCCCTTCACCTCGGGGATCCTGATCGGCATCGGCGAGACCCACGAGGAGCGCGCCGAGTCGCTGTTCGCGCTGCGCCGCGTCTCCCGCGCCCACCACGGCATCCAGGAGCTGATCATCCAGAACTTCCGCGCCAAGCCGGACACGGCGATGCGCGGGATGCCGGACGCGGAACTGGACGACCTGGTCGCCACGGTCGCCGTCGCCCGGCACGTCCTCGGACCGTCCGCCTGCCTCCAGGCCCCGCCGAACCTCGTCGACGCCGAGTACGAGCGGCTGATCGCGGCCGGCATCGACGACTGGGGCGGGGTCTCCCCGCTGACCATCGACCACGTCAATCCCGAGCGCCCCTGGCCGCAGATCGAGGAACTGGCCCGGAAATCCCGGGCGGCCGGCTTCGAACTGCGCGAACGCCTCTGCGTCTACCCGGAGTTCGTCCGGCGCGGCGAGCCCTGGCTGGACCCGCGGCTGCGCCCGCACGTGGCGGCGCTCGCCGACCCGGAGACCGGCCTGGCGCGCGAGGACGCGGTGGTCGAGGGCCGTCCGTGGCAGGAGCAGGACGAGGCGTTCACCGCCGGCGGCCGCACCGATCTGCACGCGACCATCGACACCGAGGGCCGCACCGCGGACCGCCGCGGCGACTTCGACGAGGTGTACGGCGACTGGGAGGCGCTGCGCGAGGCCGCCGCCCCCGGCATGGCGCCCGAGCGCATCGACACCGATGTGCGCGCGGCCCTGCGCACGGCGGCCGACGACCCCACCGCGCTGACGGACGGGGAGGCACTGGCGCTGCTGCACGCGGACGGTCCGGCGCTGGACGCGCTGTGCCGGGTGGCCGACGACGTCCGCAGGTCGGCGGTCGGCGACGACGTGACCTACATCGTCACGCGCAACATCAACTTCACCAACGTCTGCTACACCGGCTGCCGCTTCTGCGCCTTCGCGCAGCGCCGCACGGACGCCGACGCGTACACGCTGTCGCTGGACCAGGTGGCCGACCGCGCCCAGCAGGCGTGGGACGTCGGCGCGGTGGAGGTGTGCATGCAGGGCGGTATCCACCCCGACCTGCCGGGCACCGCGTACTTCGACATCGCGCGGGCGGTGAAGGAACGCGTCCCCGGCATGCATGTGCACGCCTTCTCGCCGATGGAGGTGGTCAACGGGGCGGCACGCACGGGGATGCCCGTCAGGGAGTGGCTGACGGCCGCCAAGGAGGCGGGCCTGGACACCGTCCCGGGCACGGCGGCGGAGATCCTCGACGACGAGGTGCGCTGGATCCTGACCAAGGGCAAGCTGCCCGCGGCCACCTGGATCGAGGTGATCACCACGGCCCACGGGCTGGGCATCCGCTCGTCGTCCACGATGATGTACGGCCACGTCGACCAGCCCCGCCACTGGCTCGGCCACCTGCGCACACTGGCCCGCATCCAGCAGCGCACGGGCGGCTTCACGGAGTTCGTCACGCTGCCGTTCGTGCACACCAACGCGCCGGTGTACCTGGCGGGGATCGCGCGGCCCGGCCCGACCGTCCGCGACAACCGCGCGGTGACGGCGATGGCGAGACTGCTGCTGCACCCGCACATCCCCAACATCCAGACGAGCTGGGTGAAACTGGGCGCGGAGGGCGCGGCGGAGATGCTCCGCTCCGGTGCGAACGACCTCGGCGGCACGCTGATGGAGGAGACGATCTCCAGGATGGCCGGCTCCTCCTACGGCTCCTACAAGTCGGTCCGGGACCTGATCGCGATCGCGGAGGCGGCCGGCCGCCCGGCGAGACCCCGGACGACGCTGTACGGGGACGTCCCGGAGGAGCGACGGCGGACGGCGGAGGCATCGGACGGCCACCTGCCCGAACTGCTGCCGGTACTGGACTGAGGGGGCGCGGAGCCGGGCGGTGCCGGTGGCCCGGGGAGACGGGCGGCAGCGGGCCGAGGCCGGCACGGGCAGTACGATGATCCGACCCCTCATGCCGGGGATCCCGATGCCGGAGATCCCGGTGCCGGGGATCGGAGAGACTCCGCAGACCGAGGAGATGCGTACCGGTGCCAGCCCGTCTTCCCTCGTGGGCCTGGGTGACCGGGCTGACCACGGGGGCGATAGCCGCGGTGGTCGTCCTGGCCGTACAGGCCGACCAGGGGACGAAGCCCACCGCGTCCACGAGCCGGCCGAGCGCCTCGGCACCGGCGGACGCGCGTCCGTCCACGGCACCGAAGGAGACGGGGCCGGTGGCGGTGCCGGACGACTCCGGGACCGGCCGCCGCATCGTCTACTCCCTCGGCCAGAAGCGCGTGTGGCTGGTCGACGCGAGCGACGCCCCCCGCCACTCCTTCACGGTGTGGCCGGGAACGGTCGCTCCGGACACCGGCAGCTACACGGTCGGCACCCGCACACAGGCCACGACCGGCAGCGACGGCGTCCAGGTCGAGCACGTCGTCTACTTCGCCGTGAAGTCCGGCGTCTCCATCGCCTTCTCCAACGCCGTCGACGGCTCCTCGCCCCCGCCCGCCGCCGGCAAGCAGACCGGCGGCATCCGCCTGTCCCAGCAGGCCGGCGGCTCCCTGTGGGCTTTCGCGACGGCGGGCACGACGGTACGGGTGGTCGACTAGATGATCTGTTCCAGGGGGTCGGTGGTCATTGCGGATCGCGGGCTGCTTCCACTGCCTCCCGGACGTTTGAGTGCGGGTCGTCGGCAAGGCCGTCGAGCAGGTCGGTGACCCCTGGGGTGGACCAATGGGCGACCGCCCACACCAGCCCCTCCCGCACCTCGGGGTCGGGGTGGGTGGCGAGGCGGCTCAACTGGGCGAGCGGGCCGCGCCGACGCATTCCGAACCAGTGCAGTGCCTCCCGCAGCGCGGCTGGGTCCCCGGGGTCACCGGCTGCGACGCGAGCGAGCAGCACCTTGACGGGTGGCGGCGGACCATCCAGCGGATGCGGCAACCGCTCGCGCAGGCGCCGCGCCCCGTACCCGCCGCGCACGCGGCACCCGAAACAGGTGCAGGGGCGCACACCGTGTGCGTCCGGCAGGTACCGCCAGCCCGCCACCTGCGGCGCGGTGCGGACCCGGTGCACTTCACGCGGCCGGATCGCCCGGGGGACGAACACCTCCCACCCGCGCGGGTCCTCCAGTGCCGCGATCCGCCGCACTGCCTCTGACGCAGAAACGGTGGTCTGGGCATCCCGCGCCCGGTCGGTATAGCGTCCGACCAGCACGTCCTGGGCGTCGTCGAGTCGCAGGTGGACTGCCACAAGCCCGCCCCGGCTGCCGAAACGGGCCAGCTCGCGCAGCCATTGGTGGGTGAGGGTGTACGACGGCAGGACCGGGAAGCAGTAGACCCCCCGCGCGCTGCCCTGTCCGTGGCTGGCCGCCCGGATCCCGGACCGCCGGATGCGCGGTACGTTCGCCGCTGAGGTCACGTGCACGAACATCGCCATGACACGGGATATTAGGTGACCGATTCCACGGCATCGGCTGCGCGTATGGGGGCGTCCAACGTCAGTGTGTGATGACAGAGTTGGACACCCTCGCGACCGCACTTCATGTGAAGACCGACGACCTGCTGAAGGCGTCTCCGCATCCCGCGCCATGGCGGCCGGCCGTGGGGATCACCCCGCGGCTCCCGACGCCGAACTGGTCACAATGGCGATGATGCAGGCCATGCTCGGCTTCACCTCAACGGCCCACGATCACTGACAGCTTGGAACCGATCGTCCAGGGGCGCGTCCGCACCTGACGCCGCCGGGTCGGCGAACGGCCGACCCCGGACCGTCCGGATGCCGGTGTGCTCGGCCCGGGCCCGCCGGACACCGGTGTGCTCACCCCGGGTCCGTTCGCCCCCTCCCGTCTCCCGGCAGGTGGTTGACCAGCAGGACGATCCCGCTGAAGACGAACACCCGGGTCGCCGCGTCCAGGCCGTTCCAGTCCTCCGACTGCCACATCGCGAACCACTCGCCGCCGATGGCGAGGAACCCGGCGCCGAAGAGGAGCATGACCATCAGCAGGCCGTAGGTGGTGACGCGGCGGGCGCGGGCGTGGTCGTGGCGGGTCCGGAGCCAGGTGCCGTACACCAGGACCAGCGCGGACAGGGTCTCCCACACGATGATCGCGACGTAGGCCGCGTCCTGCAGTCGCTCGTCGGTGACGGCCCGCCACATCAGGTCGTCGTCCTTGAACGTGGTGTCCATGGCCAGAACGTGGCGGACGAACTGCTGGTTGGTGCCGAAGTCCGTGATGTTGCCGAAGGCGACCAGCGCCATGTAGAGCGCCACGGAGGCGGTGAGCAGCGTGACCGCGAGGGGCAGCGCGCCGCGAGGGGTGGTGGTGGCCATGCCGGTTCCCTTCCCCGTACCAACTGCCCTGCCCCGTATGCATCGAGCCAGAATCGGTGCGTCGTGAAGCGGCGCCGGAGGGGGCGTCGAGGCGCGGAAGGCAGGCCGCTCACGCCCCTGTCACGCGCGCTCGCGCTGCTGCCTGCCACCGGGCAGCAGGGGGGAGGCGGCGGGCTCCGCCTCGTCGGCGGGAGAGTCCTCGCGGTGCAGGAAGGTGGCCAGCAGGTCGCCGACCGGGTGGTCGGCCTCGGCGGGATGGCGCAGGGCCACGGTGGGGTCGATGGTGTACCGGTTGCGGCGGCCGACGCGGGTCCGGGTGAGGTATCCGGCCGCTTCCAGGTCGGCGACGATCAGCTGCACGGCGCGTTCGGTGATGCCGATCCGGTCGGCGACGTCACGCCCGCGTGCGTCAGGATCCTGGGCGAGAGCGATCAGGACGCGGGCGTGGTTGGTCAGGAACGTCCAGTGATCGCCGCGCGTGGAGGGCTGAGTCATGACCTCCATCGTACGAACCGAGCTTCGTCCGGCCAATGTCATTTCACGAAACTGAAAAGACGAAAAGATTTTCGCGTAACTCTTGACGCGAATCGGGCGCCGGGTGACGCTGGACACATCCGCCCCGCTCTCCGGCCCCGCTGAAAGGGGGGTTCCGATGCTCGCCCCGACCCCGACCCGCGCCGCCCCCACCGGCACCCCGTCCCTGCCCCTCTCCCTGCCGCACCCGGTGACCGCACGAGTGACCCATCCGCCCGACGACCTCGCCGTGATGGACGCCGCGGGCCACCCCGCCGCACGCCGCAACCCCCCGCCACTGCCGGCGGGTGCCGGTCCGGGCGCGGCCGGTCCGTCCCCGAGCTCCGTGCGCAACGTCCCGACGATGGCCGACCGCCGCGCGACGGCCCCCGCCCACTCCGGGGAGGAGTGATGGACGGCCTGACGGCCCTGGCGCCGTGGTGGCTGCTCGCCGCAGTGGACCTGACCGTCGGCGGACTCTGCGTCGCCCTCGCGACGCGCCCGCGCCGCCGCTCGGCCACCGCCCGGCGACCCGCATGACCAAGGAGGTGAGCGCCTGTGTGAACCGGCGGCCCGGGCCCGGCTGCCCTCCGCATGTGCCGGGGCCCGGCAACCGCCCCCCGCCCGTCTCCGTCCCTCCGACCTCTTCGCCCGAGGAAGCCGACCCTTCATGACCGAACTGTCGTTCACCGTCCCGCTGTGGGCGTGGGCCGCGGTCACCCTGGTGATCGCCGTCATGCTCGCCGTCGACCTCATCGCCCACCGTGACAACCACGTGATCGGTTTCAGGGAAGCAGCCGTCTGGTCCGGTGTCTGGATCGCCGTCGGCCTCGCCTTCGGCCTGGTCCTGCTGGTCTGGCAGGGTGGCGAGGTCTCCTCCACCTATTACGCCGGCTACCTGATCGAGAAGGCGCTGTCGATCGACAACGTCTTCGTCTTCGCGCTGGTCTTCTCCTTCTTCGCCGTGCCCGACGCCTACCAGCACAAAGTCCTGTTCTGGGGGGTCCTCGGTGCCCTGGCCTTCCGGCTGGTGTTCATCTTCGTCGGCGCGGAACTGCTCCAGCTGTTCTTCTGGACCGCCTACCTGTTCGGTGCGTTCCTGATCTGGACCGGCTACAAGATGGCCGTCTCCAAGGACGAGGAGGTCCACCCCGACCGCAACATCGTCGTCCGCCTGGTCAAGAGGATCGTCCCCACCGACCCGACGTACCACGGCGGCCGCTTCTTCACGAGGATCGGCGGACGCCGGGTGGCCACCCTGCTGTTCGTGGCGCTGGTCGCCATCGAGGCCACCGACCTGATCTTCGCCGTCGACTCCGTCGCCGCGATCCTCGCCATCACCACCAACACCTTCATCGTGTGGACCGCCAACGCCTTCGCCGTCCTCGGCCTGCGCAGCCTGTACTTCTGCCTCGCCGGACTGCTGCGCCGCTTCACCTACCTCCACTACGGCCTCGCGGTCCTGCTCGCCTTCGCCGGCGTCAAGCTCATCCTGTCCGAGACCCCCGTGGGCAAGCTGCCCATCCCCCTCACCCTCGGCGTCATCGTCGCCACCATCACCGTGTCCATCGGCTGGTCCCTCCTGGCCACCCGCGGCCGGAACGGCGACACCGGCGGCGACACCACGCGCGAGAGCGACACCGGCACGGGCGCCGCGCCCAACGATCCCGCGCCCAGCGATCCCGCGCCCGCCGGCGGCGGCCGGCACCGACCGCAAGGGCCGTCATGACCTCCGCTCCGGACCACCCCCACCCCCATCCCCACCTCGCCCCGCCCCGTCGAGCCGCCCCCGCTCTTCCCGCCGCCCTCGTCGACCAGCCCCCGCGCGAAGGCCCCGACGACCCGCCTCCGGCGGTCCGCCCTCGGGGCTCTTCCGTAGCTCCGAGGCCGGACCAGATGGGGCGGCGGCCGGTCCCGCGTCCTAGGCTGCGGGTATGACCGAGATCAGGACTCCGACGCCCCGCGACGCCCTGGACCTGCTGCTGGCCGGTAACCAGCGCTTCGTCGCCGGCTCCCCCGAGCATCCCAACCAGGACTCCACCCGCCGCGCCGAGACGGCACCGTCACAGCAGCCCTTCGCCGTGCTGTTCGGGTGCTCCGACTCCCGGCTGGCGGCCGAGATCATCTTCGACCGCGGCCTGGGCGACCTGTTCGTGGTGCGCACCGCCGGGCACGTCGCCGGTACGGAAGTGCTCGGCAGCATCGAGTTCGGCGTGAGCGTCCTCAACGCGCCACTGGTCGTCGTCCTCGGCCACGACTCGTGCGGCGCCGTCGCCGCGGCCTGCTCGGCCCTGGAGGACGGGCGGACGCCGGGCGGCTTCGTCCGTGACGTCGTCGAACGGGTGACCCCGAGCGTGCTGGCAGCCCGCGCGGCCGGGCGGGAGACGCCCGACGAGATCCTGGCCGAGCACATCGAGCACACCGTGGACCTCCTGCTCGAACGCTCCCGCGTCCTGGCCGACCGGGTGGCCGACGGCCGCCTCGGCGTGGTGGGCCTGTCCTACCGACTGGCCGACGGCAGCGCACGGCTCGTCGCCGCCCGCGGCCTCGAAGCGGTGGCTCCCACCGCCTCCTGACCACGCCGCGCACGGAGCTGTCGTCGGCGCGCCCGCACCCACGCCGGCACGGCCGGAACCGGGTGTTTCCGCCCCTTCCCACCAAGGTCGCACCGACCGCTGGGCGGGAAGGGGCGGACCGCGGGCGGGGAAGGGCGGAACCCACCGTCGCCATTCGAATACAGTGCTGAACGTCGTACGTGCGGACGGTGCCTCGGGAGGTCTAGGTGGGTGCGACAGCCGGCGCCGTCTGGGGCCGTACCGAGCAGCAGGACTTCCGCAGCAGGGTGCGCGGCACGCTGCTGGGCGTGGCCGTCGGGGATGCGCTGGGCACCCCGGTCGACGCCGTGGGCCTCGACGGCATCCGGGAGGCGCACGGCCCCGACGGCGTCGTCGACCTGGCCCCCGCCTACGGCAGACGCGGAGCCGTCACCCACCTGACCCAGCTCACCCTCTTCTCCGTCGACGGTCTGATCCGCGCCCAGGTCCGGCGCGACACCGGCGTCTGGCATCCGCCCACCGATCTGCACCGGGCGTATCTGCGGTGGGCGGCCACGCAGCGCGACTGGGGCCCGGACGAGCGCCGCAAGGACGACGGCTGGCTGGCCCGCGAGGAGTGGCTGTACGCCCGTCGCGCTCCGACCCGCGCGCTGCTGCTGGGGCTGGGCGACGAGACCATGGGCACGCCTCAGGCGCCGAAGAACCCGCGGGAGCGCGGGCCGGAGGCCGCCGTGCGTTCCGCCCCGTTCGGGCTGCTCGTCGGCTGGGAGCCGCAGCTCGTCGACCAGCTCGCGGTGGAGTGCGCGGCGCAGACCCACGGCCACCCGGCCGCCTGCCTCGCGGCGGGCGCGTACGCGGTGACCGTGCACGCCCTGGCCCGGGGTGACGGCCTCGACGCGGCGGTGCAGCGGGCGCTCGCGCTGCTGGCGGCCCGGCCCGGGCACGAGCCGGTGTCGGGCGCCCTCCAGTACGCGCTGGCTGCGGTACGGCAGGGCGTTCCCACGTCGGACCGGGTGACCGGGCTGGCCGGGGAGGCGACCGCCGAGGGGCTCGTGGCCGCCGCCGTGTACTGCGCGATGGTCGGGGAGGACGTGCGGCACGGTCTGCGCCTCGCCGTCAACCACGACGGCCCGAGCGCCGCGACGGCCGCCCTGACCGGCGGACTGCTCGGCGCCCTGCACGGCGAAACGGCCCTCCCGCCGGCCTGGCTGGCCGAGCTGGAGGGCCGCCCCACCATCCTGGAACTGGCCGACGACTTCGCCATGGAGATGACCCAGGGACCGGCCCTGCACGGCCCCACCGGCTCGTCCCCGGCCTGGCTCACCCGCTATCCGCGCGGCACCTGAACCGGCGCACGCCCCGCCGTGAGCAGGCGCCGCGCCGCGTACGCCCCGCCCTGAGCACGCCAACGCGAGCAACTGGCTGACGAACTGGCCGAGTTCGGTGAGCGCGTCGGCCCAGCAGGCCGTCGATCGTGCAGTGGATGCCCGTGACCGCACCGGTGCCACACCGGTGATGAGGATGCTCTGGTTGAGCGAGACATCGGTGAACACCGACAGTGGGGTTCGCTATGGTGACTCCAATTCACCTATGTGACTAAGAGGGTGTGTCCCCCGACAGCGATCCCGCGCACCCCGGGGTCCGTGCTGCCAACGTGCGGTGGTCGATTAGCGTCTACATGAGAGCGAGACCCGCCCGTACGAGTCGAATGGATAGCCGCAGTGGCCTTCGCCGAGCTGAGCCCGCACCGCCCTGTCCTGCGCGAGAAACCCGCTCGGGACGGACAGTCCTGGCACGAGCGCCACCGGGTCCCGCTCACCGTTCTGGCCTGTGCCCTGCCGCTCTACGGCGTGTGGTGGTCGGTGTTCGCGACCGGTGGTGGCGACCTGGCGGCCCAGGTCGCCTGGGCCGAGTTCGCGCGGATGTATCCGGGCTACGCCTACAACCTGTTCTGGTACGGCGGACTGCACACCGCGAACTACAGCGTGATGTCGCCGTACCTGATGGCGGCCCTGGGAGTGGTGCCCGTCACCCTGCTGTCGGGGCTCGCGGCGTCGTGGCTGGCGGGTGCGGTGGTGACCCGCACCGGTGTGCGCAGACCCGTGTGGCCCGCCCTGGCGGTGATGTTCTCGCTGTGGTGCCAAGTGGTGTCCGGGCGCTCCACCTTCGTGCTCGGCTGTGCCTTCGCGATGGGAGCCGTGCTGGCGGCGGTCAGCGGACGCGCCGGGCGGCACCTCACGGCGGCGGCCGTGGCGACGACGTTGGCCACGATGGGGAGCCCGGTCGCCGGGCTGTTCGTCCTGGTGGTGGGAGCCGGTTATCTGCTGATGCGGGAGTGGGGCCGTGCTCTCGCGCTGCTCGTGCCGCCGGTCGCCGTGGTCGCCACCACCACGCTGCTCTTCCCCTTCGAGGGCGAGCAGCCCATGTCGTTCGGGCGGATATGGCCGCCCGTCGTGCTGTGCGCGGTGATCATCCTGGCCGCGCCGAGCGCGTGGCGGCTGCTGCGGTACAGCGCCGGCGTGTACGCGCTCGGAGTGGTGCTCTGCTACCTGATCTCGTCGCCGATCGGCACGAACGTCGAACGGCTCACGGAACTGGCGGCACCCGCCGCCCTGCTCGCCCTCGTGATGTACCGGGGGGACGGCGGGGCCGAGGACGGCCGAACGGACGACGACCGAGCGGAGGACGCCCACACGGAGGACGCCCGCACGGAGAACGCCCGTACGGGAGACGGCCGTACGCAGGACGCGGACGCCACGGCGGCCGTCCGGTACTCACTCGCCCGGCTCACGCCCAAGCAGCGGAAACTGGGGTGCGCGGTGGCTCTGGCCCTGTCCCTGACCTGGCTGTCCGGCAAGACGATCGCCGACATAGTCACCAACACCAAGGTGCCCGAGTGGGCCGTCAAGACGGACGGTGTCGTCAACGAGCTCGAGCGGCTGGACGCCTGGAAGACGAGGGTCGAGGTGGTCCCGGCCCGCGACCATCGCGAGGCCGCCATCCTCGCCCCGTACATCAACATGGCGCGCGGCTGGAACCGTCAGGCCGACGTGGAGCGCGGCCGTCTCTTCTACGAGGGGCACAGCGGCACCGAGGTGCCCGAGGGCACCTTCACCTCCCAGGCCTACCGTGCCTGGCTCTCCCAGTGGGCCGTGGGCTTCGTCGTCCTCGTCAACGGTGAGCCGGACGGCCCCGCCAAGCTGGAACACGCGCTGGTGACCAGCGAGCCGGACTATCTGGACCTGGTGTGGGAGGACACCAACTGGAAGATCTACCGGGTGAAGAACGCGACCCCGCTCGTCGACCGGCCCGCCACGGTGACGAGTTCCGACGGCGCCAACCTCGTCGTCCACATGCCGCGGCCCGGCACGGTCACCGTGCGGATCGCCTACTCGCCCTGGCTCTGGGCGGACAACGGCTGCCTGACCGACGAGGGCGAGTTCACCCGGCTGACGGTCCAGGAGGCGGGCAACGTCCGGATCAGCTCCCTGTACGGCGGACCGTCCCGCGAGAAGCCGCTGGAGTGCGAGAAGACGGAGCAGTGACGCGGGGGCCCGGCGCACCCGGCGTCGGCGGCCCGGGCGGCGTCGGCGCCGCCCGGGGAGCGGGCTGAGGGACCCCTCGGGGAGCGGGCTCGAGGACCCGGCGGGCCAACGCCGACCACGTTCGCCGGGACATCGCCTCAAGGGCGCGGAAGGAAGCGGCGCCGGACTCGGTGACCTCGCGCTGAACCCTCGTCTCCGCGTCGGACCGGACGGCCACGACCCCGGTCTTCTCCTTGCAGCGCACATCGGCGGGGGCCAACCTGGATCTCACGGGCCGAGGGGGAGGGGAGCGGCTCCAGCGGGGGGGCGTTCACGACGGCCACGGGGCCCTCGTGCCGGAACCCGCTCCTGTCCTTGCAGTGCTCCAGGGAAAAGCACCTCGCGGACCTCTCCGGCTTCGAACGCGGCGGCGCCCCGCCCGATCCGCCGGGCTCGGGCGGGATCGGACGGGGCGCCGGACGGTGCCGGGAGGGACGGGCCCACGGCTCAGGCGATACGCGTCAGCCTGTCCGCGAAGCCGGGCTCGACGAGGTCGTCCTGCAGGGCCACCGGGACCTTCACCGCGCTGCTGGTGCCGTCGCCCACGGTGAGCGTGCCCACCTTCGTGCCCGCCTCGGCGCTGTGCGGCAGATCGTCCGCGGCGAACGTCAGCTTCACCGACAGCCCCGCCCAGCCGACGGCCCGCACGTCCTCGGTCACGACGACCGGCGTACGGCCGCCGAGGCCGTCGTCCGCGTACCCGACGACGGTGCCCTTCTTCAGGATCGTCGCCGACTCCAGGGCGTCCTGCGCGGCCCGGATCAGCTTGTCTCCGGCCGAGAGGGCACCGGCGAGGATCGTGTTGTCCGCGCCGCCGGGGGGCTGGCGGACCACGGCGCCCACGACGGTGCGGGTCTCGCCGCCGACCTCCTTCTTCGCGGCGAACACGAGGTTGCCGAGCGCGGAGGTGGTGGTGCCGGTCTTGATGCCGACCACGTTGTTGTGGCCGACCAGCTGGTTCCAGTTGGGGTGGTTGACGCCCTTGTAGTCGTCGTACGACATCATCGCGGCGACCTCGCGGAACGCGGGCTGCTTCATCGCGGCCCTGGCGAGCTTCACCTGGTCCACGGCGGTGCTCACGGTGGTGTTGTTCAGGCCCGAGGGGTCGGTGTACGTCGTGTTGGTCATGCCGAGGTCCTTCGCGGCGTCGTTCATCTTCCCGACGAACGCCTTCTCGGACCCGGCGTCCCACCGGGCGAGCAGCCGCGCCACGTTGTTCGCGGACGCGATCAGGATGCTCTCGATCGCCTCCCGCTGGGAGATCTTGTCACCGGCGGTGACCTTGACGGTCGACTCCTGGCCCGCGTCGGACTGCTTCTCGGCCGTGGCGTCGATGTCGATCGTCGGCCCCTCGGCACCGCTCTTGAGCGGGTGGTCGCGCAGGATCAGGTAGGCGGTCATGACCTTGGCGACACTGGCGATCGGCACGGGCTTCTGCTCGCCGGAGGAGCCGAAGGTGCCGATGCCCTGCACGTCGAGCGCGGCCTGTCCGTCCGACGGCCACGGGATGTCCACGCGGCTGCCCTCGAAGGTGAAGCTGTCACGGGCGGTGAGGTCGAGGGTGGGCGCGGGGAGCGGGCGCATGTTCTGCACGACCGCGAAGACGATCACCAGCAGCAGGACCAGTGGCGTCCAGATCTTGACCCGCCGCACGGCGGTCCGCAGCGGGGTGTCCGGGGGCGGCGGGGTGTTGGTCAGCTCGGCCAGCAGGTCCAGCGGCGGCTTGGGCGGCAGCGGCTGCTGCGTCGTCCGCTCCGGCCCGATCTGCGGCAGCGCGGTGGTGGCGTCCGCGGGCTGCCTCTCGGCGGGCGTCACGGCCCGGAGCGCGGTGGTCGCCTCGGTACCGGGCGTCACCGGCGGCCTACGGGTCTCGGGATCGTCCAGCGCCTTGAGCGCGACGAACTTGCTGGTCCGCTCGGACACGGACTCGGCCTTGGAACCGGCGTCGGCGTCGGCTTCGGCGTCGGCTTCGGTTTCGGCTTCGGTCGCGGCTTCGGTGCGGGGCTCGGATCCGGCGTCGGTCCTGGCCCCGGAGCCGGACTTCGGACCGGCCTCGTTCCCGGCGTCGGACGTGGGCTTGGAGCCGGGCTCGGAGCCGGCCCTCGAGTCGGTGTCGGCGTCGGACTTCGCCCCGGAGGCGGCGTCGGACGCGGACCGGGCCTCGGCGCCGTCGTCACCCGCCCGGGGCGCCTTCGCCGCGTCGCCGAGCTTGAGCATGGTGGTGGGCTGGTCCACGGGGGGCGCGGAGGGGCGCGGGGCCCGGAAGACCGCTGTGGCCTGGTCGACCGGGGGCTTGTCGGCGACGGGGGCACCGGTCTGGGGAGCCGGGTCGTCGTCGGAGGAGGCTCGGTCGCCGCGCTTCTTGGCGAACCGAACCGGCCGACCCCGCGACGCCCCCGAGGCACGGGCACCGGCACCGGAGGAGGAACCGGCCTGCCCGCCGTCACCGTCACCACCGTCGGCCGCCGACGTGCCGTCAGCGGCCTCCGCGTCACGGACCTCACCACCGGCATCCCGCGACGCCGCCCCGGCGCCCCTGGCGCCGCGTCCGGCCGCCGGTCGCTCGGCGCGGGAGTCGGTCACCCGGTCGCTGCCCGCCTTCGGAGCCGCGTCGCCGTCCTGACGCCCCGCCTCCGCCTCGGCGTCCTTCGCGTCGCGGTCGGCGCCCGCCAGCCGCAAGGCGCCCGCCTTCGCCCCGGTGCGCGCGGGAGCGCCGTCCGTGGTGTCGCGGGCGGTGGGAGCGGCCGGACGGCCGGTCCGGGCGTCGGCGTCCTGGGTGTCGCGGTTGCGGGCGGCCGGTCGTCCGGCGCGGTGCTCGGTCTCCCGGTCGGTGTCGTCACCGGTGCGCGCGGGAGCGTCGTCCGTGGCGTCTCGGGTCTCGGCGTCCCGCGCCTTGGTGTCGGCGGTCTCGGCCTCGGCGTCCTTGGTGTCGCGGGCGGTGGGAGCGGCCGGACGGCCGGTCCGGGCGTCGGCGTCCTGGGTGTCGCGGTTGCGGGCGGCCGGTCGTCCGGCGCGGTGCTC